>JAJNAZ010000018.1 GCA_021155855.1 Solirubrobacterales bacterium
TTTTGAGCACGAAGACAAAGCGAAGGAGTTAGAGGAACGAGATGGCGGAGAAGTTCGATCGCAGCAAGCCGCACGTGAACGTCGGCACGATCGGTCATATCGACCACGGCAAGACCACGCTGACCGCGGCAATCACCAAGGTGCTCGCCGAGCAGGGCGGTGCCGAGGCGAAGTCGTTCGAGGAGATCGACAACGCGCCCGAGGAGAAGGAGCGCGGGATCACCATCGCCACCTCGCACGTCGAGTACGAGACCGACAAGCGCCACTACGCCCACGTCGACTGCCCCGGGCATGCCGACTACGTCAAGAACATGATCACCGGCGCGGCGCAGATGGACGGCGCGATCCTGGTCGTCTCGGCCGCCGACGGCCCGATGCCGCAGACGCGCGAGCACATCCTGCTCGCCCGCCAGGTGAACGTGCCCTACGTCGTCGTCTACCTCAACAAGACCGACATGGTCGACGACGAGGAGATCATCGAGTTGGTCGAGGAGGAGGTCAAGGACCTGCTCAACGAGTACGACTTCCCCGGCGACGAGACGCCGATCATCAAGGGCTCGGCGCTGAAGGCGCTCGAGGGCGACGAGGAGGCAAAGAAGTCGATCGTCGAGCTCGCCGACGCGCTCGACAGCTACATCCCCGAGCCGACGCGCGATCTCGACAAGCCGTTCTTGATGCCGGTCGAGGACATCATGACGATCACCGGCCGCGGTACCGTCGCCACCGGGCGGATCGAGCAGGGCGTCGTCAACACCGGCGACGACGTCGAGATCGTCGGCATCCGGTCGACCCAGAAGACGGTGGTCACCGGGGTGCAGATGTTCCACAAGGACCTCGATCAGGGCCAGGCGGGCGACAACGCCGGCTGCCTGCTGCGCGGGACCAAGCGCGAGGACATCGAGCGCGGCCAGGTCCTCGCGAAGCCGGGCTCGATCACTCCGCACACGAAGTTCAAGTCCGAGGTCTACTGCCTGAAGAAGGAGGAGGGCGGCCGCCACACCCCGTTCTTCTCGGGCTACCGCCCGCAGTTCTACTTCCGGACCACGGACGTCACCGGGGTCGCCAACCTGCCCGAGGGCACGGAGATGGTGATGCCGGGTGACAACGTCGAGATGGAGATCGAGTTGATCAACCCGATCGCCATGGACCAGGGACTTCGGTTCGCGATCCGAGAGGGCGGCCGCACGGTCGGCTCGGGGGTCGTGACCGAGATCCTCGAGTAGGGATTTGGGAGCCGGTCTCAGACCGGCTCCTTCGTTGAAGTAACGGATACGACCGGGGCGCTGTCCCCCTTTTGGACGGCGCCCCTTTTGCGCCCACGAAACGAGCACAGAGCAACAAGCATCGAAACCAGTGGCAACACTCGCGACCAACAAGATCCGCATCCGCCTGAAGGCGTACGACCACGACGCCATCGATCGGGCTGCGCGCGAGATCGTCGAGACAGCCACCCGTACCGGTGCCTCGGTGTCGGGCCCAGTGCCGCTGCCGACCGATCGCAACATCTACTGCGTTATCCGCTCGCCGTTCAAGGACAAGGACTCGCGGGAGCACTTCGAGATCCGCACCCACAAGCGGCTGATCGACATCCACCAGCCGACGCCCAAGACGATCGACTCGCTCCAGCGCCTCGACGCGCTGCCGGCCGGGGTCGACATCGAGATCAAGATTTAGCGGTGATGGCGGCGATCGTCGGCAAGAAGCTCGGGATGACACAGGTCTTCACCGAGGACGGGACCCGCGTGCCGGTGACCGTGATCGAGGCGCAGCCGAACACGGTCACGGCGGTGCGAATCCCGGATCGCGACGGCTACGCGGCGGTCCAGGTGGCGGCGATCCCGGTCGAGGAGCGCAAGTTGACCAGGGCCCAGCTCGGGCACTTGAAGAAGGCCGGGGCCTCGCCGTCTGCGACCGTGGTCGAGTTCCGCGACGAGGCGCCCGAGGCCCAGGTCGGCGAGCCGCTGACCGTGGAGCAGTTCGAGCCCGGGGAGACGGTCAAGGTCTCGGGCATCGGCATCGGCAAGGGCTTCCAGGGAACGATCAAGCGCCACAACTTCGGCCGTGGCCCGGTCTCGCACGGATCGCACAACGTCCGGGCGCCGGGCTCGATCGGCGCCAGCGCCGACCCGGCACGCGTGTTCCCGGGCACGAAGATGCCGGGGCGCATGGGCGGCGGGCGCGTCACGCAGCGCGGACTCGAGGTGTTCGAGATCGACGCCGAGCGCAACTTGCTGCTGATCCGGGGCGCGGTCCCGGGCCCCAAGGGCGGAACGGTGGAGGTGCGCTCCGATGGCTGACGCGGCGATCAAGGCGACGACGCTGGGCAAGCAGGCGAAGACCGACCTGCCGGCCAGCGTGTTCGGCGAGGAGTTCCACGAGAGCCTCGTACACGAGGCGGCGCGTGCCGACCTCGCCGCCCGGCGTCGGGGCACCGCCTCGACCCTCGGTCGCGGCGAAGTCTCGATGACGACAGCCAAGGCGTGGAAGCAGAAGGGCACCGGGCGCGCTCGCGCCGGGGCGCTCAGCGTCCCCCACCGGCGCGGCGGCGGCGTCGCCTTCGGCCCGAAGCCGCGCTCGCACACGGTCAAGGTGAACCGCAAGGCCCGCCGCCGGGCGCTGCGCTCGGCGCTCTCGGTGCACGCGAGCCGTGGCAGCATCGCGGTCTTCGACGCCTCCGCCTTCGCCGAGCCGTCGACCAAGAGCGCCGCCCAGGCGCTCGCCAAGTGGGCTCCGGACGGGCGCACCCTGGTGATCTGCGATCCCGAGGAGACCGGCGTCTACAAGAGCTTTCGCAACCTCCCCGGCGTCACCGTGCTGCCGGCGGGCGCCGCCGGGGTGGCGGACGTGATCGGCCATCCCTCGATCGCGGTCTCAGCGGCGGCACTCGAGGTGCTCGAGGCACGGGCGGCGGACGTGACGCGTGGAGGGGGTTCCTGATGGACTCGCGGCAGGTGATCATCGAGCCGGTCGTCTCGGAGAAGAGCTATGCCCTGATGGCCGACGGCAAGTACACGTTCCGGGTCGACGACCGCGCCCACAAGACGCAGATCCGCCGCGCGGTCGAGGAGATCTTCGATGTCGGCGTGGTCGAGGTGCGGGTGATCACGATGCGCTCGAAGCCGAAGCGCCGGGGTCTGCACAGCGGCCGCACGCGCTCGTGGAAGAAGGCAATCGTCCAGCTCGCCCCGGGCGACCGGATCGAGCTGTTCGAGGGCGCGGCGGTAGCCGAGTAGGTGAGCGCAATGGCGATGCGAAAGACAAGACCGACAAGCCCCGGGCGGCGCTTCGCGACCTATCAGGATCGCGAGGAGCTGACCACGCGAAAGCCCCACAAGGCGCTCACCAAGGGCAAGGGCAAGACCGCCGGGCGCAACTCGCGCGGTCGCATCACCGCCCGCCACCGCGGCGGCGGCGCCAAGCGTCGCTATCGCGAGATCGACTTCAAGCGCCGCAAGGACGGCGTTCCGGCGAAGGTGGCGACGATCGAGTACGACCCCAACCGCACCTGCTACATCGCCCTGCTGCACTACGTCGACGGCGCCAAGAGCTACATCCTCGCCCCGCAGGGGTTGAGCCCGGGCGACCGGGTCGAGTCCGGGGAGAAAGCCGACATCCGGCCCGGCAACGCACTGCCGCTACGCGCGATCCCGACCGGAACCGTCGTCCACAACGTCGAGCTGATCCCCGGCCAGGGCGGCAAGCTCGGCCGCTCGGCCGGCTCGGCGATTCAGGTGGTCGCCAAGGAGGGCGCGATGGTTACCCTGCGCCTCCCCTCGTCGGAGATGCGCATGGTGCGCGCCGAATCGCGGGCGACCGTGGGCGCGCTCTCGAACTCCGAGCACCAGAACGTGAAGATCGGCAAGGCCGGCCGCAAGCGCCACAAGGGAACGCGGCCGCAGACGCGGGGCGTGGCGATGAACCCCGTCGACCACCCGCACGGCGGCGGCGAGGCCCATCACACGCCAGGCGGCCATCCGGTTACCCCCTGGGGCAAGCCGACGCTCGGCTACCGGACCCGGAAGAAGGGCAAGCGCTCAGACGCGCTGATCATCCGCGGCCGCCGGCGCGGGAAGAAGAAGAGGTAGGAAAGCTCCATGGGTAGATCGACGAAGAAGGGCCCGTTCGCCGAGGAGCGGCTGATGCGCCGCATCCAGCAGCTGAACGAATCGAACCAGAAGCAGATGGTGAAGACCTGGTCGCGCTCGTCGACCGTGTTCCCGGACATGGTCGGCCACACGATCGCGGTCCATGACGGGCGCAAGCACGTGCCCGTGTTCATCTCCGAGTCGATGGTCGGCCACAAGCTGGGGGAGTTCGCCCCAACCCGCACCTTCAGGGCCCATTCCGGAAGCGGCAGCAGGGAGCGATAGGTCTTGGCCCAGGGATCCGACAAGCAGCCGAACAAGGCGCCTCAACAGCGGCGCGGCTCGGCTGACGCCTCGCAAGCCCCGATGGTGCGCGCGAAGGCGAGGTTCGTGCGCGTGGCGCCGCGCAAGGCCCGCCTGGTCGCCGACCAGGTCCGCGGGATGCCGGTGGAGGAGGCGCGCACCCTGCTCGCCTTCTCGACCCGGGGCGCCGCCCGCGATCTCTCGCGGCTGATCGACTCCGCCGCCGCCAACGCGGAGGCCAACCACGAGCTCGTCGCCGAGGACCTTCGGATCGCCGACATCCGCGTCGACGAGGGCCCGACGCTGAAGCGCTGGCGCGCCCGCGCTCGTGGCCGCGCGACCCGGATCGACAAGAAGACCAGTCACCTCTCGGTGGCGCTCACCCCGACCACCGACTGAGGAGCCAGAACCGACCATGGGACAGAAGATCCACCCCGAGGGCTTTCGCGTCGGCTACATCCACGACTGGAAGTCGAATTGGTTCAACCAGCGCGAGTTCGCCGACTACCTGCTCGAGGACATGGCGATTCGCGACCACATCGAGGGGAAGCTCTCGCACGCGGGTCTCTCGGACATCAACATCGTCAAGCAGCGCGGCGAGATCACCGTCGACATCCACACCGCCCGGCCCGGGATCGTGATCGGCAAGTCGGGCGCCGAGGTCGACGCGCTTCGCCGTGACCTGCACCGGATCACGAAGAAGCCGGTGAAGGTCAACATTCGCGAGATCAAGCGCCCCGAGCTCGACGCGCAGCTGGTCGCCCAGTCGATCGCCGAGCAGCTGCAGAACCGGGTGGCGTTCCGCCGGGCGATGAAGCGGGCGCTGACATCGGCGATGCGTTCCGGGGCGAAGGGGGTCAAGGTCCAGGTCTCGGGCCGGCTCGGCGGCTCCGAGATGGCGCGCACCGAGGGCTACTCAGACGGGCGTGTTCCGCTTCACACCCTGCGCGCCGACATCGACTACGGCTTCATCGAGGCACGGACCACGACCGGCCGGATCGGGGTCAAGTGCTGGATCAACAAGGGCGAGGTTATGCCCGAGGGCTATCGCGCCGGCGCCGACGAGGAGGAGCTGGCGCCGCGCTCGTTCCGGCGCAAGGGCCGCGACCGCGATCGCCCGCAGCGACCCTCCGGGGGCTCGGGCGCCGGTCCGAGGCCGAGCGCCCGGCGGCAGGCGCCCCAATCGCGACAGCAAGGGCAGCGGACCCCGCCGCCGGCGCCGCAGGCCTCTCCGCCCGAGCAGCGGCAGGCCTCTCCACCCGAGCAGCGGCAGGCCCCGACGCCCGAGCCGCAGCAGGCGGAACCGGCGCCCGAGCCGCAGCAGGCGGAGCCGGCGCCCGAGCAGCCCGTGGAGGGGGCGTCCCAGTCGGGCGGCCCGCCGCCGCCCGAGCCGGCCCCCGAGCCGCCCGCTGAGCAGCCGCCAGAGCAGGCGCCGCCGGCGCAGCGGGAGGGTGATTCCTGATGCTGATGCCGAAGCGGGTCAAGCACCGCAAGCAGATGCGCGGCCGTCGCCGGGGCAACACCAAGGGCGGCGCGAGCGTCGCCTTCGGCGAGTACGGGCTCAAGGCGATTGAGCGCGGCTGGATCACCAACCGCCAGATCGAGGCCGCCCGCGTAGCGATGACCCGAAAGATCAAGCGCGGCGGCAAGGTCTGGATCAACGTCTTTCCCGACAAGCCCTACACGAAGAAGCCCGCCGAGACCCGGATGGGCTCGGGCAAGGGCAATCCGGAGGGCTGGGTTGCGGTGGTCAAGCCCGGCAAGGTGATGTTCGAGCTTGCCGGGGTCCCCGAGGCACTCGCCAAGGAGGCGCTGCGGCTCGCCGGTCACAAGCTGCCGATCAAGACCAAGGTCGTCGCCCGCGAGGGGCTCTCGCAGTGAAGGCCTCCGACGTGCACGCGCTCGGCGACCAGGACCTGGTCCAGCAGCTCAAGGAGGCGCGCGAGGAGGCGTTCAACCTCCGCTTTCGCCATGCCACCGGCGAGCTCGAGAACACCGCGGGGCTGCGCGAGTCGCGTCGCGACATGGCGCGGCTGATGACGATCGCCCGCGAGCGGGGGATCGACCTCGACAAGGAACTGCAATGAGCACGGAGCCACGAGCACGGAGAAGTTGCGCGAGGCGCAGCGCGATCAAGAGCTGATGACAGAAGAAGAGAAGAACGAAGAGACCGCCGAGGAAGCCCCCGCAGCCGAGGAGCCTGCCGCGGAGGAGCCTGTTGCCGAGGAGCCTGCCGCGGAGGAGGCCCCCACGGCCGAGGAGCCCGCTGTCGAGGAAGCCCCGGCGGATCAGCCTGCGACAGCGGCCCCGACCGCGGATGGCGAGCCTGAGGCGGAGCTGACCCCGAAGCAGCAGCGCAAGCTCGAGCGCTCCCGCCATACCGGCGACGCGCGACCGCAGCGGTCCGCGGAGGAGCGCGCCGCCGAGCGCGCCGCGGCCCGGGTGACGAAGGCGTCCGAGCGGCGGCGCACCCGTGCCCGCGCTCGCTCCAAGCACGAGGCCGGCGAGGGCACCCCTGCGGCGGAGCGCCGTCCGGGCTCGAAGAAGGTTCGCCAGGGCACCGTCGTCTCGAGCAAGGCCGACAAGACGATCACCGTCCAGATCGAGGTCGTCCGGCGCCACCCCGTATACGAGAAGGTCGTCCGCCGGTCGGCGACGATCCACGCCCACGACGAGGGCAATGAGGCGAATGCCGGCGACATCGTCCGGGTGATCGAGTCGCGGCCGATGTCGCGCACCAAGCGCTGGCGGCTGGTCGAGGTCCTGGAGAAGGCCAGGTAGGAAGGTGCGCTCGTGATCCAGCAGGAGTCGAAGCTCAAGGTGGCGGACAACTCGGGCGCCCGGGAGATCCTCTGCATCCGCGTCAAGGGCGGCTCGCATCGTCGTTATGCCGGCGTCGGCGACGTGATCACGGCGACGGTCAAGCATGCGACGCCCCACGGCTCGGTGCGCAAGGGAGAGGTCGTGCAGGCCGTGATCGTGCGCACCCGCAAGCAGCTCGGGCGCGCCGACGGCACCTACATCGCCTTCGACGAGAACGCCGCGGTGCTGATCGACGCCCAGGGCGCGCCCCGGGGCACGCGCATCTTCGGGCCCGTCGCCCGCGAGCTGCGCGAGCGCAACTTCATGCGAATTGTCTCCCTCGCCCCGGAGGTCCTGTAGCCGTGGGTAAGGCGATGCACATTCGTAAGGACGACTCGGTGGTCGTGATCGCCGGCAAGGACAAGGGCAAGACCGGCCGCGTGATCCGCACCGAGCCGGGTCGCCGGCGGGTCTTCGTCGAGGGGCTGAACCTGATCAAGCGCCACACGCGCCCGCGATCCGTCAAGGACACGCAGAAGGCCCAGTCGTCTGGAATCATCGAGAAGGAGGGGCCGATCGACGTCTCCAACGTGATGCTCCTCGACCCGACCGACAACAAGCCGACCCGGATCGGCGTGCGAGTCGGCGACGACGGCGCCCGCCACCGTTACGCAAAGCGCACCGGGAAGGCGCTCGAGTAGCGAGCAACGAGTTTGATGGAAGCAGCGACAGTCACAGACGCACGGCGCGCCGCGCCGCCGCCGCGGCTGCGCGAGACGTACGAGAACGAGGTCGCCGGCAAGCTGACCGAGCGATTCGGCTACACGAGCCCGATGCAGGTTCCGAGGCTGGCCAAGATCACCCTCAACATGGGCGTCGGCGACGCCAAGCAGGCGACGCCGATCCTCGAGGCGGCGACCGAGCAGCTCGCCACGATCGCCGGCCAGCGGCCGAACGTGCGCCGAGCGCGCAAGTCGATCGCCTCGTTCAAGGTCCGCGAGGGAATGCCGGTGGGCGTCTCGGTGACCTTGCGCGGCGCCCGGATGTGGGAGTTCCTCGACCGGCTGATCACGATCGCGATCCCGCGCATCCGCGACTTCCGTGGCCTCAACGCGCGCGCCTTCGACGGGCGCGGCAACTACTCGCTCGGCGTTCGCGAGCAGCTGATCTTCCCCGAGATCGACTACGACTCGATCGACGAGGTCCGCGGCCTCGACGTCGCGATCACCACCACCGCCGCCACCGACGAGGAGGCGTTCGAGCTCCTGCTCGGGCTCGGGATGCCCTTCTCCGCCGAGGGTCGTCCCGGCGCCGTCGACACCGCCGCCGAGGACGAGGAGGAGCGCCGCAAGGAGGAGGCGCGCCGGCGGGCCGAGGCCGAGCAGGCGGCGCTCGAGCAGCTCAAGGAGGAGAACCCCGAGGCCTACGCGAAGCGCCAGCGCCCGGAGGAGGAAGAGGAGGGCGCCGAGGGCGAGGGCGCGGCCGAGCCCGAGGGATCCGGCGATCAAGACGAGGAAGGAAGCGATGGCTAAGACGTCACAGCGCGTGCGCCAGCAGCGCAAGGCCAAGTACAAGACCCGTGCGTACAACCGCTGCCGCCGCTGCGGCCGGCCCCGCGCCTACTACCGCAAGTTCGGGCTCTGCCGGCTCTGCCTGCGCGAGGCCGCCCACAAGGGCTACGTCCCCGGAATGAGCAAGGCCAGCTGGTAGCCCGAAGCAACCACGAACGAGCAACGAACCCATGCTTACCGACCCCGTCTCCGACTACCTCACCCGGATCCGCAACGCGCTCGCGGCCGACCACCCCGATGTCGAGGTGCCCGCATCACGCCTGAAGAAGGAGATGTCCCGCATCCTCGCCGAGCAGGGCTACATCACCGGCTTCGAGGTCGAGCCGACCGCGGTGGGCGAGGTGATCCGGATCCAGCTCAAGTACACCGAAGACCGCAGGCCGGTGATCAGCGGCATGCGCCGCGTCTCGCGGCCCGGGCGGCGCCAGTACGTCAACCGCAGCGACGTCCCCCGCGTCCAGGGCGGCATGGGCACCGCGATCGTCTCCACCTCGACGGGCGTGATGACGGGACACGAGGCCACTGCCAAGGGCGTAGGCGGCGAGGTCGTCGCCTACGTGTGGTGATCGCATGAGCCGCATCGGAAAACAGCCGATCAACGTCCCCGAGGGCGTCACCGTCTCCCTCGGCCCTGGCCGCGTCACCGTGAACGGCCCCAAGGGCGAGCTCAACCAGGGCGTCAGCACCCGGATGGAGATCGCCGAGGAGGACGGCACGCTGACGGTCAAGCGCCCCACCGACCGGGGCGAGGACCGAGCCGTGCACGGGCTCACCCGCAGCTTGATCGCGAATATGGTCGAGGGGGTCACCGAGGGCTTCGAGAGGCGGCTCGAGATCCAGGGCGTCGGCTACCGGGCCAAGCTTCAGGGCAAGGCGCTCGAGCTCAGCGTCGGCTACTCCCACCCGATCTCGATCGCGGCCCCGGACGGGATCGAGTTCGAGGTCCCGCAGCCGACCCAGGTGATCGTGCGCGGGATCGACAAGCAGCTCGTCGGCGAGACGGCCGCCCGGATCCGCCGCACCCGGCCGCCTGAGCCCTACAAGGGCAAAGGGATCCGTTACGAGGGCGAGCAGGTTCGCCGCAAGGTGGGCAAGCGCGCATGACCGTGGCGACGAAGCCACAGCAGCGCCTGCGCCGGCGCCGCCGCGTCCGGGCGAAGATCCGCGGCACCGCCGAGCGCCCGCGGCTTTCGGTCTTCCGCTCGAACCGGGGCGTCTTCGCGCAGCTCATCAACGACGAGGACGGCCGCACGATCGTTGCCGTGAACTGGATCGAACCCGAGCTGCGCAAGCTGGGGCCGATGGAGCAGGCGAAGCGAGTCGGCGAGCTGATCGCCGAGCGCGCCCAGCAGGCCGGGGTCTCGACCTGTGTCTTCGACCGCGGTGGATACCGCTACCACGGCCGCGTCCGCGCGCTCGCCGAGAGTGCCCGCGAGGGCGGGTTGGAGTTCTGACTCGCTAACTTGACTCAGTTCCGATGACACGCAACCACGAGATCGAGACCGTGAGCCCGCAGGGGCTCGACCTGCAGGAGCGGGTGATCGAGATCAACCGCGTCGCCAAGGTCGTCAAGGGCGGCCGGCGCTTCTCTTTCACCGCTCTGGTCGCCGTCGGCGATGAGAACGACGTCGTCGGGATCGGCTACGGCAAGGCCCGCGAGGTCCCGCTGGCGATTCAGAAGGGGGTCGAGAACGCCCGCAAGAGCCTGATCCGGGTGCCCAAGTTCGGCCAGACGCTCCCGCACCGGATCATCGGCCGCTACGGCGCCGGCCACGTCGTCCTGCGACCGGCGAGCCCCGGTACCGGGGTGATCGCGGGCGGCGGCGTGCGCGCGGTGCTCGAGCTCGCCGGCATCCGCGACGTGCTCTCGAAGTCGATCGGCACCCAGAACCCGATCAACCTGGTCAAGGCGACGATGGAGGGGCTGATGGGGCTCCGCCGTCCCGAGGACGTGGCGAAGCTCCGCGGGCTGTCGGTGAGGCAGGTGCTCGGGCTCGACCTTCAGGAGGAGTCCGCCAGAGCCGCGAACGGCGACCCCGAGGACCAGGCACCGAGCACCGAGCAAGGGGCGGTCGAGCCGGTGGCCGTGGCCACGGAGGAACCTCGGGCCACGGACGAGACGGACGCTTCCGAGCGACCTTCCGATGGCTGACCTGAAGCTGAAGCAGGTCCGCTCCTCCAACGGCGCAAGCCCGAAGCAGCGGGGAACGCTCGCGTCGCTGAAGCTCGGGCGGATCGGGCGCACCTCGACGATGAAGGACACGCCGCAGCTTCGCGGCGCACTCGACAAGGTCGTGCACCTGGTCGAGGTCGAGGAGGACTCGAGCTGATGGCTCGCTTGACGCCCGAGGAGATCGGGCTCGACACGATCCGCCCGAAGCCGGGTTCGCGCCGCCCGCGCAAGCGGCTCGGCCGCGGCAAGGGATCGGGCACCGGCAAGACTGCCGGCCGGGGCCACAAGGGCGCCGGGGCGCGCTCGGGCAACCGGTCCAAGCGCGGCTATGAGGGCGGCCAGAACCCGATCCACATGCGGATGCGCAAGCTGCGCGGCCCGCGGATGAAGAAGTCGATGCCGTTCGAGCGCTTCCGCACCCGCACCCAGCCGGTCAACGTCGGCGACGTCGAGGCCCGCTTCGACGCCGGCGCCGAGGTGACCCCCGAGGCGCTGCGTGAGGCTGGGCTGGCCAAGCGCCGTCATCCGGTCAAGATCCTTGGGCACGGCGAGATCTCGACCAAGCTCACCGTTCGCGCTCACGCCTTCAGCGCCACGGCGAAGGAGAAGATCGAGAAGGCGGGAGGAACCGTGGAGTTGATCGAGAGCCGTGCCGGCAGCGGAAGCGAAACGGAGCAGCCGGCAGGCCGTTAGTTCGTGCTCCAGACGATCGCCAACGCCTTTGCGGTTCCGGAGATCCGCCGGAAGATCGCCTTCACCCTGGCGATGCTGCTGCTCTACCGGCTCGGGGCCTACATCCCGGCGCCGGGCGTCGACATCGACACGGTCGAGTCGATCGAGGACAACTTCACCGGCAACAACGTGCTCGGGTTCCTCAACCTGTTCTCGGGCGGCAGCCTCCAGCGCCTCTCCCTGTTCGCGCTCGGAATCATGCCCTACATCACCGCCTCGATCATCCTCCAGTTGCTGACGGTGGTGGTGCCGGCCCTCGAGCGGCTGCAGAAGGAGGGCGAGGTCGGCCAGCAGAAGATCACCCAGTACACGCGCTATCTCACCGTCGGGCTCGCCTTCGGCCAGTCGCTGGGCTACGTCTTCCTGTTCCAGAGCTTCCAGAACGCCGAGGGCACCAGCGTCGTCGGCGAGCTCACCGCCGGCAAGGTGTTCCTGATCGTGATCTCGCTGACCGCGGGCACGACCCTGCTGATGTGGCTCGGCGAGCTGATCACCCAGCGCGGGATTGGCAACGGGATCTCGCTGATGATCTTCGCCTCGATCACCGCCGGCCTGGTGCCCGGGATCTCGTCCTGGTGGAACAACCCCGACCAGGTCTTCGTCGTGATGATGCCGTTCGTCGCCTTGGCGGTGATCGTCGGCATCGTCTTCGTCCAGGAGGGCCAGCGCCGGATCCCGGTCCAGTACGCCAAGCGCGTCGTTGGTCGGCGGATGACCACCGGGGGCTCGACCTACCTGCCCCTGCGGGTGAACATGGCCGGGGTGATCCCGGTGATCTTCGCGGCCTCGATCATGGCCTTCCCGCCGACGATCGGACAGCTCCTCAACACGCCGGTTGCGCTCGACTTCGCCGCCTTCTTCAGCCCCTCGAGCTGGGCCTACGTGGTCGGCGAGGTCTTCTTCATCATCATCTTCACCTACTTCTACACCGCGGTCACCTTCAACCCGGTCGACCAGGCCGACAACCTGAAGAAGTACGGGGGCTTCATCCCTGGGGTGAGACCCGGGCGACCTACCGCCGAATACCTGGACCGGATCTTGTCCCGGCTCACCTTCCCCGGCGCCCTCTACCTGGGCGCGGTCGCCGCCCTGCCGACGATCCTGATCAACCAGACCTCGGCCAACTTCTACTTCGGCGGCACCTCGATCCTGATCGTCGTCGGCGTCGCTCTCGACACGGTCAAGCAGCTCGAGGCGCAGCTGATGATGCGCAATTACGAGGGGTTCTTGAAGTAGCGAACGCCTCTCGCCGTTGGGGACGGTCAGCACTGCGGTAGAGGAGTTCTTGGTCGACGCCTTCTGGCCGGCCGCGCCGCTCGTGGTCGAGCTCGACGGCTACGAGTACCACCCCGACGCAGGGCCTTCGAGCGTGACCACGCAAGCTCTATGCGTGACCTGGCGCCAGCTCGGCGGGGAGCCGGCCTGGGTCGTGGGGCGGTTCGGATGCTGCTCGCGCGCGCCGGTCACACGGCGAACCTCTAGCCTGTTCCGACCCGTGAGCGAGCTCAATCTCATCCTCCTTGGGCCCCCCGGGTCGGGCAAGGGCACCCAGGGCGAGCGCCTGCAGGAGGATTTTCGTCTGCCCTACTACGCGACCGGCGAAATTCTGCGGGCCGCGGTTCGCAACGGGACCGAGATCGGCGCGAAGGCGAAGGAGTACATGGACCGCGGCGACCTTGTCCCCGACGACGTGATCGTCGGCGTGATCGGAGAGCGGATCGAGCAGAAGGAGGCCGAGGACGGGTTCATCCTCGACGGGTTCCCGCGCACCGAGCCGCAGGCCGAGGCGCTCGAGCGCAAGCTCACAGAGCTCGGCCGCGAGCTCTCGGCGGCGGTGCTGTTCGAGGTCTCCGACGACGAGGTCGTCCGCCGCCTCGGAGGTCGGCGAACGTGCACCAACGGCCACATCTTCCACATCGAGTTTGACCCCCCCAAGAACCCCGGCATCTGCGACGTCTGCGGCGCGCCGCTGGAGATCCGCGACGATGACGAGCCGGCCGTGATCCGCAACCGGCTCGAGCAATACCACACGAAAACCGAGCCGTTGATCGCCTTCTACGAGGGCCGCGGGCTGCTGAAGCGGGTCGACGGCTCATTTGCCCCGGACCAGGTGAGCGACCGCATCCGGGCGCTGCTCGCTACGTTGAAGATGGAAGAGGAGCTCTGAACGAACCTGTACCGCGGCGGGATCATCCTGAAGACGCCCGAGCAGCTCGAGCGCATGGCGGCGGCCGGCACGATCCAGGCCCGCTGCCTGAAGATGCTGCGCGCCAAGGCACGGCCCGGGGTGACCACCGAGGAGCTCGACCTGACCGCCGAGCGCTTCATCACCTCGCAGGGAGCCCAGCCGTCGTTCCTCGGCTATCGCGGCTTCCCGGGATCGATCTGCGCCTCCCCGAACTCGATGGTGGTGCACGGGATTCCCGGTGGCTACGAGCTGCGTCGCGGGGACATCCTCTCGCTCGACGTCGGCGTAACCAAGGAGGGCTGGGTGGCCGATGCGGCGATCACGGTGCCGGTCGGGGAGATCAGCCCCGCTGCACGCAGGCTGCTGACCACCACCGAGGCGGCGCTGCACGCCGCCGTCGAACAGGCGAGGCCCGGCAACCACCTCGGCGACATCTCGCACGCGGTCCAGCGGACGGTCGAGGCCGACGGGCTCTCGATCATCCGCTCGCTGGTCGGCCACGGCGTCGGCCGGGAAATGCATGAGGACCCCCAGGTGCCCAACTACGGCGAGCCCGGCCGCGGCCCAGAGCTCGAGCCCGGGATGGTGTTCGCGATCGAGCCGATGGTCAACTCGGGTGGCCCCGACGTCCGCGTCGGCGACGACAACTGGGCCGTCTATTCCGCCGACGGCTCGCTCGCCGCCCATTTCGAGTTCACGGTCGCGATCACCGAGAACGGCTCGCGGATCCTCACGCCCTGGCACGAGGGCTGACCCGGCGCAGCCCTGCGACGCCCGGTTGCTAACATTCTCGTCGGCCCTCGGGCCGTTTTTGTGTGCCCGCTCGCCCGATTCATGGGGCCTGCGGGCCTTCTCGACAGCTGATTCGATACGACCCACGAAAGGGCCGATGAAGGTACGAGCGTCCGTGAAGCCGATGTGTGAGCGTTGCCGGGTGATCCGCCGGCGCGGCGTCGTGCTCGTGATCTGCTCGAACCCTCGTCACAAGCAAAGGCAGGGCTGATACAGGCTGATGGCACGAGTCGCAGGCGTAAACCTCCCCCTCAACAAGCGGGCCGAGATCGGCCTCACCTACGTGCACGGGATCGGCCGCTCGACCGCGAACGAGATCCTGAGCAAGGTCGGCGTCGATCCGGACACCTACGTCAAGGACCTGACCGAGGATGAGACGGTGAAGCTGCGCGAGGCTGTCGAGACGCTCGAGGTCGAGGGCGACCTGCGCCGCGACCGCTCGCAGAACGTCAAGCGGCTCTCCGAGATCGGCTCCTATCGCGGGGTCCGCCACCGGCGCAGCCTGCCGACGCGGGGTCAGCGCACGAAGACCAACGCTCGCGCCCGCAAGGGGCCGCGGAAGATGAGCATCGCCGGCAAGAAGAAGCCGCCGGCGAAGAAGTGAGGGCCTGAGGATGCCGCAGCCGAAACGAGGCAGGGGCCGGCCTCGCCGCCGGGTGAAGAAGAACGTCCCCTACGGAATCGCCCACATCAAGACCAGCTTCAACAACACCATCGTCACGATCACCGATCCCGAGGGCAACGTCGTCTGCTGGGAGTCGGCCGGTTCGGCGGGCTTCAAGGGCTCGCGCAAGTCGACGCCGTTCGCCGCCCAGGTGACCGCCGACGCCGCCGCCCGCAAGGGCATGGAGCACGGCGTCGAGCGGGTCGAGGTGCACGCCAAGGGCGCGGGCTCGGGCCGCGACACCGCGATCCGCTCGCTCCAGGCCGCAGGCCTGCAGGTGACGACGGTGAAGGACGTCAGCCCCCAGGCCCACAACGGTTGCCGGCCGAAGAAGCGGCGGAGGCCTTAGCGCATGGCACGCGACACCGGACCGCAGTGCAAGCAGTGCCGCCGCGAGGGCCAGAAGCTGTTCCTCAAGGGTGAGCGCTGCCTGACCGAGAAGTGCGGCGTCGAGCGCCGCAGCTATCCCCCCGGCGAGCACGGCCGCGGCCGGGTGCGGGCCTCCGAGTACCGCCAGCAGCTGCGCGAGAAGCAGAAGACGCGCCGTTTTTACGGGGTGCTCGAGAAGCAGTTCCGCAGCTACTACGAGAAGGCCTCGCGCCAGCCCGGCGTCACGGGCGAGAACCTGTTGCGGATGCTGGAGTGCCGCTTCGACAACGTGCTCGTGCGGCTCGGCTTCGCCGCCTCGCGACGCCAGGCTCGCCAGATGATCAACCACGGCCACTGGCTGATCAACGGTCGCCGCGTCGACATCCCCAGTTACCAGGTCCGTCCCGACGACGTGATCACGATCCGGCCCGAATCGGGCGCCGCCGACGTGGTTCGGCAGGCGACCGAGCTGACCGCCGTGGTGCCGCCGTGGCTCCAGGCCGATCACGACGCCCTGACGGCGAAGGTGCTCCGGCTGCCCGAGCGCAGCGAGATCGTCGCGCCGGTCTCCGAGCAGCTCATCGTCGAGCTCTACTCGAAGTAGTAGGGCCGCAGTTCCCGACAAGCAAAGAGGTTCCAATGACCACCCTGCCCGAATTCCAAATTCCCAAGATCACCGCTGAGAGCGTCGAGGACGACAAGCGGGGCACCTTCGTAGTCGAGCCGCTCGACAAGGGCTTCGGCTACACGTTCGGGAACTCGCTGCGCCGCGTGCTGCTCTCGTCGCTGGGCGGGGCCGCGATCAAGAGCGTTCGGATCGAGGGCGTCGCGCACGAGTTCTCGACCGTCGCCGGGGTGAAGGAGGACGTCACCGACATCGTCCTCAACCTGAAGGACATCGTCGTCCGCATGCACACCGACGCCGACGAGGTCGAGGCGCCGCTGGTGGCGTCGGGCCCGGGTGAGGTGAGGGCGAAGGACATCGACCTCCCGGCCGGGGTCGAGATCCTCAACCCCGAGGCGCCGATCGCGACGCTCGAGAAGCGGACCAAGCTCGAGATGTACCTGACGATCGGCCGCGGGCGTGGCTATTCGCCCGCCGAGGAGAACAAGACCGAGGATCAGCCGATCGGCGTGATCCCGATCGACTCGATCTTCTCGCCGATCCGCCGCGCCGCATACGACGTCGACTCGGCTCGCGTCGGCCAGCGCACGGACTTCGACAAGCTGACGCTCGAGGTGGAGACCGACGGTTCGATCGAGCCGGGCTCGGCGCTGCGCGACGCGGCCGAGATCTTGATCAAGACAATGGCGATCTTCACCGACGCCGATCGGGTCGAGGAGCTGACCAGCCGCGACGGCATGGACGGCGACGAGGCCGCGATGGCGCCGGCGACGCCGAGCGAGGGCGACGACCGCCTGATCGAGGAGCTCGAGATCGGGGTCCGCGCCTATAACTGCCTCAAGCGCGCCGGGATCCAGACGGTCGGCGACCTGGTCCAGCGCTCGGAGTCCGAGCTCAACGCGATCCCGAACTTCGGCAAGCGGAGCACGGAAGAGGTGAAGGAGAGCCTGCACGCGCTCGGCCTCGGGCTGCGCGACGAGTAGGTAGCTTCCGGTCCGCTCATGCGCCACCAAAAGCAGCGCAACAAGCTCAGCCGCGACAGCGCCCATCGGCGGGCGCTGTTGCGCAATCTCTGTCGCGAGGTGATCGAGCACGAGCGGATCACGACTTCGCAGGCGAAGGCGAAGGCGGTGAAGCCGAAGGTCGAGAAGCTGATCACGCTCGGCAAGCGCGGCGACATGCACGCGCGTCGCCAGGCTCTCACCGAGCTCGGCCAGGACAAGTTCTTGGTCCACAAGCTGTTCGAGGAGGTCGCGCCTCGCTACGCGGAGCGCCCCGGCGGCTACACGCGGATCGTCAAGCTCGGCCCGCGGCGGTCGGACTCGACCGAGATGGTCTTCCTGGAACTGGTATAGCCGACCCGGCCGATGGCGACGGCCCGGCTCGAGATCGCCTATGACGGCGCCCGGTTTGCGGGGTGGGCCGCCCAGCCGGGGCAGCGGACGGTGCAGGGCGAGCTCGAGGCGGCGCTCGCGAGGATCGCCGGCGAGCAGGTGACGCTGTCGGTCGCCGGGCGCACCGACGCCGGTGTGCACGCGACCGGCCAGGTGGCCAGCTTCGAGCACGCGAGCGAGTTGCCGGACCGGCTCGCCGAGCGCCTCAACGCGGTCCTCGGCCGTGACCTCGCGGTGCTCGTCGCCGAGCCGGCGCCGGCGGGTTTCGACGCCCGCCGCGACGCCCGCTCTCGCACATACCGCTACCGGGTGCTCGCCGCGCCGAGCCGCGAGCCGTTCGAGGAGGGCAGGGCGCTGTGGTGGCGCCACCCGGTCGATCGCGGCCTGCTCGATCGTTGTGCGGCCGCCGTGGTCGGCCGCCACGACTTCACCGCCTTCACTCCCACCCAGACCGAGCACGTGCTTTTCGAGCGCAACGTCGACGTGTGCGAGTGGATCGAGGAGCGACCGGTGCTGCTGGCGCTTCGAATCGAGGCACCGTCCTTCTTGCGCAACCAGATTCGAGTCCTGGTCGGGACGATGCTCGAGGTCGCCGGCGGGCGGCGCAGCCTCGAGGACTTCGGCGAGCTGCTTCGAGGCGCGCCGCGCGAGCGCGCCGGGAACACCGCCCCTCCGCACGGCCTCTACCTCGCCGGTGTCCGCTACTGAGCGGCTGACCCGCCGAGCTCGATCTCCGGCCCGAGGTTGGCCGGGCAGTCGGGCAGGTACATCGCGGTGCCGGTGGCGAGCATCACCGGCTTGCCCTCGGCGTTCTCGACCCGCGCCCGTGCGATCGCCAGGGTGCGCCCGGAGTGCTCGACCCTGGCGCGGGCGGTGAGGTCGGCGCCGTCGCCGGCGACCGGGCGGAGAAAGTTCACCTTCAGGTCGAGCCCCGCGATCGCGACCGCGGCGGGAGCGGTGGTGAGCACCGCGGTCAGCATCGCCTGGTCGGCGAGCATCGTGATCGCGCCGCCCTGGAGCCGGGCGGCGGGGCTGTTGAGCCACTCGCTCGCGGGCATGCGCACGGTCGCGGTGCCTGCGCCGACCTCGGTCGGCGCGATCCCGGTGAGGTGGTGGATCGCCGGTGGCGGCAGCTCACCGCTCAGGTGGCGCTCGAGGATCTCGCGGCCTGGGAGCTCCGACCACAGCTCCTGTTCGACCACGGTGTCCGTGGGCGGCGGGCGCAGGTAGGGATCGGGCGTCGCGTACGAGAGCGGATCGGGGTGCGGTTCGGGCTCCGGGGCTGGCTCGGGCCGGGGGGAAAGCCCCTCGAGCGGACCCAGGATCGAGAGCCGGGAGGTTCCGTGGGCGATCAGCGTCTCCCCGCGCGGGTCGAGGATGAAGACCTCGGAGACGCCGACCGTGCGCCCAACGTGGATCGCCTGCCCGTGCGCCGTCAGGGTTGCCCCGGGGCGTGCGGGGCGCACGAACGTGAGCGAGAGCTCCGCGGTGGTGTAGGGCACGGCGGCGGGGACGCGGCTCTCGATCGCGAGCCCGAAGGCGACGTCGGCGAGGATCGCGAGCGTGCCGCCGCCGATCAGCCCCGCCGCGTTGGTGAGCCAGCCCGAGGCCGGCATCTCGGCGTCGGCGGTGCCGTCGCCGAAGCCGCTCGGGCCGGCCCCGGTGAGGTGGGTGAGCGGCGGGTCCGGGTTGAGCCCGCGCCGCCACCTCTCCAGACGCTCACGGCCGGGCAGGGCGAACATCCACGGCTCCGGATAGCCGCCGCGCACCGGCTCGCGCCAGATCTCCTCGATGGTCACGCCGCCGGAAGCTAATCGACCGGGGCGGCGGCGGCCGTGGCGTCGCCTTCGCGCGGCAGCACGTCGGTGGGGCCGTCGACCCAGGCGCGCACGTGGTCGCCCGGGTGCCAGGCGGGGAAGCCGAGCCGGCGCGAGCGGATCGTCTGCCCGGACCTCAGGCGCAGCTCGACGAGCTGGTCGTGGCCGAAGAAGCGGCGGCCGACCACCTCGGCGCTCGCGGCGCCCTCCGGGCCGCTGATCCCGATCGCGATCGACTCCGGCCGCACCAGCACGTCGACCGGTCCCTTGACCCCCTGCTCGGCCGAGAACGACCCCAGCTCGCACTCGACTCGCCCCTCCGCCGCGTCGCCCGGGACCACCTCGATCTCACCGAGGAAGCCGGCGACCCAGCGTGAGGCCGGGCGCGAGTAGATCTCCTCCGGCGTGCCGAACTGCTCGACCCGTCCCTCGCGCATCACCGCGACCGACTCGGCGATGCTCAGCGCCTCGGCCTGGTCGTGGGTGACGAACAGGGTGGTCACGCCGGCCCGGGTGAGGATCTCGCGCACCTCCTGGCGAAGGCGGTCCCGAAGCCCGGCGTCGAGGTTGGAGAACGGCTCGTCGAGCAGGATCAGCTCGGGGGTGGGGGCGAGTGACCTGGCGAGCGCCACGCGCTGCTGCTGGCCGCCGGAGAGCTCGTGCACGGGCCGCTGCGCGTCGGCATCGAGCCCGACCAGGTCAAGCACCTCGGCGACGCGGCCCCGATCGGGGCTGCGACCGAGCCCGTAGCCGACGTTGCCGGCGACGTCGAGGTGGGGGAAGAGCGCGTAGTCCTGGAACACCATCCCGATTCGACGCCGCTCCGGGGCGACGAACTCCCCCGGGCCGTTGAGCGTCCGTTCGCCGATCGCGATCTCGCCCGCGTCGGGACGCTCGAGACCCGCGATCAGGCGCAGGGTCGTCGTCTTGCCGCAGCCGCTCGGACCGAGCAAGGCGCAGACCGAGCCGGCCTCGACCTCGAGATCGAGGCCGTCGACGGCCGCCACCGGGCCATAGGCCTTGGCGAGGCCGTCGAGGCGCAGCGGCGCCGCCGTGGCGGCGGTCGCGGTCACGCCGCCACCGCGCCGCGTTCGGAGAGCAGGTAGAGCGGCGGCGCGGCGATCGCCAGCAGGATCAGCGAGGGAATCGCGCTCGCCTCGTAGAAGCCGAAGCTCGTCTGTGTCCAGATCTCGGTGGCCAAGGTCTCGAACCCGATTGGGGCCAAGATCAGGGTAGCCGGGAGCTCTTTGACGGCGTGCAGGAAGACGAGGGCCGCGCCGGCGAGGATGCCGCCGCGCACGAGTGGCACGGTGATCGAGCGAAATACCTGCGTCGGCCCCCTCCCGAGGCCGCGGGCCGCCTCTTCGATCCGGGGGGACACCTGCGTCAACGAGGTGCCGATCGGCCCGATCGCGAGCGGCAGGTAGTGGACGGTGAGGGCGAAGACGAGCATGATCACGGTCTGGTAGAGCGCCGGCGCGGCGCGGGTGGCGAAGAAGACCAGCGCCAGCGCGACGACGATTCCCGGAAGCGCGTACCCGGCGTGACCGACTCGCTCGAGCGTGCGCGAGAGCGGCGACGGGAACCGTCCCGCGAGAACCGCGATCACCAGCGCGGCGAGGGCGCCGCAGATTGCCGCACCGACTCCGGTCATGAGCGAGTTCGCCGCCAGCCCGCCGGCGAGCTCGAGCGAGGTCGAGCCGGCGGAGATCCCCTTGCTCGACCAGTAGACGAGCACCGCGACCGGGAGCACCAATGCGATCAGGGCCAGCAAGCCGCAGCCCGCTAGCGCCGGCCAGCGCCAGCGACCGAGCGCGTAGGCGCGGGGCGGGCGGGCGGTGCCAGGGCCGAGCCGGTGCAGGGCGCGCGCGTGGCGGATGCGCGAGTTGAGCCACAGCGCGAGCAGCATCAGGACCACGAGCACCGCGCCGAGGCCGGCCGCTGCGGTGCGGTCGAAGCTCGACTTGTAGGTGAGGTAGATCTCATTGGTGAAGGCGTCGAAGCGCATGATCGAGACGGCGCCGAAGTCGCTGATCACATATAGGGCGACGAGCAGGCCGCCCACCGCGAGCGCAGGCCACAGCTGCGGCATGACGACCGAGCGGAAGGTCGCCAGCGGGGTGCGGCCCATCGCGCGCGCGGCGTCCTCGAGCTGCGGATCGAGGCGGCGCAGGGTGGAGCGCACCGGGAGCAGGACCAGCGGGTAGGTGAACAGGCTGAGCACGAGCCAGGCGCCGGGGAAGCCGTAGATCGAGGGCAGCCGCTCGACACCGAGCAGGTCCTGGAGGATTCCGTTCGGCCCCAGGGCGGCGACGAACAGGTAGGCGCCGACGTAACTGGGGATCACCAGCGGCAGGGTGAGCAGCGTCGCCCACAGGCGCCGCCCGGGGAGGTCGGTGCGCACGGTGAGCCAGCCGATCGGCAGCGCGATCGCGATCGCGGTGGCGGTGACGGCGGCGGCGAGGCCGAGGGTGCGAGCAACCAGCAGGGCCGTATCGGCGTCGAAGGCGACCTCGAGGGCCGGCCCGAGGTCGCCGGCGACCACGATCAGCAGATAGGCGGCGGGGAGCATCGCGGCGGCCCCGACGACGATCCCGGCGGCGAGCAGCGCCACCGGCGGTCGCCGCTCGGAGAGCAGCCAGGGAAGCCCGAGCCCACCCATCCGGGGCTCGGCTCGGACCGTCTCGCCGGTGCCCGGAGGCGTCATCACAGCGCCCCCGCCTCCTGCATCAGCTCGACCGTCGCCTGGACCTCGGCGATGTCGTTGAGGTCTCCGCGCGGCACCGGGATCGCGGCCAGCGCCACGCTTAGCGACGGGTCGGGCTCGACCCCGCGGGCGAGCGGGTACTCCTTCGAGCTGGCGCTGAAGTAGCGCTGGCTCTCGGGCGCAAGCAGCGAGCGGATGAAGTCGAACGCCTCGTCCTTGCGGTCGCTCGACTCGAGCACCCCGGCGCTGGTCAGCAGCAGGAGCGACCCGAGGCCCTCGGGGGGGAAGTAGACACCGACCGGGTACTCGGGCCCCTCGGCGGCGATCGCCTGGGCGACGTAGTAGTGGTTGAGCAGGCCGACGTCGACCTCCTCGTTGGCGATCGCGTCGCGGATCGCGACGTTGTTCGGGTAGTCGACCGCCTCGTTGGCGACCATGCCCTCGACCCACTCGCGCGCGACCTCGTCGCCGTATTCGAGCCGCAGCGCGGTGACGTACTGCTGCAGCGAGTCGGTCACCGGCGCCCACCCGACCCTGCCCTCCCACTCGGGGTCGGTGAGCTTCAGCGGCGAGTCGGGAAGCTCCGACCGCTCTGTCGCCTCGCCGTAGGCGAGGGTGCGGGCTCGGCCCGTGATCCCGATCCAGCGGCCCTCGGGGTCGCGGAACCGGGCCGGGACGCGGTCGAGGATGTCCGCCGGCAGCTCCGCCAGCAGGGCCCGCTCGGCGACGGCGCCGATCGCCCCCGGCTCCTGGGCGAAGAAGACGTCCGCGGGGGAGTTCGACCCCTCCTCGACCAGGGTGGCGGCGAGGTCACCGGTCTCGGCGAAGCGAACCTGCACGTCGCGGTCGGCGGCGGCCTCGTAGATGTCGACCGCGCCGCCGATCGCGGCGGCGATCCGCCCCGAGTAGAGCGTGATCCCCTCCGTCTCGGGCTCCGGCGGCCCGCCCCCGGAGTCTTCGGAGGTCGCGCTGCAGGCAGCCACGACGAGGCTCGCGAGGGCGAGCAGCGTTGTCATTCCTAGTCGCACAGTCGGCATTAGGGAAGCCTAATCTTAGGGTCCATGCCCTCGCCCCGCCTCGCCGTGTCGCTGCTCGTCGCTGCCCTCGCCGCGCTCTCGCTGCTGCTGCCCTTCGCGCTCGTCTACGACCCCTGGGCGTGGCTGGTCTGGGGCCGCGAGATCACCGGACTCGAGCTCGATACCGGGTCCGGCCCGTCGTGGAAGCCGTTGCCGGTGATCGCCACCACCCTCGCGGCCCCGGCCGGCGGGGCCGCGCCCGAGCTCTGGACGCTGCTCGCGCGGGCCGGATGGCTGGCGTCCGTGGCCCTCGCTTGGGCGCTGGCGGCGAGGCTCGTGATCCCCCCGGGACTGAGCATGCGGGCCGCCGCGCGGCTCGCGCCGGCGCGAATCCGCCGCGCGCGGATCGCGGCCGGGGCGCTGGCCGCGGCGGGCGTCCTGCTCCTCCACGACCCGTTCACCCCGTGGGTGCGGCAGTTCGCCGGCGGGCTCTCGGAGCCGCTGCTGGTCGCGCTCGCGCTCGGCGCGGTCGAGCGCCAGCTTGCGGCCCGGCCCGGGCAGGCGTTCGCGCTCGGCGTCGGCGCGGCGCTCCTGCGCCCGGAGGCGTGGCCGCTGTTGGCCGTCTACGGGTACGTTCTCTGGCGGCGGCATCCCGGGCTGCGGGTCGGGCTCGCCGCCGGCGCCCTCGCCGTGCCGCTGCTTTGGCTCGGCCCCGACCTGATCGGATCAGGCGACCCCCTCACGGGCGCCAGGCGAGCGCGCGAGGCGACCGGCACGGCTCCCGCCGAGGCCCTGGAGGCGATCGGACGGGCGCTCAACCTGGTCCTCGCGGGGCTCTGGGCGGCGGCCGCCTACGCGGGCTGCACCGCCTGGCGCGCCCGCGAGCGCCCGATCGTCGTCCTCGCCGCGGGCGCGCTCGGCTGGATCGCGATCGTCGCCGCCCTCGCCGCCGCCGGTTACGCCGGGATCCCCCGCTTCGCGGCGCCGGCGGCGGCGATCGCCTGCGTGCTCGGCGGCGTCGGCGCCGTACGCCTGCTGGCGCTGTGGGGACGCGCGCCGCGGATGAGCCCGCGGCGGCGAGCACTGGCGGTCGCCTGCGCGGCGCTCGCCGTCGGGCTGGCGGTGCAGGGGGCGATCCGGGCGGCCGATGTCCCCGGTGACCTGCGCGGCGCCAACCAGTTTCGGGACGGGGTCGAGGACCTGTTCGCGGTCGTCGCCGGGGCCGGTCGCGAACGCGTCGTAGCCTGCGGAGGGGTGACCACCAGCGACTTCCTCACCGAGACGGCCCTGGCGTGGAGGCTCGAGCTCGGCCTCGGCGGGGTCGAGCGCCGAATCGCCTCGGCGCCGGCGGCGGGTACCTCGTTTCTCGACGCCGACGCCCCGGCGGAGGCCCGGCGCGCGGTGCTCGCAGCCGGCCGCCGGGTCGCGGGCCGGGGGCGGTGGACCGCCTACGAGGTCTTCTGTGCAAATAATTAGGTATGCCTAATACCCGACCCAGGCAAGCCCGGCGCGAGAGCACGACCGGCACCGCGCCGACTCTGGCGGCGGTCGTCCCGGCGACCGATGCCCCGCCGACGCTCGAGCGCTGCGTCGCCGCCCTGCGCGCCTCCAGCTCGCCACCGGACGAGCTCGTGGTGGTGAAGAGCCCACCCGGCGCCGGCCCAGCAGCGGCGCGAAACGCCGGCGCCGCCGAGGTGAGCGCCGAGGTGATCGCGTTCGTCGACTCGGACGTCGAGGTCCACCGCGACGCGCTCGAACGCGTCCGGCGAGCGTTCGCCGCCGACCCCCGGCTGGCCGCCGTCTTCGGCAGCTACGACGATCGCCCCGCCGATCCGCGCCCCGTGTCGCGATTTCGCAACCTGCTCCATCACCACGTCCACACGAGCTCCCCGGGTCCTGCGGAGACCTTCTGGGCGGGGCTCGGGGCGATCCGCCGTGATGTTTTCGCCGCCGCGGGGGGCTTTGACGCCGAGCGGTTCGGGGAGGCGGCGATCGAGGACATCGAGCTCGGCATGCGCCTGAGCGCCGGCGGGGCCTCGATCGCGCTCGACCCGGAGATCCGCGGGACCCACCTGAAGAGCTGGTCGCTCGTGGAGATGGTGCGAACCGACCTCCGGCGCCGCGGGATTCCCTGGGTCCGCCTGCAGCTCGAGTCGCGGCGAGCCTCCGCCGCCCTCAACCTCGGCTGGTGCCATCGGCTCAGCGCGCTCGCCTCGGTGGCCGCGGCGTACGCGGTCGCGCGCCGGCGGCCGCCGGCGCTTGCCGCCGCCCTCGGCGGCCTGGTAGCGCTGAACGGGCGCTTCTACGCGCTCCTGCGCAGCCAGGGCGGGCTGGCGCTGGCGGCGATCGGCGTCCCGTTGCACGTCATCCATCACCTGGTGGCGGTGGCCGCGGTGATCGTCGGCGGCCTCGCCCACGTCCTCGCACCGGCGCGTGCGAGGCGCGCGCCGTGAGCGGCGGCCGCGCGCCACTGCGGCTCGGCCTCGTCGGCTGCGGCCGGCTCGCCGAGGCGGGCTATCTGCCCGCAATCGCCGGCGCCGGCGGCGTCGAGCTGGTCGCGGTCGCAGACCCGCGGGCCGAGCGCCGCGAGCTGGTGGCGCGGTTGGGCGCTCCCGACCCAGGCTCGGGTGCGGTCGCGACCCACGCCGAGGCGGCCACCCTGCTCGCCGCGGGCGGCCTCGACGCCGTGATCGTCGCCAGCCCGCCCGCCGAGCACGTCGAGCACGCGCGCCTGGCGAGCGAGGCTGGGATCGCCTGCCTGGTGGAGAAACCGCCGGCGCCGGAGCTGGCGGGGGCCAAGCGGCTGGCCGAGCTTGCCCGGCCGCCGTGGATCGGCTTCAACCGCCGCTTCCAGCACGCGGCGGCGCTGCTCCGCGCGGTGCCGTCGGAGGGGCCGCTGGAGCTGCTGCTCGAGCTCCACTACCGGCGCGACTCCTGGCGCGCGGTCTCGATCAGAGACGACGCGGTCCTCGACCTCGCTCCGCATCTCGTCGACCTGGCGCTGCTGCTCGCCGGCGCGCGGACGGCGACGGTGCGCGTCGCGACCCTGACCTCCGAGCGAGTCGAGCTCGATCTCGACACCGGCCGCGTGCGGGCGCGGATACGCTGCGCCACCGATCGCGCCCATCGCGAGCTCGTCGTCGTCCGGCATCCGGGCGGGGCGAGGATCGCGGCCAGCCGGGCGGGCGGCTTCCTGCGCGGGGCGGTGGCGCGGATCCCTGCCGTCGCGCATCCCCTGATCGCCTCGCTCCGGGCCCAGTTGGGTGCCTTCGCCGCTGTCGCGCGCGGCGCCGAGGGCGGCCTGTTGGCGACGGCCGAGGACGGCGTCCGGGCGATGCGCGTGATCGAGGCGGCCGCGGCTTGATCTGCGTGCTGCAGTTCGACGCCGCCGGCGTCGCGGTGCTCGATCGTCTCCTCGCCGAGGGGCGGCTGCCCAATCTGGCTGCGCTGGCCGCGCATGGACGTCGGCACGAGCTCGAAACGCCGGCCGTCGACTTCGCCGCGAGCGCCTTTCACACCCTCTACAGCGGCAGCGAGCTCGGCGACCACGGGGTCTTCTACCCGTTCCAGTGGTCCGCGGGCGAGCAGCGGGCCCGCTACGCGACCGCGTTCGACGGCCCGCCCGCGGTTTGGGAGCGGCTCGCCGCGGCCGGCCTGCGAACGCTGGCGATCGATCCATACGAATGCCGTCCGCCGGCGACCGCGAACGGCGTCTTCATCTGCGGCTGGGGGTTCGCCGATCGGGTTGTGCTGCCGCGCTGGTCGCGTCCCGTGGGCGCCGGGCGGGCGCACGCCCGGCGCCACGGCCGCGGCCCGGAGGCGACCGAGGTCTTCGGCCGCCCGCGCCCGCGCGAGCTCCTGCGCCTGCGCGAGAAGCTGATTGCCGCGCCGGGCCGGATCGCCGCCCTCGCCGAGGAGCTGCTGGCGCGCGAGCGCTTCGATGCGGCCTGGCTCACCTTCAGCGCCGCCCACCTCGCCGGCCACCAGTTCTGGGACCTCTCCCAGGTCGACGCGCGGGCGCTCGACCCGAAGTCGCGCCGGGCGCTCGAGGGCGCGCTCGACGAGGTCTACGTCGCGGTCGATCGTGCCCTCGGCGGCGTGCTCGCGGCGCTGCCCGCGGGCGCCGAGGTGATCGTCACCTCGGCGGTGGGCATGGACGTCAACACCAGCCGCGCCGACCTGCTGCCGGAGATGCTCGCAGCGGTGCTCGCCGGTGGCCCGGTGCAGACGGACGGTTCGGGCGCGATCTGGCGCCTGCGAGCGGCGATGCCCGCCGGCCTGCGCCGCGCGATCGCCGGCGCGATCCCCGATCGCGCGGCGCTCGAGCTGACCGCGCGGCTCGAGCTGCGGGGGCTCGACTGGACCACCACCCGCGCCTTCGCCCATCCCGCCGACAACCAGGGGTACGTGCGCCTCAACCTGCGCGGGCGCGAGCGGCAGGGGATCGTCGACCCGACCGCGGCGGATGGACTGCTGGACGAGGTCGCCGCCGGGCTCTCGAGTTTCGAGGATCCCGACGGAGCGCCCGCGGTGGCCTCGACCGCGCGTCCCGGAGACCTCTACCCCGGCCGGCACGCAGAGCGCCTACCCGACCTCGTCGTGCGCTGGTCCGAGCGTCCGGCGACGAGGCTGACCGAGGTGCGCTCGGCGCACTTCGGCACCGTTCGCCGCCGCGGCGGCGGCTCGGGCCGTGCCGGCAACCACACCGCCGGCGACGGGTGGGCGATCGTCGTTCCCGCGCGCTCGGCCCATGCCGCGCCCGTGCGCGCGCCGCGTCTCGTCGACGTCGCTGCCACCGTCTGCGAGCTCGTCGGCGCGGATCGGTCCGAGCTGCCGGGCGAGCCGCTGCTGACGAGCCCGGGCTCCGAGCCCGCGTCGAGCGAGCTCGGCCGCCGAGTGGCGGCGCCGCCGGGCAGGTGACTCGAGGCTCGAACCGCCACGGGACCACCCGGGGACCGTCCGTAGAATCGCCAATCGGTACGACCTGACCGTCAACAGCGAATGATCGTCCTGCTCACAAACGACGACGGCATCGGTGCCGCGGGCCTGCACGCCCTGCGTCGGGCCCTGCTGCGGCTCGACGGCGTCGAAGTGCGCGTGATCGCCCCGCACACCAACCGCAGCGGCACCGCGCGCAGCATCACGACCCGCTCGCCGATCTGGGTCGAGGAGATCGAGTTCGACGACGGCAGCACCGGCTTCGCCACCGAGGGCACCCCGGTGGACTGCGTGCGCTTCGCCGACCTCGGTCTGCTCGGCGAGCGTCCCGACCTGATCGTCTCGGGAATCAACCACGGCTCGAACCTCGGCGACGACATCACCTACTCGGGCACTGTCGCGGCGGCGTTCGAGGGCATCGTCCTCGGCCTGCCGGCGGTCGCCGTCTCGCAGCAGGCCGGGGTCGGGGGCATGGGCTATGCGGGGCGCGAGTTCGATTTCACCGTATCGGCGAGCATCGCGCGCGAAGTCGTCGGCAAGCTGATCGCCGAGCCGCTGCCGGCCGGGACGCTGGTGAACATCAACTGCCCCGCGGGCGAGCTGCGCGGGATCGAGCTCACCAGTCTCGGCAAGCGCCTCTATGACGACGAGCTGAAGCTGGTCGAACAGGATCCGGACGGTCGCCGGCGCTACAAGATCTACGGTTTCGAGCCCTCGTTCGAGGATGAGCAGGGGACCGACCTGGCGGCGGTCGCGCGCGGGAGGGCGGCGATCACGCCGATCCACTTCGACCTCACCGACCGGGAGGGGCTCGAGCGGCTCGAGAACTGGGATCTCGACGCGATCGCGGGCGAGCTCGACGTGACGGCCTCCTGATGGCGGCCCCCGCCGCCGCGCGCAGGCGCGTCGACGAGCTGCGGCGCGAGATCGCCGGGCACGACCACCGCTACTACGTGCTCGACGACCCGACGATCGGCGACGATGCATATGACGCCCTGCTCGACGAGCTCCGCGAGCTCGAGGCCGAGCACCCCGAGCTGCTGACGCCGGACTCGCCGACCCAGCGGGTCGCCGGCGGAACCCGCCCGCTCGACCGCTTCGAGCAGGCCCGCCACCTCGAGCCGATGCTCTCGCTCGGCAACGCGCGCGGGGCGGACGAGTTCCGTGCCTGGGAGGGGCGCCTCCACAATCGGTTGCGGAGCCTCGATATCGCCCCGGGCGAGCTGCGCTTCGTCGCCGAGCCGAAGATCGACGGGATCGCGATCTCGCTGCTGTACGAGGGGGGTGAGTTCGTCCGCGGCGCGACTCGCGGCGACGGCGTGACCGGCGAGGACGTGACCCAGAACCTGCGCACGATCAAGGCGATCCCGCTGCGGATCGACGACGCCCCGAAGACGATCGAGGTCCGCGGTGAGATCTACTTCCCGCGCGGCGCCTTCGCCGAGCTCAACGAGCAGCGCGCCTCCGAGGGGCTGTCGACGTTCGCCAACCCGCGCAACGCGACCGCCGGCACGATCCGCCAGCTCGATCCGGAGATCACGGCCTCGCGGCCGCTTTCGATCTGGTGCTACGGGATCGGCGGCCACGACGGGATCGAGTTCGCGACCCACTCGGACGAGCTCGAGTGGCTGCGCGACCACGCCTTCAAGGTCAACGGCGACGTCTCCGGGCACGAGACCGCCGACGAGGTGGTCGAGCGCTGTCGGTGGTGGGAGGAGCGGCGCGAGTCGCTCGACTTCGAGATCGACGGCGTCGTGGTCAAGGTCGACCAGCGCACGCTGTGGCGCGAGCTCGGCGTCAGCGGGCGGGAGCCGCGCTGGGCGATCGCCTGGAAGTTTCCCCCGATCACGGCCACCACGAGGCTCAACAAGGTGGTCTGGAACGTGGGGCGCACCGGGCGCCTGCTGCCGTTTGCGATGCTGGAGCCGGTTCACGTCGGCGGCGTGACCGTCTCCACCGCCACGCTGCACAACGAGGAGGATCTGGCGCGAAAGGACGCCCGCGAGGGCGACGAGGTGGTGGTCACCCGGGCCGGCGACGTGATCCCGCAGGTGATCGCACCGCTGATCCAACGGCGCAAGGGCAAGCGGCTGCGGCGGGCGAAGCCGCCGAAGAAGTGCCCTGCCTGCGGCACCGAGACGGTCAAGCCGGAGGAATCGGTGTGGACGATCTGCCCCAACCGCCGCGGCTGTCCGGGGCAGAACTTCCAGCTCGTCAAGCACTTCCGCGGCGCGATGGACATCGAGGGGCTGGGGGAGAAGAACGCGATGCGCTTCCTCGACGAGGGCCTGATCACCGACCCGGCCTCGATCTACGACCTGACCGCCGAGCGAATCGCCGAGCTCGACGGCTTCGGCGAGACCTCGGCGCAGGCGCTGATCGCCGAGATCGAGCGTTCGAAACAGAGCCCATTCGGCCGCGTGCTCTACGCGCTTGGCCTGCCCGGGATCGGCTGGGTCAACGCGACCGCGATCGGCGAGCACTTCGGCTCGATCGACGCCCTGCTCGATGCCGACGCCGAGGCGATCACCGAGGTCGACGGGATCGGCCCGGTGCTCGCCGAGTCGCTGCGTGAGGAGCTTGCGGACGAAGCGGTGCTGGAGCTGATCGCCCGCCTGCGCGAGCGGGGCCTGCGGTTCGAGCTCTCCGAAGCCGAGCGGCGCGCCGAGGGCGGCCCGCTGGAGGAAAAGACCTTCGTGCTCACCGGGACGCTGCCGACCCTGAGCCGCGACGAGGCAACGCGGCTGATCCGTGCCGCCGGAGGCAAGGTGACGGGCTCGGTCTCCAAGAACACCGACTATCTCGTCGCCGGCGACAGCCCCGGCACCAAGCTCGCCAAGGCCGAGGAGCTGGACACCGAGATCCTCGACGAGGACGGCCTGCGCGAGATCCTCGCCGAGGTGGGTGCCCCGGAGCCGACCCCGAAACAGGCCGCGCTCCCTCCGGAGCGCCAGCGCCGCTAGCGAGCGGCTCGCCGGAAGGGGATCTGGCGCCACAAGATCCGCTGCCAGGCCTGCGGCTACCGGTTCACGACCGCGCGCTACTGATCCTCTCCCCGCCCGCACCGGCCACCCGGCGACGGGCGAGGCCGGGGCGCGGTTACGGCTGATAGCGCGCGATCGCGGCCGCGATCCGGTCCTGGGCGCGGCGCGCGGCGTCGACGTCGGCGTGGTTCATCAGGGTCGAGAACGCGATCGTGTGGCCGCCGGCCTCGCAGTAGCCGGAGAGGGCGGAGACGCCGGAGAGGGTCCCGGTCTTGGCCCGGCAGTTGCCCTCGGCGGCGGTGCCGCGCATCCGGTCGGCGACGGTGCCCTCGCGGCCGGCGACCGGCAGCGAGTCGATATACGCGGTCGAGTTCTGCTCCTCGTGCGCCATCGCGACCAGCAGCCGGCCGACGTGCTTGGGAGAGACCCGGTTGCGGCGCGACAGGCCTGAGCCGTCGGCGGCGTCGAGGCCGGCGTCGACCGAGCGCGCGAACTCCTCGACCCGGCTGTTGCCCCGCTTGCGGGTGCCCTTCCTACCGCTCGTCGCCGCGAGCCGCTTGAGCAGCATCTCGGCGAAGAAGTTGTTCGAGGGCACGTTGGTCTCCTCGATCAGCTTCGCCACCGTCGGCGAGGCGACCGAGGCGAGCGGCTCGGAGCGAAGCGCCGCGGCCTGGAGGTTCGCGCGTCCAACCTGGCCCTTGACCCGGACGCCCCGCTTGCGCAGGGCGCTCTTCAGGCCCTTGGCGGCGACCAGCTCGGGCGAGCGGGCATAGTCGCCGCCGTCGTAGCCGTTGTTGAACGAGAGCCCGGAGAGCGGGCTCAGGTAGGGGCCGGCGCGGCGCTCGCGGTCGAAGATCGTGGCGTCGGCGAGGATCCGGCCCTTGACCCGCTTGACCCCGGCGGCGGCGACGTTGCGGGCGAGCTCGGAGACCCTGGTCGCCGGTTGGTCGTGCGCGCGGGCGAAGCGGCCGGTGCCGAAGGCGGGGTCGCCGTCGCCGACGATCACCAGGTCGCCCGCGACCACCGAGTCGCGCCGCCCGTCGAGCCCGCCGCGAGCGTAGACGCGGGTCTGAAGCCGCGCCGCGGGTCCGAGCTCGGCGAGCAGCGCGGCGGTAACGAACAGCTTCTGGTTCGAGGCCGGGATCCGCGGTTTGGACGAGCTGTCGGCGAACAGCAGTCCGTCGCCGGAGGCCTCGGTGTCGAACACCCAGGCGCCGCCGGCGGAGCGGTCGGCGGCGAGCGCCGCGCCGAGCTCGCCCCGAAGCTCGGCGGTGCCAAGGGCGCGCTCCGAGGCCCGCTCCGAGCCCGCCTTCGCCGCAGCCGCGTCGGTTCCGATCGCGGCGGCGAGCGCGCCCGGAGCCGTCGCGAGCACGGCGACCGCGGTCGCCAGCATCATCCGAGCGCTCAGTGCTCCCGGCATCGAGCGCCAGGGTAGCGATGAATCGGGAGGGCCTGAGGCGGTACGGCTGTACCGATTGAAATAATCACTGCGCCTTTATGGGCAAGGTCGTCGACATCGATACGGCCGGGACCGAGCCGCAGGCGGCTCGCCGCCGGCGGGCGCGCCGCAAGCCCTCGACGACGGCCCTGGTGCTCGGGGGCGGCGGGTTCACCGGCGGGGTCTACGAGATCGGCGCCCTGCGCGCGATCGATCTTCTTGCCACCAACCGAACTGTGAACCAGTTCGACATCTACGTCGGCACCAGCGCCGGCGCCTTCGTCTCCAGCCTGGTCGCGAACGGGGTCACGCCCGAGGAGATGATGCGGGTGCTGAACCGGGACCTGCCCTCGCCGCTGCGCGACATCGATCTCAGCATCCTGCTGCGGCCCAACTACCGGGGCTTTCTGAAGCAGTCGCTCACCTTCCCGTTCAAGCTCGCCCGCGTCCTGCGCGAGCTTGCCGACAACCTCGGCGAGGTCTCGGCCGTCGATCTGGCCACCGGCCTCGCAGCGGCGCTGCCGAAAGGCCTGTACTCGGGCAGCGGGATCGAGCGCTACGTCGAAGAGGTGCTCTCCGACCCCGACCGCACGAACGTCTTCCGGCTGCTCGAGCAGGAGCTCTACCTGGTCGCCACCGATCTCGACACCACCGAGCGTGTGATCTTCGGTGAGGGCGAGTGGGCCGACGTGCCGATCTCCGAGGCGGTCGCCGCCTCGGGGGCGCTGCCGGGGATCTACGAGCCGGTCGCGATCAACGGCCACGAGTTCATCGACGGCGGCATCGTCTCGACCACGAATGTCGACGTCGCGATCGAGCGCGGTGCCCGGTTCGTCGTCGTCATCAACCCGCTGGTCCCCTACGTCAACGACTTCGCCAAGAACATCCCGACGATCTCCGGCTCGCGCGCGCAGCGGGTCTCCGACATGGGCATCGCGGCGATCGCGAATCAGACCTTCCGCCTGCTCTCGCACGACCGCCTGCACCGCGCGGTCGAGATCTGGGAGGAGCGCTACCCCGGCGTCGACATCATCCTGATCGAACCCGAGCTCGATGACGAGTTGATGTTCGGCACCTCGATCCTCGACTACCGCGCCAGGCTCCAGATCGCCAAGCACGGCTTCGAGTCCGTGACCCTGAAGCTCGCTCGCGACTACGACCGCTACCGGGCGATCGCCGAGCGCCACGGGATCGAGATCTCGGCCCGCCGCGTCCGCCACGTGCTCGACCAGGTCGAGCGCGAGCGCGAGAAGCTATCGGCCTGGCGGCGGGTGCTCGAGCTCACCAACAGCGCCCTGCTGCGCTCGCCGCGCGAGAAGCCCGACGAGCCGGTGGCCGGCGAGGCGGACGACTCCAGTGGTGCCAAGGGCTAGCGCCACCAGCAGCGTCGATCGGAACCCCGAGCTCGGCCGAAAGTAGCGGCGCAGCCGGGTCGAGTCACGCGCGAAGAGCGCCCCCGGCCCGATCGGACCGGCTCAGCCGTAGAGCGAGTCGATCTCGCTCGCGTACTTGTCGGCGACCACGTTGCGCTTCACCTTCATCGTCGGGGTCAGCTCACCGCCCTCCTGGGAGAGGTCCTGGGGCAGGATCTCGACCTTCTTCACTTGCTCGACCCGGGCGAACTTCTGGTTGATGCGCTCGACGTGCGCGTCGATCGACGCCTTGACCTCGGCGTTCCCGGCGAGTGCCGCCGGATCGCCGGGCAGCCCGTGCTCCGCGGCGTACTTCGCCGCCTCCTCGGGATCGAGGGTGACGAGCGCGACCAGGAAGGGCCGGCGGTCGCCGATCACCACGCACTGGGACACGAGCGGGTGCTGCTTGATCTCCGCCTCGAGGTTCGCGGGGGTGATGTTCTTGCCGCCGGCGGTGATGATGATGTCCTTCTTGCGGCCGGTGATCTTCAGGTACCCGTCGGCGTCGATCTCGCCGATGTCGCCGGTGTGCAGCCAGCCGTCGATCAGTGTTTCGCCGGTGGCCTCGGAGTTCTTGTAATAGCCCTGGAAGATGTTGGGGCCCTTGACCAGCACCTCTCCGTCGTCGGCGATCTTCAGCTCGGTGCCCGGGAACGGCTTGCCGACGGTGCCCCACTTGAAGTCCTCGGGGGTCGCGATCGTCGACGCGGTTGAGGTCTCGGTCATCCCCCAGCCCTCGAGCACGAGCACGCCCGCGGCGTCGAAGAACTCGAGGATCTCGGGATTGATCGGTGCGGCGCCCGTGACCGCCAGCTTCAGCTTGCCTCCGAACAGGCCGCGGATCTTCGACAGCACCTGCTTGTCGGCGATCCGGTGCTGGAGGGCGAGCAGCGGCCCGGGGCGCTTGCCCTGGCGCTCGAGCCGCCGCACCTTCTTGCCGACCCCGATCGCCCAGTCGAAGACGGTCTTCTTCAGGCCGCCCTCCTTTTCGACGTTGGCGGTCGCGGCGGTATAGATCTTCTCGAAGATCCGCGGCACGGAGGGGAAGTAGGTCGGCTTTACCTCGGCCAGGTTGGGGAGGATCTTCAGCGGGTCACGCTCCCAGTAGGCGAGGGTGGCGCCGAGGTCGAAGGTGCCGAACTGGATCAGGAGCGCGAACGAGTGCGCGAGTGGCAAGAACAGGTAGGTGACCTCGTCGTCGCCGAGCACGTTGACCTCGTGGACCATGTCGAGCATCGAGCGGTAGTTGCCGTGCGAGATCACGCAGCCCTTCGGCGGTCCGGTGGTGCCCGAGGTGTAGATGAAGGTGCAGATGTCGCCGGGCTCCACCGAGGCGTAGCGCCGCTCCCAGTCGGCCTCCGAGCCGGCGCCGCCGCGCTCAAAGAGGTCATCGAGCGAGATCGCGTCGCGCGATGTGCCGGTCATCCGAATCACGTGCTCGAGCTTCGGGCAGGCATCGCGGATCTGGCGGATCTTCTCCAGCTGCTCGTCGTCCTCGACGATCACCGCGACGGCGTCCGAGTTCTCGAGCACGTACTTGCACTCCTCCGGCGAGTTGGTCTGGTAGATCGGCACCACCGTCGCCCCGGCCGAAAGCGCGGCGAAGTCGAAGTAGGTCCATTCCGGGCGGGTGTTGGAGAGGATCGCGACCTTGTCGCCCTTCTCGATCCCGAGCTCGATCAGCCCGAGGGACAGCTTGCGCACGATCTCGCCGACCTCGGCGTAGGTCTTCGAGACCCACTCACCGGATTCGCCGCGGTAGAGCACCGCCCGCTTCGGGCCGTGCTTGCGCGCCGCCGCCGGGAACAAATCGGCGAGCGTCGCCGATCCGGTCGCCGCCTTCACCGCCGGCTTCTCGACCGTCGCCGATTCCATCCGTTCTCCCTCTCCTCTGGGTAGCTGAAGCGCGCGGGCCGCTGCCCGCCCATGGGAAAACTACCTCAGCGCGGCGGCCGCGAGCCCGCCGGGGCGGGTGCCTCTAGGCCGCCGCCTGTGGCGTCTTCTGCCCCTGGCCGAGGCGGCGCAGGTTGGAGAGAAAGAGGGTCTTGTCGATGCGACCGTTGAAGATCGGTACACCCATCTCCATGCACTTGGAGATCACCTCCCGCCGCTTCATGTTCATCTCGTCGGCGAGCTCGGTCGGCGTCAGGTGATTAGCCACGCAGGTGTCTCCTCGTCCGCTTGCAGAAAGCAGATGGAGTCTTACCGGCCGGGCCGGACATTTTCAAGCGTTTTCCCGCAACGTGCGGGAGGCCGAAAGGGGTCAGATCGGGTTCGGGACCTCGATGAACTCGTGCTCGACGGCGAACCGATCAGCGAGCAGGTCGCCGAGCCGCCGGATGCCCAGCGTCTCGGTCGCATAGTGCCCGGCGGCGATGAAATGGAGCCCGCCCTCGCGGGCGTCCGCCATCGCGTGCTCGGCCGGCTCGCCGGTGAGGAAGGCGTCGAGGCCGCGGCCGACCGCCTCGCCGAGCTCCGAGGCGGCCGCGCCGGAGACGATCCCGATCGAGCGGACCCGCTCGGGCCCGGCGTCGAAGACCAGCGGCTCGCGCCCGAGCAGCTCGCGCACGGCGGCGAACAGGTCGCCGGCGGGAATCGGCTCACCGCGACGCCCGACCACGCCGATGGCCCGGCCGCGGATCTCCGCGAACGGCTCGCCGTCGGGCTCGAAGCCGAGCCCGGCGCAGAGCAGGGCGTTGTTGCCGATCTCAGGGTGCGCGTCGAGCGGCAGGTGATAGCCGGCGACGCTGATCTCGGCCTCGAGCGCGGTTCGCAGCCGCGCCGCCATCGGCTCGGTAAGGGCCCGCGGGAGGAAATCCCAGAACAGGCCATGATGGGCGAGCACGAGCTGGGCGCCGGCGTCGCGGGCCCGCGCGAGCAGCTCGAGATGGGCGGAGACGCCGGTCACCACCTTGCTCACCTCGGCGGCGCCCGGCACCTGGAGGCCGTTCGGGCCGTAGTCGTCGAACGAGTCGGCGTCGAGCAGCTCGTCGCAGTAGGAGAGGATCTCGTCGCGGCTTGCCACGGCCGCCGACTCTACGATGTCCTGCTCATGCACGACCGCGGCGGCACCCGAGGGCGCGGCGAGTTCATCGACTCGTTGATGGACACCGAGCTGTACTCGATCGGCGCCTACTTCAGCGACGAGCACCCGGACCTGGTCGACGAGGTCGTCGCTCGCAGCGTCGAGATCGAGACTCGCGGGCTCGAGGCCTACGCTCGAGACGGCGACGCCCCCCTCGAGGAGACCTTCGAGACCCTGCTCACCGGGCTGGCGGTCCGCTACTACAAGGCGGTGGCGGGATGACGGCCGCGAGCGGCCGCGGCTTGCCGCGCGGGTGAGCCCGTGGGTGCCGAGGGCGCTGCTGCTCGTCGGTGGCGGAGCGCTGATCGCGGCGATCGTCTCGATCGCGGTCGGCGAGGGCGGGCCGCGGGCGGAGGAGATCGGCGGCGTCAACGAGGTCCAGCGGATCTTCGGCGGCATCGCCCAGGAGGGCGCCGCGCTCGGCGAGGACGCCGAGATCACGGTCAGCGTCTTCAACGACATCCAGTGCGAGCCCTGCGCCGACTATCAGATCGAGGTGATCGATCCGCTGGTGGAGGAGTACGCCCGCAGCGGTGAGGTCCGGTTCGAGTTCCGCCACTTCTCACTCGCCCCCAACGACACCACCGTGGCGGCGATCGCCGCCGAGGCCGCCGGGGAGCAGGAGCGCCAATGGCAGTACCTGGACACCTTCGTCCGCAACCTGGACGTGGCGATCAGCCGCGACGTCGACGAGGAGGTGCTACGTGAGGTCGCCGAGGCCGTGCCCCAGCTCGAGGTCGACCAATGGGAAGAGGATCTCGGCTCGCCCGAGACCGAGGAGCTGGTGCGCGAGGACGCGATGCTTGCCGCCGAGCTCGAGCTGCCCGCCGACCCCGCGGTGGTCGTCGACGCGCCGGGCGGGCAGCGCGAGCTGATCGAGTCGCCCTCGATCGAGCAGATCGAGGCGGCGATCGCCGAGGTCCGCTAGCGCCGCCCGAACGAGCGTCGAGTCGTGCGTTCTCAGGCCCTGAGACGATCAACGTACGACTCGACGCTCGACGGGCTTTGAGTGGCGATCCAGCGCTGGCGTGCGGCGTCAGCCGGGGCGCCCGAGCTCAGCCCTCGGCCTCGCCGAGCAGCCGGCGGATGCGCCGCATGAGCAGCAGCAGCCCGATCATCACGATCGCGCCGATCCAGATCACGGGATCGGTGGGCGAGAGCTCCTCCAGGCGGCTGCCCAGATAGACGAACAGGGCCGTGATCGGGATGTAGCCGACGGCCGTCGTCCACAAGAATCGCGGCACCTGGACGTGCGCGGCGCCGGCGACGATCGAGAACAGGCTGAAGGGGATCACCGGGATCAGGCGCATGCCGAGCAGCAGGGTGACGCCCCCGGTCTCGGCCAGGCGCTCGAGACGCTCGAAGCGCGCCTGGCCGACGAACCGGTACAGTCCGGGGCGCGCGGCGTGGCGGCCGATCCAGTAGGCGACCATCGCGTTCATCGTCCAGCCGGCCATGATCAACGGCATCGCGACCCAGAAGCCGTAGACGAACCCGGCCGCCGCGTCGAGGATCTCGGCCGGGTACCAGATCACCGCGTGGACGACCGCGAGCGCCAGCACGATCAGCACGCCGCCGAAGTCGAGCTCGCGGATCTCCGTTCGCAGCGACTCCGTGTCACCTTGGAGGGCGTTGCCGACGCCGGTGCGCAGCGGCTCGATCAGGGCGATCATCAGCGCCAGCAGCGCCACCCCCACGAGCGTGAAGGCGACCCCGACCAGGGGCGGGGCTCCGCCCGGAGCCGGGCCCTGGCCCCTCGCTCCGGGGTTCTCCGCCATGGCGGCCAGTATGGCGTGCCGTTTTCGCAATACTGGGAAACCTCGGGGCGTGGCGCAGCCTGGTAGCGCGCACCGTTCGGGTCGGTGAGGTCCCCGGTTCAAATCCGGGCGCCCCGATTGGTCGAATCCCGCTGTTCATGGGGGATTCGATATGCATCAGGCCGGGTCGTGGTAGCAATATGGTCGCATTGTGTTGATTGTGCGGGGCGCCGGGAGATCCCGCCTTCAGGGTCTCAACGTCGACGATCTCGACGTCCTGTGGGTTCTGGCGCCCGCGAACGCTTGCGAGAGAGTGACCTCGAATGGACACGCCAGCCGCCACGCCGCGGCGATTGAGGCCTGAGGGGGGCGCGCGACGAGCAGACGGGGTTCAAGTTTGCGTGGACCATCCACGCGACCCGCTCGGCCCGAAGGTCTGCCCTCGCCAGGAGGTACCCCGAGCTGTTGTTTCAGCGCTGGTACGGCACAGCTCGAACTCGTCGGTCTTGGCGAAGCGGAAGCAGTACTCGATCGCGTCCTTCAAGGCCTGTCGATAGTTGCCCTAGGGCACACCCTTGGTCGCAAACCTGGCGACCGTGTCCCAGCCGTCCTCGGTGTCGGGCTTGTCCGTCTTGCCCCGGAAACCCCGGTCGCGTAGCTCATCCGACACGTCGTAGCCTCCGGTGCCGCTGACGATGTTCGAGATCAGGCGAGCGAGAGCTGGCAACGCAGCGCCGGCTCGAGCCGAAAGGTTGCCGCCATCTTCCAGCGCGTCCACCGGGACCGACACGTCCTCGAAGGCCCGGAGGGTCGTGGCCAGCTCCGTTGGCGTGTAGCCGAGATGAGTCGGAAGATGCGCAGCGTTCGAGGGTCGGCCTCATCCGTAGTCCCGCCCGGACGCGCACCCCGCGCGGGCTACGGATCCAATCGTCGTCGGTTGCGTCTCAGACGGTGCGCTTTACGACGATGGGTCGGCGGTTCGTGCACAATCCGTCAGCGATGCCTGCGCTCGGGTCTTCGAGTCGATCTCCGGCAACACCTGCGCCGTGGCCGAGGCGATCGCCGAGGGCCTGCGGGCAGCCGGCGAGGAGGTCGAGATCCGCGCGGTTCACGCTGCGGACGCGGCCTCGGTCGAGGCCGCCGACCTGCTGATCGTCGGAGGCCCGACGCAATGCACGGACTCTCGACCTCGCTCAGCCGCAAGCTGGCCGTTCAGGCCGGCGAGGAGGACGGTGCGGAGATCGAGCCCGGCGCGACCGAGGAGCCCGGGCTGCGCCAGTGGCTGTCGAGGCGGACGGGCGAGGCGTAGGGCGAGCGCCTTCGACACCCGCCTCGACCGCTCTCCCACCCTCACCGGTGTCGCTGCCCGCGGCATCGCGCGGAGGCTGCGGCGCCGGGCTATGAGCTCGTCGGCGATTCCGAGAGCTTTCTGGTCGAGGACTCCGAGGGGCCGCTGGCGGACGAGCGCGAGCGAGCTCGCGATTGGGGAGCCGGGTTGGCGGAGAGGGCATCCGCGAGCTAGCGGACCTCTAAACGGGCCATGCGTCGGGCCGCTCCTATTTCCGCTCGGGCGCGAAGTGCTGGACCGAGGCGTCGGAGCTCGGATAGAACGTGCTGACGACCCCATCCTCCCAGCGCACCTCGTATGGCGGTGCGCCGTCCTCCCCGTGAACCTCGAGGATCTCTCCGTCGCGCGGGGGCTCGCCCAGGTGATGCCCATGGACCACCACGCGGTCGCCCGGACTCGCTCGTAGCGACGCTCTTCGGCTTGCCGACATCAACCGTTCCTCCTCTCGTTTCGACGATCGTCCCCCTGGCGCGGTCCTCGTGCATCGGTAGCGGCCACCAGGAAGGGTCAGTGGACCCTACGGATGCGCCCTCGCCCCGGGCGATCGATGCTCCGACGGAAAGCGAGAAAGGGGAGTTCATGTCAGTCGCAAAGGTCATCGAGATCACGTCGTCCTCTGACCAGAGCTTCGAGGATGCGATCGTCAAGGGAATCGCGAAGGCATCGGAGTCGGTGCGAGACATCCGCGGCGCATGGGTCAACGAGCAGATGGTCAGGGTCGAGAGCGGCGAGATCGTCGAATACCGCACCGACCTCAAGGTCACCTTCGTGCTCGAGTAGTAGTAGGCGCTCCGGCGAAATGAGGCTCTGCCATGTGAGGCTCTGCGACGGTCGGCGGTCATGACCTCGAGCCTGCGACTTGGCCGCCTCGCCGGGGTCGAGATCGGTCTCCACTGGAGCTGGGCGCTGATCTTTGCCCTGATCGTCTGGTCGCTCGCCGACGGCGTGTTCCCGGAGACAAACCCGGGACTCGCCGACGGTACGTATCTCGCGATGGCGGTCGTCGCGGTACTGCTCTTCTTCGGTTCGCTGCTCCTCCACGAGTTGGGCCACGCGACGCGCGCCCTGCGCGAGGGTATGGAGATCGAGGGGATCACGCTGTGGATCTTCGGCGGCATCGCACGTTTTCGCGGCTTGTTCCCCTCCGCCGGGGCCGAGTTTCGGATCGCGATCGCCGGACCGATCGTCTCGCTCGTGATCGGGGCGTGCGCGCTCGCCGGGGCGCTGGTGCTGCCGCTCCCCAGCGCGGTCGACGGCGTGGTCTTCTGGCTCGGCTACATCAATCTCGCCGTTCTCGTCTTCAACCTGATGCCGGCGCTGCCGCTCGATGGTGGCCGCGTCCTGCGCTCGGCGCTGTGGGCTCGCAAGCGCGACTTCCTGGCCGCGACCCGCGCCGCCGCGGCTATCGGCCAGGGGTTCGGCCAGATGCTGATCGCGCTCGGCGTCCTCTCGGTGTTGCTCGGCGGCGCAATCGGCGGTCTGTGGCTGGTATTCATCGGCTGGTTCGTGCTCGCCGCGGCCCAGGCGGAGCGCGCGGGCGCGGAGACGCACGAGGCGCTCAGCGGCGTGCGCGTGGAGGACGTGATGGTCGCGAGGCCGCTCACGGTCGATCCGGGGGTTCGACTGGAGGAGTTCATGGACCGCTACTTCTTCCAGCATCGGCACGTTGCCTATCCCGTCCTCCACGATGACCGTCCGGTGGGCCTGGTCTCGTTTCGTTCGGTGCTCGCCGTGCCGCGCGACTCGTGGTCGGAGCGGCGAGTCGGCGACGTGATGTCACCACTCGAGCGCCTGCCGACTTTCGCGCCCGAGACGCCACTGGAGTCGGCTGTGGAACGGCTCAGCCAGAGCGACGCCAACCGCGGCTTGGTGCTCGACGACGGCCGGCTTGCCGGGTTGCTCTCGATCACCGACGCCGCCCGCGTGATCGAGGCGCGGCGGGTCGCGAGCCTGCCCGAGAGCGGCGAGCCGGCCTCATCGGGAGGAGAACGAGGCCGAACCGCCGGGTACCTTGCGCCGGCGAGCGTCGATCGAGGGGGCGGATCATGAGCAAGGTCGTGGTCGGATTCGATGGGCGCGATGCGTCGCGGGACGCGCTGCGCCTGGGCAGGGAACTGGCGGCGGTCGAGGATGCGGAGCTGCAGGTCGCGGTTGCGGTGGCCTACGCGCCGCTGCCGATCACCGTCGAGGCATTCGACCGCGCGCGCGCCGAACGCTTCCGCGAGCTGTTCGCCGAGGTCGAGCGCGAGCTCGACAGTGCGGAGTTCGTGCGCTGGGAGCTCGAGGACGCCTCCCCGGCGCACGCTCTCGACCAGTTGGCCGAAAGCCAGCAGGCCGAGATGATCGTGATCGGGTCCACCCACCGCGGGGCGCTCGGACGCGTCTATCCGGGCAGCGTCGGCGAGCGCCTGCTGAGCGGCGCGCCGTGCGCGATCTGCGTCGCGCCCCGGGGCTACGCCGAGCGCGAGCACGCGGGACTGGGACTGATCGGCGTGGGTTACGACGGCAGCCCGGAGGCCGAGGTCGCCCTCGGCGAGGCCGAGGGGTTGGCGCGCAGGCTGGGGGGCACCCTGCGCCTGATCGCTGTGGTTCCCCCGGTCGTGCCGATGCCGGCGCGCATCGGCCATACGGACGGTGGCTTTCGCAAGGTCCTCCGTGAGCACTTCGAGCGGGTGCTGGAGACCGGGTCCGCCCGGCTCGCCGGCCGCCTCGACCTCGAGGCGGCGCTCCTGGAGGGCGACCCGGCGGCGGCCCTCGTCGATCAGGGCGTCGAGCTCGACCTGCTCGTGCTCGGCTCGCGAGGCTACGGGCCGTTTCGCCGCACACTGCTCGGCGGGGTGGCGGCGAAGGTGATGCGCACGGCGCCGTGTCCGGTGATCGTCGTGCCAAGGGGGGCCGAGCGCCCGGACGAGGTCGGTGCGCCGGCCCGTGAGGCCACGTGATCACACTGAGATGCTGCTCGCAGCCGAACGGGCGGTGAGCGGAGGGCGCCAGCATGCTGCGTCAGGGCCGCTCGCACGTCGGCGCGCTGATCGCCAAGGGTGACCGCGACTTCGCCACCGCCGTCGAAATAAGTATCGAGGAGGCGGTCAGGCGGCTCCTCGCCGCCGAGGTCCCCGGGATCCCGCTCCTCGGGGAGGAGGAGGAAGGTGCGACGCTCGACGAGGGAGTGCTCTGGGTCCTCGACCCGATCGACGGCACGGTCAACTTCACCCGCGACAGCCTGCTGTGTGCAATCTCGCTGGCGCTGGTCGAGGACGGCCAGCCGTCGCTGGCGGTGGTCGATCTGCCGCTGCTCGGGCGAGCGCTACGTCGCAGCCCGCGGCGGCGGCCTACCTCAACGGCCAGCCGCCGATCGGAGTCTCTGACACCCTCGCCTCGAGGCGGCGACTGTCGGGATGGCGGACCTCGCGGTCGGCTCGGGAGCCCCAGCAGCAGAACGGCGTCCACCTCGAGCTCGTGCGCGAGCTCGCGGTGCGGGCACTGCGAATCAGGGTGCACGGCTCGGAGGCTGTGGACCTCGCCTGGCTGGCCGCGGGCCGGCTCGACGCCGCGCTGATGCTGTCCAATCTGCCCTGTGACGTCGGCGGGGGCATCCTGGCTCGTCCGCGAGGCGGGCGGGCTCGTCTACGACGCCGACGGAGAGCCGTATACCCCGCGCTCGAAGTACACCCTCGCCTCGACCGCGGCGCTCGTCGAACCTGTGGTCGAAGTCGTTCGCGACGCGATCGCCGCGACTCAGCCGAAGCCGGGGCGATCGCGAGTCGCCCCGGTTATCCTGGCCGTCCCGTGGCGCGCCCGGAGCGAGAGGTCGGACGGATCGCGATCTTCTCGCCCAACCCGCTGTTGACGATCGCGATCGAAGCCAGGGGCGAGGGGAGGGACGACATCCACCTGCACGCGGGCGGCCAGGGCGTTTGGGTGGCGCGCGCAGCGAGCGAGATGGGCGGCGATCCCGTGCTCTGTGGATTGATCGGCGGCGAGACCGGCGCGGTGCTCGAGCCCCTCCTCGAGCGCCTGCCAGCGCAGCGGCGGCTGGTCCGCACCGATACGGCCAGCGGGTGCCACGTCTTCGACCGCCGCAGCGGGCAGCGCGTGCTGCTCTCGCGGATGGCCGCGGAGCCGCCCACGCGGCACGAGCTCGACGACCTGTTCTCGCTCACCTGCGCCGTCGCCTTGGAGGCCGCGACGCTGGTGATCTGCAATCCCGATCCGCCCCAGGCGTGGCCGCTCGACCTCTACGCGAACCTCGCCGCCGATGCCGGCGCCAACGGCACGCCGGTGCTGGTCGACCTCTCCTCGCCGCGCCTGGACAGCGCTCTCGAGGGTCGCCCGCACCTGGTCAAGATCAACGACTGGGAGCTGGCGGAGTTCGTGGCCGGGCCGGTCGACGGGCCCGGGCGTCTGCGGGCGGCCGCCGAGCTGCTCCGCGAGCGGGGTGCCGCCAACGTGATCATCACTCGGGGAGGCGAGCCCGCCCTCGTCCTGCACGGAGATGCGGCGTCGTGGCTTGTGCCGCCACGGTTCGAGCGGGGCGCCCGGGAGGGCTGCGGCGACACGATGATGGGGGCGCTTGCCGCCGCGCTCGCCCTCGACCGCCCCTTGGACCAGGCGGCGGTCACCGCAGCTGCCGCGGGTGCCGTCAATTACCTTCGCCACGGTCTCGGATCGGGCGAGCGCCCGGTGATTGAGGAGATCGCGGCGGAGGTGGAGCTGGTGCCGTTCTAGTCGGCGGCGAGAGGCGGCTCGAGGTCGTCGCCCCTGACGATCGCCGCCGGCGCGGTGTGCGCGATCCAGTCGAGGTGAGGGCGTAGCTCCGGGTCCTCGCGCAGGCGCTCGAGTGCGCCCGCGATCCGTACCGGTCGACCGTGGCGAGCGGAGTGGGAGTCGCTGCCGAGCACGTGCAAGAGCCCGTGTCGCGCCAGATCGAGCAGCGGCTCGGCGGCCTCGCCCTCGGCGAGCAGTGCGGCTGTTGCCTGCACGAGACAACCGGCCGCGACGAGCTCGGCCAAGCGCTCCTGAAAATCCGCCGCCGGATGTCGCTCCGGGTGAGCGATCAGGCTCCGGTAGCCGCGCCATCGGAGGCGTTCAGCGGCGGCCGCGAGCGAGTCTCCGAGCGGCCCCGGGGCGGGCTCGAGCAGGATCCAGCGGCCGCCCAGGGCGACGCTCCGAAGCTCCTCGTCGGCCAGGCCGTCGACAACCGTCTCCGCGACCTCGCCACCGCCGATCACGCTCACCGCCACGTCGCGGCGTGCGAGCTCGGCGTTGAGCCCGGCGACGCGCCCGGCGAGCTCGTGTATCCGGACGTCGTGATCGTGGCGGATGTGAGGGGTGGCGCAGATCGCCTCGATCCCGTCCTCGGCGCCCTGGCGGGCCATCGCCACGCTGTCCTCGATGTCAACCGCGCCGTCGTCGATCCCGGCCAGGATGTGGCAGTGGAGGTCGATCATGGCACGGACGCCACCCGCTCACCTCTTCAGCCGCAGCAACGCCCCGACCTCGCGTTCGAACGCGGCGATGATCCGCTCCGGGTCCGGCACCAGGCCGGCGTCCAATTCGAGCACCGCCGGCGCGGGTCGCCCTTCCTCGAGCGTGACCGGGGCCAGCGCCGGGAAGCCGACCGTCGAGCTTCGCTCGCAGAGCTCGCGGAGCCAACCGCGAGCCTCCTCGGGATCGGGAGGCGCCCGATCCACACCGGCTCCGAAACCTCTCGATCGGGCTCGAGCACGTGAACAACCGTCACCCGGGAACCGAGCGCGCGCGCCAACTCCAGCGAGAAGTCGAGGCCGGCTCGCGAAGCGGCCGAGCCGTCATATGCGGTAAGCACTCGCTCAAACACGCTGGGGTCTGAAATACCAGCTTCGGCCCGGTGGTGCTTGATCTCCCCCGAGGGGTTCCGCCGCGCATGGATAGGCGAGAGCCGACAGCCCTGCGGGATCGACGGCTCCGAGGAGTCCCAAGCCGCGGCCGCCTTCGCGGCTCGATTGAGTGAGCGCCGTCGTCCCCGGCTGATCCTCGTACACGCCCTCGAGCAACCAGATACGGATCCGCTGACAACTGGCGAAAGCCGAGGATCCTCGACCTCGGCTACGACGCCCGGGCTCGTCGGTCGCTGCCCGCGCTGCGCTCGGACGTGTTGCTCGGCTCGGTGTGACTAACCTCGCCTCCTTGGTGGCGTGTCCGGTGCTCAGCGAGTCGTCTCACCCGACGTCTCGGCCTGATGCGAGAACTCGCGCACGATCAACCTGGTCGCTGATCGCTCTAATCGTCCTCGCCGGTCTCCCGTGGATGGGCGGCGCGACGCACGACCAAGCCGAGCAGGAGGCTCGATGCGCCACTCGTTCGCTGACGCTCCCGAGTGTCTTGAGGCGGGTCATCCCACGGCTGCCGACGACGACAAGCGACGCCTGTCCCGAGCTGGCCAGCTTCACGCTCGCGCCAAGGAGGCGTGGCTAGACTCGGCCCGATGGCCGCCAATCGCAGGCAGATCGTTCGCGCCTTCTATGCCGCCTTCGCGGCCGGCGACCGCAGCTTCTTTGAAGAGCGCCTCAGCGACGACTTCCTCTTCTCCGCCCCTCCGGATCCGAAGCTCGACCGCGATGGCTACTTTGAGCGGTGCTGGCCCGGGGCGGGGCGGGGCCAAGGCTTCGAGTTCGTCCGGCTGATCGAGTCCGGCGACGAGCTGGTCGTCACCTACGAGAGCGACGTCTCCGGCGGCGGCAGGGGACGGAACACCGAGGTCATTACCTTCGACGACGAGGACAAGATCGCCCGCACGGAGGTCTACTTCGGCTGGAATCTGGAGTAGGCGCCCGCTGCTTCTCGCGCCAAGCGAGAGTGTCTACGTTCTTCTCCGCGGACTCCAGTGTGAGCCGCCGCTACTGCGTTCGATAGGCTCGCGGAAGAGTTTCACCCGAGGAGAGAGTCACTATGCCCGCCACCAAGAAGCCCTCATCCGGGCGCGGTTGGACAGCTCGCAAGCGCCCGGCCGCCGGCGAACCGGCTTCGGTAAAGCGCCTCAACAAGTCGCTGGACGCAGCCCAGGATGCCCTTGCCGCGCTCCGAAACGACGTGAGCAAGGACGTAAGCACCGGTGCGCGAGACCTCTACAAGGAC
>JAJNAZ010000063.1 GCA_021155855.1 Solirubrobacterales bacterium
CAAGGACGCCTCGCCCCAGTCGTGCACGACGGCTCGGCCGGTGGCCGGATCCTTCAGCAGCCAGCCCTTCGCCTCGAAGTCGGCGAACAAGGGGCCGCGCACCGAGACCATCGGGTACTCCCAGACGCAGACCTTGAAGTCCAGGGCATGCAGCTCGTCGAGGAAGGTCTTCGGGTCGGGATAGCGCGCCGGGTCGAACTCGAACCGGAAGCGGCTGCGGTTGTCCTGCCAGGCCTGGCCGTCGAGGACGATGACGTCGGCGGGGATTTTTCGCGCGCGCAGCTCGTGGGCCGTGCCGAGCACCTCGTCCGCGTCCTTGTAGAAGGCGCGCGAGAACCAGGCGCCGAGGCTCCAGCGCGGTGGACGCGGCGACCGGCCAGTGAGCCAGGTGTAGCGCTCGAGAATCGCGGCCGGCCGGTCGCCCACAATCAGGAACAGATCGAGCGCCTCGTCCTCGACGTCGAGGACATAGCTGCGATGGGACCAGGGCGGATGGCCGACGCCGTGCGTCACCGTCGCGGCGGTGTGCACGAACAGGCCCCAGCCGCGCGGGCTCCAGGCGAACGGCGCGTTCTTGTAGGAGGCCTCGGCATTGACCCCGAGCGCATCCTCGACCCGCGAGCGCAGGAGCAGGCCGCGGTGGTTCAGCGGGCCCCACTTCTCGCCATGGCCGAAGACCGCCTCGCCGCTCTCGAGCGCCAGCGCCGCGAGCCAGCCGCTGCTCGTGCGGGCAAACGGCGGCAGCCTGAGCTTCTCGCCGAAGGTGCCGTCGGTGGTCGACTGCAGCAGAACCTGCTCGTCCCGCGAGAGCGCGAGCCGCAGCGGCCCGCGGCGCAGGGCCAGGCGCAGATCGCCCGACCTCAGCGCGACGCCATCCTCTCCCTCCTCCACGTCGGTGCCCGGCGGCGGCTCCGGCTTGGCCACGATAATGCCGAAGTCCGGCCCGGACACCTCGCTAAAGGTCAGGCGAAGGATGCCCGGTGCGAAGGCCGAAACCTCGATCGACCCCGCCTCGGTCCCGGCGCGAAAGCCGGCCGCCGTCCGCTCGACCGGGCCGAGCTCGGCGAGCGGCGCGAGCGCGGACCAGTCAGGCTGGAGAGGGTCGAGGGGCATCGACGGAGCGCCCGCCGGCGACCAGGCGGACGGTCGTCTTGAGCAGAGACCTTCTGGCCGCACTCGGGCCGACATGGATTTCAAAGACGCCGGGCTCGAGACGCGGCACGAGGTCGGGGCCCAGGAAGGCGAGATCGTCGGCCGAGAGCGTGAGGCGGGCGGTGCCCCCCGCACCGGGCTCGAGTGCGATCTTGGCCACTCCTTTGAGTTCCAGGAGCGGCCGTCCGATGCTCGCCACCGGATCGCGCAGAAAAAGGAATACCGTCTCCTCGCCCGCCACGGCGCCCTCGTTCGCGACCTCGACCTCGACCACAATCGTCTCGGCCGGCCGCACTTCCTCAGGATAGGCGCGGAGGCCGCGGTAGGCGAAGCGCGTGTAGGACAATCCGTGGCCAAAGGAAAACAGCGGGTCGACGGGCAGGTCGAGGTATTTGCTCGTGTAGTGCTCCGCCGGATCCGCCGGCCGGCCTGTGGGCCGCTGGGCGTAGAAGATCGGGATCTGACCGATATCGACCGGCCACGAGACCGGCAGCCGCGCCGTCGGGTTGTGACGGCCGCAAAGCACGTCGCCCACGGCGTTGCCGGCTTCGCTGCCCAGAAACCAGGTGGCGAGCACGGCGTCCGCCCGCTCGAACAGCCAAGGCGCCATCAGGGGACGGCCCGAGGACAGGGTCACGACGACGGGTTTCCCGAGGTCGAGCGCCGCCCTTGAGAGCTCGGTCTGGCGGCCGGGCAGGGTCGGTCGCGCGCGGCTCGCCGCCTCGCCGCTCATCGCGCGCGCTTCGCCGAGGCAGAGCACCACGACATCGGCCGCGCGGGCGAGATCGAGCGCCGCCGAGATGCCGCTCGTCTCGTCGCCGTCGATCTCGACGCCCGGCGCGTGCGCGACCTCGCGGGCCGGAAAGGCCGCGCGCAGTCCCTCCAGGATGGTCACCATCTCCTCGGGCCGGCCGCCGGCCGCCCACGGCCCCAGCATGTCCTCGCGCGCGTCGGCGAGCGGGCCGATCACCGCGATGCGGCCCCCCTCCGGCGCGAGCGGCAGCGCACCGTCCCGGTTCGTGAGCAGGACGATCGCGCGCTGCGCGACCTCCCGGGAGACCGCGCGATGCGCGGCGAGCCGTTCCGACGTCAGGCCATGGCCGCGTCGACAGGGGTCGTCGAACAGGCCGAGCGCCGCCTTGAGCGCCAGGACCCTCCGGACGGCGGCATCGACGTCCGCTATCGTCACGCGTCCGCGCTCGAGCGCGCCGGGCAGGCCGCGGGCATAGGCATTGCCCATCAGGTCGATGTCGATGCCCGCCCGAAGGGCGAGAGCGGCCGCCTCGGCGAGGTCCTCGGCCACGCCGTGCACCACCAGCTCGGCGATCGCCCCATAGTCGCTGACGATGACCCCCTCGAAGCTCCAGCGCCCGCGCACCACATCGCGCAGCACGGCGGCATTGGCGCTCATCGGCACTCCGGCCAGGTTGTGGAAGGCCGGCATGATCGCGGCGATGCCGGCCGCAACGGCCGCCCGGAACGGCGGCAGGTAGATCTCGTGAAGCGAGCGCTCCGAGACGTCCACAGGCGCATAGTCGCGGCCGGCGGTGACCGCGCCGTAGGCCGCCAGATGCTTGGCGGTGGCCGCCAGGCTGTCGGCCGCCGCGAGATCCGCACCCTGAAAGCCGCGCACCTTGGCTTCTGCGAACCGCGCGACGAGCCACGGATCCTCACCGGGACTCTCGGCGATCCGGCCCCAGCGCGGGTCGCGCGCCACGTCCAGCATCGGCGCGTAGGTCATGGCGAGCCCGTCGGCGGCCGCCTCCGCCGCCGCGACCCGAGCCGTCCGCTCCCAGAGGTCCGGGTCGAACGCCCCCACCTCGGCGAGCGGCAGCGGGAAGATGGTGCGGTGGCCATGAATGACATCCATGACGAAGAGCAGCGGAATGCCGAGGCGGGTCTCCTCGAGCGCGATCCGCTGTACCTCGCGGGTCCGCTCCGGGCCCCACAGATTGCTGACCGTGCCGACCCGTCCGGTGCGGACGGCTTGCAGATAGTCGACCGGCCCGCCGGGGCCGGTGACGGCCTGCCCCG
>JAJNAZ010000064.1 GCA_021155855.1 Solirubrobacterales bacterium
AGCTTGTCGCGGATCAGCCGGTCGCCGGTCTCCGGATCGGGGATCCTGAGCAACGCCTCGGCGAGGCACATCAGCATGACGCCCTCGCGGGTGCTGAGGCTGTACTCGTGCAGAAAGGCCTCGACCCCGAGCTGGTCGCCGCCCGCTTCCCGCATCCGCTCCGCGAGGCGGAGCGCGCGGGCCTCGATGCGCGGCCGCTGCGTGGGATCGACCGCCGCCTCCTCGAGCAGCCGTGCGACGGCGGCCGCCTCGTCGGTGCGCTGCGCCCGCCGGATCGCGGCGCGCAACGCGCTCTCGCCGAGCGGCGGCCGGTCCTCGAGGATGCGAGCAGCCATGGCGATCACCTTTGCTGCCGGGGCCGACGGCACGGCGCACCCGATCCCGAGCGCGAGCTTAGCACGTCGGCACGGCGTTCGCCCCGCACCCCGCGATCGGCTGGCGCCCGGCAGCGGTCCGAAGGCCGCCGGAAGACCGCGAGCATCCTCGCGGAGGCGCGCTTCGCGTTCGAGCTCAGCCCGCCACCGCCCGCGCCGGGACCGGCTCGCGCACGGCGTGCGCCGCGCGCGACTGACGCCCGAGCCGGATGCGCTCCCCGGCGATCCGATCCGCGACCAGGTTGGTCGGCGCGCCCTCGCGCGCGGCGCGCTCGAACACCTCGGTCAGCGTCTGCGCGATCTCCTGCACCTTGGCCAGCGCCCGCTCGCGCTGATAGCCGCGCGGCCGCAGCTCCTCGGCGATGTTGATCAGGCCGCCCGCGTTGATCACGTAGTCGGGCGCATACAGGATGCCGCGCGCGTGCAGGGCGCCGCCATGCCGGTCCTCGAGCAGCTGGTTGTTGGCGGCGCCGGCGACGATCGCGCAGGCGAGCCGCGGCAGCGTCACGTCGTTGATCACGCCGCCGAGCGCGCAGGGCGCCAGAACCTCGGCCTCGACGCCCAGGATCTCGTCGCTCGCGACCGGGCGCGCGCCGAACTCCTCGGCCGCGCGCTCCGCCCGGGCCGGGTCGAGGTCGGCGACGATCAGGCTGGCGCCGTCCTGGGCGAGCAGCCGCGCCACGTGGTAGCCGACGTGGCCCAGGCCCTGCACCGCCACGCGGACGCCGGCGAGGTCGTCACGCCCCAGCCTGTGCCGGACGGCGGCCCTGATCCCGAGCCAGACGCCACGCGCCGTTACCGGGGAGGGGTCGCCGCTGCTGCCGCTGGAGCGGCCGAGCACATAGGGCGTCTCGGCGCTCGCCCAGTCCATGTCGAGCGGGCTGGTCCCGACGTCCTCGCCGGTGTAGTAGCGCCCGCCCAGGCTGTCCATCGCGCGCCCGAGCGCGCGGAACAGCGCCTGCGACTTGTCGCGCCTGGGGTCGCCGATCACGACCGTCTTGCCGCCGCCGAACGGCAGGCGCGCCATCGCCGCCTTGTAGGTCATCCCCCTGGCAAGCCGCAAAACGTCGGTCAGCGCCTCGGCCTCGCTCGCATAGGGCCACATCCGACAACCGCCGATCGCCGGCCCGAGCGTCGTGTCGTGCAAGGCGATGATCGCCTTCAGGCCGCTGCCGCGATCGAAGAAGAACACCACCTGCTCGTGATCGTCGAACGCAGGCGAGGCAAACAGCTCCATTCCCGTCTCCAACAGCGCGGCCGTCCCTAGGCAACTGAGCACGGCCCCGGATCCGGCTGTAGCCATTGAGGTCCAGGGCGCTGGCCGGTTGTCTATGTAAAAGTGGTTAACGAATCTTCAACCGCCGAGCTGCTTCGTATCCCAGTCCACGGGCTGGTTCGGATCCAGCGCAGCAAGTCGTCTCCGTGCGATGGATCAGTCGAGATGCCCAAGCCATCCCCACCGCACACAGTCGTTCGGCACGAGCAGCGGCGGGCTCACGCTGCCGACCAGCGGGCTGAGCTTGGTTCCTTTGAACACGACGACCGGGACGGCAGCAGCATGGCCCCCGAGGCGCATGCGCCGCGGTCGATCCCTCCGGCGCGGGGCTGGCGCGCGGTCGCGAACTGTAGCAGCATGATCGCTCGCCGCGTCCGGCGGGCCGTTGCGCCCGCCGCGCAGGACAGGGAGGTAAAGTGCACATGGCTGGACGATCGATCCTCATCGCCGGCGCCATCCTGCTTGGCGTGATGGCCGCCGGCAGCGCCTCCGCCGAGCCGCTCAAGCTCGGCCATTCGACCTGGGTCGGCTACGGCCCGCTCTACATCGCGCAGGAGAAGGGCTTCTTCGCCGACGAGGGGGTCGAGGTCGAGCTGATCGTGATGGAGGACCCCAAGATCCGCTTCCCGGCGCTCGCCGCCGGTCAGATCGACGTCGCCGTGACCACGGTCGACACCATGCTCAACTTCCTCAACGAGAACCAGGGCTACGTCTACCTGTTTGCGCTCGACGACTCGAAGGGCGGCGACGGCATCGTCGCCAACAAGGAGATCGAGACGCTCGCCGACCTCAAGGGCAAGTCAGTCGCGTACGGTGAGGGCTCGGTCTCTCAGTTCTATCTCGGCGTGCTGCTCAGGAAGGCCGGGCTGTCGATCGGCGACGTCGAGACCCAGAACATGACCGCGGGCGACGCCGGTGCCGCCTTCGTCGCCGGGCGGGTCGACGCCGCGGTGACCTGGGAGCCCTGGCTGACCCGCGGCCGGCAGGCGGAGCACGGGCATCTCCTGGTCGACTCCTCGACCAGCCCCGGCCTGATCACCGACATGGCGATCACCACGCCCGAGAAGCTCGCCGAGCGCGCGGACGACTTCAAGGCGCTCTATCGCGCCTGGGTGCGGGCGGTCGATTTCCAGAAGACGAACGAGCAGGAGGCCGACGCGATCATGGCCAAGGGCGTGGGCGGCTGGCTCGAGGACCCGGCGGTGTTCGCCGAGACCCGCGCCGGCATCGTCTACTACGACGAGGCGATGAACCAGTCCTTCCTGGGCACGCCCGAGGCGCCGGGCACGATCGCCGAGACGATCGAGAACGCGCTGGAGCTCGGCCGCGAGATCGGCCAGTTCGAGCACGACGTCGCGCCCTCGGAGCTGATCGCGTTCGAGGTGGTCAACCAGTAGCCGCTGTCGGAGACCAGCGCTTAGCCGGCACCCTCGGGCTCGGCCCGAGGGCGCTCCGGCAGGCGCTGCGCGAGCCGGGCAAGCAGTGACGGACGGGAGACGCCGCTGATGCGCTCGCACCACGGGCGATGACCAGCGT
>JAJNAZ010000045.1 GCA_021155855.1 Solirubrobacterales bacterium
CGTCGCCTCGGGGGCGAGCAGCTCGCGGTGCTCGCGGGTCAGGCCGCAGTCGAGGACGTAGATCGGCTCGTCGTGGCCGTGCAGGCGCAGCGAGTTGACGAGCCCGACCGCGCCCGGGAAGTAGAGCTCGCTCGAGGCGCAGTAGAAGGCGATCTCGGTCACGGGCTCCCCGTCGAGCGCAGGCGACGCAGGTCCTCGACCCGGGTCGCGATCGGCCGCGGCAGGCGATCGCCGAGGTGCCAGCGAAGGAAGTCGACCGCGTTGACGCGCACGCGCTCGGCGCGCGCGAGCGCGCCGGTCCTCATCCGCAGCGGGATCCGCGCCTGGGGCGGGCGCACCGCGACATCGTCGGCGATCAGCAGCCGCCGCAGCAGCCGCGAGTAGACGCCGTGATAGGTGGCCTCGAGCCACGGCTTGCGGACGTACTGGTGGACGACATAGGGGGCGGCATCGTCGCGGTAGGCGCAACGCAGCGAGCGCTCGTCGGTGACCCGCAGGCCTCGGAACGGCGGCGTTGCCGCGAGCCGCTCGTCGAGCGCCTCGATCCGCTCGGGCTCCCCGCGGGTGGCGAGGATCGCGTTGAGCACGTCCTGATCGGCGTACAGGAACGGGTAGCCGCGGACGTTGCGCCGCCAGAAGGTGAGCTCGAAGTCGACCCTCGCCTGGCGTTCGTCGAGTAGCTCGAGCACCCGGCGGCCGATCGCCCCGCCGTAGAACACCAGTCCCGAGGAAACGTACGGTCCGTGCCGCGCCGCCCCGAGCCCGAGCAACTCGCCCCACTCGGCGAAGAACCGCTGCTGGCGATCGCGGAAGGCGATCACGCGGCCGCTCGCGGCGCGCTCGATCAGATCGCCGAGCGACCGGGTGACGACCATGTCGGCGTCGACCAGCACCGCCACCTCCGCCGGCCGGCCGAGCGGAATCGCGGTCTTTCTCAGCCACGGTGGCGCGCCCGCGGGCGCGGCCACCAGCTCGACCTCGGGCTCGAGCAGCTCGCGCTGCTCGTCGTCGAGCCCGCAGTCGAGCAGGAAGATCGGCTCGCGGTGGCCGACCAGGCGCAGCGAGTTGACGAGCCCGACCGCGCCGAGGAAGTAGCGCTCGTCGGCGACGCAGTAGAAGGCCGCCCTCAAGCTCGCTCCCCACCTCGGCGCGCCGCCAGCGGCTCGCGCACGTGCCAGCGAAAGCGCTCGCGTGCGTTTACGCGCTTGCGCTCGGCATAGGCGCGCAGCCCGCTGCGAAATCGCAGCGGGACCTCGTCCTCGGGGACCCTGATCGCGACGTCGTCGCCGACCAGTAGCCGCCGCAGCAGCCGTGAGTAGACGCCGTGGTGGGTGGGCTCGAGCCACGGCTTGGCGAGCCAGTGGTGGACGACGTAGGGCTCGACGCCGTCCTCATACTGGCAGCGAAGCGAGCGCTCGTCGACGACCCTGAGCCCGGCGAACGGCGGGCTCGCCGACAGCCGCGGATCGAAGGCGACCACCTGGTCCGCCTCGGCCCGAGCGGCGAGCACCGCGTTCAACACGTCCTCCTCGGCGTGCAGCAGCGGGTAGTCGCGGTCGTCGCCGCGAAAGTAGGTCCGTTCGAAGTCGACCAGGTCGACCCGCTTGTCGACAAGGCGGAGGACCTCGAGGCCCAGGGGGCCACCGAGCAACACCAGCCCGGACGACACGTAGGGCTTCGGCCTCAGGGCACCGAGGTCGAGGACCTCGCCCCATTCCTCACGGAACCGGTCGATGCCGGTGCCGCCGGCGACGACCCTGCCGCGCGAGGCTTCGGCGATCAGCGGGTCGAGCGACCGGGTGACGATCATGTCGGCGTCGATCAGCACCATCACCTCGGCCGGATGGCGCATCGGGGCAACGGTCTTGAGCAGGAAGTGCGGGGCGTCCCGCCGGCCGGGCACGATCGTCACCTCGCCTTCGAGCAGCCCGCGCTGCTCGCCCGTGAGCCCGCAATCGAGCAGGTAGACGGGCTCCGTGTGGCCGGCCAGGCGCAGCGAGTTGACCAGCCCCACCGCGGCGAGGAAGTAGACGTCGCTGGACATGCAGTAGAAGGCCGCGCTCAACGCCGCACACTCCCCCTCCGGGCGGCGAGCGGCTCGCGCACCCGATATCGAAGGCGCTCGCGGGCGTCGATCAGCTTGCGCTCGGCGAAGGCGCGCACCCCGCCGCGAAAGCGCAGCGGGATCTGCGCCTCGGGCACCCGGATGGCGACGTCGTCGCCGACCAGCAGCCGCCGCAGCAGCCGGGAGTAGACGCCGTCGTGGGTGGGCTCGAGCCACGGCTTGGCGAGCCAGTGGTGGACGACGTACGGCTCGGTTCCGTCCTCGTAGGCACAGCTCAGCGAGCTCTCGTCGACGACTGCGAGTCCCTCAAACGGGGGCAGCGGCGCCAGTCGCTGGTCGAGCGCCCTGAGTCGATCGGGCTCGATCCGGCTGGCGAGGATCGCGTTGAGCACGTCCTGGTCGGCGAACAAGAGCGCGTAGTCGGTGATCCTGCGCTGGCGCCAGTAGGTGCGCTCGAAATCGATCCGGTCCTGCCGATCCTCGATCAGACGCAGGATCTCGATTGCGCGCTCGCCGCCCATCGCGACGAGTGCGAAGCTGACGTAGGGCTGGCGGCGGACCGGGCCGAGGTCGAGCACCTCCCCCCATTCGGCGACGTGGCGGTCGGTGTCGTTGCGAAACGCCACCACCCTCGAGTCCGAGGCCTCGTCGATCAGCGCGGCGAGCGATCGCGTGACGATCATGTCGGTGTCGATGAGGACGATCGTGCGTGCCGGTCGCTCGAGCGGAGCAATCGCCTTCAGCAACGTCGGCGGGGCGTCGGCGGGGGCGTCGACGAGCTCGACCTCGGCCGCGAGCAGCCGCCGCTGCTCGTCGTCCAGACCGCAGTCGAGCAGGAAGATCGGCTCGCGGTGGCCAACCACGCGCAGCGAGTTGACGAGTCCGACCGCGCCGAGGAAATAGCGGTCGTCGGCGACGCAGTAGAACGCCGCCCTCAACGCTCCGAGCTCCTGAACAGCGAGCCCAGCGGCTCGCGCACGTGCCAGCGCAGGCGCTCGCGAAGGTTGACCTGGGCCCGGAGCGCATACGCCCGCGGGCCACTCCGCAGATGGGCTGGGACCTGTCGCTCGGGGATCCTGATCGCGACGTCGTCGGCGATCAACAGCCGTCGAAGCAGCTGCGAGTAGACGCCGTGGTGGGTGGGCTCGAGCCAGGGCTTGACGACGTGATGATGGACCAAGTAGGGCTCGACCGCGTCCGCGTAGGCGCAGCGCAGGGTCCGTTCGTCGACCAGGCTCAGGTCGCGGAACGGGGGGGTGGGGGCGAGGCGCTGATCCAGCGCGACGATCCTGTCCGGCTCGACCCGCGTCGCGAGGACCGCGTTGAAGATGTCCTGGTCGGCGTAGGTGAACGGATAATCGGGCGGGCCTTGCCGCCAATGCGTGAGCTCGAAGTCGACGAGGTGCTGCCGGGCCTCCATCAGGCCGAGCACCTTGGTCCCGAGCGCGCGGTCGAGGCAGATCGCGGCGGAGCTCAGATAGTGCTGGCGTCGCGCGGTGCCCAGATTCAGCAGCTCGCCCCATTCGGCGACGAAGCGGTCGACCGGGTTGCGAAAGGCGACCACGCGGCCTTCGCGGGCGCGTTCGATCAGCCCCGCGAGCGGGCGGGTCACGACCAGATCGGTGTCGAGCAGGACCATCACCTCGGCCGGGCGCTCCAGCGGCGCCGCCGTCTTCAGCAGCCAGGGCGGGGTGTCGGACGCGCCCGAGACGAGCGCGACCTGCGGCTCGAGCAGCCGTCGCTGCGCATCGGTGAGCCCGCAGTCGAGCAGGTGGACGGGCTCGTCGTGTCCGAGGAGGCGCAGCGAGTTGACCAGGCCAACGGCGCCGAGGAAGTAGCGCTCGTCGGCAATGCAGTAGTAGGCGAGGGCGGGTCGATCAGCGGCCCTCCCTCCGCCGGTCACGGGCTCACCGGCATCGAGAAGAACTCGGCCTCGATCGCTTGGTCCGCGCTACCCCCCTCCAGAAAGAAGGTGACCGTGTCGCCGTTCGGCGCGAGCCCGAACGGACCCGGGAAGTCGATCCGCGGAGGCGCCCGGAGCAAAAGCCCGTCCGCGGCGGTGGCGGCGATCAGGGTGTATAAAGGCTGTGGATCGCCCTCGAAGGAGACCTGTCGCCCCTTCGATCGCAGCAGGGCGGTGCGCACGCGCTCGAGGCCGGAGACGTCGACGCCGTGCACGCGGGCGAAGACGACGCTGCCGGGCGGCGCCTCGGGCACCGGGATCGGGGTGCCGTAAGCTCCCGCCTCGCTGCCCAGCGGCTGCGGCTCGCCGCACCGATTCGGGACGCGCCTCAGAACCTGCCACTGCGAGGTCGTTCTCTCGGCCTCGAAGTTGCACAGCATCGCGATCATCGCCGCCGGCGAGTCATAGGCGGGATAGCGCCCGAGCGCATTCAGGTTCTGACGCAGGATGCGCTCGGGGCCGTCGGGCGAGGCGACCGCGTCGGCGTTGCGCTGGTCGAGCTCCGGCGTCCACGCGGCGTAGGGCTGGAACACGGGCAGCGGGTGCCAGTCGAGGTCGTAGGCCCAGGCCGCCGCCGCCTCGGATGGATCGATGTGGACGGAGTGGCCCTCGAGCCGCTCGAGGGTTTCCGGATCGACTTCGTAGCCCGCCAGCAGCCGCAAGCGGTTCTCGGCAATCTCGCTCTCGAGTCGGCTCGAGTCGACGAGGCTGGCGACGGTGCTGACGCCGTTAGTCGCGTTCTCCACCGGGTTCAGCATCGGAAAGCCCTCGAACGCGGTGGTGAAGGCGGCGCCGACGGCCGCCGCGGTCGCGGCGAGGGCGCCGTAACGGACCCGGGGCCGCTCGGGCAGCGGGAACGCGAGACAGGCTCCGAGGACGATTCCGTAGAAGGTCCCCATGTGGAAGATCTCGTGGGAGACGAAGCCGCCCTTGGCGGCGGTGAACAGGACCACGGCGAGCATGAGCAGGATCGCACCGCGTCGCAGCCACGGCAGGCTCCGGGCCGAGACCCAACCGATCGCGCCGGCGCCGATCATCACCAGCGGTGCGAGGACGTAGTCGTAGCCACGGTCATCGAAGCCGAAGTCCAGCCTGGCGCCGCTCGAGTACCCGGCCATGATCTCGAGCGTCCCACCGACGAAGCTGCCGATCTGGTCGAGCCCCTGACCCGTCGCGAACCAAAGCACCGCCAGCGAGCCGGCGAAGCCGCTCGCGAGAATGATCAGGTTGCGACGCCGGCCCTCGTCGATCGCGATCACGGCGATCGCGACCAGCGCGAGCACGATCAGGCCCGTGTTCAGCTTCGCCAGCAGCTCGATCGCGGCGAACGGCCCGCCGCCGAAGACCACGATCTTGCGAGCCCAGCTCGGAGAGCCCTTGCTGAGCGCGGCGACGCACCAGATGAAGGCGAGGATGACCACGGCGGCGTCGTCGCGGACCGCGGCGGCGGGCAGGTCGCCCCTCGCGAATGCGGCGGCGAGGATCGCGAGCGCGACCGCGACCACGGCGCCGAAGTTGCGCCGGATTGCCCACACGAGGCTGATCGAAAGGGCGAGGTGGAGGGCGATCCCGTAGAGCGCCGCAAGCCTCGCCGGGCCCTCGACGAAGGCGAGATAGGACTTCAAAAACCCGAGCGGACCATAGGTGAAGATCAGCTGGGGGCCGTAGTCGAGTCCCTGGGCCGAGGCCATCTGCAGCCCGGCGTGCATGGAATGATCGATGCTCGGCGTCAGCGCCTCGGCGAAGCCGCCGCCCCAGGTGACGACGAAGACCAGGCCTCCGAGCGCCCAGGTCGATGAGACCACGCTCAGCACCGTGGCCAGAGTCGGTGAGCGAGTCGTTCGCGGGAGCGGCAGGGTGCCGGGCTTGGCTTCCATGAACAGCGCTGAACCTTAGCCTCGGCCCGTCGCCCTATGGCGCCGGCGCCTGGACGAAGACTCGGGGGGTGAAGTAGGAGACCGGCGATTCGATCTCGATTGGCTCGGCCGCGCTGTAGACCCGGTAATCGAACAGCCGGGTCGAGCCGCTGTCCTGCAGCCTGAAGCCGGCCGGAACCTCGAACTCCGGCGGCGGGGAGAGGTCGACGCCGCCGCAGGTGTGCACCCACCAGCAGGTACCGACGGCATAGCTCTCGGTTCGCCGAGGCTCGATCACCACCAGCTCCGAGGTCGCCAGCTCCTCCTCCGCGGTCGCGAACCGGGTCCCGTCGAGATATTCGATCAGGGGCGAGCTGAAGCTGGTTTGAGAGACGATCAGCCGCGGCTCGGTCGCCGGCGGAAGCTCCGCCGCGAGCTCCGCGTAGTCGGGGCGTTGGGCCTCCGGCGTGACCGCGGTCCAGATCGCCAGCCCGACGCCAAGGCAGCAGAGTCCGACCGCGGTCGCCGTCCCCAGCCGCCCCGTCGCGGCGGCCCCGAGGATCAGCCCCAGGCCGACCGCGAACGGGACCCAGAGCGCGAGCACGTTGCGGCTGAGGAGGAAGTCGTCTCCGGCGAGCACGGCGACCAGCGCCAGCGCCAGCCCGGCGAAGAAGACGCTGACCGGGATCGCGATCGCGAGCCGGGCGGCAGCCCCCGCTCTGACGACGCCGTAGAGCGCGATCAGCCCGACCACGACGACAACGGCCGCCGGCAGCGCCTCCCAAGGCACCTGGAGACCGACCAGGAAGTGCTCGGGCACCTGGAAGATGCGGTCGGCGAGGCCGTAGTCCTCGATCCAGTCGCCGCGGCCGCGCTGCGTGGCCACGAGCGGCAGCAGCGCCACGGCGACGACGCCGATCGCGGCGGCGGCCAGGCCGGTGTCGACGCGCGAATCGCGCCGCCTCAGCCACAGCCAGGCCAGCTCCGGAAGGATCAGAAAGAAGGCGAAGTAATGGGTGCCGAGCGCCAGCCCGGAGGCCAGCGCCCACCCCCACAGCCACCGCTGGCCCCGGTCGTCGAGCGCTTTGACGAAGCACAGGAACGCGACCGCGGCCAAAAAGACGAACAGCGTGTAGTTGCGAACCTCGAGCGCGTACCAGATCAGCACCGGGCTGGTGGCGGTCAGGGCGGCCGCGATCAGGCCGGCGCGGCGCGATCCCAGCGCACTGGCCGCCGCATAGACCACAGGGATCGTCGCCGTCCCGAGCAGCGCCGTGAGCGAGCGGATTCCGATCTCGCTGCTGCCGAACACTCTCTCCCAGCCGCCGGCCAACAGGTAGTAGAGCCCCGGGTTGGACTCGCCCGCCTGCACCTGCTTGAGCAGGTCGATCGGGCCCTGGCGGATCACGTCGAGCGTCACCTGCTCATCGAGCCAGAAGCCCTGGGTTCCGAGAGTGCCGAACCTGATCGCGGCGCCGACGAAGACGATCAGCAGGAGGGCATGGCGGGAGAGGAGATCGCGCGCGGCCGACATCAGAACTCACACCAGCGCTCGTAGCGGCCGTCGACGAAGCGCTCCACCGCAACGCTGAGCGGCACCGGATCCGACTCCGGCGGCGCAAGCGCCCCCTCCTCGACCGTGCCGCACGGCTCCGGCAGGCCTCTCTCTCCCACCCAGTAGTCGTCGCTGGTCCACCAGGTGTTGATCCTCAGGTCGGCGTGCGGGGGCAGCTCTCCGTAGAGCTCGCCGCGGACGTCGTACTCCCGCGCGAGCACGTTGAAGCCGATTATGTCGGTGCCCCAGAGCGGGGTCTCGCGCGGCAGGATCAGGGCGGTCTCGAGTCCGTCGCGCTCAGCGGCGGTCAGCAGCCGGTCCCAGAGCGGGTCTGGTCGGGGCGGGCCGACGACGTAGCCCTTGCCGTCGAGGAAGGTGAAGCGACCCGGCTGGGTCTCGTCCCCAGGGTTCGGCCGGTCGCCCGGCGCCGACACCCGCACCGTCGGCACGTCGGTGATCGCGGCGCCGACGTTGACGATCACCGCCCCCGCGAGCACTGCCGCCCCGATGCCGGCCAACAACGCGCGCCGCGAGACCGCGATCCAGCCGGTCGCGAGGACGGCCACGTACACGAGCAGCGGCAGCGTGTAGCGGGGATCGCGGATCGAGAGCAGCAGGGTCGGTGCGAGGTAGCCGACCACGAGCCCGGCGACCAGCTCCGGGAGATGGCGGCGCTGGCGCAGTTCGCGCACCGCGGCAACCAGACCGACGACGAGCAGCGCCAGCAGCGGCACCAGGTACTGGACGTTGATCGCGACCCAGCCGTAGTAGCTGAGGTTGTCGAGCGAGAAGCGCGAATCCGACTCCAGCCCCGCCCCCCCGGTATTTCCTGCGTTGCCGGCCACCGTGGTCGCTTCCGTGGTGCCCACGAGCTCGTCGACGTTGATCAGGTAATAGGGGCCGGCGACCAGCAGCGCCGCGCCGGCCGCGATCAGCAGGTTTCGCCACTGGCGCCAGCCGCCGCCGATCAGCATCACCGCGATCGGCCCGGCCAAGAACAGCGGCGCCGGCGTCTTCACCAGCGTCGCCACCGCGATCAGCGCACCGGCGAGGGCGCTCATCCGCGTGCGGCTGAAGCGCTCGGTTGCGAGCAGCGCCCAGAGCGCGAGCGCGACAGCCGCCGTGAGCGGGGCGTCGAGCAGGAAGACGTGAAATAGGTTGACCAGCATCGGCGTACCGAGCGCGAAAAGCACCGCGAGCACGCCGGCCAGCGGCCCGTAGGTCATCCGCCCGACCAGAAAGCAGCCGGCGACCAGCATCGGGACGAAGACGACGTTGACCGCGATCGTGCCCCAGTCCTGAACCTGGAGGCCGAGCGCGGAGGGAATGCTGCCGACGAAGTGGACCAGTGGCGGGTAGAAGAAGTCGTCGCCGAATTGGGCCCCGGTGGTGAACATCGAGCCGATGTCTCCGTCGCGCAGCCAGCCGCCGAAGGTCAGGGCCAGCGACAGGTGGCGACCGGGGTCGCCGCCGCCCGGGACCCGCTTGTCGTAGAGCAGCCACCAGATCGAGAGCGCGATAAAGAGCGCCGCGGCGAGCGCCGCGATCGCCGCATGGCGGCTGAATCGCAGCCGGCCGAGCACGATCTGGTTCGAGTCCGGGCTCATCGGAACGCGCATTCTGTCCGATGCGCCTCGGGCGCCACCTGGCCGCGGTAGCGTCGTCGCGATGGCGACACAGGGCTCATTCGCGGCGCGGGAGCGCGTGGTCGCGCGCGTCGGCGACCTGCTGAGAGGCTACGAGCCGCCGGATTTCGCCCACGTCCCGGGCCCCGACTCGGCGATCTTCCTCTGCGCGGTCGACCACCGAACCGGCTACCGGGGGCGCTACGTGGTCGACGGCGAGGGCCCGTTCGAGGGCAGCGAGCTGATGTGGGCGATCGGCCTGCGGGCGGCACGCCGGCGACCGGGTCTGCTCACCGCCCCGACGCAGCTCGGCGCCTCGGCCGCCGGCGTGGCGGCCATATTTCGCATCGGCGGCGAGACGGTCGCCGACCCCGAGCGCCGCGCGGCGCTATGGCGCGATCTCGCCGCCGGGCTCGAGCGCGACTACGGGGGAGCGGCGGCGCGATTGCTGGACGCCTCCGGCGGCCGGCTCGGGGGGCACGACGGGCTGCTCGAGCGTCTCGCCGCCTTCGAGGCCTACGCCGATCCGCTGGCGAAGAAGTCGCAGCTGCTGGCGAAGATCTGCGAGCGGCGCGGGTGGCTGGAGATCGCCGATCCCGAGCACTGGCAGGTGAGCGCCGACAACGTGCTCATGCGGCTGGCGCTGCGCTCCGGGCTGGTGGCGCCGGGCGACGATCTCGACCGGGTGCGTGCCGCGACCCGGGACGCGTTCGCGCGCGTCGCCGCCGAGGCCGGGGTCTCGCCGCCGCTGCTCGACGACCTGCTCTGGGAGCTCGGCCGCGACGACCCCGACCTGCTCGGCGCCGAGGCCGGCGATCTGCGCGAGCCCGAGCGCGACCCCGGCTCGGCCTGGTACTAGCTCTAGCCCCTTCGCATCTCGTCGCGTCGACGAGGGGTGCTGGAGCTAGATCACCTGGGGGGACGGGTTCTCGGCGAAGACGAAGAACCAGACGAGGAGCGCCGTCAGGGCGATCAGGAAGGAGGCCATCAGCATCGGCTCGAGCGGCCCGCGAACGCGCGGCTGCCAACCGGTCTCGTCCTCGTCGGCGGCGAGCCGCGCGAGCACCCCGGTCACCCGCAGATAGAGGCCGTTGAGCCAGAAAAGGACCGGGGCGAAGGCGACCATCGCGAGCGGGACCCCGAGCACTCCGGCGATGACGTGGGTCGGCCCCGTGACGGTGAGCTCGCCGAGCGCCCAGAGCATGCCCACCGGGATCCCGATCCAAAAAGCGAGGGTGGCGAGGCCGAGGACGCAGAGCACGAAGGCGCCCGCCAGCCGGCCGCCGGAGTCCCTGGGTACGGTGAGGCCACCCATCACTTGATCACCGAGATCTCGGGGTGGGTGGCGAGCAGGGTCTGCGTGAACACATAGTTGAACGCGAACACGGCGAGCAGCGCGACGACCACCGCCTCGTTCACCGCCCTGCCTACCCCCTCGGCGCCTCCGGACGCATTCATCCCCTTGTAACAGCAGACGACAGCGACGATCGCCCCGAACAGGGTCGTCTTCAGGATCGAGGCCCATAGGTCGGTGACCGAGGCGTTGTTGAACAGGGTGGCGAAGAAGCCGCCCAGCGGCTGGCCGTAGGCGATCTCGGCGAACAGACCGCCGGAGATGCCGAACAGAATCGCGTAGATGTCGAGCAGGCCGGTGATCAGCATCAGGGCGAGAAAGCGCGGCGCGACGACGTTCTTGATCGGGTCGACGCCGAGCACCTGCAGCGCGTCGAGTTCCTCGCGGATCTTGCGCGCGCCCAGATCGGCGGTGATCGCGGTCCCGGCGACCCCGGCGACGATGATCGCGCTGACGAAGGGGGCGAACTCGCGAACGCTCGCGAGGATGAAGAAGCCGCCGAGCCGATCGAGCGCTCCGAACAGGCTGAGGAAGTTCGCCGCCTGCAGGCCCGGGGCACCGAAGGAGACCGCGACCATCGAGATCGCCATCGGAAACCAGCACAGCCGTAGCGCGAACAGGAACTGGCCCACGAACTCGCCCCCGTAGGGGTAGGGCGGGCGGACCGTGGCGGTGATCGTCTTGCCGGTCAGGATGATCATGTTCCCGACCTGCTCG
>JAJNAZ010000065.1 GCA_021155855.1 Solirubrobacterales bacterium
AGCCGCAGCGGCCGGATCTGGTCGCCCAGGCGATCGTGCCGGACTACGCGCTGGGGCCGCATACCGCCTCCCTCGGGCTCACCTTCGCCGCGGGCGCGAGCCTGCCGCTGCCGTTCCTGCGCGGCGCCTTCGTCGGGCAGCACGGTTCGTGGAACCGCGAGCCGCGGAGCGGCTACAAGGTGATCTTCGTGCCGTTCGAGGGCGGCCGCCCGGTCGGCGATCCGGTCAACGTGCTGACCGGGTTCGTCGACGACGAGGGCGAGGCGCTCGGCCGCCCGGTCGGGGTCGCGATCGACGCGCAAGGCGCGCTGCTGGTGGCGGACGATGTCGGCAACCGGATCTGGCGCGTGAGCGCCGCGCGGGACGGCTGAGCGGGCGACACTGGTAGCGGCGGCTCCGGTCTGCGGGCTACTCCGCCGGGGCGCCGCGTGGCGCCGGCAGCTCGTCGGGCTCGGCCGGCGCGCGCCCGGCCGCCGCCGGCTTGCGGCTCACGCGCTCGCGCAGCCACTGGAAGACCACGTAGAGCATCGGGATCAGGAACACCCCGACCAGCGCGGCGGCGAGCATGCCGCCGAACACCGGTGTGCCGACCGAGCGACGGCTGATCGAGCCCGCACCGCTCGCGATCACGAGCGGCACGAGGCCGGCGACGAAGGCGAAGCTCGTCATCATCACCGGGCGGAAGCGCAGCCTTGCGCCCTCGATCGCGGAATCGACGATCGACTTACCGTGCTGGCGCTGCTCGATCGCGAACTCGACGATCAGGATCGCGTTCTTGGCGGCGAGCGCGATCAGCACGACGAGGCCGATCTGGCCGTAGATGTCGAAGCTCAGGCCGGCGAGGATGATCGCGGCGATCGCCCCGAGCACGCCGACCGAGACCGACAGCAGCACCGGGATCGGGATGTTCCAGCTCTCGTAGAGCGCGACCAGGAACAGGTAGGCGAACAGGAGCGCGAGCGCGAGGACCACCGTGGTCTGACCGGCCGCCTCCTTCTCCTGGAGCGCGGTGCCGGTCCACTCGAAGGCGTAGCCGGCCGGCAGGGTGGTCGCCGACAGCCGCTCCATCGCGGCGAGCGCATCGCCCGTGCTGTAGCCCGGCGCCGCCGAGCCGTTGACGGTGGCGCTGCGGTAGAGGTTGTAGCGGATCAGGGCGGACGGCCCGAGCACCAGGCGCACCGAGGCGAGCGAGCGGATCGGCACCATCTCGCCTGCGGCGTTGCGCACGTGCACCTTGAAGATGTCGTCGACCGCCTTGCGAAAGTCCTGGTCGGCCTGGATGTTGACCTGCCAGGTGCGCCCGAACAGGTTGAAATCGTTGATGTAGAGGCCGCCCAGCGTGCCCTGCAGCGCGGTGAACACGTCGTCGATCCGGACGCCTAGCGTCTGCGCCTTGTTGCGGTCGAGATCGAGATAGAGCTGGGGCGTGTCGGCGGCGAAGGTGCTGAACACGTTGAACAGCTCGGGCTGCTGGTTGGCCTCGACGATCAGCGCGCGCATCACCTGGGCGAGCTCGGCGACATCGCGGCCGCTGAGGTCCTGCAGCTGGTACTCGAACCCGCCGGTGCTGCCGAGGCCGATGATCGGCGGCAGATTGAAGGCGAACGCCGTGGCCCCCGAGACTGCCGAGAGCTGCGGCTGGACCCGCCGGAGAATCGCCTCGACCCCGAGCTCGGCCGCGAGGCGCTCCTCGAACGGGGCGAGCGTCATCACCATGAACGCGCTGTTGGACTGGGCGAGGTTGTTGAGGAAATTGAAACCGGTGATCGAGGTCACGCCGACGATGCCGGGCGTCGTGCTCATGATCTGCTCGACCTGGTTCACCACCTCCTGGGTGCGATTGACCGAAGCGCCTTCCGGCAGGGCCACCTGCGCGAAGAACGCGCCCTGATCCTCAGCCGGCAAAAAGCCGGTCGGCGTGATCCGGAACAAGGCGCCGGTCGCGACCACGACCACCGCGAGCGCCACCAGGCTCAGCACCGAGACCCGGACCAGGCGCTTGACGATCGCGGCATAGCCGTCGCGGGTGTAGTCGATCGCGCCCATGACGTAGCGCATCGGACCGCGCGTGGCGTGCGCGCCGGGCTTCAGCAGCACCGAGCAGAGCGCCGGGCTGAGGCTCAGCGCGTTGATCGCCGAGATCACCATCGCGACCGAGACGGCGACCGCGAACTGCTGGAACAGCTGCCCGCTGATGCCGGGGATGAAGGCCACCGGCACGAACACTGACAAGAGCACGAGCGTGATCGCGAGGATCGGCCCGACGATCTGCGTCATCGCCTTGCGGGTCGCCTCCTTGGCCGAGAGATGCGGCTCCTCCTCCATCACCCGCTCGACGTTCTCGACCACCACGATCGCGTCGTCGACCACGATGCCGATCGCCAGCACCAGCGCCAGCAGCGAGACCGTGTTGGCGCTGAAGCCGATCGCCAGCATCACCGCGAAGGTGCCGATCAGCGAGACCGGCACGGCGATGATCGGGATCAGCGTGGTGCGGAGCTTGCCGAGGAACAGGAAGACCACGAGCGCGACCAGGGCGAACGCCTCGACCAGCGTGTGCACCACCTCCTCGATGCTGGTCTTGACGAACACGGTGGTGTCGTAGACGACGCCGTAGGTCAGATCGTCAGGGAAGCGCTGCGCCAGCCGCTCGAGCTCGGCGCGGACCGCATCGGCCACCTGGACGGCATTGGCGCCGGGTGCCTGATAGATGCCGAGCGCGGCGCTCGGCGCGCCGTTGTAGAACGAGCCGATGTCGGCGATCTGGGCGCCGAGCTCGACCCGCGCGACGTCCTTGACCCGCACCACCGAGCCGTCGGGGTTGGCCCGGACGATGATGTCCTCGAACGCCTTGGCACCGGTCAGCCGGCCCTGCGTCGTGATGGTCAGCTGGAACTGCTGATCGGGCGCGAGCGGCGCCGCGCCGATCCGGCCGACCGCCGCCTGGATGTTCTGGCTCTGGATCGCCGCGGCGACGTCGGAGGGGGTCAGGTCGAGGCTGGTGAGCTTGTTCGGATCGAGCCAGATCCGCATGCTGTAGTCGAGCGAGGTGAACAGCGAGGCGTCGCCGACCCCCGTGATCCGTTTCAGCGTGTCGAGAATGTTGATCGTCGCGTAGTTGTTCAGATAGAGCGCATCGTAGGTCTG
>JAJNAZ010000019.1 GCA_021155855.1 Solirubrobacterales bacterium
CGGGGGATGAGGGCGCAGGCGATCATCAGAGTCGAACACATGTTCGTATAGCGTGCGCAGAATGTCAAGGCGGATTCACGCCATCGTCAGAATTGGCATGCCGATGCGATATGCAGCCATTGCCCTGATCGCCGTGTTCGCGCTGGTCGCTTGTGATGATGGCGGGGAGTCAGGATCCGACCCAGGTGGGCGGCAGGCCGAGGGTGAGATCCCCGGCGGTGCCGATCCCGCCGAGGCCGAGGTGATCGACGAGTGGGCGCGAACCCTGAGCGAGGGCGATATCGACGGCGCCGCGGGCTACTTCGCCATCCCCAGCGTGGCCGAGAACGGGCCGGCGCTGATCCAGATCCGCGATCTCGACGATGCCCGCCTCTTCAACGCCTCGCTTCCCTGCGGCGCCGAACTCGTGCGCGCGGTGCCCGAGGGCGGTTTCGTCGTCGCGACCTTTCGTCTCACCGAGCGTCCAGGACCCGGTACCTGCGGCCCGGGAACCGGGGGGGAGGCGCGGACCGCATTCGCGATCGTGGACGGCCGGATAGCCGAGTGGAGACGGGTCGGCATCGACGGCGAGCAGGCTCCGAGCCGCTCGTTCTAGCCGGCCGATCCAGCCGCGAGCCTGCAGATGCACGTTTGGGTTGCCCTCCTGCCGCCGATCCTGATAGAACGGGCTTAGCCGGCGGCCAAAGACGGCCTCCGTGCGTCTTGGTTTCCGAGAGAGGAGTACTTCATGAGAAGGATCAGGCTGGTCCTGTTGCCCCTTGTGGTGGCCGGCTTGTCATTCGGCATCGCTGCCTGCGGCGACGATGACGACGACGGCGGGGATGGTGGGGGAGAGACCTCACTCGACCTCGTAATCGGCGACTCCGTCCCGCTGAGCGGGGACCTGGCCGACTTCGGACCCCCGGGTGAGAAGGCCGCCGACCTGGCGGTCGAGGAGATCACCGCCGCGATCGAGGAGTCGGGCGTCGACCACACGGTCGAGATCGTCCACGAGGACAACTGCGGTGGAGCCGATCAGCAGTGCGCGGTGCAGGCGGCCCGGAAGATGGTCGAGTCGGACGGCGCGAGCTGCATCACCGGCGCGTGGGCATCGGCGGACACGATCCCGACCGCGGAGTCGGTCGCGATCCCCGAGGAGGTGCTGCTGATCTCGCCGGCGTCGACGTCGGATGAGATCACCGGTCTCGAGGACGACGGGCTGGTCAACCGGACCGCGCCGCCGGACTCGTTCCAGGGCCCGACGCTGGCCGAGTTCCTTGTCGGTCCGGGCCTCGGCGGCGCCGAGGGCACCACGGTCAACATCGGAGCTCGCAACGACGCCTACGGCACGGGCCTGGCGGACACGTTCAGCGCCGCCTGGGAGGAGGCCGGAGGCACGGTCGGCGAGGAGGTCGTCTATGACATCGACCTCCCGAACTACGACACCGAGGCCGACCAGATCGTGTCTGGCAACCCGGACGGGATCGTGATCATCGACTTCCCGGAGACCTACAACAAGGTCGGTCCCGCGCTCGTGCGGGCGGGCTTCGACCCGAAGATCACGTTCGTCACCGACGGCCTGATCTCCGGCGATCTGGCAGCGGGTGCCGGGGCCGATGCGGTCAACGGCCTCCGCGGAACGGCTCCGGGCGTCCCGGACGATGACACCTCGTCACAGGCGTTCGACAAGCTCTACACGTCGGCCGAGCCGACTGACGTCGAACGGCAAACGTTCGATGCGCAGAACTTCGACGCCGCGGTCCTCTGCTACCTGGCGGCGGTCGCCGCCGGGTCGACCGAGGGAGCCGACATGGCGGCCGAAGTGCAGTCGATCAGCGCCCCCGGAGGCGACCCGTACACGTGGGAGGAGCTGCCCGAGGCGATCGAGGCGTTGCAGAACGGCGACGACATCGACTACCAGGGGGCGTCCGGTCCGATCGACCTGGATGAGAGCGGCGACGCGACCTCCGGTGTCTACGACATCTACTCGTTCAAGGGCGGCGTACCCGAGCCCACCGACGAGATCGAGGTGGTCCCGCCGGACTCGTAGGCCGACGAGAACTGGCGGCGCACGCTCGTGGTGCGCGTTTCAGGCGGCCGGGTGCCTTCGGGTTCCCGGCCGCTTCACGTCGCGGAGGCCTACTCCGGCGCGGCCTCAGCGCGGTCGATTCGCGCCGTGCCGCCGAGGTAGAGCTCGGCGACCTTCGGGTCCTCGAGCAGCTGCTTGCCGGGCCCCTCGAAGCGGTCCCTGCCGAGGTCGAGGACGTAACCGCGGTCCGACATTGTCAACGCGCGCCGGGCGTTCTGCTCGACCATGACGATGGTGACGCCCGCCTGGTTGACCTCCTGGGTCTTCTCGAAGATCGCGTCGACGAACGCGGGGGCGAGGCCGGCCGAGGGCTCGTCGAGCAGCAGCACCTCGGGGTCCGGCATCAGCGCCTTGGCCATGGCGACCATCTGTCGCTCGCCGCCGCTCATCGTCCCGGCGGCCTGCCCGCGCCGCTCGCCCAGCCGCGGGAAGAGCTCGTACATGCGCTGCCGCTGCTCGGCGGTGCGCGAGCGGTCGAGGGAGCCCATCTCGAGGTTCTCCTCGACCGTGAGGCTCGGGAAAACGTTGTCTAGCTGCGGCACGTAGCTGAGCCCGAGCCGGGTGATGTCGTGCGGCTTGCGACCGGCGATGTCCTCGGAGCGGAAGACGATCCGCCCCGCGCGGGGCCGCAGGAGCCCAAAGATCGTCTTGATCAGGGTCGACTTGCCGGCGCCGTTGGGGCCGACGATGGTGACGATCTCGCCCTCGTTGACACTGACCGAGACGCCGCTGAGGATGTCGACCTCGGGCACGTAGCCGGCGATCAGCCCCTCGGTCTGAAGCAGCCTCGCCCCCGGCGCGATCTCGTTCACTCGATGCCTCCGTGTCCCGCCCCGCCGAGATAGGCGTCGATCACCGCCCGGTCGGAGCGCACCGCCTGCGGCTCGCCCTCGGCGATCACGCGGCCCTCGGCCATTACGATCACGCGATCGGAGTGGTTCATGACCACCTCCATGTCGTGCTCGATGAACAGGAAGGTGACGCCGTCCTCGGCCCGCAGGCGCTGCATGTGGTCGAGCAGTCGCCTGCCGAGGGTCGGATTGATCCCCGCCATCGGCTCGTCGAGGAGCAGAAATCGAGGCTGCGCCATCAGCGCTCGTGCGAGCTCGAGCAGCTTGCGCTGGCCGCCCGAGAGCGTGCCCGCGTAGTGATCCGCGAGCCGGGTGAGGTTGAACACGTCGAGCAACTCGATCGCCTGCTCGTGAACCTCCTGCTCGCGCTTGCGCCAGGCGAGGGGCCGGAAGAGCACGTTGCGCAGGCTCTCACCGGGCTGGTCGGGCGCCGCGAGCATCATGTTGTCGATCACGGGCATCGCCGCGAGCGCCTTGGTGATCTGGAAGGTGCGCACCATCCCGAACCTGGCGATCACGTACGGCGGCCTGCCCTGAACCTCGCGGCCGTCGAATCTCGCCCGCCCGCGATCCGGCCGGTAAAAGCCCGTGATCAGGTTGAAGAAGGTCGTCTTGCCGGCGCCATTGGGGCCGATCAGGGCGGTGATCGAGCCCCGCTTGACGTCCATCGTCGCCCCGTTGACCGCCCGGATGCCGCCGAAGCTCTTCTCGATCCCCTCGGCCTCGAAGATCGGCGCTTCAGTCACCGAGGACCATCTCCTCGCGCTTGCCGAACACGCCCTGCGGGCGGAACGCCATCAACCCGATCAAGACCAGGCCGACGATGATGAAGCGCAGCGCTGCGATCTTGGTCTCCGAGATCGGCAACTCGAGGAAGCGCAGCCCCTCCAGCACCGTCCAGAGGATGATCGCTCCCACGGCCACCCCCCAGTAGTTCGCGAGCCCGCCGAGGACGAGGACGACGTAGCCAATGAAGGTGACGATCGGCTGGAACTCGTCCGGGACGACGAAGGCGAGCTGGATCGCGAGCAGCCATCCCGCGACCGCGCCGATCGAGGCCGCGATCGCCAGTGACTGCAGCTTGTAGGAGAAGGCATTCTTCCCAAGCGCTCTGGCGGCGTCCTCGTCCTCGCGGACCGCCCGCAGGACACGGCCCCAAGGCGTTCCCTGAACACGGGTGAGACTGAACATCATCAGCACCGCGATCCCCCATGTGACGAGGAAGAGCGGGAACAGTCCGGGGACGTCCGTCCAGCCGAGGTCGATGATGAAGTCCTCGATCGACTCGCTGATCGAGTCCCAGCTGTCGTCGAAGCCGAAGATGCCCTGGGCGCCGTTGGTCAGGTCGCGGGCGTTGAGCGCGATCAGCCGAATCGCCTCCGCGAAGGCGATGGTTGCGATCGCGAAATAATCGGCGCGCAGTCGCAACGACGGCAGGCCTACGATGAGGCCGAAGGCGATCGTGATCAGGATCGAGATCGGGAGCGAGAGCCAGAAGTTCATCCCCTCCTCGGCGGTCAGGATCGCCATCGAGTAGGCGCCGATCGCCATGAACCCGGCCTGGCCGAAGTTCTGGATCCCGGTGAAACCGACGTTGAGCTGGAGCCCGAGCGCGAAGATCGTGTAGATGCCGGCGAAGATGCCGACGCTGGTCCAGAAGTCGATGTCGGTGAAGGCCTCGAACGTGAGCCCGAGCGGGAAGATCGCGAGCGGGTCGGTCACACGGTCCTCGCGTGGCCGAAGATGCCCTCCGGCCGGATGATCAGGACGATGATCAGGATCACAAAGCCGACCGCGAGCTTGAGGCCGGGAGCGACGATCAAGGTCGACCACTCGATCACCACACCGAGCACGATCCCGGCGGTGAGGGCGCCGAAGGCGTTGCCGATCCCGCCGAGCACGACGGCGGCGAAGATCGGCAGCAGGAGCTCGAATCCGAGCTCGGGCTGGAGCTGGGTGATCGCTCCGGCGAAGACTCCCGCCAGCCCTGCGAGCCCGGCCGCGAACAACCACGTGTAGAGGATCACGCGCGAGGTGTCGATACCGGATGTCTCGGCCAGGTCGAGGTCGTCGGAGAGCGCCCGCATACGCTTGCCGAGCAGGGTCATGCGCAGCATCAGCCCGGTGGCGATCAGGGTTACGAAGCCGACGATGATGACGATCAGCTGCGTGCGACCGACGCGCAGGTCGAGGAAGTTGACCGTGTCGGTGCGGTTGACGTTGAGCTGGCGCAGCTCGGTCCCCCAGACGAACTGGATCCCGTAGCGGATCACGAAGGCGAGCCCGATCGCCATCAAGAGCAGCTGCAGCATCCCTGCGCCCCGGCCTCGCATCGGCCCCCACATCACCTTCTCGAGCCCGATCCCGAGCAGCGCCGTGGTCAGGACCGCGAACGCGAGCCCGAACACCAGCGGAAGCTCCCAGGTGACGTTGACGAGGTACGCCATGTAGGCGCCGAAGGTGAGGAAGTCGCCGTGGGCGAAGTTGACCAGCTTCAGGATCCCGTAGACGAGCGTCAGCCCGACGGCGCCGAGCGCGTAGATCGCCCCCAGCGAGAGGCCGTTGATGCCGCGCTGCGAGACCTCGTGCAGGCCGTGGTAGAGGATCAGGATGGCGACGACGTTGGCGAGCACGACGGCCGCGGTCGCGGCCGGGCGGCGCTCGAGCGGCACCATCGCGGCGACCGTGGCGGCGAAGATCGCCAGCAGCAGCACCCACTCGCCGACCGAGTCGGGCCGGCGGTCGGCGAGCACCAGCACCAGGTCGAGGAGGAAGATCCCGATGCCCGCCTTGACCACGTACGGGGCCTCGCTGAAGCGGTTGAGCGCGTGCGCGAACCGCTCGCCCATCGTGCGCTCTTGCCCGGGACCTAGGGTTCCGGCCTCCATACCGCCCGTGATCCTATCCGCGCGGCGGGATCGTGAAACCGAAACTCAGTTTGGGCCGCCGAGACTGGACCAAGCGTCGAGCTTGCGCCGCACGAGCGCGATCACCGCGTCGGTGAACTCGGTTGTGCCGGCATGGCCACCGAGATCGGGCGTTCGAGTTCCGGCAGCGACCGTCTCGAATACGCTCTCATAGATCGCCCGCGACGCGACTTCGGCCTCCCGGTCGGCCGCCGCCGAGGTCTGCTCGGCGCTCGCGGTGACATCGCCGGCGTAATGAAGCAGGGCGGCGCAGGCGAGAATCATCGCCATCGGGTTGGCGAGGTCCTTGCCCTCCAGGGCCGGCGCGGTGCCGTGCGGGGCCTCGGCCATCGCCACGCTCGGCGCCAGCTCGGCGTCGAGCGCAAGCAGGATCGACTCCGCCCCGGCGATCGAGCCGAACAACGGCAAGACGAGGTCGGAGAGCAGATCGCCGTCGCGGTTCAGGCACGGGATCACCAGCGAGTCGTCGGCGGCGCCCCCGACGAGCCCGGCGAGGGTCGCATCGATCAGTACCGGCTCGTAGGCGACCCCGGGGTGGCGCTCGGAGGCGGCGTCCATCTCCTCCTTCAGCATCCCCTCGTAGACGGGGCTGACCGTCCACTTGGGCCCCCCGTAGACCCGGCCGCCGATCCGCTCGGCCTCGCGGAACGAGTACTCGGCGACGGCCCGGCAGTCGGAGCGGCGGATCCGCTCGGTTCGCAGGGCGAGTTCGTCATCGCCGTCGCGCTCGCGGCGCTCCTCGGCGCCGTACGCGTCGCCGACCGCCATCCGGCAGACCGAGATCGGGTGATGGACGCCGCCCACCGGGGTGACACCGGGTATCCGGCGCCCGGTGCGCAGGATCACCTTGCCGTCGATCGCCTCGCGCAGGAGGCGATTGGGGCTGCCGACGTCGTCGGCGCCCTCGGGCGTGATCGTGGCCGCCTTCAGCCCAAGCCCGGTCTCCTTCATCGCCTCCGCCGCCTCGGCGCAGACGCCGTTGCGGGTCGCGCGCCGGTTCTCCAGCGAGAGATCGAAGCGGATCACCTCGAGCTCGAACCCGAGCAGCTCGGGATCGAGCAGCCGCAGCGACTGCTCGAGCAGCTCCTGTCCGGTCTGATCGCCCTCGAGCGCGACTATCCTCAGCGGCGCCATGCGCCCGCGACGCTACCCGATCCGATGACCCCGGCCGAGCGCTGCTCATGGTGCGGCGAGCGGGTCGAGGCCGACGACGGATTCCGCGCCTACGAGCCGGCCGGAGAGCGCCGCGCCGCCTTCTGCCGGCTCGAGCACGTGATTCCGTGGACGATCCAGGGCGCGCACTGGGAGGCCGGCGGGCTCGCCGAGCCACCCGACATCGACTCGAGGCCGCTGCGCTGCTCGCACTGCGACGCCGAGCTGGGCGAGGTCCACGTTCTCTTGGTCCGTCACCGCGGCGAGCACCGCGTCGGCGACGATTTCTGCTCGGTCGACCACCTGAACGAATGGGCCAAGGAGGGCGGGCGCTGGCGCTAGGCTGCGGCTGATCCTCAACCCTGCTCTGGCTGCTGCTCGGCGGGCCTAGTTGCCCCCGCGGTCGCGCCCGGGCCGCTGCCCGACGTCCGTCGGCGGCCCGGGGATCGCCTCGTCGCCGGCGTCGAGCGCGAACTCCTCGATCAGCGCCGCCGTCTCCTGCGGCTTCTCGACGTTGGGCGAATGCCCGGCCCCCTCGATCTCGGCGAGCCGCGCGCCGGGGACGCCCTCATAAGCGGCCTGCGACTCCTCGGGATCGCAGATCTGATCCTCGGTGCCGAAGATGCTCAGCAGCGGCACGGCCGTCTGCCGCAAGCGGTCGTCGAGCGGGATCGCCTCGACGTAATCGCCGGCCGCATCCTCGGCATCGCGAAAGGCGGTGTAGGTCATCGCGCGGAGGTCGTCGACGACCTGGTCGGGGTTCGAAAAGCCCGAGGAGATGTCGTAGCCGGGGGCGAACGCCGATCCGTAGCCGTCCTCGATCGCGAAGCTCGGCGTCAACCGCCACATCGCCTCGCCGATCACCGGCACGTACCCGAGCCTGGCGACGAATGGCACCGAGCAGCTGTCCTCGCCCGGGCCCTCGCCGATGTTGACCACCCGATCGACGAGCTGGCTCGCGCGCTGCGCGAGCGCGGTGGCCACCGAGAACCCCATCGAGTGCCCGACCACCACCGCCCCCTCGACGCCGAGTTGATCGAGCGCGCCGGCCACCAGCGCCGCCTGCTCGTCGATCTCGTAGCCGCTCGACGGCTTCTGCGAGCCGCCGTGGCCGAGCAGGTCGATGCGGACCACGCGGTGGCGCCGGGCGAGCAGCGGGGCGAGCTCGTCCCACCAGTGCAGCGAGCAGGAATAGCAATGCAAGAGGACGATCGGGGCGCCCGGCCGCGAGCGCAGCTCCGGACCCTGCTCGACGACTTGCACGTCCCCAGCGGGCAGCGACATGATCTCCCCGCCCTCGATCGTCACCTCGGCTTCCTTGGTCTGGTTGTTGACGATCACCGTGTTGACCGCGAGCAGCACCGCGAGCGCGATCACGAGGGCGATCAGGATCTTCCAGCCGCGCCTCACCCGTCGGTGGGCTCCCGGCGGGGGCCGAGGCCGAGCGCCTCGGACCGCTCGCCCATCGCCTCGATCACGAAGGCGACGTGCTGGTCGAAATCGACGCCCAGCTCTTCGGCTCCCTGGCGGACCTCATCGCGGTTGACCCCGGCGGCGAACGACGGCTGCTTGAGCTTCTTGCGCACCGACTTCGGCTTCATCCCCTCGATCCCGGTCGGGCGCACGAGCGCACAGGCGGCGATGAAGCCGGAGAGCTCATCGACCGCGAACAGCGCCTTCGCCATCCGCGTCTCACGCGGCACCCCGAGAAACGTCGCATGCCCGGCGACCGCGTCGATCACGTCCTCGGGCCAGCCGAGCTCCTCGAACAGGCGCAGCGCGCTGCGCGGATGGCCGTTCTCGGGGTCGTCGAGATCGGGGAAGCGCTCGTAGTCGAGGTCGTGGACGAGGCCCGTGACCGCCCAGCGCTCCTCGTCCTCCCCGTAGCGGCGCGCATAGGCGCGCATCGCCGCCTCGACCCCGAGCAGGTGCTTTCTGAGCGAGTCGGACTCGATCCACTCGCACACCAGGTCCCAGGCTTGATCACGCGTCGGCTCGGCCATCAGGCGTCGTTTACCCTAGCCGTCCGATGGAGAAGTTCGTCATCCAGGGCGGCCCACCGCTCTCGGGGGAGATCATCGCTGCCGGCAACAAGAACGCGGCGCTGCCGATCCTCGCCGCCTGCCTGCTCACCGACGAGGAGGTGGTGCTGACCAACGTGCCCCGGATCCGCGACACGGAGACGCAGATCGCGGTGCTCGAGGGCATCGGGGTGCGCGCCGAATGGTCGGCGGTCAACGAGCTTCGCCTCAGGGCCCATTCGATCACCTCGACCGCACCCGACGAGGTGCTCTCGGAGCGGATCCGGGCCTCGTTCTTGCTCGCCGGGCCGCTGTTGGCGCGCTTTGGAGAGGCGCGCATGCCGCCCCCCGGAGGCGACTTCATCGGCCGCCGCCGCCTCGATCCGCACCTCGACGCCTTTCGCGACATGGGCGCCCGGGTCGAGGGTGAGCGCGAGGTCGTCGTCTCCCGGCCCCCCAACGGCCTGCAGCCGTGCGGGATCTTCATGGACGAGCCCTCGGTGATGGCGACCGAGAATGCGCTCATGGCCGCGGCGCTGACGCCCGGCCCGACGACGATCGGGAACGCCGCCTGCGAGCCCCACGTCCAGGACCTCGCCCGGCTGCTGGTCAGGATGGGCGCCCAGATCGACGGCATCGGCTCAAACGTGATCACCGTCCACGGCCGCGATCGGCTCGGCGGCGCCGAGCACCGCATCTGCGCCGACCACATCGAGGTGGCGAGCTTCATGGCGCTCGCTGCGGCGACCCGTGGCGAGCTGCGAATCCGTGATGCGCAGCCCGACGACCTGATCACGATCCGCCGCCACTTCCGCCGCCTCGGCCTGCAATCGATGGTCGAGGGCGACGACGTGCTCGTGCCACCGGACCAGGCGCTCGAGGTCAGGGACGACCTCGGCGACGCGATCCCGAAGATCGACGACGGTCCCTGGCCGGCGTTCCCGGCCGACCTGACCTCGATAGCCCTCGCCCTGGCCACCCAGGCGCGGGGTACGATCCTGATCTTCGAGAAGATGTTCGAGAACCGCCTCTTCTTCGTCGACAAGCTAGTCGCCATGGGCGCTCGGATCACGCTCTGCGATCCCCACCGGGCGATCGTCAGCGGTCCGAGCCGGCTTCACGGCGAGCGCGTCGAGAGCCCCGACATCCGCGCCGGCATGGCGATGCTCATCGCAGCGCTCTGCGCCGACGGCACCTCGGAGATCGGCAACGTGGTCCAGATCGACCGCGGCTACGAGCGCATCGACGAGCGGCTGCGCAACCTCGGCGCGCGGATCGAACGGGTCGCGGTGGAGCCGGTCCTCGCGTAGCGGTCGCAGGGCGGGAATAGCTCCGCCGAGACGCTCCGCTTCGCGTCCGCTCTCGGCGGGTCGCGTCCTGTTCAGGGATCGCGGGTCGTGGGCGGGTAAGCCGCGACCTCGTCGCTACCGCCTACGCTCCACCCTCGAGCGGTTGGCAGTCTGAGATGACACATCCAATTCCCCCTGGAACCCGCGACATCCTCCCCGACGAGATGCGGGAGCTGCGGCGTTTGTCGCTCGGGCTGATCGATGCGTTCGAGCGCTTCGGCTACGGCGAGGTTGCGACGCCGACGATCGAGTACGAGGAGGTGCTCGCGCGCGGCGACGAGCGTGGGGCACCGGTCGCCTACCGCTTCTTCGACGAGGCCGGCGAGCTGCTGGGGCTGCGCTCCGACATGACGATTCCGATTGCCCGCCTGATCGCCAACCGCTACGCGGCCGCGGAGCCGCCCTTCCGGCTCTGCTATCTGGCTCGCGCCTATCGTGCGGTCCGGCCGCAGCGCGGCCAGATGCGGGAGTTCACCCAGGCCGGGGTCGAGCTCGTCGGCGCCTCGGCGCCCGACGGGACCGCCGAGGTGGTCGAAGTGCTCGCGGCCGCGCTCGACGCCGCCGGCCTGACCCGCGCCGTGATCGGCATCGGCGACGCGGATCTCTATCGCCAACTGCTCGACGGTCTCGGGATCGCGGGCGAGGAGCGCGACGGGCTGCTCGACTCCCTCGCCATGCACGACCACGTCGGCCTCGAGGCGCAGGTCACGAGGCTCGACCTCGATCCGCGACGGCGCGAGACCCTGCTCGCGGTGCCGACGCTGCGAGGCGGCCCGGAGGTGCTCGAGCGGGCGCGCCGCCTCGGCGGTCCCGCCACCGAGCGCGCCGTGGGCCGCCTTTCGGAGACCTTCGAGGCGCTGCGCGCCCGCGGCATCGCCGACCGGGTCAGCGTGGACCTCGGGCTGCTCCGCGACCTCGGCTACTACACCGGCGCGATCCTCGAGGTCTATGACCCGGCGCTCGGCCACGTCCTCGGCGGCGGTGGGCGCTACGACGAGCTCATGAGTCGCTTCGGCCGGCCGCTCCCCGCCGCGGGCTTCGCCCTCCATCTCGAGCGCCTGCACGTCGCGCAGGCCGAGGAGGACCGCCTCGGCGCAGAGGCCGCGGGCCGCGGGCCGCATACGGTGGGCGGTCGGGCATGAGCGGTGTCGCGCGTGCGATTCGTACCGCCGGCGAGGGGCCGTTGAAGCTGGCGGTGCCGCGTGGGGCGCTGCTCGCCGGGACCCTCGACCTGCTCGACGCGATCGGCGTCGAGACCAGCGAGCTGCGGGGCGACTCGCGGGCGCTCGTCTTCGATGCGGGGGAGCTCACCCTGGTCACTATGCGCCCGTCCGATGTGCCCACCTACGTCGAGGCCGGGGCGGCGGACCTGGGGGTGACGGGCAAGGACGTACTCGCCGAGCAGCGCGACCGGGCGGTGTACGAGCTCCTCGACCTCGGCTTCGGCGCCTGTCGGATGGTCCTCGCCGGCCGTCGAGGCGACACGCGGCTCGGTGAGTCCGAGCGTCGCCTGGGAGCGATGCGGATCGCGACCAAATACCCGCGCACGGCGGAGCGCTGGTTCGAGGCGACCGGCCGGCAAGCGGAGGTGATCGAAGTCAAGGGCTCGGTCGAGCTGGCTCCGTTGGCCGGCCTGGCCGACGGCATCGTCGACCTCGTCGAAAGCGGACGCACGCTGGCCGAGAACGAGCTCGAGGTGCGCGAGGAGATCGCCACCAGCACCGCCCGGCTGGTTGCGAACCGGGTCGCGCACAAGCTGCGCGCCGCCGAGATCGACGCGCTGGTCGAGCGGATGCGGGCGGCGGCGATTCGATGAGCGCGCGGCGGCCGACAAGCGAGCCCGGTGCGACGCGAAGCCCGAACGAGGTTCCGTGAGCGTGCGAATCGAGCGGATCGAATGGGATGGCGCCGACGCCCGTGCGCTCGCGGCTCGCCTGCGGGCGATGGTGCCCGAGCCCGATGACCTGACCGAGGCGGTGGGCGAAGTGCTGGAGCGCGTGCGCGAGGGTGGTGATGACGCCGTTCGCGAGTTCGCGGAGCGCTTCGGGGAGGCGGAGTTGGCGCAGTTGCGAATCGACCGCGACGCGATCACCGCGGCGCCCGGCCTGCTCGAGCCCGAGGTGCGCGAGGGGCTGCGGGTCGCGGCGGCCAACATCGAGGCTGTCGCCCGCGCGGAGCTCGAGCGGTTCGAGCGTTCGTCGAGCGCGGAGCTCGCGCAGGGTCAGCGGATCGAGGTACTCGCCTCGCCGGTCGCCGCCGCCGGCATCTACGCGCCGGGCGGCCGCGGCGCCTACCCGTCCTCGGTGCTGATGTGCTGCGTTCCGGCTTACGTCGCCGGCGTCCCGCGGATCGCCGTGGCGACGCCGCCGGCGTCCGGGGGTAGGCCGAGCGCCGCGGTCCTTGCCGCCTGCGCGATCGCCGGAGTCGATGAGGTCTACGCGATCGGGGGCGCGCAGGCTGTCGCCGCGTTCGCCTTCGGGACCGAAACGATCGCCGCGGTCGAGGTGATCGCCGGGCCCGGCAACCGCTACGTCACCGAGGCCAAGCGCCTGGTCGCGGGCCGGGTCGGGATCGACGGACTCGCCGGACCGAGCGAGCTGGTCGTGGTCGCGGGCGGGGTCGCGAACCCGGAGTGGATCGCGCTCGACGTCTGCGCGCAGGCCGAGCACGGACCCGACAGCCCGTTGGTCGTGATCTCGCTCGACGCCGCGTTGCTCGACCGGATCGGCGAGCTGGTGGCCGAGCTCTCCGCCGAGCGGCCCAGCGTCACCGGCGCCACCCTGGCGCTGATCGGCGCCCCCGGGCTCGAGCTGGCGCTGAGCCTCGCCGACGCGATCGCGCCCGAGCACTTGGAGCTCGCCTACGCGGGCGCCGACGAGTCCGCCGCCCGCGGCCGGGTGGCCGGCTGCGTCTTCGTCGGCGCCGGGGGCGCGACCGCCTTCGGCGACTACGCCGCCGGTTCCAACCACGTGCTGCCGACGGGTGGCGCCGCCCGATTCGGCGGACCGCTGGGCCCCGGGGCGTTCATGCGCCGGACGTCCGTAGTCTCCCTCTCGACCGAGGCCGCCGCGGCGCTGGCGCCACACGTGGCCGCGATCGCCGGCGCCGAGGGCTTTCCCGTGCACGGAGAGTCGGCCGAAGCGAGGACGAAACGATGACCAGGAAGGCGAAGATCGAGCGCAGGACACGCGAGACCGAGGTCTCGCTCGAGCTCGCGCTCGACGGTGGCGCCGTCGCTCCGTCGACCGGCGTCGGCTTTTTCGACCACATGCTGGAGCTGGTCGGGCGCCACGGTCGTCTGGGCTTGACGATCGATGCCGGCGGCGACCTCGAGACGGGAGGCCACCATACCGTGGAGGACGTCGGCATCGCCCTCGGTCAGGCGCTCGACCAGGCGCTCGGCGATCGCCACGGCATCCGCCGTTACGGTGACGCCGTCGTGCCGATGGACGAGGCGCTCGCCGAATGCGCGATCGACATCTCGGGCCGCCCGTACTGCCGCTTCGACGTCGAGCTGCCGCCGGTGTCGATCGCCGGCTTCGACGCCGAGCTCGCGGAGGAGTTCTTCCGCGCCCTGTCCGCGAACGCGAAGCTGACCCTGCACCTCGGCGCCCGCCACGGCTCCAACGCCCATCATCTGATCGAGGCCTGCTTCAAGGCATTCGCGCGAGCACTGCGCGAGGCGGTGGCCGTCGATCCGGATGAAGACGGGGTGCCGAGCACGAAGGGGACGTTGACCTAATGGGTCGCTCGGTGCTCGGGGCCCGGTGCTCGGAGGTCTGATGGCGCGGATCGTGGTGCTCGATTACGGGATGGGGAATCTGCGCTCGGTGGAGAAGGCGCTGGAACGCGTGGGCGCCGAGGCGACGGTCACCGGGGAGGCCGAACGCGCCGCCGAGGCCGACGGGCTGATTCTTCCTGGAGTCGGAGCGTTTCCGAGGGCGGTGGAGAGAGTCCGCGAGCTGGGCCTCGACCGACTGATCGCCGACCGGCTCGAGGCCGGCACCCCGGTGCTCGGCATCTGCCTCGGGTACCAGCTCATCTTCGAATCCTCGGCCGAGCTCGGCGGGGCCCAGGGGCTCTCTCTGCTCGAGGGAGAGGTGATCGCCCTGCATGCCCCCGGGCTCAAGGTTCCGCACATCGGCTGGGAGCCGGTGCGCTGGGAGCGCGACTCCGAGCTCACCGATGGGATCGAGGGCACGACGCCGTTCTACTTCGTGCATTCGTTCACTCCGCGGCCGGCCGAGCCCACCGACGTCCTCGGCACCGCCGAGCACGGCGAGCGCTTCGCCTGCGCGATCGCCCGCCCGCCGCTTTACGGGGTCCAGTTTCACCCCGAGAAGTCGAGCGCCGCCGGCCTGCGCCTGCTACGCAACTTCGCCGGCATCTGCGTTTCGAAAAGCCGCATCAAGGGCGGCGGGGGTCGGCTTCGTGCTCCGGACTCAGCCTCCGCCTCCCAGGGCACCCTCGACCGCGGCGGCGCTCCGGCGTGATTTTCTTTCCAGCGATCGACATTCGCGGAGGGCGAGCTGTGCGGCTCGTGCAGGGCGATTACAACCGCGAGACGGCCTTCGACGCCGACCCGCTCGACGCCGCGAGGCGCTGGCAGAGTCAGGGCGCCGAGGCGCTTCACGTCGTCGATCTCGACGGCGCTCGCGAGGGGGCGCCGGTAAACCTCGAGCACGTGCTGCGGATCTGCGAGGCGGCCTCCGTCCCGGTGCAGGTCGGGGGCGGCTTGCGTGAGTCCGGCGACGTCGCGGCGGTCCTCGAAGCGGGCGCAGCGCGGGCGGTCCTCGGCACCGCGGCGCTCGCCGACCCGGCGCTGATCGAGGCGCTGGCCGACGAGCATGGCGAGCGGATCGTGGTCTCGACCGATGTCCGGGATGGGCGGGTCGCGGTCGAGGGTTGGGGGAGGCAGGCGGCGATCGGGGCGGCGGAGCTGATCGGCGATCTGGCCCGGCGAGGGGTGCGGCGGTTCGTCTACACGCGGGTCGAAGTGGACGGTACGCTCGAGGGCCCCGACCTCACGGGCCTTCGCGTGGCCGCCGGCGCGGCGGCGGACCAGGGAACGGAGCTCGTCTACTCCGGCGGCATCGGTGCGCTCGACCATCTGCGCGCGCTCGCCGCCGAGCGCCTGCCGGCACTCGCCGGCGTGATCGTCGGCCGGGCGCTGTACGAGGGTCGGTTCACGGTCGACGAGGGCCGCGCGGCGCTCGAGCTCGGCGCCCCCGCCGGCTAGCGAGGTCCGCTCGATGGAGCGGCTGTCGGGCGGACGGCAAGCTCGGCCGCCGGCGTCCAGGCGAGTGCCGTGCACTCGGGCCGACGGGTCAGGCGCAGGTGCTATCGGGATGTACCACAGGCTGGCCGGCGACGAGCGGGTCGAGGTGGCGCTCGTCCACCAGCTCGTCGACCAGACGGTGGCCGGCCCCGCTCCCGCCACCGCCACCTACTGGAGCAACTTCGGCGTGACCAGGAATCCCGCCCCCTGGAGCGAGTTCCTCGAACCCAAGGACGCCTAATGGTGCCTGGCCCGGCGCCGCGGCCATCGGAATCACTCGTCGGTGCGGTGCTCGCTGGTTCGAACACTCGTTGGTGCTCGCTAGCCTCGGCGGATGATGTTCTGGCTTCGCGTGCTCGCGGTCGCCCAGGTGGCCCTGCTGGTCCGCCGACACCTCGCGCTGCTCGAGCCCGACGAGCGCTCGCGGCTGGGGAGGCTGGTCGCGCAGTCGAAGGGCAGGCCGCGCAAGAACCTGTCCGCCTACGAGCGCGCGGAGATGCTGCGCCTGGTGCAAAAGCTCGAGCCCGGAGGCTTTGCCCGTGGCGCTTGGGGCGCCTCCCGCGGACGGGCGCGCGGAAAGCCCTAGTCCGGTGGCACTGAAGCGCGTCATCCCCTGCCTCGATATCGAAGCGGGACGGGTCGTCAAGGGAACCAACTTCGTCGGCCTGCGCGATGCGGGCGATCCGGTCGAGCTCGCGGAGCGCTATGACACCGAGGGCGCCGACGAGCTCGTCTTCCTCGATATCACCGCCTCGCACGAGCGGCGCGAGACGATCGTCGAGCTCGCCCGGCGCACCGCCGACAACGTCTTCATCCCGTTCACGATCGGGGGCGGCATCCGCTCGGTCGCCGACGCCCAGGCGGTGCTCGACGCCGGGGCCGACAAGGTCTCGGTCAATACCCCCGCGCTGGCGCGGCCGGAGCTGATCGGCGAGCTGGCCGAGGTCTTCGGCTCCCAGTGCGTGGTGATCGCGATCGACGCCAAGGCTCGAGCGGCGGCCGCGGCCGCGTCAGCACCTTGCGATGCACCGCCGGGACACTTCGGTGAAACGCCGGAGTACGACGTGTACGTGGACGGCGGCCGCACGCTGGTCGAGGATCGCGAAGCGATCGCATGGGCGGACGAGGCGGTCGAGCGCGGCGCGGGAGAGGTGCTGCTGACGAGCATGGACCGTGACGGAACCACGGACGGCTATGAGCTCGAGCTCACACGCGCGGTCGCCGATGCGGTTAGCGTGCCGGTGATCGCGTCCGGCGGCGCAGGCCGGCTTTCACACCTGGTCGACGCTGTCGTCGACGGCGGCGCCGACGCGGTGCTCGCGGCATCGATCTTTCACTACGGAACGTTCTCGGTGGCCGATGCCAAACGGGCGATGAGCGAGGCGGGAATAGCGGTCCGCGACACCGGCAAATCCCGTGCAGCCGGCTGACGCACCGACCGCAGCCCGCGCTAGGAGTGGCCGCCTTCGTCACCGCGGCCCGCGTCCCTCCCCTCATCGCCACGTTGTTCTTGGCTCTGGCGCTTGGCCCGCTTCGCCGCGCGTTGGCGCCGCTGCTTGGCCTGTTTGACCTCGCGCTGGCGCTGCTCGCGCTCGACCTTCTCGCGGCGCTGCTTCCGCCGCCGCTCGGCGTCCCGCTTGCGCTCCGCCCTGGTCTCGTGCTCGAAGGCGCGGATGTTGGAGCTCCCGGTCAAATACATCCGATGGCCGTCGGAGATCACCGGGTTGTACTCGCCCAGCTCCGACTCGAAGACCTGCTTGCCGGTCTTGACGTCGAAGCCGAAGGTGCCGATGTCGGGGCCGAGCCCGGCGACGTAGACGACCTCGCCGAGCACGCTGGCGGCGCCGAGCACGACCCCGCCGATGTCCTTCTGCCAGCGCACCTCGCCGGTCTCGGCGTTGAGCGCGTAGAAGTTCTGGTCCTTGGAGCCGATGTAGACGGTCGGCTCGGAGCGCTTGGTGTCGGCGACGGCGGGGCCGGGGTAGACCCAATCGCCGGTCGAGTGGCTCCACAGCAGCTCGCCGCTGTCGGCGTCGAAGCTGTATATGCGGCCGTCGATGCTGCCGAGATAGACGCGGCCGAAGGCGACCGCCGGGGTCGAGTACACCGGCCCGCCGCGGCCAAGGGACAGGCCCTGGGTGCTCGACTGCCAGACGAAGGAGCCGTTTGATGCGCGGATGGCGAACACCTCGCCGGCGTAGTTGGCGCCGTAGAGGACGCCGTCGTCGAGCGCCAGGCCACCCTTGACGTTGCCGTCGGTGGAGACCTGCCAGCGCACGCTGCCGTCGTCCTGGTCGAGGGCGAAGACGTCGCCGGACTCACTGCCGACGATCACGTTCTTGCCGTAGGCCAGCGGTGAGGTCTCGCTGCGACCCGGGAGCGGCCGCTGCCACAGCACCTTGCCGTCGCGAGCCCGCATGCCGACCGCCGTCCCGGGCTCGAGCGAGACCACGAACACCCGGCCGTCGGCGTAGGCGGGAGAGGAGGCCGCGAGGTCGCCGATCTCGTTGCGCCACACGGGCTCTCCCTTGTCGGCGTCGAGTGCGTAGACGCGCGCGTCCTTGTCGACGACGTAGAGCTTGCCATCGGCGACCACGGGCGAGAACTCGAGCAGCTTGCCGGCCTGAAAGCTCCACTCGGAGGAGTCGTAGGGCGGCCTCACGCGCCTCGTCGGCAGATGGCGCGTGCGTTGGTCGTCGTAGCCGTAGACGGGCCAATTGACCGTCTCGATCACCTCCTTCGGCTTCGGCGCCTTCTCGACCTCGAGCTCGCAGGGAGGCGGGCAGGCGACATCCGCGTCGCGCTTGAGCACCGCGTAGGCGGCGACGGCGCCGCCGGCGAGCACGGCGACCGTGCCGCCGACGGCCAGCAGCTTCGTGCGCACGCTCCAAGCGCGCCATATCCCGAGCAAGCGCTTCATCCGCAGGGGCCGTCATGGTAGGGAAGGGCACCCCGGGCAAAGCTAAATCGTCGGCTCGAAGAGGACTTGGATGGCACGCCAGCGGGAGATCGATCGCGATGGCCTCGAAGGCCGGATCGCGAGCCTGCCGGGGTTCGAGGCGGCGCGCGCCGCCGCAACGGCGAGCGAGCTCGACGCCTACCTGGTCGGCGGCGCGGTCCGCGACGCGCTGCTCGGCCACGTTCGGGCCGACCTGGACCTGGTCGTAGTCGGCGACCACCTTGCCCTGGCGCGGGCGCTCGGCGACGAGATTCGTGAGCACGATCGGTTCGAGACCGCGACCGTCGCCGCTGACCACGGCACCGTCGACGTCGCCCGAGCCCGCGCCGAGACCTACCCGTATCCCGGCGCCCTGCCCGAGGTCCGGCCGGCCGGCCTCGAGCAGGACCTCTCCAGGCGCGACTTCAGCATCAACGCGATGGCGGTCGCGCTCACGGCGCCAGGGGAGCTGATCGACCCGCACAGGGGGCTGGGGGATCTCAGGGACGGCCTCTTGCGGATGCTGCACGAGCGCTCGCTCATAGACGACCCGACGCGGGCGCTGCGCGCCGCGCGCTACGCCGCCCGCCTCGGCCTCGACGCCGAGGCGGGAACGCTGGCGCAGATCCGTGCTGCCGATCTGAGCACGGTCTCGGCGGAACGGGTCGAGGCGGAGCGTCGCAAGCTGGCCGCCGAGTGCGACCCCGCGCGCGGTTTCGAGCTGCTCGACCGGTGGGGGCTGATCGCGATGTCCGCCGGCGCCGCGGAGGTGATCGCGGAGGTCGTCGAGCTCGCGCAACGAGCCCCGTGGAAGGACGAGGTCCAGGACCGCGAGGGCGCGGTTCTGCTGGCGGCCGGCGGTGAGACCGAGCGAGCGAGGGTCGCCGCCGCCGCGCATCCCGCCAGGCCCTCGGAGGAGGTCGCCGCCGCAGCGGGCCTCTCGCAGGCCGAGTTGCTGCTGGCGCGCGCCCTGGGCGGGCAATGGCTGGACAACTACATTGCCGTCACCCGGCACGTGCGGCCGGCGATCTCCGGGCAGGACCTGGTCGACGCCGGGATCGATCCCGGCCCCGCGATCGGCCGCGGCCTCGACGAGGCGTTTCGCGCTCTGCTCGACGGCGAGGCCACGAATCGCGAAGAGCAGCTCGACGCCGCACTGCGGGCGGCCGGGCAAACTGAGCGGTGATGGAGTGGCAAGAGCGAGACGGGCTGCGCTGGTTGCGGGCGCACATGCCGGCAGCGACCGCGGCTTTTTCGACCCGCGTCGGTGGAACCGGCAGCGGGCCGTTCGAGAGCCTCAACCTCGGCCTACTGACCGGCGACCAGCCGGCGGTCGTGCGTGCGAATCGCGCCCGCCTCGCGGACGCCCTCGATCGCGAGGCGGGCGGGATGCTGATCGGCCACCAGGTGCACGGAACGAGGGTGCTGCGGCGCGAGCGCCCGCCGGAGCCGAATCCATATGCCGAGGACGCGTCGCCTCCCCGCGCCGACGGCCAGGCGACCGCGAACCCCGGGCTGACGCCGATCGTCCAGGTCGCCGACTGCCTGCCGGTGGCGCTGGCGGGCGCGGGGGCGGTGGCGATGATCCACTGCGGCTGGCGCGGGCTGGCAAACGGGATCATCGAGCGTGGAGTCGAGGAGGTGGGGGCTACCGCTGCCGCGATCGGGCCCGGGATCGGTCCCTGCTGCTACGAGGTCGGCGAGCAAGTCCTGGTGCGGTTCGAGAGCCTCGGCAACGGCGTCTCCCGTGGCCGGATGCTCAATCTGAGCGAGGTCGCGAGGCGGCTGCTCGAGCGGGTGGGAGTGGTCGAGACCGAGTCGGCGGACATCTGCACCAGTTGCGAGCCAAAGCTGTTCTTCTCCCACCGCCGCGATGGCCCGCGCACCGGGCGCCAGGGCGGTCTGGCCTGGATCGACTCCGTTGCCTGAGCTGATCGCGCACATCGATCCCGACAAGGTGCGGGCCAACCTGGCGCGCGTCCGCGAAGCCTGTCCCCCCGGTGTCGAGGTGCTGGCGGCCACCAAGTACGTCGAGGTGGACGCAATGGCGGCGCTGGCCGAGGCGGGGGTCGAGCTGGTGGGCGAGAACCGCCTCCAGGACCTCGAGGCGAAGCGCGAGCGCCACGGGGACTCGTTCACCTGGGATTTCATCGGCAACCTCCAGAGCCGCAAGCTGAAGCGCATCCTGCCGTTGGTGCGACTGATCCATTCGGTGGCGACCGAGTCGGCGCTCGAACAGCTCGGACGGCACGGCGGCGCGGAGACCGAGGTCCTGGTCGAGGTCAACCTTGCCGGCGAGCAGAGCAAGGGAGGCGTCGCCCCTGCCGAGCTGGACGGGTTCATCGCCCGCTGCCCGGTGCGGGTCGTCGGGCTGATGACGATGCCGCCGTTCACCGAGGACCCCGAGTCCTCGCGGCCCTACTTCGCTCGGCTGGCCGAGCTCGGCTCCGAGCACGGCCTCGACCGCCTCTCGATGGGCACGAGCCAGGATTGGCGCGTGGCCGTCGAGGAGGGGGCGACGATCATCCGGCTCGGCAGCTCGCTCTACGGATAGCTGCAGCGCGCTGACCAGGCATAATTGGGGTAAAGGAATAGCGGTAGAGGGAGCGAACACCGCAGCCGTATGGCACTTCGCGACACATGGCAACGAGCGCTCGTGTACTTCGGCCTCGCCGAGGACCCCGATTACCGCGAGCACGACATCTACGAGCCCGACACCGCCCCGCACGGCGAGGTCTACGAGACCTCCGCGCCGCGTGGCTCGGCGAGCGTGAGCCGAATCTCCGAGCGCCGCCGTGCCCGTGACGAGATCGACGACATCTTCGCCGAGGACGAGCCCCGGCCGGGTCGCGGTCGAGTGCTGCAGCCGGTGGGCAACGGCGGCGCCGACGTCCAGGTACACCTCGTGACCCCGCACAGCTTCAACGATGCACAGGAGGTTGCCGACCGTTTCAAGCGCTCGGTGCCGGTGATTTTGAATCTGCAGACGACCGAGGGCGAGCTGGCGAAGCGGCTGATCGACTTCGCTTCCGGGCTCACCTACGCCCTCGAGGGCGGCATGCAGAAGATCGCGGAGAAGACCTTCTTGCTCACCCCGCGCAACGTTGAGGTCTCCGCCGAGGAGAAGGCCCGGCTCGTGGAGAAGGGCTTCTTCAACCAAAGCTAGTCCCCGCGGTAGCGACGAAGTCGCGGTTTAGGGACCTACGAACCGCCGACCCTGAACAGGGCACGACCCGACGAGACCGGACGCGAAGCGGAGGATCTCGTCGGAGGTGTTCCGCGCATTAGGCTGCCGTCATGAGGATTGGATTCGCGGGGGCTGGGAATATGGCGTCGGCGATTGCGCGAGGCTGGGCGGACTCCGAGGGCGGGCCGGAGGCGATGCTGTTCTGCGACGCGGGTTCCGGGCGCGCCGCAGCGCTCGCGGCCCGGACCGGGGGCGAGGCCGTCGATTCGCTGGCCGAGCTCGCTCGGGCCTCGGACGCAGTGATCCTGGCGATGAAGCCGGGCGCGGTCGAGACGGCGGCCGAGATGCTCGGCGGGGAGGCGAAGGCGATCGTCTCGGTACTCGGTGCGACATCGGTGGCTCGGCTGCGGGAGCTGTTCGGCACCGTGCCGGTGGTGCGGACGATGCCGACGATCGCGGTCGAGATCAGGCGCGGGGTGATCTGCCACGCGCCGCTTGGGCCGAGCGACGGCGCCGTCGGCGCCGAACTGCTGGAGCTATTCGATGAGATCAGCCATCTGGTCGAGGTACCCGACGAGCTGATGGACGCCGCGACTGCGATCATGGGCTGCACGCCCGCCTATCTCGCGGTGATCGTGCAGACGCTCGCCGAGGCGGGCGCCGAGCAGGGCATCGAGCCGGACAAGGCCTATGACCTGGTGCTGGAATCGTTCACCGGCACGCTAGACCTGTTGCGGCGCTACGACCCGATCGAGGTACGCCGCACGGTGGCCTCCCCCGGGGGCAGCACCGAGGCGGGACTGGCGGCGCTGGCCGACGCCGGGGCGGCGGATGCCTTTCGTAGCGCCGTGGCCGCCTCGCTGAGACGGATGCGCGGATGAGCGTATTGGCGCTGACGCGCGGCAACATCGCCGACTACGCCCAGGCGCTGATCTTCGTCTACCTGATCCTGATCATCGCCAACGTGCTGCTGTCGTGGATCCAGATGTTCCGCCCGATCCCCTACAAGATGCCGTTACGCGCGGTGATCGGCTTCATCGAGGAGAGCACCAACCCATACCTGAACGTGTTCCGCAGCTTCATCCCGAGGATCGGCCCGCTCGACATCAGCCCGATCGTCGCCATCCTCGTGCTCTCGATCCTCGGCGGGCTGGTCGTCGACCTGATCCGCGGGTGAGCTCGGGCCGCGGGCGCGCGTGGGCCCGGATGCTGATCGTCTGCGGGCTCGTGGTCATCCTCGATCAGGCTGCCAAGGGCGCCGTGATCGAGACGATGGCCCTGGGCGAGCGCAGCGACCTGGCGCTCGGCGTCGACCTTTCGCGGGTCACCAACAGCGGCGTCGCGTTCGGCCTCCTCGACGAGGGCAGCGACGCCCTGGTGCTGGCGATCACGATCGCCTCGCTCGCGCTCGTGATCGGCTGGTTTGCCTTCGACACGACCAGGCCCGGGTTCTGGCTCGGGGTCGGGCTGCTCACCGGGGGCGCCATGGGCAACCTCGCCGACCGGATCCGCGCCGGCGCGGTGACCGACTTCATCGACCCGCCGCTGTGGCCGGCGTTCAACCTCGCCGACATCGCGATCACGGCCGGGGTGGTGGTGATCGCGCTTGCCGCGCTGACCCAGGCCGGACCGACGAAGGCGGCCGAGTCGTGACCGGCGTGCCGCCGATCGTCCATCGCGACGCCAGGTTCGCGGTGGTCGACAAGCCGGCGGGGCTCGTCGTTCATCCGGCGCCGGGCCACCGCGGTCCGACCCTGGTCGACGCGCTCGGCGACCTGCTCGGCGGCGGCGAGCCCGGGCGGCCCGGGATCGTGCAGCGCCTCGACCGCGACACCTCGGGGTTGATGGTGGTCGCCCGCGACGCGGAGGCCCACCGCCGGTTGGCGGCGATGATCAAGTCGCGCGAGGTGGAGCGCGCGTACGTGGCGCTCATCGAGGGCCGGCCGCGCTCGCGGTCGGGGACGATCGACGCGCCCCTGGGCCGCGATCATCGCGCGCCGGAGCGCCGTGCGGTGCGCGGCCGCGCGGCTCGCGAGGCCCGCACCCACTTCACCGTGCTCGAGGCGCTGCCCGCGGACACCCTGGTCGAGGCGCGGCTGGAGACCGGACGAACACACCAGGTCCGAGCCCACTTCGCCGCCATCGGCCACCCGCTGGCGGGCGACCCGCGCTACGGTCACGCCGGTCGCCATGGCCTCGAGCGCCAGTTCCTGCACAGCGCGCGGCTGCGGTTCCAGCACCCGTTCACCGGCGAGCGGCTGGCGTTCGAGTCGACGCTGCCGGCGGATCTGGCCGCGGCGCTGGAGCGGGCACGGGGATAGGCAGGGCGGGCGGCGGGCCGGGGCGTCGAGCCGACGCCATAGACGGCCGATGTCGCGCCCGTCTAGAATCCCCGGCGTCCAGCAACCGACCCCTCGACGGTCGGACGGGGCCCTGCCCGGCGCGAATCGACTGCCGGGTCCCCGCGAGTCGCGAGGGAGACAGACAACGAGACCAAGGGAGCATTCGATGTCCGAGCCCGGACTCAAGGACCTGCTGCGGGCGGGCGTTCACTTCGGCCACCAGACGCGCCGCTGGAACCCGCGCATGCGCCGCTACATCCACGGCGAGCGCGACGGGATCCACATCATCGACCTGCTGCAGACCGAGCACCTGCTGGCCGAGGCGCGCCGGTTCGCGGCCGAGATCGCCGGCAAGGGCGGCTCGATCCTGTTCGTGGGCACCAAGAAGCAGGCGCGCGACTCGATCAAGGCATGGGCCGAGCGGTGCGGGATGCCGTTCGTCAACCAGCGCTGGCTCGGCGGCCTGCTGACCAACTTCCACACGATCTCCGCCCGAATCGACCGCCTGCACGAGCTCAACTCGCTCAAGGAGGGGGGTCAGCTCGAGCTGCTGCCGACCAAGGAGCGGATGTCGATGGAGGCGGGGCTGGAGAAGCTCGAATACAACCTCGGCGGGGTCCGCGATATGAAACGCCTGCCCCAGGCCGCGCTGATCATCGACCTGAAGACGGAGGCGATCGCGGTGCGCGAGTGCGAGCGCCTGCAGATCCCGATCCTCGGCCTGGTCGACTCCAATGTCGACCCGGTATCGGTCGCCTTCCCGATCCCCGGCAACGACGATTCGATGCGCTCCTGCGAGCTGGTGATCTCGACGGTCGGCGAGGGCATCGAGCAGGCAGCGACCGCGTACCGCGAGGCCGAGGCCAAGCGCCGCGCCGAGGAGGAGGAGCGGCGGCGCCTCGAGGCAGAGGAGAAGGCGCGCCGCGAGGCCGAGGAGGCCGCCGCGAAGGCGGCCGAGGCGCAGGCCGCAGCCGCTCAGGCCCCCGAGGGACAAGCCCCGCCGCCGGCTCAGCCCCAGGCACCCCGGGAGGCCGGCTGATGGCGGTCACCGCCAAGGACGTCAAGGCGCTTCGGGATCGCACCGGGGCGGCGATGATGGACAGTAAGGCGGCGCTCGAGGAGGCCGGCGGCGATCCCGAGAAGGCGATCGAGATCCTCCGAGTCAAGGGTCAGGCCTCGGCGGCGAAGCGGGCCGGCAGGGAGACCGGCGAAGGCCTCGTCGAGTCCTACATCCACGCCAACGGCAAGGTCGGCGCCCTGGTCGAGGTCCAGTGCGAGACCGACTTCGTCGCCCGTAACGACGACTTCAAGGAGTTCGCCCGCGAGATCGCGATCCACATCGCCGGCACCAATCCGCCGCCGCGTTACGTCTCCGTCGATGAGATCCCGGAGGCCGAGCGCGAGGCCGAGCGCCGGGTGTTCGAGGCCAAGGCGAAGGAGGAGGGCAAGCCCGACCGCGTGGTCGAGCGGATCGTCGAGGGCCAGCTCTCGAAGTGGGCGAAGGAGGTGGCGCTGCTCGAGCAGGAGCACATCCGCGCCGACCGCTACGAGGGCAAGACGATCGAGCAGCTGCGCGCCGAGCTCGCCTCGAAGACGGGCGAAAACGTCCAGGTCGCCCGCTTCGCCTGCTTTCGGGTCGGCGAGGGCTAGTCCCGGTCATCTAGCCGCAACCGTGCCACGGCGAACGTGTTTATGTCTGCGTGCGGCTGAGCCCAGGGATCGGAGCGGTCGCGGCGACCGTCGCAGCCCTCGGGGGCGTGGCGCTCGCCAACGCGCCGGCGCCGGAGCGGGGCGCCGCAGACCCACTGGAGCTCGCCGTCGGCGTGGTCCCGCAACGACCGCTGGAGCCAGGCGAGGGGCTCGCGATGCGCCGAGCGGGCATCGGATGGACGCGCGTCTGGCTCAGCTGGGCCGGCGCCGAGCAGACGAGGGGCAAATACGACTGGGGCCGGTCCGACGAGCTGATCGGCGCCGCGAGCGGGGAGGGGCTCTCGGTGCTGCCGATGCTGTTCGGCTCTCCGCAGTGGGCCGCGCAGCGGGATCGGCATCCGTGCTGGGGGCACGGATGCATCCCGTTCGCACCCGCATCGAGCGAGACCCGGGACGCCTTCGCCCAGTTCGCCGGCGCCGCGGCACGCCGCTATGGGCCGAGCGGCGCCTTCTGGGCTCAGCACCCCGCCGTTCCCTATCGGCCGATCCGCGTGTGGCAGGTCTGGAACGAGCAGAACATGAACGCGTTCTTTCGCCCCAGGGCGGACGCGGAAGCCTACGCCGCCCTGGTGGCGCCGGCAGCCGAGCAAATCCACGACCAAGACCCCGAGGCGCAGGTCCTGCTCGGAGGGATGTTCGGTCCTCGAAACCGCCGGGGCCTGGTGGCCACCACGAGGTTCTTGGCCGACCTCTACGGCGAGCCTCAGGTCGCGGGCAGCTTCGACGCCGTCGCGATCCATCCGTACAGCGGCAGCGCGCTCGGAGCGCTGCAGCAGGTCCGCCGGGTTCGGCGCACGATCCATCGCCACGGCTCCGGCGAGTCGATCTGGGTGACCGAGATCGGCTGGGCGTCGGGCGGGCGGCGAGGCCTGGATCTGGTCAAGGACCGGCGGCGCCAGGCGCGTCTGTTGCGCCGGATGTTCAGCCGCTTTGTGAGCAAGCACGAGTCCTGGGACCTGGGAGGCGCGTTCTGGTACGCGTGGCGAGACACCGAGCGCGGGATGGCGGTCTGCGGCTGGTGCGCACGCGCGGGTCTGATCTCGCGGAGCGGGAGGCCCAAGCCTGCTTACCGGATGTTGCGGCGCGTGCTCTCGCCGCGGTAGAACGCCGCGGCCCGGCCACGGGTAGGCTCTCGCCGCCGATGGCGGACCCAGTCTTCAAGCGCGTGTTGCTGAAGATCTCCGGCGAGGCCCTGATGGGTTCGCTGGACTACGGTACCGACCCCGATCGCGTGCACCAGATCGCGGCCCAGGTCCACCAGGTCACCGGGCGCGGGGTGGAGGTCGCCGTGGTCGTCGGCGCGGGCAACATCTACCGCGGCCTCGCGGGCGCTGCGGAGGGCATGGATCGTGCGACCGCCGACTACATGGGCATGCTGGCGACCGTGCTCAACGCGCTCACGCTTCAGGACGCGCTCGAGGGCCTCGGTACGCATACGCGAGTGCAGTCCGCGATCGCGGTCACCGAGGTGGCCGAGCCCTATATCCGGCGGCGCGCGATCCGCCACCTCGAGAAGGGCCGGGTGGTGATCTTCGCCGCCGGCACCGGCAATCCGTTCTTCACAACCGACACCGCCGCGGCCCTGCGCGCGCTCGAGATCCACGCCGAGGCGATCCTGATGGCCAAGCACGGGGTCGAGGGCGTCTACGATGCCGACCCGTCGGAGGTCCCCGACGCGAACTTCCTGCCGGAGATCACGCACATGGAGGCGATCGAGCGCGGCCTGCGGGTGATGGACTCGACCGCGCTGTCGCTGTGCATGGACAACGCCCTGCCGATCCATGTCTTCAACGTGGCGGACGAGCGCAACATAGATAGGATCGTCGGCGGTGAGCGGGTGGGGACGATCGTCCGGCCCTCCCGCGAGCCTGTCGCCCGCGGACGCGAAGCGGAGCGGGCGGCAGCCGAGAATCATGAGTGAGATCACTGACGAATTTCTCGCTGACGCCAAACAGCGGATGGGCAAGTCCGTCGAGGCCTGCCGCCACGAGCTGGCCACGGTTCGCACCGGGCGCGCCTCGCCGCACCTGCTCGACCGCCTCAACGTCGACTACTACGGCGTCGAGACGCCGATCAAGCAGCTCGCCCAGGTGGCCGCGACCGACGCCCGGCTGCTCACCCTGACCCCGTTCGACAGGAACTCGATCGGCACGATCGAGAAGGCGATCATGGAGTCCGACCTAGGCCTGACGCCCAACAATGACGGCAACGTGATCCGCCTGCAGATCCCCGAGCTCAACGAGGAACGTCGACGCGAGCTGGTCAAGGTCGTCCACGGCGTCGCCGAGGAGGGCAAGGTGGCGGTGCGCAACATTCGCCGCGACGTGATGCACGACCTGCGTGAGCTGAAGAAGGAGGGCGAGGTCGGCGAGGACGACGAGCGCCGCGCCGAAGCCGAGCTGCAGAAGCGCACCGACGAGGCCACCAGCGAGATCGACGGGCTGCTGAAGGCCAAGGAAGAAGAGATCCTCGAGGTGTGAGCTCGGCGAGGGGCTCCGGACCGCGCTACGTCGCCATCATCACGGACGGGAACGGGCGCTGGGCCGCGGAGCGGGGCCTGCCGGCGATCGAGGGCCACAGCGCCGGCGCCGACGTGGTCAAGGCCCGGTTGCGCGACGCGGCCGAGCTCGGGATCCGGGAGCTGACCGTGTTCTCCTTCTCGACCGAGAACTGGCAGCGCCCCGCAGCCGAGGTCGACGGGCTGATGACGATGTTCGCCGAGCGCATCGACCGCGAGACGCCGGAGCTCGATGCCGAGGGTGTGCGGATGCGGTTCATCGGCCGTCGTGATGGCATCGCCGTCGGGCTCCTACGGCGCATGGAGTGGGCGGAGGAGGTGACCGCCGCGAACGAACGGATCACCCTGTTCGTCGCCTTCAACTACGGCGGCAGGGCCGAGATCGTCGACGCCGCACGCGCCTTCGCGGGAGATTCCGAGGCGGAGTTTCGCCGCCACCTCTACGCCGCTGAGATGCACGACCCCGACCTGCTCATCCGCACCAGCGGCGAACAACGGATCTCCAACTTCATGCTCTGGCAGTGCGCCTACTCCGAGCTCGTGTTCCGCGACGAGCTGTGGCCGGACTTCGGCCGCGACGCGTTCGAGGCGGCGCTGGCCGAGTACGAGCGCCGTCAGCGGCGGTTCGGAGGGCGCTGAGGATGGAGCGCGGAGGCTCTCGCTTCGACGAGGACACCCAGCCCTTCGACGCGGAGCTCGACTTCGAGCGGCCGCGCCGCCGTCGCCCGCCGCCACCCCCGCCGCTGCCCGCCGAGCCGGGCCCGCCGCGGGAGCCCCGGGGCCCGAGGCGCAGGCGCTCGGAGACGCTCGCCAGGGTCGCCTGGGCGCTGCCCTGGATTGCGATCGTGGTCACGATCACGATCGTCGGCGGCGAGCTGTTCGCGGCGGCGATGATCGGCTTTGCCTGCGTAGGGATCGAGGAGCTGTTCCGGATGGCCCGCGAGGCGCGGCCCTTCGTTCTCGTCGCCTACGCGGCCGCCGCCGCCCTCGTCGTCGCCGCCCTCTACGGGACGCACTTCCAGCTCGTGATCGTGCTCGCGGCGACGATTCCGATGCTGTTCGCTGCCGCGCTCACGCGCGCAGACCGCGAGGGGGTGACCGTCTCGATCGCGGTCACGCTGCTCGGCGTGATCTGGATTGGGATCCCGTTCGCCCACGCGGTCCTCTTGCGCGAGCTTCCCGACCACGGTGCGGGGCTGCTGGTCGACGTGCTCGTCGCCACCTTCGTCGCCGACACCGCCGCCTACGCCGGCGGCCGCCTCTTCGGCCGCCATCGCCTGGCGCCGACGCTGTCGCCGAACAAGACGCTCGAGGGCTTCGCCTTCGGTTTCGTCGGCGGCACGATGGGGTTCTGGTTCGCGGGCCTGTACCAGGACTGGCTCCCCGGGATCGACGCGCTGCTGATGGGCATGTGTGTGGCCGCGCTGGCGCCGGTCGGCGACCTGTTCGAGTCGATGATCAAGCGCGACCTGCGGATCAAGGACTCGGGCACCATCTTCGGCCCCCACGGCGGCCTGCTCGACCGCCTCGATGCGGTCATCTTCACGATCGTCGCCGGCTACTACCTGGCGATCGCATTGGTGTACTGAGCGAGCCGGCGCTACCTGACCCAGAGCTGATCCTTGAGCAGACCGAACACCGGGTGCTGCTGCACGTTCTCCACCCGCTCCGACACGAGAACGGAGGACTTTCGGTTCAGCAGCCCGACCGCGGGTGCCGCGTCGGTGATTCTGCGATCGGCGTCTGCCCAGAACTCGCTCGGCGCGACCGGATTCGTCCCTTGCCCGCTGAGCGTACGATCGATCTCGGCGTCGAGCGTGCGGTCGCAGTAGCGGGAGAGGTTCTCCGGTGTGTCGCAGTCGTAGATCGGGAGGACGAAGTTGGACGGCGCGAGGGAATCGGCGTACCAGCCGTTGTAGCCGATCTGGATGCGTGAATCCGGGTCGTAGGCGGCCGAGTAGTACGCACCGGTTGGTAGCAGCCGCAGCGAGCTTCGATAGCCGAGCTCGTCAAGGAGCGAGACGAAGTAGCGCGCGATTCGTTTTCGGTCCGGAAAGGCCCAGACCTTGACACGTGCCCCCTGCGTCCCTGAGGCTTCGACGAGGCGCTGCGCCCTCGCCAGGTCGGGGGCGGTCCAGGTCCCGGCGGGATTCGGGTTCAGCGTGTACGGACAGTAGGCACGGTGACCCGGGGATCCGGGCGGGATGATTTGACAGGTCGGCTGCGCAAGCCGGCTTCCACCCGCGAGAGCGACCACCAGGCGGCGATCGACGGCGTAGTTGAGCGCCCGCCGCACACGGGCGTCGTCGAACGGCGGCAGGCGGGTGTTGAGGAACATGAAGTCGGTCTCGGGCAGGGGCGCCGAATGCAGCCGGTCGGCGTCGCGGACCGCGAGCGCGCGCACGCCGGCGGGCGACAGCGGACCGCCGAAGTCCCCGGAGACGGTGACCACATCCGCCTGCCCGTCTTCGACCGCGGCGACCTGCGACTCCGCGTCGGCACCCACGTCGATCACGACCTCGTCGGGGAAGCTGTCCGGTCGTGCCTCCTCCGACCAGACCTCGAACTCGGGGTTGCGAACGAGGCGCCCGCCGCGCTGGGGGTCGAAGTCGGCGATTCGATACGGCCCGGTGCCCGGCAGCGCTCGCCGGGCAAAGCGCAGCGGGCTGTCCCCGGGCACCACACTCGCCAGCGGGATCGTCAGCTTGTGGAGAAACTCGGCGTCGGGAGCGTTCAGGTTGACGGTGATCGTCCCGGCCTCCGCGTCGGTCTCGATCCCTTGCGAGAGGTCGCAAGCTCGGGGCTCCTGGACGCAATGCCGGGCGCCCACGATGCCGTCGAAGTAGCCGGGGAAATCGCCTCCGTTGACACGCAGCAGGCGCTCCATTGAGCTGCGGAAGTCCTCCGGCTGGACCGGCGAACCGTCGGAGAAGCGGATGTCCGGCCGCAGCTCGAACACGTATGTCCTTCCGTCCGGACTCGGCTCAGGTAGGTCGGTGGCGAGGTTGGCGACAAGGGCCGAGCCCGCCGCGCCGCCGGCCCGCCGGTAGGTCACCAGGCCGTCGTAGGTCAATTCTGCGAGGTCCCAGCTCTGCTCGTTGTGGTAGGCGATTGGATCGGCGCAGCGGCACGGGATCGGGCCGGGGTCCTCCCACTCGACCCGCAGGGTGCCGCCACGATGGCTTTCGCGCGAAGCGAGTACCGCCGTCCACAATGTGCCGCCTGCGAGTGCCAGGCCGCTGGGGCTGCCGCCGACCTCGATCGTCTCGCTCACCTCACCCGTGTCCGGCTCGAGCCGCGACACGGTGCCGTCCGCGGCGTTCGCCACCCAGACCGCTCCGTCGCCGACGGCGATTGCGCTTGGGTCGGTGCCGACCTCGACGGTGCTGGTGACCGCGTCGGTGGACGGATCGATGCGCGAGACGGTGCCGTCGTCGCGGTTCGCGACCCAGACGGCGCCTTCGCCGAACGCGACGCTCGCCGGACCGTGGCCGACCCCGATCGATTCGGAGACCCGGCCCGGGTCGGGCTCGATGCGGACAAGCGCGTCGGCGTCCTCGTCTGCGATCCACAACGATCCGGCGCCGGCGGCGATCGCCGTCGGGCTCGCGCCCACCGGCAGGCGGTCGGTCACCTCGCCGCGAGCGAGATCGATCCGCACCAGCGCGCCGTCGACGGAGGCGAGGGCCCATAAGTCTCCATACGCGACAGCGACCCCGGTCGGGCCGTTACCGACCTTGAGCGATCCCACGACCCGGTTGGCCCCCGGATCGACCTGGGCGACCGTGCCGTCCGTAGCGTTGGCAACCCATGCGAATCCCTCGCCCAGGGCCATGCCGGCCGGTTGTCCGCCGATGTCGATCCTCGTTACCTGTCGGGACTCGGCATCGATCCGGGAGACGCCGTCCTCAAGCGTGTCAGCGATCCAAACGGAGTCGGCATCCGCCGCCGACGGGCCTGGCGCGCCGCCGACCGGGATCTGCGCACGGACGTCGCCGGTGGCCGGGTCGAGGAGTCCGACGGAGTTCTCAGCGATCGTGGTGCTCGCTTCGTCGCCACCCGAGAAAAGACCGATCGCAAGCAGGGCGACCGCCGCGGCGATCGCAGCGATCACCAGCGCGGCTGGGACTCGGCGCGGCGCACGCCTCGCGGTCTCCGGTGGCTCCGGGCCTTGGAGCGCAGGAACCTCGGGCGCCGTCACCGGCGCTCTTTCGAGCGCCGGATCGTGGCGCAGGATCGCGTCGTGCAGGTCGCGCAGCTCGGGGCCGGGCTCGACCCCGACCTCCTCGACGAGCGTCTGCCGGGCCTTGCGGTAGCCCTCGAGGGCCTCGGCTTGGCGCCCGCAGCGGTAGAGCGCGAGCATCTGCAGGCGCCGCAGGCGCTCGCGCAGCGGATGCTGGGCGATCAGCGGTTCGAGCTCGGAGGCGACGGCCGCGTGACGGCCGAGCTCCAGGTCAGCCTCGATCCGCTCCTCGAGCGCCGCCACGCGGAGCTCGTCGAGACGGGCGGCCTCCGCCTGCGCGAACGGCTCGAACGCCAGGTCGGCGAGCGCCGGACCACGCCACAGCGCCAGGGCCCCACGCAAGAGCTCCGCCGCATGCTCGGGCCGCTCGTCGGCGAGCGCGCGTTGGCCCTCGGTGAAGAGCCGCTCGAATCGCATCAGGTCGAGGCCACCGTCCTCGACCCTGAGCTGGTAGCCGCCCGCGGTGGTCACCAGAACGGATGTGGCGCCGCCTTCGGCGTCGCCGTCCTCGAGCGCCTTGCGAAGCCGCGAGACGTACACGCGGACGCTCTGGACCGCTCCGGAAGGAGGGCTCTCGCCCCAGAGCGCATCGATCAGACGATCGATCGAGACCGTCTCGTTCGCGTGCAGGACGAGCACGCCGAGGACAGCCCGCTGCCTGGTTCCCCCGAGCGCGAGCGGTTGCCCCTCTGTGACTACCTCGAGTGGCCCGAGGATGCGGAAATCCATGACAACCAGCTAGCTCGCGAGCGAGCCTACCACCGCCGCCGGCGGCCGGCCAGGCGTGCCGCGACGCCTTGTTATGCGCTGTTAGCCCCCTGCAATGGGACGGTTACGCGCCTCGTCGACAGTCGCGGCGTCAACCGCCCAAGGAGGAGCTATGGAAACCATCACCACGATCACGAGCCGGCCGAAGCCAAGTGGGCGCTTTCGCCGGATCGCGTTCGTCCTCGTCATCTGCACACTGGCGATCCCGGCGAGCGCGAGCGCGTTCTACGGATCGGAGACGGGTTCGGCCCCGGCAAAGGAGTCGAGCGGCTCCGGGCTCGTGATCCCGGATCACACCGCTCTGAACGAGTCGCTGGCACCGGTCGGCGGATCACCGAGCCCGCGTGGCATCGAGCGGCCGACGACGCCCCCCGTCGTCGAGTATGCCTCGATCGACGACGGGTTCGACTGGGCCGACGCTGCGCTGGGTGCCGCCGCCACGATGGCGCTCGTTGCGCTCGGGGGCGGCGCGCTGCTGGTTGCAGTTCGCAGGCACGGGACCGTTTCGCCATCGGCCTCGACCAGCTGACGACGGGCCGGCCGGCCACGGAGGATGGGCGACCGCTGGAGTGGTCCAGCGGTCGCCCGACCGAGCAAGGAGCCCCGATGCGCGGCCCGTCCCGGGATCTGACTTAGTCGTCCGACTCGAGCGCGGCGCGGACGAACGCGAGGTCCGCGCGTAGGCCGGCTCGCGGCCCGGGGGTCTCGACGATGATCGGCGCCTTGGCCCCCGCCCCGGCGCGGATCATCGTCCGCAGGGCGGCGGTGTCCATCTTGCCGGTGCCGAGGCTGGTGTGGCGGTCGGCGCCGGTTCCCGGCGGGTCGCGTGAGTCGTTGGCATGCAGGAGGTCGAGCCGGCCGGTGATCGCAAGCGCCCGCTCGACCGCGTCGGAGAGCTCCTCGCCCGCCGCGTGGGCGTGGCACGTGTCGAAGCAGAAGCCGAGCGGAGCCGGTCCCTCGTAGTCCGAGACGGCCTCCCAGAGGCGCGCGAGGGCCTCGAAGCGCCGCGCGACCGCGTTCTCGCCTCCCGCGGTGTTCTCGAGCAGCACCGGCACCTCAAACTCGAGCATCTCCAGGGTCCGCGGCCAGCGCCCGACGCCGGCCTCGATCCCGTCCTCGGCGTGACCGGGGTGGACGACGACCGCCGCCGCGCCGACCTCGGCGGCCGCGTCGCAGGTCTGCTGCAGCACCTTGCGGGAGCCGTAGCGGACGTTCGGCTTCGGCGAGCAGACGTTGATCAGGTACGGCGCGTGGACGTAGACCGGGATCTCGCTGGCGCGGATCGCCTCCGCCTCGGGGTGGGGAGGAGGCTTCTTGTAGGAGCCGGGATCGGAGAGGAAGATCTGCACGCAGTCGGCGTCGAGCTCGGCGGCCGCCTCGAGCGGCCGCTCGCGGGAGACGTGCGCTCCGATCGGGACCGAGGCCGCCACGCCGCGAGCATAGGGTTACGAGCGGCTCAGGGGCCGTTGAGCACCACCGCTACCCTGCCTCCGGTGGCCAAGCGGGTACTGATCCTGGGCTCGACCGGGTCGATCGGCGAGCAGGCGCTCGACGTCGTCGCGGGTTCCGACGAGCTCGAGCTCGCCGGGCTCGCGGCTGGGCGGAACGCGGACAGGCTCGTCGCCCAGGCGCGCGCGACCGGCGCGCGCGCGGTCGCCCTCTCGGATCCCGAGGCGGCCGCCGTCGCGACGGCCGAGCTCGCCGGCGCCCGCGTGCTCGCGGGCGACGAGGGGATCCGCGAGCTGATCGCCGTCGCCGAGCCCGACCTGGTGCTGAACGCGATCGTCGGCACAGCCGGGCTCGGGCCCACGATCGCGAGCCTCAGCGCGGGGTTGGACCTCGCACTCGCCAACAAGGAGAGCCTCGTCGCCGGCGGCGAGCTGGTGACGACGCTCGCCGAGGCGACCGAGGCGCGCATCCTCCCGGTCGACTCCGAGCACTCGGCGCTGGCCCAGCTGATCGAGGGACACCCGCCGGGGACGGTCGAGCGCCTCGTGCTGACCGCATCCGGCGGGCCCTTCCGCGGTCGCCGCGACCTCGAAGGAGTGAGCGTCGCCGAGGCGCTCGCCCATCCGACCTGGCAGATGGGCGGCCGGATCACGATCGACTCGGCGACGCTGATGAACAAGGGCCTCGAGGTGATCGAGGCCCACCACCTGTTCGGCCTCCCGTATCCGCTGATCGAGGTGGTCGTCCACCCGCAGTCGATCGTCCACGCGCTCGTTCAGCTCGCCGACGGCGCCCATCTGGCCCACCTCGGCGCGCCCGACATGCGGGTGCCGATCTCCTACGCGCTCCACTACCCGGACCGTCCGCCCGCCGGGGTGCCGTTGCGGCTCGCCGATCTCGGCGCGCTCACCTTCGAGGCGCCCGACGAGGAGGCGTTTCCGTGCCTGCGGCTCGCCCGTGAGGCCGGCGCCGCCGGCGGCAATGCCCCCTGCGCCTTGAACGCCGCCGATGAGGTCGCGGTCGCGGCGTTCCTCGACGGGCGGATCGCCTTCACCGCGATCGCGGAGGTGATCGCCGGGGTCCTGGAGGCGACCGACGTGCAGCCCTTCGGCCATTTCGAGGAGCTGTTCGCCTGCGACGCACAAGCGCGCGCGACGGCGCAAAGCTTGGTCGAGCGAGCGGGGGCGGCGACCCGGTGAGCTGGGCGCTTGCGTTCGCCGGCTTCGCGGCGCTGATCATCCTCCACGAGGCCGGTCACATGGTCGCCGCGAAGGCGGTCGGGATGCGGGTCGAGCGCTTCTTCCTCTTCTTCCCGCCGAAGCTCTGGAGCGTCAAGCGCGGCGAGACCGAGTACGGGATCGGCGCAATCCCGCTCGGCGGCTTCGTGAAGATCACCGGCATGAACCCCGACGAGGAGCTGGCCCCCGAGGTCGCGCCGCGCGGCTACTACCACCAGCCGGTGTGGAAGCGGATCGTGGTCATCGCCGCAGGCCCGTTCGTGAACCTGGTGATCGCCTTCGTGATTCTGTTCTTCCTCGCCTTCGATGTCGCCGAACCCACGAACACGGTCGAGAGCGTGCAGCCGGACTCGCCCGCGGCCTCGATCCTCGAGCCCGGCGACGAGCTGGTCGCGGTTGACGGCAAGCGCGGCGAGCTGCCCGAGCTGCGCGACCAGATCACCACCCACGAATGCGCCGGCGAACAGACGCAGGGCTGCCGAGCCGAGACCCCGGCCGAGCTCACAGTGATCCGCGACGGCCGCGAGCTCACGGTCAGCGCCCGGCCCGCCTACGACGCCGAGGCCGACCGCCCCCTGCTCGGGTTCGCCTACGGGACCCAGCCACTCAATCCCGGGATCGGCGGCGCCGCGGAGTGGTCGGTGGATCGGATGTGGGAGGTGACCTCGCGCACCGTGTCGATCATCGCGCGGATCTTCGACGCCGAGCAGCGGGAGCAGATCTCGGGCGTCGTCGGCGGCTACGAGGTCACCCGCCAGTCGATCGAGTTCGACACGCGCCAGGCCCTGTTCGTGCTCGGCCTGATCAGCCTCTCGCTCGCGGTCATCAACCTGTTCCCGTTCCTGCCGCTCGACGGCGGCCACATCTTTTGGAGCCTGGTCGAGAAGGTCCGCGGCAGGCCGGTGCCGTTCCGGGTCATGGAGCGCGCCTCGGTGATCGGCTTCGTCCTGGTGCTGATGCTGTTTGCGATCGGGCTCACCAACGACATCGACCGCCTCTCGGGCGAGGGCTTCGACGTTCGCTGAAAATCGGCTCAGCCAGTAGGTTTCCGGGTCCGGCCTTCCGGAACCAGAGGAGGAGAGAGATGGAGGTCAAGGCGACGGAGCGCTACGCGAGCGGCGGGCCCGCCGGGGAGCTCTACGCACAGAACCTGGCGCTCGCCTTCCGCCAGACCGTCGATCGCCTCGGCGACGATCCGGCGATCGTCGCCGGCGAGGGCGACGCCGAGGTTCGGATCAGCTGGAACGAGCTGCGCGACCAGGTCGGGCGGCTCGCCGGCGGGCTCGCGAGCCTTGGCGTCGGCAAGGGCGACACCGTCGCCCTGATGCTCAACAACCGCCCCGAGTTCATCCCGATCGACATGGCCGCGGTCTCGCTCGGCGGGGTGCCGTTCTCCATCTATCAGACCTCCTCGCCCGATCAGATCGAGTATGTGTGCTCGGACGCGGGCGCCAAGGTGGCGGTGGTCGAGTCGGCCTTCCTCGAGGTCTTCGAGCAAGCGCGCGAGAACCTGCCGCAGATCGAGACCGTGATCGTGGTCGACGGCGAGGGCGGCGACCACACCCTCGCCTCGCTCGAACGGATCGATCCCGATTTCGACGTCGGCGACGCGATCGCGGCGGTCGGCCCCGACGATCTGCTGACCCTGATCTACACCTCGGGCACCACCGGGCCGCCGAAGGGCGTGCAGCTCACCCACCGCAACCTTATGAGCCTCACCTCGGGCGTCGATGGGATCGTCGACCTCCCCGAGCGCGGCGCCAAGGTGATCTCCTGGCTGCCGGCGGCGCACATCGCCGAGCGCGGCGCCCACTACTACTTGCCGGTGATCCGCGGCTGCACGGTGACGATCTGCACCGATCCGCGCAAGATCGTCGAGTTCCTGCCCAGGGTGCACCCGACCTGGTTCTTTGCCGTGCCACGGATCTGGGAGAAGCTCAAGGCGGGCCTCGAGGCGAAGCTGGCGGCGATCCCGGGCGAGGACGGTGAGAAGGCGCGCCAGGGCCTCGCCGCGGCGATCGAGAAGGTGCGGCTCGAGCAGGCGGGAGAGCAGGTGCCCGAGCAGCTCGCCGCCGGTGTGGCGGCGGCCGACGCGGCGCTGTTCTCCAACCTTCGCCAGGCGCTCGGGCTCGATGAGGTCGTCGCGGTAAACGTCGGTGCCGCGCCGACCCCGCTCGAGGTGCTCGAGTTCTTCCACGCGATCGGGATCGAGATCGGGGAGCTCTGGGGGATGTCTGAGACCTGCGGCGTCGCCACCTGCAACCCCCCCGAACGGGTGAAGCTCGGCACCGTCGGCCCGCCGGTTCCGGGGATCGAGATCAAGCTCGGCGAGGACGGCGAAGTCTTCGTCCGCGGCGACTCGAACACGGTCGGCTATCGCAACATGCCCGAGAAGACCGCGGAGGCGATCGACGACGAGGGCTGGCTCGCGACCGGCGACATCGGCGAGCTCGACGAGGACGGCTACCTGAGGATCGTCGACCGAAAGAAGGAGCTGATCATCAACGCCGCCGGCAAGAACATGTCGCCGGCGAACATCGAGTCGCACCTGAAGGCGGCCAGCCCGCTGATCGGTCAGGCGATCGCGATCGGCGACCAGCGTCCCTACAACGTCGCCCTGATCGTCCTCGACCCTGACTTCGCCCCGGTGTGGGCGGCCCAGAACGGGCTCGAGGGCAAGGCGCCGGAGGAGCTGGCGACCGAGGAGTCGTTGATCGCAGCGATCCAGGCGGGCGTCGACGAGGCGAACTCGAAGATGTCACGGGTCGAGCAGATCAAGAGGTTCAAGGTCCTGCCGACCGACTGGGCGCCCGGCGGCGACGAACTGACTCCAACGATGAAGCTCAAGCGCCGTCCGATCGCCGACAAGTACGCGTCCGAGATCGAGCAGCTCTACGAGCGTTGAGCGGGCGGCGCTAGCCGACGACCCGGAACCTGCGCTTCGCCGGCTTCGGGTCCCTGTTACCGGCCGGGTCGATGGCGCGAACCTTGAACTTGTGCTTGCCCTCGTCGAGGTTCTTCAATTTCTTCGGTGACTTGCAGCGCTTGTACTTCCTGCGATCGAGCTTGCACTCGAAGCTCGAGCCCTTCTCGGTCGACTTGAACGTGAACTTGACCGTGTCGGCGTCGACCTTGCCCTTCGGCCCCTTCTTGATCCGCGTGTTCGGGGGCTCAACGTCTGCGCCGCCGTTATCACCGCCACTACAGGGTGCCTCGGCGGGGGTGGCGGAGTTGTTCTGCGGCGTCGGCGAGGTGAGCGTGAAGTCGGTCGCGCTGACGTTCGTGTCGTCGCCGGCTTCGAGCAGCGTCGCGCATCCCGCGGCGATCGAGCGCGTCAACGAGGAGCCGTCGGGGATCGAGGCCGCCGGACTCCCGGAGGGGGACGGAGTCGGTGCCGACGCGCCGCCCCAGCTGACGCAGTCGAGCGGGCCAAAGGTCGTCGAGTCGAAACACGCGGCGCCGCCACCCGGCGCGAGCCCATCGACCGGCGGCAGATCGAGGTCCGGCGTGACGCCGAACATGCTCGAGGCCGCCGAGGTCGCGGCGAGCATCGTGCGTTGGGATTGGCCGTTCGGCGGATTGGCGGGGAAGGTCGCGGTGTTGGTCTGCGTGCCGGTGGCGTTGTAGAGGTCGACCGACGCCTGGCCGGCGACGAGATTCTCGCCGGTGGCTTGGAGCTGGAGCTCGACGAATTCGGCCGCGGGCGTGGTAACGGTCCCCGGGAAGACCTCCCGGACCTTGACCAGATGATGCGCGGCCGGCGCGGGCGCAGCCCCGATCAGCATGAGAGCGGCCAGACCGATTGCAATCGCGATCCCGCGCATCACCCGGAGATACGGATGACCGGGCCGTGCGGATTGGCAGCCCCTATCCTGACCGTATGGCCTCCAGGCGCCAGATATTCGTCGGCGGGGTGCCGATCGGCGGCGGGGCACCGGTCGCGGTGCAGACGATGACCAAGACCGAGACCGCCAACCTCGAGGCGACGATGGAGCAGATCTTAAGGGTCGCCGATGCGGGGGCGGACCTGGTCCGCGTCGCGGTGCCTCGCGACGAGGACGCCGTGGCGCTGCGGACGATCGTCGCCCGCTCGCCGATCCCGGTGATCGCGGATATCCACTTCAACCACACGCTGGCGCTGAAGGCGATCGACGCCGGTGCCCACTGCATCCGCCTCAACCCGGGCAACATCGGCGGCCGCGAGAAGGTCGCCGAGGTCGCCGCCCGCGCGACGCAGGCCGGCGTCCCGATGCGGATCGGCGTCAACTCGGGCTCGCTGCCAAAGCACCTGCACGCGCTCGAGCGCCAAGACCCGGTCGAGGCGCTGGTAACCGCGGCGGTCGAGTTCGTCGAGATGATGGAGTCGCTGGACTTCGAGAACTTCAAGGTCTCGATCAAGTCGACCAACGTCCCGAACACGATCGCCGCCAATCGGCTGCTCTCCGAGCGCATCCCGTATCCGATCCACCTCGGAATCACCGAGGCGGGGACCAAGTGGTCCGGATCGCTGAAGTCGGCGGTGGGGCTCGGCACCCTGCTGGCCGACGGGGTCGGTGACACGGTCAGGATCAGCCTTTCGACGTTCCACGCCGAGGAGGAGGTCAAGGTGGCCTGGGAGATCCTCAAGGCGCTGCACATCCGCGAGCGCGGCCCCGTGTTGATCGCCTGCCCCACCTGCGGACGGCTCCAGTTCGACATGGACTCGGTCGTCGCCGAGATCGAGGCGCGCCTCGAGGCCTATACGGAGCCGATCGAGGTCGCGGTGCTCGGCTGCGCCGTGAACGGGATCGGCGAAGCCTCGCACGCCGACTTCGGGATCACAGGCGCCAAGAACGAGGGCCTGATCTTCGCCCACGGCAAGCCGCTGCGAAAGGTGCCTCAGGACGAGTTGGTCGACGCGCTGTTCAGCGAGATCGACCGCTCGCTCGACCGCGGCGCGGTCGAGGTCGACGACACCGAGGCCGCAGTGGGCGCCGAGTGGCTGGCGAAGATCGAGGAGGAGAACGCCGGCGAGCTGACGCCGGAGCGGATCGCGCAGATGGAGGCCGAGAAGGCACGCGAGGAGGGCAACGACGTCACCGCCGAGCCGTTCCTGAAGCCGGTCAAGCGCGGCCCGCGCCCGGCCCTCGACGAACAGGCTTCGCCGACCGCGGGCCGCAGATTCACCCGCGCCTGATCGCTCGCGTACATGTCCGGCGTCGACCACCTCGACCTCGTCGTCACCGACCTCGGTCGCAGCCTCGCCTTTTACACCGAGCTGCTCGAGCCGCTCGGCTACACGCGGACGAGCGAGATCGTCGGCGAGCGCGGCGAACGGGTCGTCTATGTCGGCGGCAGCGGCGGCGCGTCGGTGAGCCTACGCGAGCGCCAGTCCGGCGCCCATCCGGTCCCCTACGATCGCTACGCCGTCGGCATCCACCACATCGCCTTCGGCGCCGACGACCGCCACGCAGTCGATGAGCGCGCGGCCTGGCTTCGCGAGCGGGGCATCGAGATCGAGAGCGGCCCGGCAGAGTACGTCTACGCGCCCGGCTACTACGCGGTCTTCTTCTACGACCCGGACGGGATCAAGCTCGAGATCGTCCATCGTCCCTAGGGAGATCTCGAGCGGGTCGGCGAGGGGCACCGGTAGTCTGGCCGCTCGATGACGCGGCTCTCCACCTACTTTTTGCCCACCCTGCGCGAGGATCCGGCCGACGCCGAGTCGGTCTCCCACCGGCTGATGATCAGGGCCGGGCTGATTCGGCAGCTCGGAGCCGGCCTGTACACGTGGCTGCCGGCGGGCTATCGGGTGATCAAGCGAGTCGAGGCGATCGTGCGCGAGGAGATCGACGCGATCGGGGGGCAGGAGATGCTCATGCCCGTGCTGCAGCCGGCCGAGATCTGGCGCACGACCGGCCGCTACAAGATCGATGAGCTGTTCAAGCTCGAGGACCGAAAGCAGTCAGACCACGTGCTCGCGATGACGCACGAGGAGGCGCTCACCTACCACGTCGCCCGCGAGATCCGCTCCTACCGGGAGCTGCCGAAGATCCTCTACCACCTCCAGGTCAAGGAGCGCGACGAGCCGCGGCCGCGGGCGGGCGTGCTGCGCACGCGGGAGTTCACGATGAAGGACTCCTATTCGCTCGATCGCGACGACGAGGGACTGGACCGAAGCTATGAGCTGCACCGCCGCGCCTACGCCCGGATCCTTGACCGCTCCGGTCTGCGCTGGTACGAGGTCGAGGCCGACGTCGGGATGATGGGCGGCATCGGGGCACACGAGTACATGGCGCCGTGTGCCGCGGGGGAGAACGAGGTGGCGCTGGCGCCCGGATACGCCGCCAACGTCGAGGTCGCCACCGCGGGCGCACAGCCGGTGGAGCTGCCACCGCCACTCGACCGGCCGCGCGAGGTGCCGACCCCCGGCCTGACCACGGTCGAGGAGGTCTCCGGCGCCCTCGGCGTCGCCCCGGGGGCAGCCCTGAAGGCGATGCCGGTGATCGTCGAGGGACGCGGAATGGTCCTGGCGGTGGTCCGAGGTGACCACCGCCTGAACCAGATCAAACTGCGCAACGCGCTCGGCGCCGACTCCCGCCAGGCGCGAGCCGAGGAGATCGAGGACGAGCTCGGTCCACCCGGGTTCATCGGCCCGGTCGGCGCCTCGGTGCCGGTCGTCAAGGACACCGCGATTCAGGGCTCGGGCTACTTTGCGGGCGCCAATCGTCCCGACGCCCATCTGATCGGAGTCGAGCCCGGCCGCGACTTCTCCTTCGAGGAGCTCGACATTCGCTCCGTCGACGCCGGCGACATCGCCCCCAGCGGTGACCCGATCGAGATCGAGCGGGCGATCGAGGTCGGCAACATCTTCAAGCTCGGAACCCGTTACTCCGAACCGCTCGGCGCCACCTATCTCGACCCCGAGGGCAGCGAGCGACCTATCGTCATGGGCAGCTACGGGATCGGGCCGGCGCGGATCGTCGCCGCGGCGATCGAGCAGGGCGCCGACGATCAGGGGATCGTCTGGCCCCGTGCGCTTGCGCCCTGGACCGTTCACCTGGTTGCCATCGGCAAGGCCGGGGAGGAGACGCTCGCGACGGCCGAGCGGCTCTACGAAGAGCTCTCGGAGAGCGGCGTCGAGGCGCTTTACGACGACCGTGAGGCCGGGCCGGGCGAGAAGCTCACCGACGCCGAGCTGCTCGGCTGCCCGCTGCGGGTCGTGGTCGGACGCAAGGCGCTAGCCGAGGGCGAGGTGGAGGCGCAGGAGCGTCGCAGCGGCCGCGAGCACAGGCTCGCGGTCGGCGACGCAGCGCGCCGCACGGCGGAGATCGTCGGCGAGCTCGTTTGAGGCGGTGATGGGCTCGAGGCGCAGGCTGTTCGGGCTCGATCGCTCGGGTCCGCTGCCGAGCGAGACCCGCAAGGGGGCGCCGCTGCATCCGTGGACGATCCCGAACCTGATCGGCTACCTGCGCCTGGCGGCGATTCCGGTCTTCCTCGCGCTCGCCTTCGAGTCGGGTGACGGGCGGGCGCCGGCCGCGGCGCTGATCTACCTCGCGATCACGCTCGGCGATTACGTCGACGGGTTCCTCGCCCGCGCCACCGGTCAGTACTCGCGCATGGGAGCGCTGCTGGACCCGGTGGTCGACCGGATCACGGTGCTCTCGGGAGCGGCCGTCTGCTGGCACTTCGAGCTCTTGCCCCGGTGGGCGCTGCTGATCCTCGCCTTACGCGAGGTCGTCACCCTGGTGCTGGCGCAGATGGCGCTCCGCCGCGGGATCGACCTCGCCGTCAACTGGATCGGGCGGATCGGGGTATTCCTCGTCTTCGGCGGCATCTTCTGGAGCATGGTCTTCGACTGGTGGATCATCCGCGCCGGCTTCGTGGCCGGGGTCGCGATCTCGGTGCTGGCGACGATCGTTTACGTGCGCGCGGCCTCCGGATCGCACCCGGCGGCCCCGGCGCAAGCGTAATCGCAAACGCTCAAGCTCAACTTGAAGTTTGCGGCACGGCCGTATAATCCCGCGGGCAGCCGGCCGTGGGGCCGGGAGACCGGCACCGGGAACGATGAGCACCGAGTTTGAAGACACCTTTTCCGCGAGCGGCTCGATCGCCATTGAGCAGCCGAAGTCCCCGCTCGGCGACGCGGGTCATCCGGAGGAGTCCCGCTAGTGGCGCTCCACTGCCCGGAGTGTGGCTTCGTCAACCCCGAGGGAGCCAATTACTGCCAGAAGTGCGGCGCCTTTCTCGGGCGCCCCGAGGGCGCCGACGAGCCGACGACGATGACCTACAAGGTCGACGAGACCGGCGAGTACACGCCGATCGACATCGACGAGGAGGTCGACAAGACGGGCGCCGCGCTGGTGATCCGATCGGGTGGCGGCCGGGCGGGGGAGAGCTTCCCCGTCGACCAGGACCGGATGAACATCGGGCGGACGCCCGACGCGGCCGTGTTTTTGGACGACGTCACGGTCTCGCGCAACCACGCGCTGCTCGTCCATCGTCAGGACGGCTACTACATCGACGATCTCGGCTCGCTCAACGGCACCTACGTCAACCGACGCCGGATCGAGTCGCACCTGCTCGCCGACGGCGACGAGATCCAGATCGGCAAGTACAAGCTCAGCTACCTGGAGAAGTGATGGCCGTCGTCGCAGGCAAACAGCCCACGGCCGGCGCGACCGGCGGCGACGAAGCGGCGCAGGCGCCTCGCAGGG
>JAJNAZ010000046.1 GCA_021155855.1 Solirubrobacterales bacterium
GGGCACGGTCTTGGCGTCGATGTAGAACGGCCAGTTGGAGACGAAGAGCTCCCCGCCGGGCTCGCCCTCGGCCTCGGCGACCGGGATCTCACCGCCATTCTGCTCCTCGCCCTCGATGCCCTCGTCTTCGCCGCAGGCGGCGATGCCCAGGGCGGCGCTCAGCGCGAGCACCGCGAGGACAATCCGTAGCGCCGGTCCGATCCTCTGCTCCTCGATCCTCATCTGGTCACGAGCCTCCTCGGCTTGTCATTAGCGGTTCGATCGCGTCCTCTGCGAATGGTGCCGCGGTCGACCCGCGCACCAAGTGGATGTGTTCCGGGGCCCAGCTTAGGCGAACATCGACGCCGCCTCCAGGCAGGCGCTGGCGCTCCGCCTCGTCGGCGTTCGGTACCAGAACGGTCATACGCACGTCGCCGGGCAGCCGGACGACGATCTGGGTGGCGGTCCCCAGGTAGAGCGAGCTCTCGACCATCCCCTCGACGCCCGGTCCGTCCGCCGCGCCGTCGTCGGCGCGGCGGATCGTCAGCTTCTCCGGGCGGACCACCGCATGGCACTCCTCCCCGGTGCTGAGCCCGTTGTTGTCGGCCCGCACCTCGACCCCGGCATCGAGCCGCACGGTCGCCGTTTCCCCGTTGACGCTCGCCACAGTCCCCGGCATCAGGTTGGAGACGCCGATGAAGCCGGCGACGAAGGTCGTCGCCGGCCGTTCGTAGACCTCCTGCGGACGGGCTATCTGCTCGACCACGCCCTGGTTCATGACCGCGATCCGATCCGACATCGTCAAGGCTTCCTCCTGGTCGTGCGTCACGTAGACGAATGTGATCCCGACCTCGCGCTGGATCCGCTTGAGCTCGATCTGAAGGCCCTTCCGCAGCTTCAGGTCGAGCGCCCCGAGCGGCTCGTCGAGGAGCAGGACCTTGGGCAGGTTGACCACCGCTCGCGCCAGCGCCACGCGCTGCTGCTGGCCGCCCGAGAGCTGGTTCGGACGCCGGTTGGCCTCCGCGGCGAGACCGACCCGCTCGAGCTCCTCGCGGACTCGGCGATCCACCTCTCCCCGATCGAGCCGCTTGCGCTTGAGCCCGTAGGCGACATTGTCATGCACGCTTAGGTGCGGAAACAGCGCGTAGCTCTGAAACACGGTGTTCGTCGGGCGCCGGTGCGGCGGCAGCCCAGCGACGTCGGCTCCGTCGATCAGGATTCGGCCCTCGTTGGGTTCCTCGAATCCGGCGACGATCCGCAGGGTTGTCGTCTTGCCGCAGCCCGACGGTCCGAGCAGGGTGAAGAATTCGCCGCGGTCGATGTCGAGGTCGAGCTCGCGCACTGCGACGAGCTCGCCGAAGGCCTTGGTGACGCCCTCCAAGCGCACGTTCGGCTCGGACACATCCGCTCTCTCCCGCTCGGCAGAACCCTCTCCGTGCACGCGCCATTCAGGCTAACGGCGGGGATTGGGTTCGTGCAAGTAACGAAAACGCCAAAACGTCCAACCTTTCTTATACGCGTTGTACAAGGATCAGAGGCGAGATTGAACCGGATCCGGGGTTGCGATCGGCGGGTGCTGGCTATACGTTGTACGGAACGTCGAGATTTGGTGGACTGGAAGTCGTAATCGCAGGAGGAGAGATGGCGAGCACGGACACGGTGACGAGGCCGACGACGGGCAACCTGCAGGAGCTGGCGAGGCGGCACCTCTGGATGCATTTCACCCGCATGGGTGCCTACGACGGCGTCAACCACGTGCCGATCATCGCCCGCGGCGAGGGTGCCTACGTCTACGACGAGCACGGCAAGCGTTACCTCGACGGTCTCTCGGCGCTGTTCTGCGTCAACGCCGGCCACGGGCGGACCGAGCTCGGCGAGGCGGCGGCACGCCAGGTCGAGGAGCTCGACTTCTACATCATCTGGAGCTACGCGCATCCGCGGGCGATCGAGCTCGCCGAGCGGATCGCGTCCCTGACCCCCGGGGACCTGAATCGCGTCTTCTTCACCTCCGGCGGCTCGGAGGCGGTCGAGTCGGCGATCAAGCTCGCCCGCGCCTATCACCAGCGCACCGGCAACCCGCGCAAGATCAAGTTCCTCACCCGCGAGGTCGCCTACCACGGGACCACCATGGGCGCCCTGCAGGCGACCGGGATCCCGGCGCTGCGCACCGACTTCGAGCCCCTGGTGCCCGGCGGGATGAAGGCGCCGAACACGAACAGCTACCACTGGCCGGAAGGCCGGGACCCGCTCTGGGCCGCCGACCAGATCGAGGAGAAGATCCTTTTCGAGGGCCCCGAGACCGTCGCGGCGGTGATCCTCGAGCCGCTCCAGAACGCCGGCGGCTGCATCCCGCCCCAGGACGGCTACTTCCAGCGGGTGCGCGAGATCTGCGACCGCCACGACGTGCTCTTGGTTTCCGACGAGGTGATCTGCGCCTGGGGCCGGCTCGGCCACTGGTTCGGATCGGATCGCTACGGCTACGTCCCGGACATCATCACTACGGCGAAGGCGCTCACCTCGGCCTACGCGCCGATGGGGGCGATGATCGCCTCCGACCGCGTCTACGAGCCGTTCGCCCACGGCAAGGAGTCGTTCACCCACGGGTTCACCTTCGGCGGTCATCCGGTGGCGGCGGCGGTGGCCCTGGCCAACCTCGACATCTTCGAGCGCGAGGACCTCAACGGGCACGTGCTGCGCAAGCAGGACGAGTTCCGGGCCATGCTCGACGGCCTGCGCGACATCCCGATCGTCGGCGACGTGCGCGGCGACGGCTTCTTCCACGCGATCGAGCTGGTCCGCGACCAGGAGACCAAGGCCTCGTTCACCGACGAGGAGTCCGAGCATCTGCTGCGCGGCTACCTCTCCGGCGAGCTCTACCGGCGCGGGCTGATCTGTCGCGCCGACGATCGCGGCGACCCCGTGGTCCAGCTCGCGCCGCCACTGATCTCTGACACCGAGCAATTCGACGAGATCGAGGCGATCCTGCGCCCCGTCCTGACCGAGGCCTGCGATCGGATCGAGGGCGGGTTCCGCACCGAGGACCTCTGACCTGGAGGAGCGAGGCGATGCGCCGAGCCAACCCGGAGCGATGCTCACCGTAGGCTCACTGGTCGCCGACTGCGGACTCGAGCTCGTCGCGGGCGAGGATGGCGCCGAACGGCCGGTGCGCTGGGTGCACATCTCCGAGCACGAGGATCCGACGCCCTGGCTCTCGGGCGGCGAGCTCCTGCTGACCACCGGCTACAACCTCGGCACCCCGGCGAAGCAGCGCCGCTGGGTCGCGCTGCTCGCCGGCGAGGGCCTCGCCGGGCTCGGCTTCGGCATCGGCTTCGACCACAAGCGGATTCCGAAGGCAATCCTCGATGCCGCCGGCGAGCACCGGCTGCCGCTGTTCGAGGTGCCCTACGAGATGCCCTTCATCGCGATCACCGAGCGGGCGGCCGCGCGGCTGATCAACGAGCAATTCGACGTACTAGAGCGCGGCACGCAGGTGCACGAGCGGCTCGAGCGGTTGGTGATCGAGGGCGGCGGCCTCGACGAGATCGTCGCCTCGACGGCGGGCGCGATCGCCGGCGCCTTGGTGATCCAGGACGCCACCGGGCGCGAGCTCTCCCGCCACCCCCGCCGCGGCGGGCTCGACCGCGAGGCCTCGGCCGCGCTCGCCTCCGAGATCGCCGCGCACTCCCGCAATGGCGCTCCGATGGCCTTCGCCCCGCTTGCGGACTCGCTCGCCGAGCGGGCGCTAAGCGTGCCCGTCCCGGGCCGCCCGGGGGGCACGCCGGTCGCCTGGCTGACCGTGATCAGCGATCGTCGACCGCTGGGCGACTTCGAGCGCCTGATCGCGCGCCAGGCCTCGATGGTGGTCGGCCTCGAGCTGATGCGCGAGCGCGTCGTCCGCGAGACCGAGCGCCGCCTGGCCGGCGACCTGCTCGCCGACGCGCTCGGCGAGCGGCTCGAGGCCGAGGAGCTGCGCGGCCGCCTGCGTCCGTTCGGGATCGGTGCCGAGGCCGCGGTGCTCGTCTTCGACGTCGACGACCCGCCCGCGGCGGAGGCGACGCTGGAGAGCACGCTCGCCGACGCCGGGGTGCCCGCGCTGGTCGCGACCAGCGCGGTCGCCGGGCGGCCCTTGCTGTGCGCCGTGGTAGACACGGGCACCAGCGATCCCGTGGGCACGGCCCGGCGTGCGCGCGAGGCGCTCGTCGGCGGCCACGGGCGCGACGGCGTCCGGGCCGCGGCCAGCCGTCCGTCGGGCATCGGCTCGCTGCGCCGCGCCTTCCACGAGGCGCGCTGCGCGCTCGAGGCCACCTCGCTCACCGACGGGGAGTCCCCCGACGTCGCCTCGCACCGCGATCTGGGGGCGTTCACCCTGCTGCTTGCGCTCCAGGACGACGACGCTCTGCGTCTCTACAGCGACGGCCTGCTCGAGCCGATCGAGCAGACGGAGGGAGAGTACGGGGGCGAGCTGCTGCGGTCGTTGGAGGCGTTCATCGAGAACAACGGCAACTGGGAACGCGCGGCGCGGCGGCTGTACTGTCATCGTCACACGCTGCGCTACCGGATCCGCAAGATCGAGGAGCTGACCGGACGCGATCTCGGGCGGGCGACCGATCGAATCGAGCTGTGGTTGGCGTTGCGAGCACGGGAGCTGGTGAGATGAGAGGAGGCGGCTGCCAGTGGTTGTAGGAGTCCCGACCGAGATCAAGCCGGATGAGTACCGGGTCGCGCTGACGCCGATCGGCGTCCGCGAGCTCGCCGAGCACGGTCACGAGGTGGTGATCGAGGCCGGCGCCGGGGAGGGCAGCGCGATCTCCGACGCCGACTTCGAGGCCCAGGGCGCTCGCATCGTGGCCTCCGCCTCCGAGGTCTTCCGTGAGGCCGAGATGGTGCTCAAGGTGAAGGAGCCCCAGGCGCCCGAGGTCGCGCTGCTGCGCGAGGGCCAGGCCCTGTTCACCTACCTGCACCTGGCGCCCGCCCCGGAGCTGACCCAGGGTCTGTGCGACTCCGGAGCCACCTGCGTCGCCTATGAGACGGTCGAGGATGGCAACGGGAACCTGCCGCTGTTGGCGCCGATGTCGGAGATCGCCGGCAAGATCGCCACCCAGGCCGGGGCCTTCATGCTCGAGAAGCCGCTCGGCGGCCGCGGCATCCTGCTCGGCGGGGTGCCCGGGGTCGGACCCGCGAACGTGATGATCATCGGCGGCGGTGCAGTGGGGATGAATGCGGCATTCATCGCGATCGGGATGGAAGCCGACGTGTTCGTCTACGACGTTTCGATCGACAAGCTTCGCGAGCTCGACATCGCCTTTGGCGGCCGCGCCTCGACCGTGTTCAGCTCGACCCTCTCGGTCGAGGAACGCCTACCCGACATGGACCTGGTGATCGGCGGCGTGCTCGTCCACGGCGCCCGCGCCCCGCACGTGATCAAGCGCAAGCAGCTCGGGTTGATGAAGCGCCACGCCGTGCTCGTCGATGTCGCGATCGACCAGGGGGGCTGCTTCGAGACCTCGAAGCCGACGACCCACGGCGACCCGACCTACGAGGTCGACGGGATCATCCACTACTGCGTCACCAACATGCCCGGCGCCGTCCCGATCACCTCGACCTACGCGCTCACCAACGCGACCCTGCCGTACATGCTCGCGCTCGCCGACCTCGGCGTCGCCGAGGCGGCGGGGCGCGATCCGGGGCTGAGGCTGGGGATCAACGTGGCCCGCGGCCGGGTCACCCATCGCGCGGTCGCCGACGCTGTCGGCATGGACTACACGCCGCCGGAGGAGATCCTCGACATCGCCCCGTCCAACGGCGCCTCCGACGGCGCCGGCGCGACCGCCGCCCGGGCAATCCCCGGAGCCCACTGACCAGGCAACGAGCAACGAGCAACCAAAAACAGGAGACCGAATGGCAACCGCCACCGCTACCACTTTGCAGAACTTCATCAACGGCGAGTTCGTCGAGCCGGCCGGCGTCGAGGACGTGATCAACCCGTCGACCGGCGAGGTGATCGCGCAGGCGCCCGTGTCCAGCGAGGAGGATGTCGACAGGGCGGTGCAGGCCGCGCGCAAGGCATTCGAGACCTGGGGCGCGAGCACCCCACGCTCGCGCTCGGAGGCGCTGCTCGCCCTCGCCGACGCGATCATCGAGCACGGCGACGAGTTCGCGGACCTCGAGTCGGCCGACGCCGGCAAGCCGCGCCAGGCCTTCGTCGACGAGGAGCTCGGGATGTGCGCCGACAACCTGCGCTTCTTCGCCGGCGCGGCGCGCAACATGGAGGGCAAGGCGGCCGACGAGTACGTCGAGGGCTTCACCTCGATGGTCCGCCGGGAGGCGGTCGGCGTCGCCGGGCAGATCACACCCTGGAACTACCCGCTGATGATGGCGATCTGGAAGATCGGTCCTGCGTTCGCGGCGGGCGCGACCAGCGTGCTCAAGCCGGCGGAGAACACGCCGCTTTCGACCTTCAAGCTGGCCGAGGTCTCGGCCGAGATCCTGCCGCCGGGCGTCTTCAACGTGATCGGCGGCCACGGGGACCCGGCGGGGGCGGCGCTCGTTCAGCATCCCGACGTCGACATGGTCTCGCTGACCGGGTCGCCGGAGACCGGCAAGTGGATCGCGAGGGCGGCGTCGGACACGCTCAAGCGCGTCCACCTCGAGCTCGGGGGCAAGGCCCCGGTGATCATCTTCGACGACTACGACGCCGAGCTCGCGCTCGAGTTCATCGCCGCGACGGCGCTGTTCAATGCCGGCCAGGACTGCACCGCGGCGACCCGGATCCTCGCCTCCGACAAGGTCTACGACAATGTCGTCAACGGGCTCTCTGAGCAGGCGCTGGGCTACAGGATCGGCGACCTCGACGACCCGGAGACCACCCTCGGCCCGGTGATCTCCGAGCGCCAGCGCGAGCGCGTCGGCGGCTACATCGAGCGCCGCCCCGACCACTCGCAGGTGGTGACCGGGGGCAAGGAGGCGGACCGGCCCGGGTTCTACTACGAGCCGACGGTCGTGGCCGACCTCGAGCAGGACGACGAGATGATCCAGAACGAGATCTTCGGACCGGTGATGACGGTGCAGCGGTTCGACGACGAGGCGAAGGCGATCGAGTGGGCCAACGGGACCCGCTACGGCCTCGCCGCCTCGGTCTGGACCCGCGATATCGGGCGCGCGATGCGGGTCGCAAAGGCGCTGCGCTTCGGCGCCGTCTGGGTCAACAACCACATCACGATGGCGTCCGAGATGCCGCACGGCGGGTTCAAGCAGTCCGGCTACGGCAAGGACATGTCGGCGTACTCGGTCGAGGACTACACCGTGGTCAAGCACGTGATGGTCAACCTCGAGTAGTAGGCCGGGGGTACTGCGACTCGCGGGCGCGGGCCGGGCGAGGGCCCGGCCGGCTCTGCTGCCCGGTGTCGGGATCCAGGTTGCCCGGCGCCGCCGGTGGCCGGACTACCCTGCGGGCGTGACTTCATCCGGTCACGCCAGACTGGGGCGCGGGATCGTCGCCAGTGGGCTGCTCGCCGGGGGAGCGTTGGTTCTATGGCTGATTGCGATCTCCGCCTCCTGGCTCTCGGGTTGCCCGGAGGGCTTGGGTACCGCTTCCGCCGGCCTCGAGCAGAGCGCCTCACCGTGGCCACCAGGCGCCCAGTGCCTGGCCGAGGCTCCCGCCTCCGGCCTCTATGTCCATGAGGCGCTCCCGTGGGCCGAGGTCGCGATAGTCGGCCTGCTCGCGGCGGCCGTGATCGTGCTCATCGTCGGCGTCGTCGGGGCGATCCGGGGCCTGCGCTGGCGCGACGACCGCGTGGGGTCACCGGTCTAGAGCTGCGGATCGATCAGCAGGCCGAGCTGGCGTGACTGGGCGACCAAGGTGCCATTGGGAGCCCAGAGCTCGCCGTCCTCCTCGAAGAACCCGTCGCGAACGAGTCGCGAGCGAAAGCGTCCGAGCAGGAGCGAGTCGTCGAGCGGGAGGGGAGCGCGGAAGTAAATCGTGAGGTCGATCGTCGGCGCCGGGGCGAGCTCGGTCAGCCGCGCCCAGGGGGCCGGGAACCACGCGTCGGCACAGATCGAGATCGCGAGCGCGTCGACCGGGCGCCGCTCGAGCAGCCCGAGCCAGCCCCCGACCTCGCTCCGGTCCGAGCCGGTGAACGGTGGATCGCCGAAGCGATGCTGCATCGTCAAACGGCCCATGAACGGGGGCCGGTCGTCGCGCGGGAACTCTCGGTCGACCTTGCGGCGGGCCTCGGCCGGCTCGACTTCCGGCATCGGCGATTCATCGAGCGTCGGCCCGGGCCACGGCTTCGACCAGGCGCCGAGCGCGAGGCCGAGCAACTCTCCCTCCTGCTCGAGCCGGCCGCTGACCGAGGTCAGCGAGCGCCCTCGGCGCTCGACCTGCGCCCGCACCGTCACCGGGCCGACCCGCGGCACGCGCAGGAAGTGCATCGTCGCCGAGCGCGCACTCCGCTCCGGGTCGTCGACGGCCAGCTCGAGCGCCCGCAGGACGATCGCCATCACGTAGCCGCCGAGCGGGCCCCGGGGCGTGTCCCAGCCCGTCGCGATCGCGCCCTCCCAGGTGCCCTCGTCGACGGAGCGCAGCGCCGTGTCGCCATCGAAGCTCACGGGGGCGGCACGATATCCGGCGACGGGTGCGCGTCCTGCTCGCAAGAAGCTCGCCAGCTCATCCTCCTTGCCGGGCTTGGCCTGAGGGCTGGCGCCCAACGAGCCACGGATCGAGCGGGTCGACGTGCTCGCCGAGAAGCTGCCCGGCTGACGATTCAGCCCGCGACCGCGCGCCGGCGCCACGGGCGTCGCGCGCGCCGGCGGTCCTTGAGGATCCGGTGCGCGGCGTTGTGTCCCGAGCAACCCGTGACGCCGCCGCCGGGGTGGGTGCCTGCACCGCACAGGTACAGGCCGTCCACCGGAGTCGCGTACTGGGCCATCTCGGGATGGGGGCGCATGAACGCCATCTGGTCGAGGCCCTGCTCGCCCTGGAAGATCGAGCCGTCGACGAGGCCGAAGACGCGCTCGATGTCCGGCGGCGCCAGCACCTCGCGCTCGAGGATCGCCGCGGGGAGGTTGGGGGCGTAACGGGCGAGCTGCTCGACGCAGGCGTCGGCGTAGCGCTCGCGCGCGTCGCCGGCCCAGGCCTCCTCGCCGGGCGGTCCGTACTGCGTGAACATGGTCATCACCCAGCGGCCGTCGTCGGTGAGCGTGGCGTCGACCGCCGACGGCAGCTCGGCCTCGACGTAGGGATGCTCGGCGGGCCTGCCCAGGGTCGCGTCCTGCCAGGCGCGCTCGAGGTAGTCGATCGACGGGCAGACGTTGACGCCCGCGTGCATCATCAGCCGCTGCTCTTCCTCGGTGACCCCCTCATAGCGCGGCGGCTCCGAGAGCACCATGTTCACCTTCACCGAGCCGCCGCGCGTCCGGTATCGCCGCATCTCCTCCGAGACCTCGCTCGGGAAGTGCTCGGCCCCGGCGAGCCCGAGCACGGTCGTCTTCGGGTGCGCGCCGGAGGCCACGATCGGGGCGCGCAGCTCGGTCCCGTCGGCGAGCGTGACCCCGATCGCGGAGCCGTCGCGGACGTCGATCGAGGCGACCTCGGCTCCGGTGAGGATCTCGGCCCCGGCGCTCTCGGCCGAGCGCGCGATCGCGTTGCTGATCGCCCCCATGCCGCCGATCACCTGGCCCCAGGCGCCGTCGATCCCGGCGCACTCGCCGAGCGCGTGGTGGAGCAGGTTGTAGGCGGTGCCTGGCGTACGCGGCCCGGCCCAGACGCCGACCACGCCGCTGGAGGCGGTCGAGCCCTTCAAGCCGTCGAGCTCGAAGTGGTCGTCGAGCAGGTCGCCGACCGACATCGTGAACACCCGGACGAGCTGGTGGATCTCACGGCGCGTGAAGCCCGCCATCCGGGCTGCCTCGCGCACCAGCGCCGCCAGGTCCGCCGGCTGTTTGGAGCCCACCGCCGGCGGCTCGCGCAGCATCATCGGCCGCACGAACGCGGCGGCACGCATCAGCAGGTCCTCGAACCCCGGATACGCCTCGGCGTCCTTTCGCGACTGCTTGGCGATCGAGCCGGCCGTGCGCTCGGTCTCGTTGAAGAAAAAGATTGGGCCGCTCTCGGTCAGCGAGACATAGGCGGGGTCGAGCGGGATCGCCCGGTAGCCGAACTCGGCGAGGCGCAGGTCCGAGACGATCTTCGGCTGCAGCATCGAGACCACGTAAGAGGCGCGCGAGACCCGCGCACCGGGCCACACCTCCTCGGTCACGCAGGCGCCGCCGAGGATCTCGCGGCGCTCGAGGCAGATCACCCGCAGGCCGGCGTGGGCAAGGTAGGCCGTGGTGGTGAGGCCGTTGTGGCCGCCGCCGACGATGATCGCGTCGTAGGAGCCACCTCCGGGGCGCGGCGTCGAGGTCTTGGCGGCGGGCGGGGCGGGGGCGCTCGTGGTCGGCTCCATGGGCGGGGAAACTAGCACATTGTCCGATTGACTACAAGATCAACTACACTCCTCGGAATGACCGATCGCCTCCAACGCCTCGCTCGCGAACACCTGATGTTGCACTTCTCCGATAACTCGGCCTCCGCCGAGCGCG
>JAJNAZ010000002.1 GCA_021155855.1 Solirubrobacterales bacterium
ATCAGCGTCCCGGCGACGTCGGCCTCGAACACCATGTTCGCCTTGTCGGTCTCGATCTCCACCAGCTCGTCGCCGAGCGCGACCTCGTCGCCGACCGCCTTCATCCACTTGAGGATCGTCCCCTCCTCCATCGAGTCCGAGAGCCGGGGCATGACGATCTCCTCGGCCATCAGGTCGCCCCCTCGGTCGTCGCGAGGGCGGCGCTGACGATGTGCTCGGCGTGTGGGATCGCCGACTGCTCGAGCCGCTTCGAGTAGGGCATCGGCACGTCGGCGCCGGTGACCCGCTGGATCGGCGCGTCGAGATGGTCGAAGGCCTGTTCCTGGACCAGCGCCGCGATGTTAGCGCCGACCCCGCCGTGCGGCCAGCCCTCCTCGACCACCACCAGCCGGTTGGTCTTCCGCACCGACTCGAGGATCGTGTCGAGATCGAGCGGTCGCAGGGTCCGCGGGTCGATCAGCTCAGCCTCGACTCCGTGCTCGTGGGCGAGCGTCTTCGCCGCCTGCTCGGCGATGTGCGCCATCCGCAGTATGCCGATGATGGTCACGTCGGTTCCCTCGCGCCGGATCGCTGCCTCGCCGAACTTGAGGATCTGATCCCCGTCGTCGGCGACGTCGCCGCGGGCCCCGTAGAGGGTCTCGTGCTCGATGAAGATCACCGGGTTGTCGTCGCGGATAGACGCCTTCAGCAGGCCCTTGCCGTCGGCGGGCGTCGACGGGCAGGCGACCAGCAGGCCGGGGATCTGCAGGAACATCGCCTCGAAGCTGTGCGAGTGGGTGGGGCCGAGCTGGTGGCCGCCGCCGCCGGGCATCCGGATCACGATCGGCACCCTTGCGTGGCCGTTGAACATGTACGGGATCGCGGCGGCGTGGTTGATGATCTGGTCGAAGGCGAGCAGCGAGAAGTTGACCGTCATCAGCTCGACGATCGGCCGCAGCCCTCCCATCGCCGAGCCGACTCCGACGCCGACGATCGTGTTCTCGGAGATCGGCGTGTCGCGGACCCGCTTCTCGCCGAACTCGTCAAGCAGCCCCTCGGTGACCTTGAACGCTCCCTGAAAGACACCGACGTCCTCACCCATCACGTAGACGCTCTCGTCGCGGCGCATCTCCTCCGCCATCGCGTCGCGCAGCGCCTCGCGCATTCGCAGGACGCTCATCCGGCGCCGTCCTCCGATTCGGGCCCGCCCGCGCCGGGATCGGGCGCATCCTCGTCCGGTTCGCCCTCCCCGCGTTCGTCGAACGCCGCGTCCTCGTCCCGCGCGGCGGCCTCCTCGCCCTCACGGTGCCCGGTCTGCGCGGCCTGACCCGCGTAGGCGGCGCCGGCCTCGGCGAGCTTCTTCGCCTCGCCCTCGAGTCGCTCGCGCTCATGCTCACCGCGGAACGGCTGCGGCGCCCGCTCGTCCACCGCATACCACCCCGGCACCTGATCGCCGACCACGTAGAGGTTGTCGTAGAGCGAGTCCAGCGACGGCTCCGGCGAGGCGTCGGCGAACTCGACCGCCTCCCGCACCTGCGTGTCGACCCGCTCGCGTATTGCCTCGCGCTCGCCATTCGTCAGCACGCCTTCGGCCTCGAGCCGGTCGGCGAACGCCTCGATCGGATCCTTGCGGCGCCACTCCTCGACCTCCTCCTTGGTCCGGTAGACCTCCGGATCGGCGGCGGAGTGGCCTCGGTAGCGGTATGTGAACGCCTCGACCAGGGTCGGCTTGCGATCCTCGCGGGCGATTCGCAGGTGCTCGGTGACCGTCTCGCGCATCGCCAGCACGTCCATCCCGTCGGCGCGGACCCCCGGCACGCCTAGGCCCTCGGCCTTCTTCGAGAAGTCGGTGACCGCGGAGTGTCGCTCGACCGCGGTTCCCATTCCGTAGAGGTTGTTCTCGAGGATGAACACCACCGGCAGGCTCCAGAGGGCCGCCAGGTTCATCGTCTCGCCGAAGTTTCCCGTGTTGGAGGCGCCGTCGCCGAACATGCACACGGTGACCTCGTCGCTGTCGGTGTAGTCGCATGAGAGCCCCAGACCGGCGGCCAGCGGCAGGTTGCCGCCGACGATCCCGTAGCCGCCCATGAAGCGGCGCTCGCGGTCGAAGATGTGCATCGAGCCGCCGCGCCCGCGCGAGGTCCCGTCCTCGCGGCCGAACAGCTCCGCCATCACGTTCTTGGGGTCGGTGCCGCGCGCGATTGCATGGCCGTGCGTTCGATAGGTACCGATCAGATAGTCCTCGGGCCGCATCACCGAGGTTGTGCCGACGATCGTCGCCTCCTCGCCGCTTGCCAGGTGCAAAAAGCCGCCGGCCTTCGCGCGCTGGTACTGGCGACCGGCCTCCTCCTCGAAGCGACGGATCAGCGCCATCGTCTCCAGCAGTTCGAGGCAGGTGTCGCGGTCGGGAAGCGGGCGCGCCCCGCTTGCCGCGCCATCCTTCGTTGCCGTCTTCACCGCTTCCTCAGCCACCCGTCCGCAACATAGCTCAATGGCTCCGGCCCACAGCGTCGGCCGCCTGGTCGAGGCGATCGTCGCCCCAGAAGACCTGGTCGCCGAAGACGATGCTCGGCACGCCGATCACCCCGAGGTCGCCGGCGCGCTCGGTCGCCTCGCGCAGCCGCCGCTTGACCGCGTCACGTGCGACAGCGGTCCCGAGTGCCCGCGGGTGCAGCTCTGATGAGGCGGCGGCGAGGTAGACGTTGTCGGGATCGGTGAGGTCACGGCCGGCGGCGAACGCCTGACGGAAGGCGGCGAGCGAAAACGAGACCGTCCGGCCGATCTCCTTGGCGAAGGTTGCGGCGCGCATCGCGAACAGGGTGTTACCCGGAAACGGATTCGGCCACCGAATCGGCGGCAGGCCGTAGGCGGAGGCGCGGCGCTCGACCTCACGCAGGCCCTGCTCGCGACCGGCGCCGTTCGCCCACGAAGCGCGATCGAAGCGTCGGAACAGGCCCCCGAGGAGCACCGGCTGCCACTCGGGCGGCTCGGCGCCCGCGGCCTCGAACACCGACGCGATCCGCTCGCCGGCGAGGTATGCATATGGGGAGCCGAGGTCGTAGAAGAACAGCGGACGCTGGGCGCTCAAGGCGCTACTGGTGGGTCGCCCAGCCGTCGACCGCGCGGGCCGCGTCGAGCACCGCCTCGGAGATCGTCGGATGTGCGTGCACGATCCGAGCGAGCTCTTGGTAACCGCCCTCGAGCGCGATCGTGTCGACGAGCTCGGCGATCATGTCGCAGGCGCGGTTGCCAACCACGTGGGCTCCGACGATCTCCCCGTACTCGGAGTCGGCGACGATCTTGACGATCCCGTCGCGATCGTCGTAGACGGTGCCCGCGCCAACCGCCCCGAGCTTGAAGCGGCCGACCTTCACCTTCTTGCCGGCCTCCTTGGCTTGCGCCTCGGTCATCCCTACGCTCGCCACCTGAGGGTGGCAGAAGGTCGCGCCCGGGACGAGATCGGGGTCGACCGGGTGCGTAGGCGCGCCGGCCACCGTCTCGACCGCCACCACGCCTTCCTCCATCGCCTTGTGGGCCAGCGCGGCGCCGCGGACCAGGTCGCCGATCGCGTACACCTTCGGGTTCGAGGTCCGCTGGACCTCATCGATCTCGATCTTGCCGCCGTCGCCCGTCGCAACGCCGGCGGCGTCGAGCCCGAGCCCCTCGGTGTCGGGGGCGCGCCCCCCCGCGATGCACAGATAGTCGACCTCGATCGCCTGCTCGCCGATCATGGCCTTGACCGACTTCGCGCCTGCGTCGACATCGGAGATCGGGGTGCCGGTGAGAACCTCGACTCCCTGCTTCTTGAACGTGCGCTCGACCACGCGGACGACATCCTTGTCCTCGGCGGGGAGGATCTGGTCCAGCATCTCGACCAGGATCACCTCGACCCCGTACCGGATGTAGGCGGAGGCGATCTCGGCCCCCGAGGCGCCGGCGCCGACCACGGCGATCTTCGTCGGCAGCTTGGGCAGCGACCAGGCGCCCCAGGTGTCGACGACCCGCTCCGAGAACTCGGCGCCGGGGATCGCCAGCGCGACCGAGCCGGTCGCCAGTACGACGGCTTTGGCCTCGTGGGTCTCGTTCCCGACGACGACGTTGGCATCGGCGTCGAGCGAGCCCTCGCCCTGGATCCAGGTGACCTTGTTCTTGTCCCAGAGCATCTTCACGCCGCCCGAGAGGGTCTCCGAGACCTTCGCCCGCCGCTCGGCGAGCGCCTCCCAGTCCAGCGACGCGTCCTTGACCTTGACCCCGAGCTCGGCCGAGTTCTGAGCGTGGTCGAGGAGCTCGGCCGTGTGCAGCATCGTCTTCGCCGGGATGCAGGCGTAGTTGAGGCAGCGCCCGCCCGGCTTGTCCTTCTCGACGACGGCCGTCTTCAGGCCCAGCTGGGCGGAGCGGATCGCGGCGACATAGCCGCCGGGACCGCCCCCGATCACGATCACGTCATAGGAGTCAGCCATGCCGCGACTCTATCTACCCAAGTTCGGCGGTCATTCACTCCGCCGCCGCTCCGGCATCTGAATCCGCGCCATCGCCTTGATCATGAAGTAGAACAGCGCGCCGGCGCCCGCGATCAGCACCGTCGTGCCGACCGCTTGCACCCACTCGGTCGCCTGCAGCAGGCCGAGCGAGGCGGCGACCAGCACCAGCACCAGCAACGCCTGGAAGCCGAGCACCGCCCAGTACCGGGCCCTCCACATCCCCCAGGTCATCGTCCCCATGAGCGCGACGACAGCGATCACCGAAAGCACCGGAGCCTGGTCCTCCCCCTGCTCGATCCCGTCGCTGCCGATCCTGGTCACCTCGATCCCAACGGCGTAGCCGATGATCGTCGAGACGGCGATCAGAGCCGAGATCACGGCGCCGATCGTGACCACGGCCGGCCGCTCGCCCGGGGCCAGCGGCTCCAGCGCCTCGCGCGCGGCCTCGTTGCGGGCCTCGCTGCGGGCCGCCATCGCCTCCCGTCGGGCCGCCTGCTCGGCCCGGCGCTCGGCCGAGCGGTCCTTACGCTTGTGACGCTGGCTTCGCTTTCGCTCGCGGCTGGCCATCCAGGCGTCCACTATCCCAGCGCAGCTCGCAGCTCGCGGGCGGCCGCCTCGGGGTCGGGCGCATCGCGAATCGCTCGCACGACCACGATCCTCCGCGCGCCGGCGCGGGCAAGCTCGCCGACGTTCGACGCGTCGATGCCGCCGATCGCAAACCACGGCGTTTCCGGCCCGGCCTTCGCCGCGTGACGGACGAGCTCGAGCCCGGCGGCGGGCCGCCCTTCCTTCGTCGGCGTCTCCCAGACCGGCCCGACGCTGATCTGGTCGGGCCGTTGCCCGCCGAGCGCGCTGAGCGCGGCGTCGAACTGCGCCGGCGAGTGTGTCGAGAGGCCGACGACAACCGCCTCGCCGACGATCCTCCGCGCCTCAGCCACCGGCGTGTCGTCCTGGCCCACGTGGACGCCATCGGCGTCGCAGGCCGAAACCAGATCCGGGCGGTCGTTGAGAACGAACAGCGCGCCGTGGCGGTCGGCGACCTCACGAAAAGCGGTTGCCGCCCCGACCAGCTGCTCGGCGTCGATCCGCTTGTCGCGCAGTTGGACGATCTCCGCCCCCCCGCGCAGAGCCGCGTCGAGTAGCGGGCCGGGGTCGGATCCCGCCGGGCGCGCCTCGCAGACGAAGTACAGGCGGGCCTCGGCCATCGCTTGTCGTCGGCCCGCGAGCAGCGCCTCGTCGAAGCTCTGGTGGAAGGTGAGCTCGCTGATCCGCTCGCTTGCGAACGAGACGAGCCACCCCGCGCGGGCGTCCATCGACAGCCCCGTCGCCGGCCCCTGGCCGCTGATCCGGGTCTCGACCACGACCCGCCCGCCTCCCGCCGTGCGGATCCGCAGCCGCTCCCAGCTGACACCGCCGACCTCCTCCCACTGCCGCTGAAAGGCACGCCAGCTGGCGCGGAACTCCTCGCGACCCTTGGTCCGTTCGCGCCCCCAGGGTGCGTTCGAGTTGCGACGGTCGACGACCAGGTCCTCGGTGGTCAGCTCGAGCGCGCCCTCAATCTCGCCGCCCTCCATGAAGTCGAAGTAGCGAACGACCCGCTCGCGTTTCGCCCGTTCCATCTCCGGGGAGTATCTTGAAGGAGAACGGGAGCCCGACCAGTGGGCTGAGAGGGCGGCGACGGGCCGCCGACCGTCTGAACCTGATCCGGGTAATGCCGGCGCAGGGACGATGCGAGGTCCGCCGCCCGGGAGAGGAGCAGCGCCCGTGGCAGCAGGACACAGCGATCACTACGACGTAATCGTCGTCGGAGCCGGTGTCGTCGGCCTTTCCTGTGCCTGGCGCACGGCCGAGCGCGGGCTGCGCGTCCTGGTGATCGAGCGTGCCCGTCCCGGCGCCGGCGCCTCCAACGTCGCCGCCGGAATGCTGGCCCCGGTCGGCGAGGCCACCTGGGGCGAGGACCGGCTGCTCGACCTGGCGCTCGAGTCGCACCGCCTCTGGCCGCGTTTCGCCGAGGAGCTCGCGGCCGCGGCCGGCGGCGAGATCGGCTATCTCGACCTCGGAGCCCTGCACGTCGCCCTCGATCGCGACGAGGCCGCCGAGCTTCGCCGTCGCTTCGAGCTCATGCGATCGCTCGACCTCGAAGCCGACTGGGCCCGGCCTCGCGCCTGCCGCGAGCTCGAGCCCGGGCTCGGCTCGGTCACCGCCGGCGTCCACGCGCCCCATGAGACCGCGGTCGACCCGCGCTCGTTGATCGTCGCGCTGGCCGCCGCATTCGAGGCCGCGGGGGGGAGGCTCGAGGTCGCCGAGGTCACCGCAGCCGTGCTCGACCGCGAGCGGTTCGCCGGGGTGCGCACGCAGGACGGCCGCGAGCACCGCGCTCGAGCCACAGTGCTCGCTGCGGGGTCCTGGTCGGCGGCGGAGTGGCTGCCGGCCGAGGCGAGGCCGTCGATTCGCCCGGTCAAGGGTCAGATCCTCACCCTTCGCGGCCCGGCCTCGGAGCCGGTCTGCGAACGGATCGTGGTCGGCGAGCGGGTCTATCTCGTGCCTCGGGAGGACGGACGGCTAATCGTCGGCGCGACCATCGAGGAACAGGGCTTCGACACCCGGATCACCGCCGGTGGCGTCCACGAGTTGCTTCGCGAGGCCTACCGAGCGCTGCCCGACGTGGCCGAGCTCGAGCTGGTCGAGGCGAACGCAGGCCTGCGGCCGACCACGCCCGACAACCTGCCGCTGATCGGCGCCGGGGAGGTCGCCGGCCTCTTGCTCGCAACCGGCCACTACCGCAACGGGATCCTGCTCGCCCCGGTCACCGCCGAACGGATCGCCGAGATGCTGGAGAGCGGGCACCCGGAGCCGGTGGCGGAGGTGGCCGCTCGATGACGATCGAGCTCAACGGCGAGCGGATCGAGCTGACCGCGGGCGCTTCGGTTGCCGAGGCCGTAGCGCACGCCGGCGCCGACCTCGGGCGGCGTGGCGTCGCGGTCGCGGTCGATGGCGAGGTCGTACCCCGCAGCGCCTGGCACCGCACCGAGCTCAGCGAGGGTCAGCGAGTCGAGGTCGTGGGAGCGATCCAGGGTGGCTGACCGAGCACCGAGCACCGAGCACCCAGCCTCCAGCACCCAGCAGTGGCAGCTCGCCGATCGCACGCTCAGCTCCCGACTGATCGTCGGCAGCGGAGGCTTTCGCTCGCTGGCACAGATGGAGGCGGCACTGCACGCGTCCGGGACGGAGATCGTTACGGTGGCGCTACGCCGCGTCGACCCGGCCGCGCAGGGATCGATGGTGGAGCTGATCGAGCGCCTCGGGTTGTTCGCGCTCCCCAACACCGCCGGCTGCTACACCGCGCGCGATGCGGTTCGCGCCGCGCGGCTTGCCCGCGAAGCGTTCGAGACCGACTGGGTCAAGCTCGAGGTGATCGGCGACGATCGCACCCTGCTTCCGGACGCGGTCGAGCTGTTGGCAGCGACCGAGACGCTCGTCGACGATGGATTCACGGTGCTCCCCTACACCAATGACGACCCGGTCCTGGCCCGGCGACTCGAGGACGCGGGGTGCGCCGCGGTGATGCCGCTCGGCTCCCCGATCGGCTCCGGGGCCGGGATCCGCAACCCCTACAATCTGCGGATCATCGTCGAGGCCGCGACGGTTCCGGTGATTCTCGACGCCGGCATCGGGACGGCCTCAGACGCCGCCCTGGCGATGGAGCTGGGGTGCGACGGCGTCCTGCTCGCGAGCTCGGTCTCGCGGGCCGCCGATCCGGCGCGGATGGCGGCGGCGATGCGCGGCGCGGTCGAGGCGGGCTACGAGGCGCGGCGGGCCGGCCGCATCCCGCGTCGCCTGCACGCCGCGGCCTCCACCCCGGACGAGGGCCTCCCCGATCTGGGATAGGGAGCAGGGTTCGTCGCCCGCGATCGCCGGGTACCGGGGGCCTCGATGGCAAAGCTGACCCTCGGCCCGCTGCTGCGATACGTCGGCGAGACCGAGGCGGTGATCTGGGTCGAGACCGACGACCCGTGCGAGGTCGAGGTGCTCGGCCATACCGCGCGCACCTTCTGCGTCCGCGGTCATCACTATGCGCTCGTGATCGTCGACGGGCTCGAGCCGGGCTCGACGCGCGAGTACGAGGTGGCGCTCGACGGCAGGCGCCGCTGGCCCGAGCCGGACAGCGAGTTTCCGCCCAGCGTGATCCGCACGCTCGGCGGCGAGGGCCCGCTGCGCATGTGCTTCGGCTCCTGCCGGGTCTCGCTGCCCCACCACCCGCCCTACACCCTGCCCAAGGACGAGTACCCCGAGGCGCGCGAGTTCGACGCCCTGTTCTCGCTCACCCAGGAGATGCGCGAGGAACCGCCCGAGCGCTGGCCGCTGGTGCTGATGATGCTCGGGGATCAGGTTTACGCCGACGAGGTATCGCTGGGGACGCTCGCCTTCATCAAGAGCCGCCGCGACGTCCGCAAGCCGCCCGGCGAGGAGGTGGCCGGCTTCGAGGAGTTCACGCGGCTGTATCAGGAGTCGTGGAGCGATCCGGCGATCCGCTGGCTGTTCTCGACCGTCTCCTGCTCGATGGTCGTCGACGACCACGACATCAACGACGACTGGAACATCTCCGCTGCCTGGGTCGCGGAGATGAATGAGGTGGAGTGGTGGCCGGAGCGCGAGCGCTCCGGAATCGCCGCCTACTGGCTTTATCAGTTCATCGGCAACCTCTCGCCGGCGCTGCTGCGCGAGAGCGAGCTGCTGACCCGGGTGCGCGAGGCCGACGACGGCTGGGAGATCTTGCGGGCGGTCGCCGAGGACGAACGCGGGCTTCGCGGCGGCGCCCGCTGGAGCTACTGCCGCGATCTCGATCGGACGCGGCTGTTGGTGGTCGACTCGCGCTGCGGGCGGGTACTGGAGGAGGGCCGGCGCTCGATGCTCGACGAAGGTGAGTGGGACTGGCTCGAACGCCACCTCGAGGGTGACTATGACCACATCCTGATCGCGACATCGGACCCGTTCCTGCTCGCGCCCGGCCTCCATCAGATGGAGCGCTGGGGGGAGGCGGTGTGCGCCGGCGCTTGGGGCGAGCGAGCCGCGGAGTGGGCAGAGAAGCTGCGCCGGGAGCTCGACTTCGACCACTGGGCCGCCTTCGGCGATTCGTTCGAGCGCCTCGCCGGGTTGATCGAGGGGGCGGCATCCGGTCGCTTCGGCCCGGCGCCGGCCTCGATCACGGTTCTCTCCGGCGACGTCCACCACGCCTATCTGGCGGAGGTCGCGTTCAGACGTTCCTCCGGGGTCCGAAGCGCTGTCCACCAGGCGGTCTGCTCGCCGTTTCGCAACGCGCTTGACGATCGCGAACGGAAGGTGATCGGGCTCGGCAACTCCCGCCCGGGGCTGCGCGTCGGCAGAGCGCTGGCGCGCTCGGCGGGGGTGGCGCCGGAGCCGATCCGCTGGCGCCTGGCCGAGGGACCGTTCTACGACAACCAGGTCGCGACGCTGACGATCGAAGGCCGCCGGGCGCAGCTGAAGCTCGAGCGGACCGTCGGCGACCCCGAGACCGACCGGCGCGAGCTGCACACCTCGTTCGAGCGCTCGATCGCCTGAGGCGGCCCTCGCTCAGTCGTCCGATTCGACCGGGTGGCCGGCGCGCTCCCAAGTGCCGACGCCGCCGTCGGCAACGTGGATGACCCGGTCGAAGCCCTCGCGCTGGAGCAGCGAGGCGGCGAGGCCGCTGCGCTTGCCGCCGCTGCAGATCGTGGCGACGTCGGCGTCGCGAGGAACCTCGGCCAGCCGTTCGAACAGCTGCGCGTAGGGGATGTTCAGCGACCCGGGGATGTGGCCGGCCGCGAACTCCGAGGCCCCGCGCACGTCGAGCACCGTGAGCTCATCGCCGCCGGCTAGGCGGTCGGCGAGCCGCTGCGGGTCGAACTTCTCGACCCGCTTCACCGCGCGGCCCTCCGAGCGCCACGCCGTCATCCCGCCGGCGAGAAAGCCGCGCACCCGCAGCCCCACCGCCGCCAGCAAATCGGCGGCGGCGAGCTCGTAACCGTCGGAGGCGGCGACGACGATCAGCTCCGCCTCGGAGGGCACCACCTGGGCGACCTTGGTCGCGAAGCCGGTGTCGTAGGCCGAGGCGCTGATCGCTCCCGGGACGTGGGCCTCGTCGAATTGGTCGGTGGTTCGCGCGTCGACCAGCAGCGCGCCCTCCGCGATCGCCGTCTCGACCGCGTGCGGGGAGAGCGCCGCCGGGGTCCCAAGCTGCTCGAGCAACGAGCCGCGGTTGAGGGTGACGACGTACTCGGCGTTCGGCGGCCGGTCACCGAGGCTGGCGACCGCGTCGGCGACGAACGCGGTCTCCGAGGTGAAGCCCAGCGCCCGATTGTGCTCGATCTCGAAGCCGATCGTCGAGGAGGCCTTGTGGTCGATGCCCGAGCTCCCGCACAGCGAGCCCCCTAGGTGCCCCGGCCAGACCTCGACGCTGGGCGGGAGGCTGAACACGCGCTCGGTGAGTGAGCGATACAGATCCGCCGCTCCCTTCTTCGGCTCGATCGCGAGATCCGGGCGGGCGACGTCGCCGACGAACAGCGAGTCCCCGGACAGCAGGGCTACGGGATCGCCTCCGCGACCAGCGTCGCGGAGGAGGAACGCGGTGTGTTCTGGTCGGTGTCCCGGGGTGTGGATCGCCTCGATCTCGAGCTCGCCGAGCCGCAGCCGCCAGCCGTCGGTGAACGATTCGTGCGGGTAGTCGACGCCGGCGAGCTCGTGAACGTGGATCGTGGCGCCGGTCGCGCGCGCCAGCCGCCCGTGCCCGGAGACGTGGTCGGCGTGGTTGTGGGTTTCGAGAACATGCTCGATCCGCACCTCGTGCAGGCGCGAGAGGCGCAGGTAGGGCTCGATATCCCACTGCGGGTCGACCACGGCCGCGACCTGGGCGCCGACGTCGCCGATCAGATACGAGGCACAGCCCAGATCCTCGTGGACCACCTGCCTGAACAGCATCTGCTTACCGAACCTCCTGTTTGCGCGCTCTCCGGGCGTTTGCGGTTCGCAGCCTAGCGCCCGCCCATCCGTCGCCCCTTCGACCCCGAATCTTCTTTGCTAGGCTGCCGCCGCGGTATTATGCCGACTAAACCAATCAAGAAAGGTGGAAAGGAAAACAACATGATTCGCTTCCTTCAGAAGCTTCGTCGCCACGGGGCCGCGGCCGATCCCGCGGATGCGCGGCCCCGCGGCGACGGCCGACTGCTTGCCGCCGGCGCCGCGACTGCGGCGCTCGCCCTCGGGATCGCGGCATGCGGTGGTTCCTCCGATGCCAACACGGGTGGTTCGGGAGAGGCCGGGACGATCGACCTGGTCGCCTACTCGACCCCGCAGACGGCGTATGAGGAGTCGATCGAGCCGGGTTTCGGCGAGACCTCGGAGGGCGCCGACGTCGGCTTCAAGAACTCGTTCGGAGCCTCCGGTGACCAGTCGCGTGCGGTCGAGGCCGGGCTGCCGGCCGACGTCGTTCACCTGCCGCTCGAGCCCGACATGACGCGGCTGGTCGAGGCCGGGCTGATTGCGGAGGACTACGAGGACACCGAGTACAACGGCGGCACCCAGAACTCGGTGGTGGTGTTCGTGACCCGCCCGGGCAATCCCGAGGGGATCGACTCGTGGGACGACCTGGTCACCGGCGAGGTCGAGGTGATCACCCCGAACCCGTTCACCTCGGGCGGGGCGCGCTGGAACCTGATGGCGGCGTACGGCAGCCAGATCGCACAGGGCAAATCGGAGGACGAGGCGCTCGACTTCGTCGCCCAGATCCTCGAGAACACACCGGTTCAGGACGCCAGCGCCCGCGATGCGCTGCAGACGTTCATCGGCGGCAAGGGCGACGTCCTCCTCTCCTACGAGAACGAGGCGATCGGGGCGATCGACGCGGGCGAGGAGCTCGAGTACACGATCCCCGACGAGACGATCCTGATCGAGACGAAGGCGGCGGTGACCGAGGAGGCGGATGATCCCGAGGCCGCGCAGGCTTTCCTCGACTTCCAGCTCACCGACGAGGGCCAGCGTCTTTGGGCCGAGAGCGGCTATCGCCCGGTCAACGAGAAGATCCTCGCCGAGTACGAGCAGGACTTCCCGCAACCGAAGGAGCTGTTCACGATCGAGGAGTTCGGCGGCTGGGAGACGGTCGCGACGGAGTTCTTCGATCCGGAGAACGGCTCGGTGGCCGCGATCGAGCGTGATCTCGGGGTGGCGACGGAGTGAGGCGGAGCGAAGCGAAGCCGAGCAGCGCCGCCGTTGAGGCGCCGTGATGAGTCAAGGGGCCGTTGCCACTGCGAAGGCACCCCCGAGGCCGGGCCATCGGCTCGGCCTCGGGGGCCCGGGCCTCACCCGAGGCCTGGTCGTCGGCTACCTGAGCCTGATGGTGCTGCTGCCGGTCGCGGCAGTCGCTGCCACCTCGCTCGAGGGCGGCATCGGCGCGTTCTGGGACGCGGTCTCCGCGCCCCAGGCCGTGGCTGCTCTGAAGCTCACCGTGATCTCGTCGCTGATCGTGGTCGCGATCAACGTCGTCTTCGGCACCGCGATCGCGTGGGTGCTGGTCCGCGACCAGTTCCCAGGCAAGCGCTTCGTCAACTCGCTCGTCGATTTGCCGTTTGCCCTGCCGACGATCGTCGCCGGCCTCGTCCTGCTCGCCCTCTACGGCGAGACCGGGATCCTCGGAATCGAGGGCATCTCGTTCACCCGTGTCGGCGTGGTGATGGCGCTGCTGTTCGTCACCTTGCCGTTCGTGATCCGCAGCGTGCAGCCGGTGCTGCTCGAGCTCGACGCCGAGATGGAAGAGGCGGCCGCCTCGCTCGGCGCGCGGCCGCTGACGATCTTCCGCCGCATCGTGCTCCCGAACCTCGCCCCGGCGATCGTCGCCGGCGCCGCCCTCGCCTTCGCCAGGTCGGTGGGCGAGTTCGGCTCACTGGTCCTGATCTCAGGCAACATCCCCTTCGAGACCGAGGTCTCCTCCGTCTACATCTTCGGCCAGATCGAGAGCGGCAACACCGAGAGCGCCGCCGCGGTCTCGGTCGTCCTGCTGGCGATCTCGGTCGGCATGCTGTTTTTGATCAACCTGCTCGGACGCCGGATGCTGCGCCATGGCAGTTAGCGCCACCGACAGCGGCGCCCGGAACATCGTCGACGGCGGGCGGGCAGCGCGCTACGGGCTCCGCACGGTGGCGCTCGGCTACCTCGGGCTGCTGCTGGTGATCCCGGTGGCGCTGATCTTCTACAAGGCGTTCGAGGACGGCTTCGCGGTCGCCTGGGAGGCGGTGACCACCCCCGAGGCCCAGCACGCGATCTACCTCACCGTGCTCATGGTCGTGATCTCGATCCCGATCACCACCGTGTTCGGGATCGCGGCCGCGCTGGTCATCGTCCGCCAGCGGTTTCGTGGCCGGGCGCTGCTCAACGCGGCGATCGACATGCCGTTCGCGATCTCGCCGGTCGTCATCGGCCTCTCGCTGGTGCTGCTGTACGGCAGCCGCGACGGCTGGTTCGGCCAGGACCTGGCAGCGGCGGGGATCGAGGTGATCTTCACCCCGGTCGGGATGGCGCTGGCGACGATGTTCGTCGCGCTGCCGTTCGTGGTGCGGGAAGTGATCCCGGTGTTGCAGGAGATCGGCGACGATCAGGAGCAGGCTGCCTCGACGCTTGGCGCCGGCCCCTGGCAGACGTTCTGGCGGATCACGCTGCCCTCGATTCGCTGGGGCGTCACCTACGGCGTCGTGCTCGCAACGGCGAGGGCGCTGGGCGAGTTCGGCGCGGTCGCGGTGGTCTCGGGCCGGATCTCCGGCTCGACCGAGACCATGCCCCTCTACCTACGCAGGCTGTTCGACACCTTCAACGTCTCGGGTGCGTACGCGGCCGCGGTCGTGCTGGCACTGCTCGCCCTCACCGTTCTGTTCGCAATGAACTTCATCCAACGCCGGGACCGGGCGATCCTCGCCGGTCCGAGTGTCGCCACCGAGCCCGGCGCCGTCGTCCCCCACCTCGACGTCACTGACGACAAGGAGAACCCGCGATGAGCATCAAGGTTGAGAACGCCCGCAAGCAATTCGGCGACTTCGTCGCCCTCGACGACGTCTCGCTCGAGGTCCGCGACGGATCGCTGACCGCCCTGCTCGGCCCGTCCGGCAGCGGCAAGTCGACGCTGCTGCGGGTGATCGCGGGGCTCGAAGCGCCCGACGCCGGTCGCGTGCTGATCTCCGGCGAGGACATGACCCAGGTGCCGGTGCAGAACCGCAACGTCGGCTTCTGCTTTCAGCACTACGCCGCGTTCAAGCACATGACCGTGCGCGATAACGTCGCCTTCGGCCTCCAGATCCGCAAGCGGCCGAAGGAGGAGATCGCCGAGCGCGTGCACGAGCTGCTCGAGCTGGTCCAGCTCGAGGGCTGGGTCGACCGCTATCCGTCGCAGCTCTCCGGCGGCCAGCGCCAGCGGATGGCGCTCGCCAGGGCGCTCGCGGTGGAGCCGAAGGTGCTGTTGCTGGACGAGCCCTTCGGGGCACTCGACGCGCGGGTGCGGATGGAGCTTCGCCAGTGGCTGCGTCGCCTCCACGACGAGGTCCATGTGACGACGATCTTCGTCACCCACGACCAGGAGGAGGCGATGGACGTCGCCGAGCAGATCGTGGTCATGAACGAGGGCGCGGTCGAGCAGGCGGGCCGCCCGACCGACCTCTACGACCACCCGGCGACGGAGTTCGTGATGAGCTTCGTCGGTACCGCCAACAGGATCGGCTCGCTGCTAGTGCGCCCGCACGACGTGCAGCTCGCTCACGTTCCGTCCTCGACCTCCGAGGAGGCGATGATCGACCGGATCGTTCGCCTCGGCTTCGAGGTCCGGGTCGAGATGACGCTCGGCGACGGCAACCCGCTGATCGCGCAGCTCACCCGATCGCAGGTCGACGAGCTCGAGCTCGCTGACGGGCAGATCGTCTACGTGCTCCCGAGCCGGGCGCGGGTGTTTGACGAGAACGGCTCCGAACCCCGAACGGAGGAGCTCGCGCTGGCGTGAGGCCGGCCGGGTCGGGTTGCCGATGAGCCTCGCGGAACTAGTCGCCTGGGCGATGTTCGCCGTTCTGATCGGCTGGCTCGGCTTCGTGCTCTACGCGACCTTCCACCAGCTCGACGGCGAAACGCGGGAGCTGCACCGACGCGACCGCGAGTGAGGCGACGCTCGTCGGCTCACGGGCCCTCGGGCCCGTGGTGAAAGCGCGCCGGCGCGCGTCCGCTGGTGGCCTCCGGATGCGAGGCGAGCGTCTCGATCGGCTCCGGCAGCCGGTCGGCGACTACGTCGGCCAGGGTCACGGTTTCGAGCACTTGACGGATGTTCGCGCGCAGCGCCAGCCACACCTCGCGCAGCGGCCGCGAGCCGCCCCGGTACTCGACTTCGTCGGCCGCCTCGCCGCGAACGGTGGCCAGCGGCCCCTCGACCGCCCGGATCACCTCCGCCAGGGTGACGTCGTCCGGGTCGCGACCGAGCCAATAGCCGCCGTCGGCGCCGCGTCGGCTCTGCACCAGCCCGTGCACGCGCAGCTCGCCGAGGATGTTCTCGAGGAAGCGCACGGGAATCGCCTGCGCGGCGGCGACCAGCTCGCCCTTCGCCGGCTCATCCTCCGATGCGCCGAGCGACGCCAGCTCCACCATCGCCCGCACCGCATAGTCCGCCTTCGCCGAGACTCGCACCAGGTCAACTCTAGGCGGGGCGCAGACCGCCCGCTCTACGATGCTGTTGCCCCCGTAGCTCAACTGGCCAGAGCAGTCGGCTTTTACCCGAAAGGTTGAGAGTTCGAGTCTCTCCGGGGGCACTGCCGGCGCGGCCGCATCCCGCTGGCCGGCTTCGCCGTCCTTGCGCTCTCCGGCATCACCCTCGCGATCTACGCGAACGTTCCGCGGACCCCCGGGATCACGAAGCGACCCCCGCCCGATACGTCCTGACCTCGTCGAGGACCACCCGACCGCCGACCTCGGCGACGCCGTCGTCGAGCGGACAGCCGTAGATGATCGATCCGCGTCCCTGGTGGATCTCGAGCTCGAGGCCGAGCCGGGTCACCAATCTCAGCGCCGCTGCCCCGGTGGCCTCGTCCTCCGCGATCCCCTCATGGGGCGCGAAGACACGCTCGCGGATCCTGCCCGCGTCCCGGTCGAGCCAGGCCCAGACGCCGACGTCGCCGTAGCCCTCGGGTGCGCTTTCGAGCGCCTCGACCTCCGCCGGAGCCCCGAGCTCGAGAAACTCGAACTGCGGCGCCCATTCCGCCCTCGCCGAGATGTACGTCAGCTCTTTCGTGAACCGTACCCCGACCTCGCCGGCGGGAGGGCGCAGAATCCCCGCGGGAGCGCGGGTCTCACGCAGCAGCCACGCGGTCCCGACCAGCGGATGCCCCGCCAGCGGCAGCTCGACCTTTGGCGTGAAGATCCGCAACTCGCCTCGCTCGAGATCGTCGACGAACACCGTCTCGGAGAAGCCGAGCTCGTGGGCGACCGCCTGGCGCTCGGTCTCGGGGACCTCGCCCCCGTCGAGGAAAACTCCGAGGGGGTTGCCGTCATTGCCGTTCGCGCCGCAGAACACCCTCAGCACGTGGAGCACGCCGGCAGCCTAGCGGCGCCGGCCGCCTTGGAGGCCTCTCAGCCCCCTCTCTAATGTCGAAAGTGACGGCGCCCGGTGAACACCATCGCCACGCCGGCCTCGTCGCAGGCGGCGACGACCTCGTCGTCGCGCTTCGAGCCGCCGGGCTGGATCAGCGCCGTGGCACCGGCCTTGATCGCGGCCCGCGGCCCGTCGGGGAAGGGGAAGAAGCCGTCCGAGGCAACCGCGGAGCGGGCGAGCAGCTCGTCGGCCGCGCGGCCGCCCGCGTCGCGGGCCTTGTCGACCGCGATCCGCACCGCGTCGACCCGGCTCATCTGCCCGGCCCCGATGCCGATCGTCGCCCCGTCCTCGGCGAAGACGATCGCGTTCGAGCGCACGTGCCGGCAGACCTTCCACGCGAACAGCAGATCGCTCCACTGCGACTCGGTCGGCTCGGCCCTCGTCGGGACCGTCATCGAGTCCCGGTCGGCGTCGACGCGGTCGGGGTCCTGCGCGAGCAGGCCGCCGCGAACGCGCTTCACGTCGCGTTCTCGGGGCGCGTAGTCGAGCGATTCGCCCGGTTCGAGCTCGAGGATCCTCACCGCCTCCTTGCGAGTCAGCAGCTCGAGTGCCCCGTGCTCGAACCCGGGTGCGAACAGAACCTCGACGAATTGCTCATGGAGGCGCTCCGCCAGCGCTTGCTCGACCGAGCGGTTGAGCACGATCACGCCACCGAACGCCGACATCGGATCGCACGCGAAAGCCCGTTCGTATGCCTGCGCGGCGGTTGCGGCGACGGCCACGCCGCAGGGATTGTTGTGCTTGACGATCACGCACGCGGCCTGCTCGAACTCGTCGAGCAGGCGCCGCGCCGCGTCGAGGTCGAGAACGTTGTTGAACGAGAGCGCCCTGCCGTGCTGCTTGGCGATGCCGGATAGCACGTGCGCACGGTTGCCGGCCTCGATATAGAGCGCGGCCCTCTGGTGCGGGTTCTCGCCGTAGGAGAGCTCCATGAACTTCTGATGCGGCATCACGAAATGGTCGGGGTAGGCCTCGTAGCGGAAGCCGAACCAGCGGCTGATCGCGGCGTCGTAGGCGGCGGTGTGAGCGAAGCCCTCGTTGGCGAGCCAGTGGCGCGTCTCGGCGGAGATCTCCCCGCCCGACTCGCTGAGCTCGGCGAGCACCGCGTCGTAGCTCTCCGGCATCACGATCACGGCCACCCCCCGGTGGTTCTTGGCCGCGGCGCGGATCATCGTCGGCCCGCCGATGTCGATGTTCTCGATCGCCTCAGCCTCGCTCACGCTCGGCTTGGCCGTGGTCTCCTCGAACGGATAGAGGTTGACGCAGACGAGGTCGATCGGCTCGATTCCCTCGCTCTCGAGGGTCGCCGCATGCTCGGGATCGTCGCGACGCGCGAGCAGGGCCGCGTGCAGCCGGGGGTGCAGGGTCTTCACCCGCCCGTCGAGGATCTCGGCCGATCCGGTGAACTCGGCGACCTCGGTGACCTCGACCCCCGCCTCGCGGATCGCGGCCGCGGTACCGCCGGTGGACAGGATCTCGATCTCGAGCTCGCGCAGTCCGCGGGCGAACTCGGCGACGCCGGTCTTGTCGGAGACGGAGATCAGCGCCCTCTTCACTCGGATCGGGCTTCCCGCGGGTGGCGAGCCCCCCTCTTCGCTGATCGCCGTCTCGATGCTCACGGATCGATCCTAACCCGCCGCGGGTTCGACTCGTCGACGCGCGCCCGCCCGGCGGCGATCAGGCGGATCCCCTCCGGCAGCAGCAGATGCTCGATTCGGTGGATCTCCGCCTCGAGCGCCTCGCGGTTGCGATCCGGCGGCACGGGCACCGGGCGCTGGAGCAGGATCGGCCCCGAGTCCATTCCCTCGTCGACGAAGTGCACCGTCACTCCCGTGACCCAGACCCCGTGCTCGAGTGCCCGGCCGATCGCATCGAGGCCGGGAAACGACGGCAGCAGCGCCGGATGGACGTTGACGATCCGATTCTCGAACCGGCGCACGAAGTCCCGGCTGAGGAGCTGCATGTAGCCGGCGAGGACGACGAGATCGACCTCCCGCTCGGTGAGCCAGTCCGCGAGCGCGAGGTCGCGCGCCCCCCGGTCCGCGAAACGCTGACTCGCGAAGGTCGCGGTCTCGATCCCCGCGTCGGCGGCCCGCTCGAGCGCGGGCGCGGCGGGCTTGTCGGAGCCCACTGCGACCACCTCGATCCCGTTGCGACCGTGGACCTGGTCGAGGATCGCCTGCAGGTTGGTGCCCGCGCCGGAGGCGAGCACCGCGACCCGGAACGAGCTCACGCGGCGACCTTCAGTTTCGGGAAGCGGCCTCCGGTCGATCGCAGCCTCCCGCCGGCGATCAGGGCGTCGACCTCGCGCAACAGATCGCCGGCCCGCCAGTCATCGAAGGCGCCGTAGCCGGGGAGCTCGTCGTAGCGGTACTTGCGCACCACCTTGCTGCGACCGCCGCGAAGGATCTCGACGGCGCGCGTGCGCCCGACGGCCGGTTGGGCCTCGCGAACAACGCGCATCACCGCTTGCTCGACGCTCGGCCGGTCGGCCTCGGGAGCTCGGCGCTCGGCGCTCGGGCTCCCCATCGGGGGCCAGGACCGAGGACCGAGGACCGAGGACCCCGAGCACACGTCACAGCATCGTCCCGTCGCCTCGGGCTCCGACCGATCCCCGAAGTGGCTCAGGATCGCCCTGCGTCGACAGACCTCCCCTTCGACGAAACCCCATACCTCGCGGTATTGGCGCCAGCGGTGGCGCTTGGCCTCGGGGTCGTCGACCTGGTTGATGAAGAACACGTGCAGGCCCTTGTCACGCTTCTCGGCCAGCAGCACGCAGCGCGAGGGCCGTCCGTCGCGCCCCCCGCGCCCGGCCTCCTGGTAGTAGGCCTCCAGCGAGGAGGGCACGCTCTCGTGGATCACCGTGCGTACGTCGGCCTTGTCGACACCCATGCCGAAGGCGTTGGTGGCGACGACCACGGGTGTCTCGCCGGACATGAACGCCCGCTGCGCCGCGGCCCTCGGTCCGCGATCCATGCCGGCGTGATAGGCGGGGACCGGGTGGCCGAGCTCGCGACCGAGCCGGGCGGCGGTCTCCTCGGTCTTGCGCCGGGTGCCGGCGTAGACGATCGCGGGCAGCGCCCCGGGCTCGGAGAGCAGCGTCCGCGTCGCCTCGTGCTTGGCGCGCGCCGAGCCGACACCGACCACGTCGTAGGAGAGGTTGGGGCGGTCGAAGCCGGTCGTGATCCGTGCCGGATCGCGAAGCCCGAGGCGACGGACGACGTCGCCCGCGACCCGCGGGGTCGCGGTCGCGGTGGCGGCGAACACCGACCGGGCTCCGAGCGTTCGCGCTACCTCGCCGAGCCGGAAGTACTCGGGCCGGAAGTCGTGTCCCCACTGGCTCACGCAGTGCGCCTCGTCGACGACGAAGAGGCCGATCCGAGCCGGGCGCAGGCGCTCGACGAAACCTGGGGTGGCGAAGCGCTCCGGGGCAACGAAGAGCATTCGCACCTCGCCGGAGAGCGCGCGCCCGAGCGCGGTGCGGTTCTCGGCCGGATTGCGCTGGGCGTTGATCAGCGCCGCGCGCCCGTTGAGGCTCTCGACCTGGTCCTGCATCAGCGAGACCAGCGGCGAGACGACCACCGCCAGCTCCTCGGTGATCAGGGCGGGAAGCTGGTAGCAGAGCGACTTGCCGGCCCCGGTCGGCATCACCAGCAGCACGTCGCGACCGGCGACGGCGACCGCGACCGCCTCCGCCTGCCCCGGCCGGAAGCCGGGATGCCCGAAGTGGCGCTGGAGCGCCGCGCTGAGGTCGAGGCCGGTCAAGGGTCAGAGGATCTACGCCGCCGCGGCGGAGACTTCGCCCCCCGCCCGATCAGCGCGCGCCCTGGCCGACCGGCAGCTCCTCGAGCGCGAACTTGCCGTTCCCTTCACCGTCGTCGCCGAGCGGGTAGTCACCCGTGAAGCAGGCGTCGCAGTGGACCTTGCGTGGCGTCCCGACCGCCTCGTAGACGCCGTCGAGCGAAAGATAGGCGAGCGAGTCGGCGCCGAGCTCGGCCGCGATCTCGTCCACCGTGCGGTCGTGGGCGATCATCTCCTCGCGGCTCGACATGTCGACGCCGTAGTGGCAGGGGTTGCGGATCGGCGGCGCCGAGATCCGCAGGTGGACCTCCTCGGCGCCCGCGTCGCGAAGCATGCCGATGATCTGGCGGGTCGTGTTCCCACGCACGATCGAATCGTCGACGACCACGACCCGCTTCCCGGAGACGATCTCGGGCAGCGGGTTGAACTTCATCCTCAGGCCGTGCTTGCGCAGCTCCTGGCCCGGCTGGATGAAGGTGCGGGCGACGTAGCGGTTCTTGATCAGTCCGTCGTCCTTGGCCAGCCCGGAGGCGCGTGCGTACCCGTTCGCGGCCGGGTTGCCGGAGTCGGGGACCGAGATCACCAGATCGGCGTCGGCGGGCGCCTCGCGCGCGAGGATCTCGCCCATCCGACCGCGCACCTCCTGCAGCACCCGGCCCTCGAGGCGGGAGTCGGGACGGGAGAAATAGATGTGCTCGAAGACGCAGTGCGCGGGCCGGTCGGTGGGCATGATCTGGCGCGTCTCGAGGCCGTCCTCGGTGAGCGCCACCAGCTCGCCGGGCCCGACCTCCCGCATCAGCTCGGCGCCGATGATGTCGAAGGCGCAGCTCTCCGATGCGACGCAGAAGCGGCCGCCGAGCTTGCCCAGCGACAGAGGCCGGACTCCGTGCGGGTCCCGAAATGCGACTACCGCCCGTTTCGTCATCACCACGGTCGAGTAGGCCCCGCGCAGCCGGGGCATCACGGCGGCGACCGCGTTCTCGATCGGCCGTGCCTCCTCGATTGAGAGCAGCGCGGCAATGATCTCCGAATCCGAGGTGCCGCGGAACTCGATCCCGCGGTCGCGGAGCTCGTTGTAGAGCTCGACCGCATTGGTCAGGTTGCCGTTGTGAGCGAGCGCCAGCTCACGCCCGTCGTCGCGCCACACCGGCTGCGAGTTCTCCCACGACCCGCCGCCGGTGGTCGAGTAGCGGACGTGGCCGATCGCCATGTCGCCGTCCAGGGCATGCAGCTTCTGCTCGTCGAACACCTGGGAGACGAGGCCGGTCTCGCGCAGGGTGGTGATATGGCCGCCCTCGTCGCAGCTGGCGATCCCCGCCGACTCCTGGCCGCGATGCTGAAGCGCGTAGAGGGCGAAGTAGGCGAGCCGGGCAGGGTCGCGACCCGGCGCGTAAACGCCGAAGACGCCGCACTCATCGCGCGGTCCGTCGCGGTCGGGCATCGGCCGCTCGGTGTGATTCATGGAGGGAATCTGACTCCGAAGAGCTGAAGTCGAGACAGGCGGATCGCCTGCACGAAGAGGCTAGCAACGCCCCCGGATTCGCCTCGGTCGGGACGCTCGGGCGGACGAGACGCGGGCCGACGATCCATGCTCGTGCGGCCCAGGCGGCGTGCGGCGCGACCGCGATCCGGACCGTGAACGGGGTGCACCAGAGGATCACCGTGTCGTAGCGACGCAGGTCGGCATCGGCGGGTATCTCATACTGCTGGTCGCCGACGTTCCCCTTCAGGCCACCGAGCATCGACCCGGTCGTCGACGGTGTCCGTGCCCGGCGTCAGGTAGACCTCGACGTCGACGCCGGGGTCGACGTCGAGGTCGGTGAAGGTGAGCAACCGCCGGCCGCCGGGCTGCTCGACCACGGTCGCCGTCCCGGTCCCCGCGTGTCCGTCGGCGCCCGCGAACGCGCCGCTGGCGAGCTCGACCGGCATCGATCCGGTCGCGCCCGGACGCTCGCCGCGCCCGGCAGCGCCCTCGCCGCTCAGCCCCCGGTCGCGCTCGTTGCCCGAGGCCTGCGCGGAGGGCACCGCCACGTCCTCCATCACCTCGACGTCGCGGAACCCGGTCCAGTAGCCGATCGCCACGGCGCCGGCGAGAACGGCGAGCCAGGTCCCCGCGAGCGCCAGGCCCAGTTCCGGACGCCGCCGTATCAGGACCAGGATCGCGATGCCGACGAGCGCGAGCCAGAGCGCGACCAGGACGATCGCGCTGCCTCGGGTCTCGGCAACGTAGCGCTGCAGGACCAGCATCGGGATCCCGAGCGCGGCCGCGACCGCGAGCGCGGCGATCAGATCGGGCCGGTCCAGACCTCGGCTTTTATGCTGGCTTCGCCATCCGACGCTGCCGCGCGTTACTCAAGGGAATCTAAGATGAGCCGCCGATGACCGGTGCGGGAACATCGCTTGGGTTCAGCTCCCAGGATCAGGAGACCGAGCTAGGCGACCTCCGTGGTTCGACCGGATTGTGAAGGCCGACGTGACCGAGCGCACGACCGCCGCCTGGGCGGCCGACGACTGCTACCCGGACCGCAAAGCATCGGTCGAGTAGAACTGCCGGTTCGAAGGGAGGGAGATGGGTCAGGGCACCGGAACGGCCTCGAGTCGCTCGCCGAGCGAGCGCCAGGCGCGCGCCGCGTCGGCGAGCGCGACGGCGATCTCCGCCTCGGCGGCCGAGATCACGATCCGGTCGCCGCCGGCTGCGCCGACGAGCACCAGGTCGATTCCCGCGTCCGCCAGCGCCTCGAGGCTCGCCCGTGAGCCGGCGAGCACGAAACCACCCGCACCCTCGCCGAACAGGCAGGTCTCGCCCGAGCAGCCACGCAGCTCGACCAGCGGATCGAGATCCACCTCGAGCCCGATCTCGCCGGCGATAGCCATCTCGGCCAGCGCGCAGGCGAGGCCGCCGTCGGAGACGTCGTGGGCTGCCGTCGTCAGTCCCGAGCGGACCGCGTCGCGAACCAGCGCGATCGCAGCGCTGAGGGCGGCGATCGGCAGCGAAGGCAGGCCGGGCCCGAGCTCGCCGCGGATCTTCGCCAGCTCGGAGCCGGCGAGCGAGGGCGAGAACGGGCCGCAGACGGCGATCGCGTCGCCGTCGCCCGCGGCGAGCCCGCCGGCGCGCGTCGGGTCGGGCAGCTCGCCGACCATGCCTACCACCGGCGTCGGGTAGATCGGGCCCTCCTCGGTCTCGTTGTAGAGCGAGACGTTGCCGCCGACGACCGGCACGCCGAGCGCCGCGCAGGCATCGGCCAGCCCCTGGGTCGACCGGTCGAGCTGCCAGGCGACATGCGGCTTCTCGGGGTTGCCGAAGTTGAGGCAATTGGTCAACCCGAGCGGCTCCGCGCCCGAGCAGGCGAGGTTCTGCGCGCACTCGAGCACCGCCTCGATCGTTCCCGCATAGGGTTCGCACGCGACCCGGCGGCCGTTGCCGTCGATCGCGACCGCGATCGTCGCGTCCGCCTCGTGCAGGTGAAGGACTGCCGCGTCCACGGCTTCCGGCCGGCGCACCGTGTGCGAGAGCACAACCGAGTCGTACTGCTCGAACGCCCAGCGCTTGGACGCGATGCTGGGCGACGCAAGAAGTGCCAGCAACGTTGCGCCGGCCTCCTCGGCTCCGCTGCCGGCGCCGCCCGGGTCAGTCGTGGGCTCGGGTTCGCGGTTTCCGTAGATCCAGCTCTCGGGCTCCGCCGGCGCGAGGTCGTAGAGCGGGCAGCCGTCGACCAGCGCCCCGACCGGCATCTCACCGATCACCTCGCCGTCGCGCAGGACGCGAAAGTCCCCGCTGCCGGTGACCTCGCCGATTACGGCCGCGCCGGTCTCCCAGCGCTCGCAGAGCGCGATCACCTCGTCCAGCCGCTGCGGCTCGACGACAGCCAGCATGCGCTCCTGCGACTCGGAGACCATGACCTCGAACGGCTCCATGTCAGCCTCGCGCAGGGGCACGCGCTCGACGTCGATGTCGATGCCGACGCCGCCCTTCGATGCCATCTCCCCGGCCGAGGAGGTGAGCCCGGCCGCGCCGAGGTCCTGGAGCGCGACCAGCAGTCCGCGGTCGAGCAGCTCGAGGCAGCACTCGAGCAGCTTCGCCTCCTCGAACGGGTCGCCGATCTGCACCGAGGGTCGCTTTTCCTCACCGTGCTCGAGCTCCGCCGAGGCCAGTACCGAGGCGCCGCCGATCCCGTCGCGGCCGGTCGACGCGCCCATGAGCACGATCGCGTTGCCGGGCCCCGCGGCGGCGGAGCGGATCGTCGCCTCGGCGCGGGCGAGCCCCACGCACATCGCGTTGACGAGGCAGTTGTGCTCGTAGGGCGCCTCGAAGTAGACCTCCCCACCGACGGTCGGGACCCCGATCGAGTTGCCGTAGTGACCGATCCCGGCGACGACGCGGTCGAACAGATAGCGAGAGCGCTCCGACTCGAGCTCCCCGAAGCGCAGCGAGTCGAGCACGGCGATCGGCCGGGCGCCGAGCGCGAACACGTCGCGGAGAATGCCGCCGACGCCCGTCGCGGCGCCCTGAAACGGCTCAACCGCGCTCGGATGGTTGTGGGACTCGACCTTGAACGCGACCGCCCATCCGTCGCCGATCGAGACCGCGCCGGCGTTCTCACCCGGTCCCAGCAGCACCCGTGCGCCCTCGGTCGGCAACCGTCGCAGCAGCTTGCGCGAGTGCTTGTACGCGCAGTGCTCCGACCACAGCAGGGAGAACATCGCCAGCTCGACGTCGTTGGGGGCGCGCCCGAGCAGGGTGACGATGCGCTCGAACTCGGCGTCGGTCAGCCCGAGCTCGCGGTGCCGAGTCTCGGAAACGGTCAACGGGTGCCGGGGCTGCGGCCGATCACGAGGACGCAGTATCGCGGCTCTGCACGTCGTCTTTCAGTGCGGCCACTCGGCCGCTTCTTCCGGCATCCGCCCGTGTTGTCATGGGGACGTGGGTGATTCGAGACCCAGCCGCCGGGCTGCGCCGATCCTCTTCGGGCTCGCGGCGCTCGCCGTGCTCGCCGTTCCGGCGGGCGCCGGCGCGGGCCCGCTCGGACAGAAGCCGAAGGAGGTCAAGCTTTCGACCACCGGCCAGGACTCCGAGCTGATCACGTCCGTACCGATCGCGAATGCGCCGGGGCTGAAGGAGCGCACCGCGATCTCGCTCGGCCCGGACAAGCTGAAGCGAATCGAGGCCGGAGACCGGATGCGGGTCAGCGGCGAGGTCCAGGTGTCGACCACCTGCGTCGCCCGCGGGACGCGCTGCGTCGGGCGTCGCTACGAGTTCAACCCGACGGTCTCCGCCCGGATCGTGCTCTCGAACACGTCCGAGCCGATCGGCGCATCGATCCCCCTTTCGGAGCCGAAGTCGGTGCTCTGCAAGCAGCGGCGGCCGAATCGCAATCACCACTGCACGCTCGCGTTTCCCAACGTCGAAACCCCGATCCTCGACCTCGTCTCGCTCCCCTGCCCCGACAACGCCTGCTATGTGAACCTGATCGTGGGCGCCTCGCACAAGAAGGCCGAGCGCGGCACGCGGGTCGTGCTCGGCGCCGATCGCCCCGACGGCGGCGTCGCCCAGGACAAGGGTCGGCTCAACGTGGTTCAGGCGCGAGGCGACGTGCCGGTGCCGACCGTGCAGGCGAGCGCCGAGCTGCTCAACACGTCGCTGCCGCTCACGGAGGGCAAGAAGCTCAAGCGCCGGGTGATCCACTCGGTGCCGATCACGGCGCCGCGCAAGGACGAGGTGCTCGCCTTCGACGGCAGCTACCTCGCGACCATCGAGCAGTTGAGGTTCAACACCTTCCTCGGCACCCGGGTGATCCTCGGCGAGTCGCCGATCTCGACCGAGCCCACCGGCCTCGCCAAGAGCGGTGTGCAGTTCCGCGGCGAGGCCACCGAGTCCAACGGCTTCAACTGCACCCAGGGCCGCAGCGGCTATCCGACCCCGTGCACGGTGCTCAAGGCGGGCGCGATCCGGATCACCCAGGACGCGATCGAGCCGGCCACCGGGCAGCCCGCGACCCTCTACGTCAACCTGGTCGGCTCGTCGAAACCGCTGCTGGCGAGGGAGATCAGGGGAGCCCCGCAGGTGCCGGTCGCGCCGAGCGCCGGGCTCACGGTCGCGCGTTACGCGCTCGAATAGGCGACCCGTCAGGAGTCCGGCTGCGGGGCGCCCGCGACCTCGACCACCCCCAGCGGTTGCCGCCAACGTGCTCGGCGCGATCGTGATCAGCCCGGCGCGACTGCGGCCTTCTCGCGGGCACGCTCCTCGCCCGCCTCGCTGGCGAGCTCGTAGCCGAGCTCGACCAGCATGTCGCCCGCGACCGCCTCGTACTCGGCCACGTCGGTGGGAGTCATCGCCTCGCGCCACATCCCGACCCGGTCCGAGCGCGGCGGCTCCTTCGCCAGCCGATGGCTCTCCAGGCGCGCCGCCGCCGGCTGCGGGGGGCGGTGCTTGCGCGGCAACTCGCGGGCCTTCTCCGCCAGCCGCTCCTCGGCGCGCTCGTGGTAGGTGAGCATCACCGGGTCGAACTCCAGCTCGACGAACTCGCAGATCCGGCGCAAGACGCCCTCGGTGTCGGCGACCAGATCCTCGAATCGGATCTCCATGTAGTGCTCGACCGAGGGGGCCATCTTGCGGGCCTTGCGGATTCGGTTGCGCCATAGTCGGGCAGACTCGCCGTAGGTCTCGGGCCCCCAGTTCATCCGCAGATGCGAGAGGGAGACGTCACGCCCGTCGCGGATGATGTGGACGAAGCGGGCCTCCGGCAGCACCCGCTGGATCCGGCGCATCTCCTTGACGTAGCCGGGGGTCTTGTCGCCGAAGCGCTCCTTGCCCTCGCGCTCGGCGTAGAGCATGTAGAAGGCGCGGATCGCGTCGGCGGCGGTGACCGGGTCGAGCTCCGCGTAGCGCGCCCGCAGCTCATTCGCGTCGAGGTGGAAGTCGCCCCAGCGCTTGTGGTCGATGATCAGGTCGGCGAGCTCGTCGGCGGAGTGCTTGCGCCGCTCCTGGGCCTTGATCATCTTCGGCACCCAATGGGTCTCGCCGGGGATTGCGAGCTCGGGATGGGAGTCGAGCATCAGCCGGATCAGGGTCGTGCCCGAGCGGGTGACGCCGCAGACGAACGGCGCCGGGGGCGGCTGCGGCGTGCGGCCGCGCAGGCGCCGGCCCGCGAGCACGATGCGCGCCCGCTGCCGGTAGCGATCGAGTGTGTCGGTGAATCCCATCGGGGCGTTCAAGCTACCCGTTCGAGCAGCTCCCCGAACCCGCGGACGGTGTCCTCCCAGCGACGCTCGGTGTCGCGCACCTCGACCGCGCCGGCGGCCAGGCGGGTGCGTTCGTCGTCGTTGCCGAGGCGCTCGATCGCGGCCCGGAGCGCGCTTGGGTCCGGTTCCAGCGCCGGGATCCCGGATCTCGCCGTCCCGCTCGGATGCGAGGCGACGAGCACCCCATTGACGCCGTCGCGGACGGCCTCGTTCATCGGCGGGGCATCATTGGTGATCGACGGCATCCCGAACGCGATTGCCTCATAGAGCGGCAGCCCGAGCCCTTCCCAGCGAGCCGGGGAGAGGCAGACGTCGCAGCTTGCGACCTCACGCAGGTGCTCGGCGGTGGGCTTGTCACCGACGTCGAGGACGATCCGTGAGTCGCGCCGCGCCGCCCGCTCGGCGGGCCGCAGGTGCCTGCGCTCGACCTGAGCCTTGACCAACAGCCGCAGGCGCGGGTCGTCGGTCCCCATGAAGGCCTCCAGCACCGGCTCGAGCGGCTTTCGATGGCCGAGGAAGCCGCCGGGGAAGACGTAGGTGACGGTGGCCCGGTCCGCGGTCCTCGGTCCACGCTGCTCGGCGATCGCCAGCAGCTCGGGGTGACAGCCCCAGGGGATGTAGGGCGTTTCGAGGCCGAGCTCGTGGTAGCGCTGTTGCTCGGCGCGGGTGAGCGAGAAGACGACCTCGTAGGCGTCCCGCGCGCCGGCCACGTGATCGGCCGTGAAGTGCTCCCAGACGAAGCGTCCGATCGTCGCCACACCTCGGGCGCGCAGCGAGGCGAGCTCGGCGAACTGGTAGTTCTGGTCGCAGAAGACCGCCTCGATCCGGTTCTCTACGACCCAGCGCTCGTACTCGTCGCCGCGGATCTCGTACTCGGACGCCTCGGTGACCCGGGGCTGATCCCAGACGTCATCGCGGTTGAGGGCGCCCGGCCGAGGCCCCCGCTCCTTCTTCGGTCGGGCGAGGACGAACGTCTGGTGGCCGAGCTGGTCGAGCGCCGAGCGCGTCTGGCGGCCGACCACCGGCTGGCCGCGGTTGAACCACTTGCTCACCACCCCGATCCGCATCAGGAAACGCTTTCGACCAGGCCCGCTAGACCCTCAACCGTGTGCCGCCAGCTGCGCTCGCCGTCGCGCAGCTCCAGCGCGCCCCGGGCGAGCCGCTGACGCTCGGTCGCGTCCGCGAGTCGCTCGATCGCCGCAGTGAGCTGGTCGAGATCAGGGTCGAAGGCCGGGAGGCCCGAGCCGGCTTCCCCCCAGGGCACGGAGTCGACGCAGATCCCGTTGACCTGATCGAGGACGATCTCGTTCATCGGCGGCGAGTCGTTGGTGATCGAGGGGATCCCGAAGGCGAGCGCCTCATACAGTGGCAAACCGAGCCCCTCCCAGCGGGAGGGCGACAGGCAGACGTCGCAGGCGGCGAACTGGCGCAAGTGCTCGTCGGTCGGCCGGTCCTCGAGCTCGATCAGCACCCGCCGGTCGCCCCCCGCCGCCTTCTCCAGCCGGCCGGCCCTGCGGTCCACCTGGCCGCGGATCAGCAGCCGCAAGCGCGGGTCGCTCGTGCGAACGAAGGCCTCGACGATCTCGGGAAACGGCTTGCGCTTGCCCATGAAGCTGCCCGGGACGTAGAAGCGGACCAGATCATCGGCGCCGCGGGCGGCACGAACCTCGTCGGCGATCCCGATCAGCTCCGGGTGACAGCCCCAGCTGAGCAGGGGGCTGTCGATGCCCAGCGTGCGGTAGCGCTCCCGCTCGGCGCGGGTGAAGGAGTAGATGACGTCGTAGGCCTCTCGCGCCGGCATCGCGTCCTCGGGTGCGAACGATTCCCAGACGAAGCGGCCGATCGTCCGCACGCCCTCGCGACGCAGGCCGGCGATCTCGGCGAACTGGTCGTTCTGGTCGCAGAGCACCGCCTGGATCCCGTACTCGCGGACCCACGCCAGGTACTCGTCCGCCGGGATGTCGGCGGCTCCCGAGTGGGTGACGCCGGGCTGATCCCAGACCGGATCGGGGACCCGCTCGAGCTGGGCGCGGGGGCCCTTGCCCTGCTTCGCGAGTATGAAGGTCTGATGGCCGAGCTCGTCGAGCGCCGAGCGGATCTGGCGCGACACAACCGCCTGCCCGCTCGCGAACCACTTGGTCACGATCCCTATGCGCATGCGACCTTCGGCTACGACGCTTCGATCCGAGCCGTGGCTCGCTCGACCGCGTCGGCGCCGATCGGGTACTCGAGCTCGGCCAAGAGATCGCCCGCCACCGCCTCGAACTCCGCCCGTTGATCGGCGCTCATCTGGGTTCGCCAGCGGGCGACACGGTCCGCGCTCGGCGGCTTGGTCGTCATCGCGTGCGTGGCCATCCGCCGCTCGACGCTGAGCTCCTGCGCCCGCCCGTCGCCGGGCAGCGCCCGCGCCATCTCCTGCAACCGCTCTCCGGAGCGCTCGTGGTAGGCGAGCATCGCGTCGTCCCAGGGGAGTTCGATGAACCCGCTCACCCGTCGCAGCACCGGCTCGGTGTCGAGGATCAGGTCCTCGTAGCGGATCTCGGTGTAGTGCTCGAGCTGCGGCGAGTCCTCGCGTGCCTTGGTGACCTTCTTTCGCCACCGCCGGGCGACGTCGGCCGCGCTCAGGTCGCGGACGGTCCGATCGAGGACCGAGAGCGCGACGTCGCGACCGTCGCGGATCACGTGCACGAAGCGTGCCTCGGGAAGTGCGCGCTGGATCAGCTTCATCTTCTGCACGTAGGTCGGCGTCTTCTCGCCCCAGCGGGGCTTGCCCTGCTGCTCCATGTAGGCCTCGTAGAAGGTGCGCACCACGGGGCCCGGCTTGATCTCCGGCAGCGCCCGCAGGCGCCCGAGCATCTCCTCGTCGCTGAAGCCGAAGTCGTCCCACTCGCGCGCCGACTTCATCGCCGCCAGCGCGTCCTCAGCGGTGGCGTCGTCCTTGCGCGCCGCCTTGATCAGGTCGGGGACGAAGTGGGTCTCGGGCGGGATCGTGAGCTGCGGGTGGGCGTCGAGCATCATCCGCAACAGCGTCGTGCCGGAGCGGTTCATGCCGACCACGAACACGGCGGGGGTGCGGCGTGCGTCGTCCTTATGTCGCTTGAACAGTCGCATGGCGGAGAGGCCGCGGCCCCCGGCGAGAGCATGGGCGGGGGTCGCAGGCGAGCCGAAAAGGATGGCAGAGACGGCCAGGCCGCGTCGCTCAGTCGCCGCGCTCGGAGCGATCCTTCGCCCACGCCCACTCGTCGGGCGAAATCCATGTGTCGCGCGGGGTCACCGTCTCGTAGCCGAGCTCGTCGAGCAGGTAGCCGGCAGCCTGCTCGAACTCCGCGTTCTCGGCGTCGCTCATCTCTCGCCTCCAGACCGCGACCCGGTCGGCGTTGGGCGGCTTGGTGGTCATCGCGTGCGCCGCGACCCGCTCGCCGGCCTCGCGCTCGGGCCGGCCCTTCTTCGCCGGCAGGGCGCCCGCCATCTCCTGGAGGCGCTCCTCCGCTCGCTCGTGGTATCCCAGCATCGCCGGGTCGAAGTCGAGCTCGATGAGCTCGCAGACGCGGCGCAGGATCGCCTCGGTGTCGCTGATCAGGTCCTCGTAGCGGACCTCGATGTAGTCGCCTTTGTCGATCTCGGCCGCATTCTCGCGCGACTTGATGATTCGCTTGCGCCAGCGTCGCGCCATCTCGCGCGGCGGCACCGGTTCCTTGCCGCGCTTGACCACGCGCGCGTTCTGCGACAGGCCCGCGTCGCGACCGTCACGGATCACGTGGATGAAGCGCGCCTCCGGCAGCGTTTTCTGGATCTTCTTCATCTTGCGCACGTAATCGGGGGTCTTGTCGCCCCAGCGCGGCTTGCCGTGCCTGTGCGCGTAGAGCAGATAGAAGGCTCGCAGCGCGTCGGCGGTGTTGAACCGCTCGAGCTGCTCGAAGCTGGCGAGCAGATCGTCCTCTGCCAGCCCGAAGTCGTTCCAGCGCCGGCGCTCGTCGCGAACGATCGCCCGCGAGGCGATGCTGGGGTTGAAACGGAGCCTCCCCGAGGCCTGGATGAACGGGAGCACGAAATGCGTTTCGGGAGGGATCGCGAGCTGGGGATGGGCATCGAGCATCATTCGCAACAGCGTCGTGCCGGAGCGCCCGACGCCGACCACGAACGGAGCCGGCGCGGGGGGCTCGGACCGGCCGCGGAGGCGGCGGTTGCGCAGGAATTTGATCGAGTAGTTCAGGGCCAAGGCGAGCGCCGACGGCGCCGGACGCGAATTGGATGCCGGCGGGCAGTTCAGGAGGATGGCACTTCGTAGCCGAGCTCGGCGAGCAGGTCGCCGGCCACGGCCTCGAACTCGGCCCGCTCGGCGGTGCTCATCTGCTCGCGCCAGGCGCCCGTGCGAGCGCTGGTCGCCGGCTCGGCGGCGAGCGCGTGTGATGTCTTGCGCTCCTCTCCCGCTCGCTCCCGCCTGCCGCCCGCCGCCGGCAGGTCGCTGAGCTCCGCGAGCCGCACACCGGCGCGCTCCTGATGGCGCAGCATCGCCGGATCGAACTCCAGCTCGATCAGCTCGCAGACACGGCGCAGCGCGGGCTCCGGCGCGGCGACGAGGTCCTCGTAGCGCAGCTCGAGGTAGCGGCCGCGCAGACGCCGCGCCTGACGGCGCGCCTCGACAATTCGCCGCTGCCAGCGTTCCGCGGTGTCGGCGATCGGCTTTCCGGCGCCCATGCCCCGCCGGCGGCGCGAAAGCGCCACGTCGCGCCCGTCGCGAATCAGGTGCACGAACCGGGCCTCCCTCAGCACGCGGCCGATCAGCCGCATGCGTTCGACGTAGATCGGCGTCTTGTCGCCCCAGCGCGGCTTGCCCTCCCGCTCGGCGCAGAGGACGTAGAAGGCGCGCAGGATCGCGGCAGCGTCGGGCCGGTCGAGCCCCGCGATCCGTTCCCGCAGGCGGTCCGGGTCGAGTCCGAAGTCGGTCCAGCCACGGGCCGCGACGATCTCGTCGACGAGGTCATCGGTCGCGGCTCCGGCCCGGGCGCGCTCGATCAGCGCCGGCACGAAGTGGGTCTCCGCCGGGATCGCAAGCCGCGGATGGGCGTCGAGCATCAGGCGCAACAGCGTCGTACCGGAGCGCCCGACGCCGACCACGAACGGCGCCGGTTTGTCAACGCCGCGCCCCCGGCGCAGCGGCCTCACACCGCCGCGGGCGCCGCGCTACGGACCAGCGACTCGAACAGCTTCAGCCCGTCCGCGGACCCGGTCAGCGGGTCGACCGCATGCTCGGGATGGGGCATCAGGCCGACGACGTTGCCGCGTTCGTTGGCCATCCCCGCGACATCGGCGACGGAGCCGTTCGGGTTTTCGCCAGCCGCGTAGCGAAAGACGATCCGGCCGCTCTCCTCGAGCTCGGCCAGCGCCTGCGGCGGCGCAAACCAGCGCCCACTCAGGTGCTTGACGGGGATCGAGAGTCGGTCGCCCCGCTGACAGGCCGCCGTAGCCGCGGTGTCGGTGCGCTCGACCTCGACCTCGACCTGGCGGCAGACGAAGCGCAGGCCGGCGTTCGGCAGCAGCGCCCCGGGGAGCAGGCCGGCCTCGCAAAGCACCTGGAACCCGTTGCAGATCCCGAGCACGGGTCGGCCGGCGGCGGCGAACTCGCGCACGGCCTCCATCGCCGGGGCGAACCGCGCGATCGCGCCCGCGCGCAGATAGTCACCGTATGAGAACCCGCCGGGGATGACCACCGCGGCGAGGTCGCCGAGCTCGGCCTCGCGGTGCCAGACCAGCCTCGCCTCGTCGACGCGCTCACAGGCGAGCACCGCATCACGCTCGTCGCACGATCCGGGGAACTGAAGCACCCCGATCATCCTGATTCAGATCCCGTCGACAAGATTTCGTAGTCCTCGATCAGCGGATTCGCGAGCAGCTTCTCGCACAGCGCCTCGAGGTCGGCCCCGTCCTCGGCCTCGAGCTCGACCAGGCGCCCGACGCGAACGTGCGAGACGCCGTCGAAGCCGAGCGCCGGCAGTGCTCGCTCGACCGCCTTCCCCTGGGGATCGAGGATGCCCTCCTTGGGCCGGATCAGCACGCGCGCCTTCACCGGTCTGAATCTAGCGATCGACCCGGCCGCCCAGCCGGCGTGAGCGGCGCCTCGCGCGGCCCATGAACCCCGAGAGCCGGGACCGTGCGGGCGGCGGGGTGAGGTCGAGCGGCGTCTCGCCGGCGTCCAGCTCGAGGACCTCGGAGTAGCCCGCCTGCTCGAGCTCGGGCTCGATCGCGATCAGCCGCGCCGCGCGCGCCCAGCGCGGATCGTCGGCGAGGTGGACTTCGGGGCCGCGGCTGATGTGCGCCCGGGCCCAGTCGACGACCGGGTCCGGCGGCGCGCGGCCGGTGAGCTCATAGATCCGCTCAAGCTGGCCGCCGGGATCGGCGCTCAGGTCCTCGAGGCGGACGAGCGCGTAGCGGTCGCCGAACAGCCGCGCGCCGTCCCCGCTCGTGGTCTCGAAGGCGGCCTTCCAGACGATCAGGGGGCGGAGGAAGTCCGGGATGTCGGCGGGGAGGTCGAGCGAGCGCCGGCGGGCGATCACCTCCTCCGAGATCCTGCGACTCGACCACAGGGGCCGCCCGGTGCGGGCGGTGAAGAAGGTCTCGGCGTCCGGATAGAGGTCGATGCGCCGGCGCCGACCCAGCAGCATCGAGGCGGTCACCGCACGCGGGTCGCGGACCAGGTGAACGACCGCGGCCTCGGGATCGAGCTGCGCGAGCGCTCCGAGCTTGTGGTGGAATCGGGTCTCCTTGATCGCCACGTCGGGCGCCTGGTCGAGCAGGTACGCGAGCAACGCCTCGACGTGCGCCGGCAGCCCCGGCTCGAGCTCTTCCTCGGGCGCTCGCGGCCCGCCACAGTTGAAAAGCTCGATCGGCAGCTCCGCGAACCGCTCGGATCGGAAGCGCTCGCGCGCCGCGCGGGTCTCTGCGAAGGCGTCCTCGTATCGCGCTCCGCTGCCGCCGCCGACTGTCGCGGCTTCCTCGCGCAGCGGCTCATAGAAGCAGCGCAGGCCGGGATCCTCGCCCAGCGCGTCATAGAGGATCGTCGTGCCGGACCGGCGCAGTCCGACGATGAACAGGTTCATCCGTTCAGGGTAGGGATCGCGGGCGCGGCGCTAGAGGCGCCGGTCCGTGATCCGCTCGTAGGCCTCGACGTACTTGGCCCGCGTGTTGGCGACCACGTCGTCGGGAAGCTCGGGGCCGGGCGGGCTGTGGTCCCACCCCGACTGGTCGAGCCAATCGCGAACGTACTGCTTGTCGAACGAGGCCTGCGCGCGGCCGGGCTCGTAGGCATCAGCGGGCCAGAAGCGCGAGGAATCCGGGGTCAGCACCTCGTCGCCGAGCACGATCTCCGCGCCGGGGGAGGCGCCGAACTCGAACTTGGTGTCGGCGATGATGATCCCGCGCTCGCCGGCGTGAGTCGCCGCGTGCTCGTAGAGCTCGAGCGTGATCCTGCGCAGGTCCTCGATCAGCGCCCGGTCGCCGATCAGCTCGGCAGCGCGCTCGAAGTCGATGTTCTCGTCGTGCTCGCCGAGCTCCGCCTTGGTCGCCGGGGTGAAGATCGGCTCGGGCAGCTTGTCGGATTCGCGCAGGCCCGCCGGCAGCTCGATCCCGCAGACGGAACCCGTGTCGCGATACTCGCGCCAGCCGGAGCCGGAGAGGTATCCCCGGGCGACGCACTCGACCGGATACATCTCCAGCCGCCTCACGCGCAGCGCCCTGCCCTCGACCTCCGCCGGGACGTCCTCGGAGATGTAGTGGTTGGGGCAGATGTGGCCGGTGGTCTCGAACCAGAACACCGACATCTGGCTCAGCACCTTGCCCTTGTCGGGGATCGGCGTCGGCAGGACCACGTCATACGCGGAGATTCGATCGGAGGCGACCATCAGCAGGTCGTCCTCGACCTGGTACATCTCGCGGACCTTGCCGGAGGCGAGCAGTCGGAGATCGGCGAGCGCTGCGGTCATGCGCGGCCGATGCTAACAACGGGTACGGCGCGTCCCGCCGGCAACCGGGCGCCGCTAGTCCAACCGCTCGAGGCGGGCGAGCACCTCCGGCACGTGGGCGAGGGACGCGCCCGGGTCGAGGACCCTCTCAAGGTCGAGATCAGGCGCCGCCTCGCCGAGCAAGTCCTGGAACGGTACGCCCTCGTCCCAAGCCCTCTGTGCCACCTGCTGGACGAGCCGGTAGGCGTCGTCGCGGGCCATCCCCGACTCGATCAGCGCCGTCAGCGCCCGCTGGCTGAACAGGGCGCCGTGGGTGAGCTCGAGGTTGGCCCGCATGCGGTCCGCGTGCACGGTCATCCCCTCCACCACCCGCAGGGCGAGATGTTGCATGTAGTCGAGCAGGGCGGTGGCGTCGGGAAGGATCACCCGCTCGGCGCCGGAATGGGAGATGTCGCGCTCGTGCCAGAGGGCGACGTTCTCGAGCCCGGCCTGCGAGTAGCCGCGGAGCACGCGCGCCAGCCCGCAGATCCGCTCGCTGGTGATCGGATTGCGCTTGTGGGGCATCGCGGAGGAGCCCTTCTGGGCGCCGGGGGCGAACGGCTCCTCGACCTCGCGGACCTCGGTCCGCTGCAGGCTGCGAATCTCCTGAGCGAAGCGCTCGAGCCCGGCACCGGCGAGCGCGACGGCCGCCAGCACCTGCGCGTGGCGGTCGCGCGGCACGACCTGAGTCGCGGCGTGTTCGGCGCGCAGCCCGAGCCGGTCGATCACCGTTGCCTCGACCGCCGGCGGGAGGGAGGCGTAGGTTCCGACGGCGCCGGAGAGCTTGCCGACCGCGGCCTGCTCGAACGCGGACCGCAGCCGCTCGAGGTTGCGGTCGGCCTCGAAGGCGAAGCCTGCGAGCCGGAGGCCGAAGGTGGTCGGCTCGGCGTGGACGCCGTGGGTCCGCCCGACGCATAGGGTCTCCGCGTGCTCGCGCGCCCGCGCGACGAGGGCATCGCGGTAGGTGGTCGCGCCCTCGACCAGGATCGTTCCCGCCTCCACGAGCTGCAGGCCGAGGGCCGTGTCGAGCACGTCGGAAGACGTGAGCCCGTAATGGATCCAGCGCCCCTCCTCTCCGATCGAGGCGGCGACGACGTCGATGAAGGCGGCGACATCGTGGTTGGTGGTGCGCTCGCGCTCCTTGACCGCCTCGACGGTGAACGAGGCGCGCTCGCGGCACGCAGCTGCGGCCTCGGCCGGCACGGTCCCGGCGGCCGCCAGCGCGTCGGTCGCCGCCAGCTCGACCTCCAGCCAGCCCTGCATCCGGCGCTCGTCGGTCCAGACCGCCCCGATCTCGTCTCTTGTGTAGCGCTCGATCATCCTGCGACCGCATCGGCCCCGGACGAATCCAAGCAGAGCTTGGATCACCGGTCGCTATCGCTCCCTGGGAGGAGCCGATCGGCGTTGGTTCTAGGCGTTGATTATCCGAATCGCAAGCAGGCCGGCGTTCTTTGCCCCGTCGATGGCGACGCAGGCGACCGGCACCCCGGGCGGCATCTGCACCGCCGAGAGCAGTGCGTCGAGGCCACCGAGGCTCTTGCCGAGCACGGGCACCCCGATCACCGGCAGGTCGGTGTGCGCGGCGGCGACGCCGGGCAGTGCCGCCGACATCCCGGCGCCCGCGATCAGCACCTTGAGGCCGCGCATGCGGGCCGCGTGGCAGTACTCACGCACCTTCTCAGGATCGCGATGGGCGCTCATCACGCGGACCTCGTAGCGAATCCCCGCCTCCTGCAGCGCCGCACCCGCCGGCTGCAGCTTCGGCTTGTCGTTCTTCGAGCCCATGATGATCCCGACCAGGGGGGCATCGACCTCGATCTCCTCGAACGCGGCCTCGACCTCGGGCATCGGCTCGGGCGTGGTCGTCGCGGGCGTCTCGACATCCGTCTCGGCGCCGCGCTCGTGCATCTCCACGTGTGGTCTCTCCTTGTTGTCGGCTGTGGACGCTATGCGGCGGCCACCCGTTCGACCGCGCGCTCGGCGATATCGGTACGCATCTGCCTGCCCTCGAACTCGATCAGCTCCGCGGCCCCATAGGCGGCCGCGCGCGCCGCTCCGGGAGTCGGGCCGAGGCCGGTGACGTTCAAGACCCGGCCACCGGCGGTGACGATCGCACCGCTCGCGTCGCGGGACGTGCCCGCATGGGTCACCTCGACGTCGCCGGGCACCCGGTCGAGCCCCCTGATCACATCACCCTTCGACAAGCTCACCGGATAGCCGGCAGATGCGAGCACCACGGTGACGGCCCACGCATCGGCGAAGTCGGCCCGCGCATCGGCGAGCCCGCCCGGCTCCCGCGCCGCAAGACAGAGCTCCAACAGGTCGGTCTTCAGGCGCGGCAGCACCGCCTGCGTCTCGGGGTCTCCGAAGCGGCAGTTGAACTCGAGCACCTTTGGGCCGCCCGGGGTCAGCATCAGCCCCGCGTAGAGCACGCCGTGAAACGGGGTTCCGCGACGGCGCATCAGCTCGACGATCGGGCGGTGGACTGTGTCGATGATCTCCTCGATTCGATCGGCATCGAAGCCGGGCACCGGCGAGTAGCTGCCCATCCCGCCCGTGTTCGGGCCCCGGTCGCGGTCCTGGATGCGCTTGTAGTCCTGCGCCGGAGCCAGCGCAAGCACGTTCTCGCCGTCGCAGAGCGCCAACAGCGAGAGCTCCTCGCCCTCGAGGTATTCCTCCAGCACTACCTCGGTGGCCCCGAAGCGCCGCTCGACGAAGAAGGCGTCGACGGCCTCCCGCGCCTCGGCCTCCGTGGAACAGATGATCACGCCCTTGCCCGCGGCGAGCCCGTCGGCCTTGAGCACCGCCGGATAAGGCGCGTGGGCGAGGTGCTCGAGCGCCTCCTCGCGCGTGCGAAGCACGGCGTGGCCCGCGGTCGGCACCCCCGCCTCGGCCATCAGCGACTTCGCGTGCACCTTCGATCCCTCCAGCCTCGCCGCCGCCGCGCTGGGGCCGAACGCGGGCACGCCGCGAGCTTCGAGGGCGTCGACGAGGCCCTCCACCAGCGGCGCCTCCGGCCCGACGACAACCAGGTCGCAGCCCTCGGTCGCGGCGGCGTCGACGATTGCCGCCACATCGCTCCCGGCCTCGCGGCAGCGGGCCTCGGCGCAGATCCCGGCGTTGCCGGGCGTACTCAAGAGCTCGGGCTTTGCGTCCGAACGCGCGAGCGCGCGCACGATCGCGTGCTCCCGCCCACCGCCACCTACGACCAGGACCCTCACAGCGAGCCGGTGAACTCCTCAGCGTCGATCGCGGTCAGCGTCTCGTTCATGACCGTGCCGCGCGAGCCCATCTCGACCGAGAGCTTCGCCATCGTCTTCTCGTCGGGTGCCTCGACCACGCTGACGAAGTCGTATTCGCCCAGGGTCGCCCACTGGTTGAGCACCTTGACGCCGAGCTGCTCGACCTCCTTGGTCACCTCGTGCACCCGGGTGGGGTTGTCCTTCAGCGTCTTCACCCCGTCCGACGTCAGCCGCGTGAGCATGATGTAGGTCGGCATCGTCTCTCCTTCTCGCTCTGGATCTCGAACGCAGCCTCCTTTCTTTCACGTCGCGCGGGATCGTGCAAGTCCGTGCGCCTGCAGCACGCGCCAGCGGGTAGACCAAGGGCATGCAGAAGCTGGTCCCGCTCGTCTTGCGATCCTGGTCGCTGCCCTTGATCGTGCTGGCGCTGGTCGCGCCCAGCGTCGCCGCCTTCTCGCTGGTCGGTCCGCAACTCGGACTCGCGGTCGGTGCGCTCACGGTGGCCGTGGTGATCGTCCTCGCGGCGCGGGCGCGCTTCGACGAGGAGATCGAGGTCGCCGCCGCCACCGATCCCCGCTACCGGCTCCTGGTCGTCACCCCCGGACCGCTCGACGACCCAAAGCTGGTGGAGAGGATCGCCGCGATCGCATCCGAGGGCGAGTCGGTCTTCGGTGGCGGCCCGGCCGAGCTGCGCGTGGTGGTGCCGGCGCGCTCCTCGAGGCTGGACCGCTGGGCGACCGACCTCGAGCCGGCACGCGCGGCCGCCAGCCGCGCGCTCGCCGTGACCCTGGGTGCGCTCGGCGTCGCCGGCCTCGACGCCGGCGGTCGGATCGGTGACGGCGACGCGATCCAGGCGATCGAGGACGAGTTGCGCCGCTTCTCCGCTCGCGAGGTGGTGCTGGTCGATGGCCCGGGCCTTGGCTTGGGCGAGGTCGAGGAGGTTCGCCGCCGGCTCGACCGTCCCGTGCGCGGGCTGGCTCAGGCGACCGCTTCGAGCAGGCTCGCGTAGTCGGAGACCGTCCGCTCCCAGGCGAATCGGTCGCGCGCCCGGCGGGCACCGGCGCGGAGGCCTTCCAGTCGCTCGCCTTCGCTCACCTCGCGCATCGCCGCGGCCAGACCGCGCACGCTGGGGATCCGCGCCCGGATCCCGGACCGCGCCCGTCCCCAGGGCCAGCTGCGGACGAGCAGGCCGTTCTCGCCGTCACCGATGACCTCGTTCATCGGCGGGTCGTCATTGGTGATCACCGGCAGCCCGAGCGCCATCGACTCGTACAGGTGCAGCCCGAGACCCTCCCAGCGGCTCGGCGCGACGCAGGCGTCGGCGGAGGCGAACAGCCGCAGGTGCTCATCGGTGGGCAGGTCGTCGAGGATCACCTCGACCCGTGGATCGCGCGCCGCGCCGCGCTCGAGCAGCTCGAGCTTGCGCTCGACCTGGCCCTTGATCACGAGGCGCGCCTCGCCGGGCAGGCGCCGAAACGCGCGCAGCACCTGCGCCACCGGCTTGCGCCTGCTGAGAAAGCCGGCCGGATAGAAGAAGTCGATGCCGGCCGCCGGGGGGCTGGCGCGCCGGCCGGGATCGCGGCGATCGCTCGCGTGGGCGAGCAGCTCCGGGTGGATGCCCCAGTGAACCCGCGGGCTGTCGATCCCCATGACCGCGTAGCGTTCCTGTTCACACGCGGTCATCGAGTAGACGACGTCGAGGGCGCGCTTGGCGGGCTCGACGTGCTCGCGTGCGAACTGCTCCCAGACGAAGCGCCCGACCGTGCGCACCCCGGTCGCCCGGAGGGCCTCGATCGCCTCGAAGCCGTAGTTCTGGTCGAAGAGGGCGAGCTCGAGCTCGTGCTCGCGCCCCCAGGCGACGAGCTCAGCGGCCGGGATCCGGTACTCGGAGGCCTCGGTGACCCGCGGCTGGTCCCAGACCCCGCTCCGGTCCACGAACGCGGGGCGGATGTTGGACGCTCGGGTCGGCCGCGCGAGCACGAAGGTCTCGTGTCCGAGCGAGTCGAGCGCCGAGCGCAGTTGTCGCGCGACGACCCCCTGCCCGCGGTTGAACCAGTAGGCGCAGATCCCGATTCGCATCGCGCGCGAGTATCGCGCTCACCGGTCGGAGCCGGCTTCGCCGTTGCCTCGGTCGTGAGCCGTCCGCCGCTGCTAAGCCGCGGCCGCCGCGGCCGCCGCGGCCCGCTCGAAGGCCAGCTCGCCGTCCGCGGCATCTACCCTGACCACGTCGCCCTCGGCGAACTCGCCCTCGAGCAGCTTCAGGGCCAGCTTGTCGATCAGCTGGCGCTGAATCACCCGCTTCAGTGGTCGGGCGCCGTAGGTCGGGTCGTAGCCGAGGTTGCCGAGCAACGTGCGGGCATCGTCGCTGAGCTCGATCTCGATTCCCCGCTCCCGAACGCGGCGCGAGAGCTGCGCGACCTGGAGGTCGACGATCCGGCCGATGTCCTCGCGGCTGAGTCGGTGGAAGATCACCACGTCGTCGATCCGGTTGAGGAACTCGGGCTTGAAGGTCGTTTCGAGCACCTCCTCGATCTGCTCGCGGATGCGCTCATCGACCATCGCCCCGGTGATCCGGTCGGAGCCCACGTTCGAGGTCATGATCAGGATCGTGTTCGTGAAGCTGACCGTGCGACCCTGGCCGTCGGTGAGCCGGCCGTCGTCCATGATCTGGAGTAGGACGTTGAACACATCCGGGTGCGCCTTCTCGATCTCGTCCAGCAGGATGACGGCGTAGGGCCGTCGCCGGACCGCCTCGGTGAGCTGGCCGCCCTCCTCGTAGCCGACGTAGCCGGGCGGGGCACCGATCAGCCTCGCGACCGTGTGCTTCTCCATGTACTCGGACATGTCGAGGCGGACGATCGCCTGCTCGGAGTCGAACATGAACTCCGCCAGGGCCCGCGCGAGCTCGGTCTTGCCAACGCCGGTCGGGCCGAGGAAGAGGAAGCTGCCGATCGGCCGGTTCGGGTCCGAGAGCCCCGCTCGGGAGCGTCGCAACGCGTTGGAAACCGCCTCGACCGCCTCGTCCTGGCCGATGACCCGATCGTGCAGGCGCTCCTCCATGTGGACCAGCTTCTGGACCTCGCCCTCCATCAGGCGCGAGACCGGGATCCCGGTCCAGCGGGCGACGATCTCGGCCACGTCCTCCTCGGTGACCTCCTCGGTGAGCAGCGAGCCGCCCTCGTCGAGCTCGCGCATCCGCTCCTCCTGCTCGACGACGATTCGCTCGAGCTCGGGGATTTCGGAGTACTGCAGCCTGGCGGCGCGCTCGAGATCGTTCTCGCGGTTCGCGCGCTCGAGCTCGCCGCGGGCGTCGTCGAGCTGCGCGACGGCCGCCTTGCGTGCTTCGATCGCCTCCTTCTCAGCCTGCCAGCGGGCCTTCAGCTCCGATGCGGACTCGTTCAGCTCCGCCAGCTCGGCCTCGATCGCCTCGCGTCGGGCCTTCGAAGCCTCGTCCTTCTCGTTCTTGAGCGCCTCGCGCTCGATCTCGAGTTGGAGGATGCGGCGGTCGACCTCGTCGATCTCCAGCGGCGACGACTCGATCTCCATCTTCAGTCGCGAGGCCGCCTCGTCGATCAGGTCGATCGCCTTGTCGGGGAGGAAGCGATCGGCGATGTAGCGCTCCGAGAGGGTCGCCGCGGCGACGATCGCGGGGTCCGTGATCCTGACCCCGTGGTGGCGCTCGTAGCGCTCCTTGAGCCCGCGCAGGATCGCGATCGTGTCGTTGACGTCGGGCTCGTCGACCAGCACGGGCTGGAAGCGTCGCTCCAAAGCGGCGTCCTTCTCGATCTGCTTGCGGTACTCGTCGAGCGTGGTCGCGCCGATACAGCGCAGCTCGCCGCGGGCGAGCATCGGCTTCAGCATGTTGCCGGCGTCCATGGCGCCCTCGGCGGCGCCCGCGCCGACGATCGTGTGCAGCTCGTCGATGAAGAGGATGATCTGGCCCTCGGCCTCCTGGACCTCCTTCAGCACCGCCTTCAGCCGCTCCTCGAACTCGCCCCGGTACTTCGAGCCGGCGACCAGCGCGCCGAGGTCGAGTGCGATCACCCGCCTGTCGCGCAGCGACTCGGGCACGTCGCCGTCGACGATCCGCTGCGCGAGGCCTTCGACGATCGCGGTCTTGCCGACGCCCGGCTCGCCGATCAGCACCGGGTTGTTCTTCGTCCGCCGCGAGAGCACCTGGATCACGCGCCGGATCTCCTCGTCGCGCCCGATCACCGGGTCGAGCTTGGTCGCGCGCGCGTCCGCGGTCAGGTCGCGACCGAACTTCTCCAACGCCTCGGCCATCTCCTCGGCGTTCGGCGAGGTCACCCGGCTCGGCCCCTGGGTCTCGGCGACCGCGCGTGCCAGCGAGTCGCGATCGGGGAGCAGCTCCGCCGTCGGCGAGCCCTTCTCGGACAGCGCCAGCAGCAGGTGCCCGACCGAGATGTACTCGTCGCCGAGCGCCGCCATCTCCTGTTCGGCGCGCTGCAGGACGGCGATGAATGCGTGCGCCGGGCGGACCTCGGGCTCGGCCTCGCCACTGACCTGCGGAAGCTCCCGGACGGCATCGCGGGCCCGCTCGGTGATCGCGGCGACATCGGCGGAGAGCTTGCGCAAGGCAGCCGGCGCGAACCCGTCCTCCTGCTCGAGCAACGCGAGCAGCAGGTGCTGTGGGGCGACCTCGGGGTTGCGATTGCCGGCCGCGAGCCGCTGCGCGGTCGCGACCGCCTCCTGCGATTTGACGGTGAAGCGATCAGCCTGCATGTTTGGTGAAGTCTAAAGACCTATAAGGGAACTGTCAAGAAAATCTTAGTTGGGTTAGCTCAGATCAACGGCCCTGCGTGGGCGCGGCGTGGCCGATGAGGAGAGCCTAGCCGCCCGGACAGGCGTCGAGGCGCACGTTTGCAGTCCTTGAGCGCAGTCAACGCACGACTCGGCGCGTGGCGGGGCTGCGTCGGCGCTGAGGCCCGAGTGGCCGCTTTTGCGTCATTGTTGCCTGCATGCGAACCGCGGCGATCTCGGCGCTGGTCGCGCTCACGGCCCTTGTCTCGGTTGCGGTTGCCTATAGGCCGATCCCGCTTCCGACCGAGCGCCCGCAGGGGAAGGTCCCAAGCGCGGCGGCGGTGCGCGATGCCTGGAGCTACGCCCGGGAAAGGGCGGGCGTGGTGTCGTTCGCGGTCGTCGACACGAAGGGGGAGTTGCGTGGCCGCGACGAGGGCCGCCGCTACCCGGCCGCCAGCGTGGTCAAGGCGATGCTGTTGGCGGCGGAGATCCGCCGGCTCAAGCACGCCGGGGTCGGGATCGACTCGAACACCGACTCGCTGCTGCGGGCGATGATCACCCGCTCGGACAACGCCGCCGCCGACGCGATCTACGGCCGGGTCGGCGACGGGGGGCTGTTCAGGGTCGCGAGGCGCGCCCGGATGAGGCGGTTCGCGGTCGCCGGCTATTGGGGCAACGCTCAGATCACCGCCGCCGACATGGCGCGCTTCTTCGGCGACCTCGACCGGGCACTGGCCCGGCGCCACCGCAAGTACGCCAAGGGCCTGCTCGGGTCGATCGTCGAGAGCCAGCGCTGGGGGATCCCGAAGGTCGCCGAACCGAAGTGGGCGGTGCGGTTCAAGGGCGGCTGGCTGCCCAGCCACGCACTCGCCCACCAGGCGGCCGAGTTACGAGCGCGACACGGCGGCCGGGAGCTGTCGATGGTCGTGCTCACCGACGATCAACCGTCGCACGGGTACGCGATCGAGACCGTCCGTGCAGTCGCCAAGCGCCTACTCGGCCGCTGAGGGTGGTCACGACGGGAGCTCAGTTCGAGCCGCGCCGGCGCTTCGGCCGCTCGATTGGGATCGAGACCCGATCGTCGGCTCCGGGCATCTCGGCGTCGTAGACGCCGTAGGGGACGATCTCGGCGCGCAACGAGCGTCGGACGCGCTGGAGCTCCGCATTCATCTGCCGCTCCAGCTCTGCGGCGCGCTCGCGCATCTTCGCCATCTGCCCTCGGGCGCGTTGGAGCTGCCGCTCGAGCGCGAGCACCGTCTCGACGCCGGCCAGGTTGAGTCCCTCCTCGGCGGTCATCTGCTGGATCCGACGCAGCCGTTCCACGTCCTCGTAGGAGTAGAGCCGGGTGTTCTTCGGCGACCGCTTCGGCGTGATCAGCCCCCGCGCCTCGTACATCCGCAGCGTCTGGGGATGCATCTCCGCCAACTCGGCGGCGACCGAGATCATGAACACGCCGCGGCGGCGGTCGAGCCCGTCCGGCGCGGGATCGGGCATTCGTCGTCTGCGACCCTCGCCGGCCATCAGTCGCCAACCTTCGCCGATGTCGCGGACGCATCGCGGAGCAGGCTCGCGCGAGGATCGCGATCGTTCATCGCCTCCGCGAACTCCTTCAGCGCCTGCTGCTGCTCGGTGTTTAGATCCCGCGGCATCTCGACCTCGAGCCGGTAGAGGATGTCCCCCCGCCGTCCCCCGCTCGCCTTCGGCGGGCCCTCGCCGCGCAGGCGCTGGACGGTGCCGTGTTGCGTGCCGGCGGGAACGCGGATCCGCTTCGTCCCGTTCAGCGTCGGGACCTCGACCGTGGCGCCCTGGATCGCCTCGGGAACGGTGATCGGCAGCCTCACCTCGAGGTTGCCGTCGGGGCGCTGGCGGAACACCGCGGACGGGGTGACCCGAGTGACCACGTAGAGATCGCCGGGAGGTGCGCCGCGGGGGCCGTCCTCGCCCTTGCCCCGGACGCGGATGCGGCTGCCGTCGCGAACGCCGGCCGGAATCCGCACGCGGTAGCGCTTGCGCTGCAGGGTGAGGCCGGTGCCGTTGCAGGTCGAACACGGATCCTCGATCACCTGGCCGGCGCCGCCGCAGCGCGGGCACGGCTGGCTGATCGAGAAGAACCCCTGGCTCTCGGTGTCGATCCCGCGCCCGTTGCACTGCGGACATACGACCGGCATCGTGCCGGGCCGGGCGCCGGTGCCGCCGCAGGTCCTGCAGGTCGACTGCTTCGGCACCGTGACCGGGATCTCGGTTCCGTCCATCGCCTGGCGGAAGCTCAGCTGCACCTCGGTCTCGAGGTCGCGGCCCCGGAGCGGTCGTTGCTCGGGGCCGCCACCGCGGCGGAACAGGGTCGAGAAGATGTCGCCGATGTCGGAGGCGAAGCCGCCGGGACCGCCGGCGCCACGCCCGCCGCCGAAGCCGGCGAACATGCCACCGGCGTCGTACTGCTTGCGCTTCTCGGGATCCACGAGCGTGTCGTAGGCCTGCTGGACCTCCTTGAAGCGCTCCTCGGCCTCTGCATCGCCCGGGTTGCGATCCGGGTGGTACTCGCGGGCGAGCTTGCGGTAGGCCTTCTTCAGCTCCTCTGCCGAGGCGCCTCGCCCGACGCCGAGCACCTCGTAGAAGTCACGAGCCATCGGGATCCCCTATTCGCTGACCACCACGCGGGCCGGCCTCAGGACCTGACCGTCGAGGCGATATCCGGGCTCGAGCGTCTCGACCACGGTCCCGGCATCGACCCTGTCGGCGGCACGGGTCGAGATCGCCTCGTGCAGGGTGGGGTCGAAACGCTCGCCGGTGGGGTCGTAGACCTCGACCCCGGCCCGCGCCAGCGTCGCCTGCAGCTCGCCGTGGACGAGCGCCACGCCGCGCGCGACCTCCGAGCCCTCCTCGGTAGCCTCGAGAGCTCGCTCGAGATTGTCGATCGAGGGCACGAGCTCGCGCGCCAGGGACGCCTTGCCGCGGCGCTCGGCCTCGGCGGACTCGCGCGCCGCGCGCTTGCGGTAGTTCTCGAAGTCCGCCTTCGCCCGCTGGGCGAGGTCGAGGTACTCGTCGCGCTCGCGGGTTACGTCCTGGAGAAGCGCGTCGAGGTCGTGCGCGACTTCATCGCCGGCTTGCTCCTCGGCCGGGGCCTGCGGCTCCGGCTTCGTTGCCTGCTGCTCGTTGCGCGGCTCCGACTCCTGCGGCCGGCGGTCTGCGCTTTCCATCAGGACCGCTCGTCGTCCACGACCTCGGCGTCGACGACCTCGTCCTCGGCGTCGCCCGCCCCGTTGGCGCCGGCGCCGTCGGTCGCCGCCTGCTGCTCGGCCGCGGCCTGCTGGTAGATCTGCTCGGAGACCTTGTGGAAGGCGGCCTGAAGGGCGTCCGTCTTCGCCTTGATCTCATCGACGTCGTCCGACTCGAGCGCGGCGCGCACCGCGGCGATCGCCTCGGTGATCTCCGCCTTCGCCGGCTCCTCGATCTGCTCGCCCATCTCGCTGAGCTGCTTCTCGGCCGCGTAGGCGGCGTTCTCGCCGACGTTTCGGGCCTCGGCCAGCTCGCGCTGCTTGAGGTCCTCGTCGGCGTGCGCTTCTGCGTCCTTGATCATCTGCTCGACTTCGGACTCCGACAGCCCAGAGCCGCCCTTGATCTCGATCGTCTGCTCCTTGCCGGTGCCCAGATCCTTGGCGGAGACGCTGAGGATGCCGTTGGCGTCGATGTCGAACGTGACCTCGATCTGCGGCATCCCGCGCGGGGCAGGCGGGATCCCCGTGAGCTGGAACTTGCCCAGCGACTTGTTGTAGGCGGCCATTTCGCGCTCGCCTTGCAGGACGTGGATCTCGACCGAGGGCTGGTTGTCGTCGGCGGTCGAGAAGATCTCCGACTTCTTCGTCGGGATCGTCGTGTTGCGCTCGATCAGCTTCGTCATCACGCCGCCCTTGGTTTCGATCCCGAGCGTCAGCGGGGTGACGTCGAGCAGCAGCACGTCCTTGACGTCGCCGGCGAGCACGCCGGCCTGGATCGCGGCGCCGATCGCGACGACCTCGTCGGGGTTGACGCCCTTGTGCGGCTCCTTGCCGACCAGCTCCTTGACCTTCTCCTGCACCGCCGGCATCCGGGTCATGCCGCCGACGAGGACCACGTGATCGATGCTGGAGTCGCCGGTGTCGGCGAGCGCCTGCTTGACCGGCGCCACGACCCGGTCGAGTAGGTCGGAGGTGAGCTCGGCGAGCTTCGCTCGCGTCAGCTTCATCTCCAGATGCTTGGGCTCGTTGTTAATCGCGGTGATGAAGGGGACGCTGATCTGCGTCTCCTGGGTGGTCGAGAGCTCGATCTTCGCTTTCTCCGCCTGCTCATAGAGGCGCTGCAGGGAGCGCTTGTCGTTGGAGATGTCGACACCCTGGTCCTTCTTGAACTCCGACACCAGCCATTCGACAATCGCCTTGTCCCAGTTGTCGCCGCCGAGGTGGTTGTCACCGGCGGTCGCCTTGACCTCGAACACGCCCTCGCCGATCTCGAGCACCGAGACGTCGAAGGTGCCGCCGCCGAGGTCGAAGACCAGGATCGTCTGGTCGGACCCCTCCTTGTCGAGCCCGTAGGCGAGCGCGGCCGCGGTCGGCTCGTTGATGATCCGCTTGACCTCGAGCCCGGCGATCTTGCCGGCGTCCTTGGTCGCCTGACGCTGGTCGTCGTTGAAGTAGGCGGGGACCGTGATCACCGCGGCGTCTACCGTGTCGCCGAGCTTCGCCTCGGCGTCGGCCTTCAGCTTCTGCAGGATCATCGCCGAGATCTCCGGAGGCGAGTACTGCTCGCCGCGGACGTCGACACGGACGTCGCCGTTGGGCCCGGCGACGACCTTGTAGGGCACGATCGTCTCCTCCTCCTTGACCTCGACCTCCTTGCGGCCCATGAACCGCTTGATCGAGAAGATCGTGTTCTCGGGGTTCATCACCGCCTGGCGTTTGGCGACCGTGCCGACGAGGCGCTCGCCGGCATCGGTAAACGCGACCACGGACGGGGTCGTGCGCCCGCCCTCGGCGTTCTCGATGATCTCCGGCTCGCCGCCCTCGAGCACGGCCATCGCCGAGTTCGTCGTTCCCAGGTCGATCCCGATCGTCTTAGCCATCCGTTTCTCCTTCTACCTCAAATTCTTAAGAAATCTCAGTCGCAGCCTAGCAGATATATGCCTGCGCCCCAAAGCCTAGCGCGTTGGTGGGGGCGTGGGAGCAGGTTGGGCGCCGGCCGGCGGGCCATCCGCAGCCCGCGAGCACCGCCGCCGGACGGGTCGCCCCGACCCGCGCCCCGCCCTCAGCCGCTCGTGGGTTGACAGGGACGGGGATCCGGCTGCTCGGCCGTGGCTGTGTCCACGGTCGCCCCCTTGCCGATCTGTCCCGCATAGGCGGCGACGAACGAGGCCACCTCCTTCGCCTCCTCGCCGAGCACGATGTCCTTTGGCATCCGTCCGCCGAGCCCGCAGCTGACCGCGGTGATCACTCGCGAGTAGATGCCGTCGTACTGCTCGGCCGAATTCGCCCCGCTGGTCACCAGCAAGGCGTCGAGATCGGGCCCGACAACGCCGTCCGTGCCGGCCGCCGCGAGCGTATGACAGGCGCCGCAGTTGTCGGCGAACAACTGCTTTGCGTCCTGGTCGCGGGGCTCGACCTGAACCACGGCGGCACCCTGGTCACCCTCCTTGCCGAGCGCGAAGAAGGGCAGCACCAGCAGGCAGAGGGCGGCAAAGATCCCGAAGACGATGAACGGCTGCTTGCTCATTTCTCGGCCCGCCGCGCCTCCACGGCGCACGGGCGCGGAGATACTATCTGGAGGCAGCCCGGCCGACACCTGGCGGCGCGCACCAGAGCGAAACGATACGCGGGCCGCAGGCTCGGCTCGGAGAGAGGAGATCGGACCCTTGGCGATCGCGAGGAACGCCGCGCAGGGCCTGCGTGAGCGAATTCCCGAGCCGACCGCGGCCGAGCGGGAGGTGGCCGACCTGTTGCCGATCGATGCCGACCCGGATCGGGCCCGGCTTGCGATCGAGCGGGTTCCGTTGTGGTTCCACACCTTCTCGCTCGACGGAGGCTCGCTGTACACGTCCGGCGTCGCCCGCGATCACCGCTACCGGCTCCCCGCCCTGTCGCAGGATCTGACCGGGCTGCGAGTGCTCGACGTCGGCACGTTCGACGGCTTCTACGCCTTTCTCGCCGAGGCTCGCGGCGCTGCGCGCGTGGTCGCGGTCGACAACGAGCAATACCGCGACTGGGTCAGCTCGCGCTGGGGAGTCGAGCTCGAGGGGGGCGAGGGCTTCGAGGCAATCGCCGAGCTGCTCGGCTCGCGGGTCGAGTATCGACGCCTCGACGCATACGACCTCGACACGCTCCGCGAGCGCTTCGACCTCGTCCTCTGCTTCGGCATCCTGCACCGGGTCGAGAGCCCGCTTGGCCTGCTCGCGGTCCTTCGTCGGCGACTTGCGGACGGCGGGCGGGTCGTGCTCGAGACCTACGGGGTCGGCGATTCCTCGCTCGAGACGCGGTCGGCGATTCACGTCTGCGAGCCGGGGGAGGTTTATGCCCGCGACGACTTCGTCTACTGGGGCTTTACCGCGACGAGCCTCGATCGTCTTGCCCGCCACGCCGGCTTCGCCGGCTTCCGCTCGCTCGCCGCGCCGACCGTCGACGGGCGCCCGCGGATCATCGGCGAGCTGGCAGTGTGACGTCGTTCACATAGAGATCACCCGCTGATCGAGACCGACGTCTGCCTGACGGCGGATCAGGACCTCGTCCTCCTCCACGACCCGGTGCTGCGACTGGGCACCGACCTCGACGGCTGGACGCACCAGCGTCGCAGCGCGGTGATCCAGGGCGGTCGGCTGCTCAACCGCGACGGACTCCCGACCGAGGAGCACCCGCTCACCCTGGCGCAGCTGCTTGCGGCGACCCCCTCGGAGCTTCCGATTCAGGTCGAGGTCAAGGCCCATGCCGATCCGGCGCTCGCCGAGCACACCACCCGGGTACTGTGCGAGCGCTACCGGCGGCGGCCGGAGCGCTCGCGGATCGAGGTGATCAGCTTCCACAGCGCCGCCTGTGCGATCGCGGCCGGGTACGGGTTTCGCGCACGGCTCGTGATCTGCGCCGACTATGCGCCGGACGCACTCGCCGCCTGAGCCGTCCGCCACGGGGTCAGCGGCGTCTCGGTCGAGCACTTCTTGCTCCCCGAGCGGCTCGCCGGGATTCTCCGGCTGGCGGGGCTCTCGGTCAGTACCGGGACCGTCAACGACCCGGAGCTCCTGCGCCGCGTCATCGGCGTCGCGGCGCCCGACGCCGTGTGCACCGATCGCCCGGCCGAGCTGCGCGCCGAGCTGACGCCGCGCGAGGCCACCGAACGCCCGGCGGTCCTCGCCGCCGCCTGAGCCCTCCTCCGTCGCCCGTCTATCGATCTTTGCCGCCGACACGAAGCCGGCGCCAGTAGGGGCACATCCGGCGCAGCTCGCATCGGTCGCAGAGCGGCCGCGGCCGGCAGACGCGACGCCCGTGGGTGATCAGGTTGATGTGGAGCTCGTATGCGTCCTCGGGAGCGGTGATCGCGAGCATCTCATCGTGCGCGGACTCGAACGAGGCGCGCTCCTCGAACAGCCCGAGCCGGCCGCCGACTCGGTGGACATGGGTGTCGACCGGGATCTCGGGGCGCCCGAAGGCGAAGATCATCACGCAGGCCGCGGTCTTGCGGCCCACCCCCGGCAGCCCGGTGAGGAACTCGAGCGCCTGTTCGCGATCGGCGTCGGCGAGCCAGTCGAGCGTCGGCTCGCCGCCCGCCTCGGGTAGAAGGCGCAGGATCTCCTGGATCCGGGGCGCCTTCGTCTTCGAGAGTCCTCCCGGTCGGATCGCCTCCTCGACGACGCCGACCGGGGCGTCGCGAACCTCCACCCAGGTCGGCAGCCGGGCGCGGAGGCGCTCGTAGGCGACGTCGCGGTTGCGGTCATTCGTGTTCTGGGAGAGGACGGTGCGCACCAGCTCGGCGATCGGGTGGCCGTGAGGGTGGTTGACCGGGCGGCCATAGAGCCGGCGCAAACGATCCCGGAGGGCGCGCACGCGGGCGCCCCGGGGCCGCCGCCACCGCTTCGCCTCGCTCGCCGCTCGCGCCATCGGCGCTGAGGATATTTTCCGCACGATGCCCCCGGTCACCGAAGCGGTCGTTCACGTCGATGGCGTACGGACCTTCTACCGGCGAGTCGCCGGCGACGAACGCCCGCCGGTTGTGTTCGTGCACGGCAACCCGACCCACTCCGAGGAGTGGGTGCCGTTTCTGGACCGGGTCGAGGGGCCGGCGGTCGCGCTCGACCTCCCGGGCTGGGGCTTCAGCCAGCGACCCGGCGTCGATCGCTTCGATTACTCGCTCGAGGGACTGGGAGCGTTCGTGGAGCGCTTCCTCGATGCGCTCGCGATTGGGGAGCATTCACTCGTCGTCACCGACTGGGGCGTGGTCGCGCTGATCGCCGCGCAGCGCCGTCCCGAGCGCCTCCGGCGGCTGGTCCTGATCAACGCGGTGCCGCTGCTTCCCGGTTACCGGTGGCATTGGGTGGCGCGGCTGTGGCGTCGGCGAGTGGTCGGCGAGCTGGTGAACGCGACCATGACGCGGACCGGTCTGCGGCTGCTCTCGGCTCTGGCGACCCCGCGGCGGCGGCCGTTGCCGGCATCGTTGATCGACCTCGTCTGGCGCGGGCGGCCGGCGGGGAGCTGGCCCCAGATGCTTGCCCTTTACCGCTCCGCCGACCCCGAGCGGCTCGCAGCCGCCGGCGCGGCGCTGGCCGGCATCGAGGCCCCGGCACTGGTGATCTGGGGGCATCAGGACCCCTACATTCCGGCGAGCTTCGGTCGTGCCTACGCCGAGCGGCTGCCGAACGCCGAGCTGGTCGAGCTCGAGGGCGCCGGCCACTGGCCGTGGCTCGATCGGCCGGAGGTGATCGACCGCGTGGCGCGCTTCGTGGCGGGTTAGCCGTACTGATTCGGCGGCCGACCCCGTTTACACTCCCGCCACACCTGTGCGTGGGATCGTGGCAAGGCTCAGCGGCTTTTTCCCCAGAGGCGTGTTCGACGCCTGCTGGCAGTTCCTGCTCTTCTTTCTCGCCTACAACGCCTACCAGGTGGTCCGCGGGATAACCGACGGCGGCCGCGAGGTGGCCTTCGCCAACGCCGAGCGCGTGATCGACGTCGAGCGCTCGCTCGGCTCCTATTTCGAGGCCCCGTTCCAAAAGGCGCTGATCGACCATGCCTCGGTGCTGGTCGACTTCGCGAACTTCATGTATCTGAACTCGCACTTCGTGATCACGACCGGGTTCCTCGCCTGGCTCTATCTGTTCCGCAACGACAACTTCTACTTCGTGCGCAACATGTTCATGGTCGCGATGGCGCTTGCGCTGGTGGGTTACGCGGCCTTCCCGACCGCCCCGCCGAGGCTGTTCCCGGGTGAGGGCTTCACCGACACGATCGCCGCCTTCACCGGCGTCGCCCAGGACGACAAGACCACGAGCTTGCTGGTCAACCAGTACGCCGCGGTCCCCAGCATGCACATCGCCTTCTCGCTCATGATCGCGGTCCCCGCCGCCACGCTCTCACGCCATGTGTTGGCGCGGACGCTCTGGTCCGCCTACCCGCTGCTCGTCTTCTTCGTCATCGTCGCCACCGGTAACCACTTCTGGCTCGACGCGGCCGCCGGGGCCGCGGTCGCCTGTCTGGCCGCGCTCGCCGCCCGCGCCCTCGCTCGCCTGCGCCCCGCCCTCTGGTCGTGGCCGGACGCCACCCGCGAGGCGACGATCTAACCATCGCGGAGCAGCGGGTACAGCCGAGGACGGCGGCGGAGTGGCGCGGCTACGCGCGCGACCGGCTGATCGAGTCGCGGCTGACCCCGAACGCGATCTCGATCACCGGCCTGATCCTCAACCTGGCGGCGGCGGTGCTGGTGCTGGAGCAGCACTTTTTCCTCGCCGGCGTGGCCTTCGTCGTCGGCTCCGTGATGGACACGCTCGACGGCCGCTACTCGCGGATGTCGGGCAAGGGAACCCTGTTCGGCGCCTTTCTCGACTCCACCCTGGACCGGATCGAGGAAGGGCTGGTGCTGACCGCGGTCGCCTGGTACTTCGCCGATCGCGGCGACGCGGTCGAGGCGGCGCTCTGCGTCGTGGTCGTGCTCGGCTCGCTGATGGTTTCCTACACGCGCGCCCGAGCGGAGGCTTTGGGCGTCGAGTGCAAGGTTGGAATCGCGACCAGGCCGGTACGCGTGGTTTTGCTCTCGATCGGCCTCGTGTTCGGCGCCGGTGAGCTGATCGGTGACGTCGATCTACTCCCCGCGTCGATCTTCGTGATGGCCGCACTGACGGCGTTCACGGTGGGTCAACGCGTCTGGCACGTGCGCGGCGAGCTCCGGGCGCTCGAGGCCGTCGAGCCTCCCGAGGTGTAACAAAGGCTTCAATAACGGGGTATTTGCGCATCCACCCATCGCCAGGAGGAACCCTTCGCATGAGTGAACAGAACGGCCCCGCCGACAGCGCCGCTTCCAACGGGAGGCACGCGGACGAGGGAAAGGTCCGCGTCGCGATCGTCGGCGTCGGCAATTGCGCCAACGCCTTCATCCAGGGCATCCAGTACTACAAGGACGCCGATCCCGCCGATCAGGTACCGGGCCTGATGCACGTCGACCTCGGCGGCTACCACATCCGCGACATCGAGTTCGTCGCCGCCTTCGACATCGATTCCGAGAAGGTCGGCAAGGATCTCTCCGAAGCGATCTGGTCGGGCCAGAACGACACGATCAAGTTCGCCGACGTTCCCCATCTCGGGGTCAGGGTCGAGCGCGGGATGACGCACGACGGGCTCGGCAAGTACCTGAAGCAGAAGATCACCAAGGCCCCTGGCGAGACCGCCGACATCGTCGGCATCCTCAAGGAGACGAAGGCCGACGTTCTCGTCTGCTATCTCCCGGTCGGCTCCGAGCAGGCGACCAAGTGGTACGTCGAGCAGGCGCTCAAGGCCGGCGTCGGCTTCGTCAACTGCCTGCCCGTGTTCATCGCCCGCGAGGACTACTGGGACAAGCGTTTCACCGAGGCGGGCCTGCCGATTGTCGGCGACGACATCAAGTCGCAGGTCGGCGCCACGATCGTCCACCGTCAGCTCGCCCGTCTGTTCCACGATCGCGGCGTGCACATGGCGCGCACGAGCCAGCTCAACGTCGGCGGCAACATGGACTTCTTCAACATGCTCGAGCGCGAGCGGCTCGACTCGAAGAAGGAGTCGAAGACCAATGCCGTGACCTCGATCATGGGCCACGACCTTCCCGCGGAGGATGTCCACGTCGGCCCCTCGGACTACGTGCCGTGGCTGACCGACCGCAAGTGGGCGCACATCCGCCTCGAGGGCCAGAGCTTCGGCGACGTGCCGCTCAACCTCGAGCTCAAGCTCGAGGTCTGGGACTCCCCGAACTCGGCCGGGATCGTGATCGACGCGGTGCGGATCATCAAGCTGGCGCTCAACGACGGCGTCGCCGGCCAGCTCGACGGCCCCTCCAGCTATCTGATGAAGTCGCCGCACAATCAGCGGCCCGACGACCAGGCGCGCGAGCTGACCGAGGAGTTCATCGCCGAGCACGCCCGCAAGGCGCCGGCGAAGCGCGTCTCGAAGCTCCCCGCCGAGGCCCCGGACTCAGAGGTTCAGCCCTCCTAGAGCGCGAGGCGGCCGCTCGACCCGTCGCCTCGTCGCATTTCTCGCGGCCGTCGGCAGCACCTCGGATGCCGCCTCGGGCCGCTTCGTGCTCGCCCGCGGAGTACTCTCGACTCGAGAGCAGACGGGAGGTGAGCATGGATCTCGAGGTTGGCGAGCGCGTCGCGGCGGAGTCGGAGTCGACCGAACGCCCGGCCCGAAAGGGGACCGTCGAGGAGCGGCTCGGCGACGGGTCCTCGCGGCGGTATCGAATTCGCTGGGACGACGGACACGAGAGCATCTACACACCGGCGGCGGGCTCCCTGCAGCGGCTGCACGAGACCGAGCGCAAGCAATCGCCCGCCGGCCGCTGACGGGAATCTCGAGCCGGAACTGAACTCGATCCCTCGCGCCACGGCGCACGAGCGTCGGCGAGCAGCCGCGCACGCAGCCCCGGCGGGCGCTGGGGTCTCGATCGCGGTGAGATCGCGCCGGTCGCGTTCCTGCATCGGTTCGGGGTCGCACGGCTCATCGGGGCCTCTCCTTCATGGACGCTAACGACCGCCCTCGCATTCCCGCTCTCCTATGCTGGGCGGGTGCCCCCCCGCGAGCGCCTTTCGATCGCTCAGGTGACACCCCATCCCTGGGGCGGCCACCACGAGATCAACGAGTTCGTCGCCCGGGTTGGCCGCGAGCTCGCCGAGCGCGGCCACCGGGTCGTGGTCGCCGCGCCCTCGGAGTCGCGTAGGGCGCTGCGCGAATCGCGTCGGGCGATCGCGGCGGCCGGCGAGCGCCCGGCGGCGCTCTTCGACGGCTCCTGGCCGGGTGAGCGCGCCGGTGGCGACGGTGGCCCGCCGGTGCTCGCGCTCGGAAGCGGCATTCCGATGCCCCGCGGCCCACGCCCGCGCGCGGCGCCGCTGCCGCTCGACGCCAGCCGCGCGCTCGAGGCCCTGCTCGGCGGGGTCGAGCTCGATGTCGTCCATGTCCACGACCCGTTCGCGCCGAGCCTCGCATCCGCCGGCCTGCGGCATTCGCACTCGCTCAACGTCGGCAGCTTCCACGAGCCCAGCGAGCGCACCCTCTCGACCCAGGTGGCCCGGCCGCTGGTCGAGATCTTCCTCGGCAGGCTCGATGCCCGCACGGTCAGCTGCCGGGCCACCGAGGCGCTGATGGAGCGCTTCTTCCCCGGTGCCTACGACCTGGTTGCGCCCGGTGCCGACGCCGCGGTCGAGCCCTGGTGGCCCGGCGGGGGACGGGACGGAGATCCGAGCGAGCGACCGCGGATCGCCTTCTGCCTCGAGGAAGAGCGGGGCGCCTTGCGCCTCTTCTTGCGCGCGATCCGGCGGCTGCCGCTCGAGCTCGAGTGGGAGGTCGCGGTGTGGATCGGCGACTCCGCCGATGTGCGCGTCGCGCAGCGGCTGCGCGACCGAGTCCGGATCGTCCGCGCCCGGGAGGCCGACCCCGAGGCGATCATCGCCGCCGCGGACGTCGCCTGCGCTGCCTCCGGCGGACCCAGGGTCGCTCCCACCCTGCTGCGCAAGGCGCTCGCCACGGGCGCGGTGCCGGTCGCCTCTCACATCCCGCTCTACGAGGAGCTACTCGAGGATGGCGAGCGCGGCCTGCTGTTCCCCCCCGGGGACACGATCACGCTCGCGGGTCAGCTCGAGCGGTTGGTGGCGAGCGCCGCGCTTCGCCGCGAGCTTGCCGGCAAGGCGCGCGGCGCGGTCCGCGACTGGGGAGCGGTGGCCGACCAGGTCGAGGACGTCTACGAGCGGATCACGGCGCGGCGCCACGATCCCCGCGGCAACCCCGAGCTGCGCAGGCGGGTCGCCCGACGACGGGAGATCCACGTCGACCTCCACATGCACACCGACCACTCCTCCGACTGTGCGACTCCGGTCGAGACGCTGCTCGCGACCGCGCGCGAGGTCGGGCTCGGTGCGATCGCGATCACCGACCACAACGAGGTCTCGGGCGCGCTGGCGGCGCGCGAGCTCGCGGATCAGTTCGGTGTCAAGGTGATCCTCGCGGAGGAGGTGAAGACCGCCGAGCAGGGCGAGGTGATCGGCCTCTTTCTCTCGGAGAGGATCGAGCGCGGGATGACGATGGCGGAGACGATCGCCGAGATCCGCCGCCAGGGCGGGCTCGTCTATGTCCCGCACCCGTTCGACCGCCTGCACTCGGTGCCCGACTACGAGCATCTGCTCGGCATCGTCGATGAGATCGACATCCTCGAGGTCTTCAACCCGCGCGTTGCGCTGACGGCCTTCAACGAGGAGGCCGAGCGTTTCGCCGCCAAGTATCGGATCGTCCCCGGCGCCGGCTCGGACAGCCACGTGGCGCAGGCGCTGGGCAGCGTGAGGATCCGCGTCCATGACTTCGACGGTCCGCAGGAGTTCCTGGAGGCGATGCGCAATGCGGACATCGTCCACAAGCGCCGCAACCTGATCTACGTGCAGGCGCTGAAGCTGCTGCAGACCGGCGGCGGCCGCGGCGGTAGGCGCCGCAGCGGTGGGCCGACGGTCCGGGCGAGGTCGGGCAAGCGCTGATGCACGCCGGCGCCTCGGAAGGAGGGTGGGCGGTGCCGTCAAAGGAGTCCGGCGGCTCGGACGCGCATCGCGGCGAGCCGGGAGCACGAGGCTTGCCGACCACCGACGACGAGATCCAGGAGAAGTACCTCGAGCGGGCGATCCGCGAGCTCAACCAGCTCACGCATCGCCTCCAGGAGTGCTCTCACTGCCCGCGGGGCAACCTGATGCCGGTGCTCGGTTCCGGCCACCCGCAGGCCGACATCTTCCTGCTCAAGTACGCGCCCACGGCGGCCGAGGTCGAGGAGGGAGTCGCCTTCTACGGCCGCTCGGGCAACGCGCTGATGAAGAGCTTCAAGCGGCTTGGCATCGACCCGCTCGCCGTCTACGGGACGCTGTGCGTGAAGTGCCCGGTATCGGAGCCGAGCCTGGCCGCGGGCGAGTGCGTGGAGCGGGTGGTGGAGGAGATCGCGATCGTGCAGCCGCGCTGCATCGTGGTCATGGGCGAGCGTACGCTTGAGACGCTGAATGAGCTGGGTGTGCCGCTGGCGCGCGAGCTGGAGCCGGCGCTCGGCGAGATCCAGCAGCTGACGCCGACCATCGACGCCCTGCACGTACCGGACATCGACGACTCGCTCGACGCGGAGGGCGCCAAGCGGGAGTTCTGGTCCGCGTTCCGCGCGCTCGGCGACTGGTACGCCGAGCTCCCGCCCTACTAGACCTCGGGCTCCAGTTCCTCGGAGGCCTCGACGGCCGGCGCCTCCTCGGAGGCGCAGACGCTGCAGAGGACCGGGCTGGCGCCGCTTTCGAGGGCGAGGCTCTTCTCGGCCTCGGTCAGCGTCGCGCCACAGTTCTCACAACGCGCCGGCAGGCTTTCAATCGAACGCTCCTCGAGGTCGGGCACGGGCTTCACCCTAGCGCGCATCACGGCAGGCGCGCGAAGCGGGCGGACAGCCCCGCCTCGTCGATCGCCTCGTGCACGGTCGCCTCGAGCGCCCCCGCTGTCCCTCGTTGAGCCCGGAACTCGATCGAGGTCGTCAGCGGCAGTCCCAACGGTCCGTGCTCGGGCGAGTCCGTGATCTCGTAGGTGAGGTCGCTGCGCCCGCCGATGATCGCCTGGAGCAGCTCGTCGAGGTGACGGCGATCGGAGGCGTAGGTGAGCTTGACCGCGTACTTCACCGGCACGACACCCAGCCTAGAATGGTGTCGGTCAGGGCTTCGGCGTGACCACGAGGCCGACCCGTCCGGCGCGCGGTCGGCGCTCCAGACGCATGACCCGGCGCCCCGGCTCGGAGACGACGCTGGCGCCGGTGACGTCGACGGCGTAGCCGTGCGAAAACTGGATCCGCGGCAAAAGACCTCGGTGGTGATCGAGCGGGGGCTTTGGTGCGGCGGCGGCGGGAGCGGCGGTGAGGAGGGTGGCGAAGCAGAGGGCGAGGACGCGCCTCACGCCGACGCGGCCTCGGCCAGCGTCGTCATCGCCTCGACGTTGGCGCTCGCGAGGCCGCGGACGACGATCACGTCCAGCGCCTCGTAGGCGGCGAGCTCGCGCTGCGCCTCGGCCCCGTCGGCGGCGGCGATACCGACGGTGCCGTGCGGCTCGTCGAGGCGGTCGAAGTGGTTTCGGTAGCCGTCGTGCAGGTCGCGGTAGAAGGTCTCCTCCTTGGCCAGACGCGTGGCCGCGTCCGGGCCGATCGTGGTGCGCACGTAGCCGAACACCGGCGGCGGCTCGCGGGAAACGTCCCCCGCGCCCGACTCGACGGTGAGGCGCGACGATGCCGCGAACTCGGGCGTCATCCAGTTGAAGAAGGCGCCGTCGTAGGAGGACCCGGCGAGGCGGCACATCTTCGGGCCCATCGCCGCGAGCAGCAGACGAACGTCCGGCAGTGCCGTCCGTAGGTCCTCCAGCGCCTGCGTCATCGTCGTCAGCGGCCGTTCCGAGAACCCGGCTCCGACGCCGAGCCACAGCCGGTCGGGGTCGAGCCCGAGGCGATCGATGTGGCCTTCGATCTCGGCCGGGGAGTGGCGGTCGAGCGCCATCACCGCGACCCCGAGCTCGAGCTCGGGCGCGGCCTCCGCGAACACTGCCAGCGTCTCCAGCCCGAGCGCGCCGGGATGGTCGTTGGACCACAGCGAGTCGTAGCCGAGCTCGGCGCACCGCGCCGCCAGGGGCGCCGCCACCTCGGGATCGAGCCCCGCCGCGACCCCGAATCCCCGCTGCCTGCCGCTCGACGCCACCCGCCTAGTTCTCCAGCAACGCCACGCACTCCACGTGCGGCGTGTGCGGAAACATGTCGACCGGCTTCACGCGCCGCAGGGTATAACCCGCTTCGACCATCTGGGCTGCGTCGGGGGCGAGCGTGGTCGGGTTGCACGAGACGTAGACGACCCGCGGCGCATCGCACTCGAGCAGGCGGCGGACGACCTTCGACGAGAGCCCCGCGCGCGGCGGGTCGACGACGACCACGTCGGGGGCCCCCGCCCGCTCGAGCAACGGCCGGATCCCGAGGCGGGCGTCGGCGCCGACGAAGCGAGCATTTGCGATCCCGTTCGCCTCCCCGTTGTGCTCGGCGTCGGCGATCGCCTCGGCGACGCTCTCCAGGCCCCAGACCTCGCCCGCGCTGCCCGCCAGCGAGAGCCCGATCGCGCCGATGCCGCAGAAGAGGTCGAAGAGCCGCTCTCGCCCGCGGAGGCCGGCGAGCTCGCCGGCGATCGCGTACAGGCGCTCCGCCATCTCGGTGTTGGTCTGCAGGAAGGCGGTGTGGGAGACGCGAAAGCGCAGGCCGGCGAGCTCCTCGTGCAAGTGCTCGGCGCCGAGCACGCCGGTGGGTCCGTCGGTGCCCCCGCCGGGTCCGTCGATCACCGTGTGCAGGTCAACGGGGGGCCGCGGGAACTCGGCCGGGGAGGTGACCAGCCGGGTCTGAAGCTCCCCGGTGCGCCGGCCCTCCCGTACGACCAGGTTACGAAGCACCCCGGCCTGGGCGCGGCGGTCGTAGGCGGGGATCGCCTCCCGACGCGCCCAGTCCCGGACCTGGTTCCGGGCTCTGTTGTTTCGCTGCGAGGCGAGCAGGCAGTCCTCGACCTCGACGACGTCCGCCCAGTTGCCGCGACGATGGAAGCCGAGCGCCAGGTCGGACTCGCCGGCGCCGGCGCCGAACGAGTACTCGAGCTTGTTGCGGTAGCGCCACTGCTCGACCGCGGGCTCGATCGGCTCGAGCTCGAAGCCGTCGAGCCGGCCGATGCGGCGCAGCGCGTCGTCGACCTGCGCCGCCTTCTCGGCGAGCTGGCGCTCGTAGGCCATGCCCTGCCAGGGCGCGCCCGGGCACGGCTCACCGTCGTGCAGGCAGTGGTCGGCGACCCGCTCGGAGCTCGGTCGCAGCAGCTCCACCGTCTTCGCCTCGCCGTAGGTTCGCTTGGAGCGGGTGAGCCGCGCACGGACGCGGTCACCGGGAAGGGCGCCGGCGACGAAGACGACGTACCCGTCGGCGCGCGCCACCCCGCGCCCACCCTGGGCGAGCGAGTCGATCTCGAGCTCGAGCTCGGTGCCCTGCCGGGGGCGCTGGGCACGCACGGTCGGGGGCGCATCGGTCACGCCCCAATGCTTAGCAGCGCTACTTCTCCAAGCGCTTCTCGATGTCGTCGAGGATCCCCTTGCGCGCCTTGCTGCGCCTCTCCTGGGTTCGCACCTTGCGCAGGTCGGCCTTGGTCAGGTCTTTGAGCCGCGCCCGGACCTGGCCGGCCGTGAGCTGGTCATAGCCGGTGATCGGCGCTCCGGGCGCGCCGGCCCGGCGCCGGAGCCTGTCGGCCTCGGCCAGCGGCCGGTCGGCGGCGTCACGGACACCTCGGCCGACGCGGCCGGCGGCGCGCGTTGCCTGGCGACGCGCCGGCGCGGCGCGGGTCTCGACCTCCTTGCGCGCCTGCTCGAGCAGCTTCTCGAGATCGCGCATCAGGTCGTCGGTCGCCTTGCGTCCGTGACTGACCAGGTTGGAGACGAGCTTGTTGGCGTCACCGCGCGTCATCCTGCCATGCTCGACCGCGTCGTCGACGGTCTCCTGCAGCCGCTCCCGCGAAAGGGTCAGGTTCGACTCCAGCGCGCCGCGGCTGCGCTCGAGCGCGTCGCGGAACGCCTGCACGCTCTTGTCCGAGCGACCGGCCGCGGGCGCGCGTCTGGTGGACTTGCGACCACGCGCGGTCGAGGGGCGCTTGCGAGTGGACCCGCTTCGTGCTGCGGACGTTGAGCCCGCGGCCGTTGACCGTCCGGTCTTCGAGCCTTTGGACTTGGAACCTTCGGACCTGGAGCCTCCGGACCTGGTCGCCATCTCTTCCTCCTACTCGGTCGGGTTGACTCGGACTATCTCATCCCGCGGCCGGACGCGGCACCGTACGCTCGGGCGATCGGCGGCTCATGCGAACGTCGCCTCGACCGGCGCGTGGTCGGAGAGTCGCACCGCGAGGCCGCCGACCCGGACCTCGCGGCGGTCAGGCGGCCAGGGTGCCGGTTCGGCGACGATCTCGAGGCCCCGGACGAGCAGATGGTCGAGCGCACGGGCAGCCGTTGGTTGGTGAAGCCCGAACCGGTTGGCCAGCGTCTCGTAGATTGCGGTATCGCGGGGGCGAAGGTTGAGATCGCCGCCGAAGAGAAGCGGCGCCGCGCCGGCCCACTCGACCGCCCGCTCCGCAGCCCTCACCACCTCCTGCTCGGCTGCCTCGCGCAGCGTCCGCCCGGCGCTCGCGTGCAGGTTGGCGATGCAGAGCTCGCGCTCGGGGTCGAGCGCCAGCCGACTCAAGGCCATCACCCGGCGCTCGGGTCGCCGGCCGGGCCGCAGCTCGAGCTGGCGGCACTCCCTCAGCCGCCCGCGGCGGATCAGGGTCAGGTTCGAGCCGCCCTCGTTCGAGGCGACCAGATCGGGGTTGATGCGGGCCGCGAGCGCGCGCAGGGCGGCGAGCGAGTTGCGGGAGGTGAGCGCTCGGTGCGGCTGCGCCGCGCACGCGCGCGCGAGCGGCGCCGACCACCGCGGCGGGCACTCTTGGAGCAGGGCCACGTCCCAGCGAGCGGCCGAGAGCACGGTCGCGAACTCGTCGAAGAGATCGCGGTTGACCTGCAGGTGGGTGGTGTTGCGCTCGCTGCCGCACAGCAGCCGCGACCGGGTCGTGAACAGCGTCGGGTCGGGTGGGAAATCGCGGCCGTGGAACAAATTCCAGGTCAGGGCTCGGAGCTCCATGGCACGTAGAATGCCGCGCTTGAACGGCCCGCCGAGTCACCTTCTCACCGGCGAGGAGCTCACCGCCGAACAACTCACCGCGTTGCTCGAGCGCGCCGCGGAGCTGAAGGCGGGCCGGGGAGAGGGGGTCGGAGCGCGGTCGCTGGCCGGTCGAACGGTGGCGCTCCTGTTCGAGCGGCCGTCGACGCGCACCCGGATTTCGTTTCAGGTCGGTGTGGCGGAGCTCGGCGGGCATCCGCTGACGCTGCGTGCGGACGAGCTGCAGCTCGGCCGCGGCGAGTCGATCGCCGACACCGCCAGGGTGCTGTCGCGCTACCTGCACGCGATCGTGATCCGCGCCGGCTCTCACGCAACGGTCGCAGAGCTCGCCGCCGCCGCCGAGGTGCCGGTGGTCAACGCGCTGACCCCGGTTCATCATCCCTGCCAGGCGCTCGCCGACCTACTCACCCTGCGCGAGCGCTTCGGGGATCTCGACGGCGTCTCGGTCGCCTACGTCGGCGACGGCAACAACGTCGCCCGCTCGCTGGCAATCCTCGGGCGCCTCGCCGGGGTCGAGGTCCGGGTCGCCACTCCGACCGGTTACGAGCTCGAGCCCGGACTCCCCGCACTCGACACGCGCGATCCCCGCGAGGCCGCGGAGGGGGCCGACGCGCTCTACACCGACGTCTGGGTGAGCATGGGCGACGAGGTCGAGGCAGAGCGCCGCCGCGCCGACCTCGCCCCCTACCAGCTCAACGCCGAGCTGCTCGCGCTCGGCTCCGAGCGCGCGATCGCCCTTCACTGCCTGCCGGCCCACCCGGGCGAGGAGATCACGGAGGAGGTCTTATACGGCGAGCGCTCGGCGGTCTGGGATCAGGCCGAGAACCGCCTTCACTCGCAGAAGGCGCTGCTCGAGTTGTTGCTCGGCTGAGCCACAGCTCGCCCCGGCCGCTATGGCCTCGACCGCAACCGCGGCGGACCGTCGAGCCAGCGGGGTTCCTCAAACCCTCCGTACTCCTGGATCGCGCCGTAAATGTGCTGGAGGATGCGGGTGTCATAGAGCCGGAGGGTGCAGACGCCATAGGGCAGCTTGTTCCGCTTTCTGCTGCTGCTCGACGTCGGGTAATGATCGGTAACGTGATTTCCGAAGCAGCTTCTCGGCAGACACAGCTGCTCGTTCCACCAATTCTCGATCTCCTCGAGGCAAAGCCCGTTCGTCAGGTAGACGTTCAGTCGCACTCTGAGCCGGTGTCGATCGACCGCGAAGTTGGATCGCAGGAAATGCCAGAAGAGTCTGACCATGGCGCGATCCGAGTTCGCGAAGCTCACCAGGCCGCGATCCTTGCCACCTTCCGCCCAATACAGCATGCACCCGGCTTGGTGCAGGGCGTCTCCATTCCGTGCGCGCGCCCTGCCCTCCGCCTGGTAGGCGAGCCGTCGCCGTCGATTGATCTCGATCCAGCGGACGGCGAACTTCTCACGCGCGAGGCGAAGGTTTCGCGTTCGATGCTCCCGGCTGATCTCGATGTCGCGAGTCCAGAGATGCACGCTCGCGGGGGACACGTTCAGGCGCGCGGCGATCTGCTTCATCGGCATTCCCAGGTCGCGCCGCAGTCGACGAGCCTCCTCCCGCTCTCGCAACTTCGCGATTGCCACGAACACATGTTCGAGGATCGAACCGCGCGAGTGTCGCTCGGATCGTGCCGAATCGGCGGCGAGGGCGCCTAGACTCTCTGCTCCCGGCCCCGTGGTGTACTGGTCCAGCACGCGGCCCTTTCAAGGCCGAAGAGCGGGTTCGAATCCCGTCGGGGCTATGCCCAGCCTCCCGACCGGGGTTCGATTCTCGTTGCGAACGTGACCGACGATCGACATCTCGCCTGGAATGGCTGTCACAACGCCCGCGACCTCGGTGGCCTCCGGACCGCCGCCGGCCGGGAAACTCGCTGGCGGGCGGTGGTGCGGGCCGACGCGCCGGACCACCTCACCGCGGCGGGCTGGGCGGCGCTCGACGCGTACGGCATCCGCACGATCATCGACCTGCGCAACGACGACGAGCTGCACCCCGACCTCGCGCCTCGCCCCGAGGCGGTGACGACGGTTCACCTGCCGCTCGACGGGGTCGAGGATCGGGAGTTCTGGGATCACTGGGAGCCACGGCCGCCGCCGCTGTTCTACGGCCCCTTCCTCGAGCGCTTCCCGGAGCGGGTGGCAGGGGTGATCGCCGCGATCGCGAACGCAGCGCCCGGCGGCGTGCTCGTCCACTGCGTCGGCGGCCGCGACCGCACCGGGCTGATCACCCTGCTGCTGCTGGCGCTGGCGGGCGTCGAAGCCGAGGCGATCGCCGCCGATCATGCGGTGAGCGACGAACGGGTCGCGACGGTCTACGCACAGCGCAGCATCGAGGCCGACGTCGACCTCACCCCCTTGCTGGCGCGCGAGGGCACCAGCACCCGCGAGGTCCTCGTCTCCACCTTGGCCTCGCTGGATGTCGAAAGCTTGCTGCGGGGCGGGGGCCTCACCGAGGACGAACTCGTGGCGGTCCGGGCCAGGCTGCTCGGCCCGTAAGGTCCGTGGCGGTCCGGGCCAGGCTGCTCGGCCCGTAAGGTCCATCGCCGATGCAGCCCGAGATCGAGATCGGCCCGCTCACCCTGCAGACCTTCGGGATCATGTTCGCGCTCGGATTCGTCGCCGCGGGCGCGCTGGTCGCGCGGCGGTTGAAGGAGCTCGGCAAGCCGCCCGACTGGGCCTACGAGATGGTCTTCGCCGCGTTGGTCGGGGGCATCGTCGGCGCGCGGGTCGACTTCCTCATCCAGAACTACGACTCGGTCTCCGATGACCTGCTCGGCAACATCTTCTCCGGGGCCGGCCTGGTCTGGTTCGGCGGCATGGTCGGCGGCGCGGTCGGAGTCCTTCTCTGGGCGCACTGGCGGCGGATGCTCGACCTCACCCTGCTCGACATCTGCGCCCCCGGGCTGGCGATCGGCTACGCGGTCGGGCGGATCGGCTGCCAGCTGTCCGGCGACGGCGACTACGGGATTCCCTGGGACGGCCCCTGGGCGATGGCCTACCCCGACGGCACCGAGCCCACCGACGTCCCGGTGCACCCGACGCCGATCTACGAGACCCTGGCGATGGGACTCGTGACCTACGCGCTGTGGCGGTTGCGGTTCTCGTTCCGCCCCGGGTTGCTGTTCGCGCTCTACCTCGTCCTCGCCGGCGCCGAGCGCTTCCTGGTCGAGTTCGTCCGTCGCAACGACGAGGTCGCCCTCGGGCTCACCCAGCCGCAGCTGGTCAGCCTGGCGATGATCGCCGCCGGCGGCGCCTGGCTCGCTGTGAAGGCGAACCGCGGCGAGCTGCGCGCGCAGCCGAGCGCGCGGGCCGAGACCGCCTAGACCGAGCGCAGTAGGCCGCCGTCGATCGGGATCGAGACGCCGGTGATGTAGGCGGCGCGCTCGGAGCACAGGAAGGCGACCAGGTCGCCGTATTCCTCCGGCGTGCCGAGCCGGCCGGCAGGCACGTCCTTGGCCGCGCTGCGTTCCATCTCCTCCCAGCCACCCCGGTTCGCCGCCAGCCGTTCGGTCGCGAAGCGGCCAGTGGCGACGTCGTTGACGGTCACTCCGTCGGCCGCGACCTCCCGCGCGAGCGTCTTGAAGAAGCCGACCAGGCCCGGCCGGTGAGCGTTGGAGAGGGTCAGGCCCGGGATCGGCTCCTTGGTCGCGCTCGAGCCGACGTTGACGATCCGCCCCCAGCCGCGCTCCCGCATCGTGGGCATCACCGCCTCCACCAGCACGCGCGGCGCCAGCAGCAGCGACTCGTGGGCATCGCGCCAGTCCTCCAACCCGGCGTCGAGCGCGCGACCCGGCGGCGGCCCTCCCGTGTTCGTGACCAGGATCTCCACCGGCCCGAGCTCCTCGGCGACCTCGCCCGGCAGCGCCGCCATCCGCTCGAGGTCGGCGGTGTCGGCGACGAAGCTCGCGGTCTCGCCCTCGATCTCCGCGGTCGCCTGTTCGAGCCGTTCGCGGGTGCGGCTCGCCAGCGCCACCCTGGCGCCCTCGCGCGCCAGCGCGCCGGCGATTCCGCGGCCGATGCCACTGCTCGCGCCCAGCACCAGCGCCACGCGGCCGTCGATCCCGAGCTCCATCTCCGTGACGCTACGGGATAGGGTGAACGTGCGATGCCGGAGGGGAATCTCTACGAGCAGATCATCGACGCCGTGCACGCGAACTACGGCTCGCACCCCGGCCGGCGCGCGTTGCACGCGAAGGGCTCCTGGGCCCGCGGCACCTTCAAGGCCACCGCCGAGGCGGCACATCTCAGCCGCGCCCCTCATCTGCAGGGCGACGAGGTCGCCGCGCTCGTCCGCTTCTCGAACGCGAGCGGCGATCCCGAGGCAGACGATGCGGAGCGCGACGGGCGCGGGATGGCGCTGAAGCTGCGTTGGGACGGAGGTGAGACCGATATCCTCGCGACCACCTCGCCGACCTTCGCCACCCGCACGCCGGAGGACTTCCTCGAGCTGCTGCTGCTGCGCCGCCCCGACCCGGCAACCGGCCAGCCCGACATGGAGAAGCTCGGCGCCTTCCTCGGCGAGCACCCCGAAACCGCCCCGGCCGCGCAGGCGATCCTGATGCAGGAGCCGATCGCGAGCTTCGCCGCCGCAGCGTACTTCTCGCCCCACGCGTTCGCCCTGCTCGATGCCGACAAAAACCGCACCTGGGTCCGCTACCGCTTCGTTCCCGACGCCGGGGAAGAGCGGATCGACGACGACGAGGCCAAGCTGCGCGGCCGCGACTATCTCCACACCGAGATCGCCGAGCGCCTCGCCACCGCCACGGTCGGCTTCGATCTCCAACTCCAGCTGGCCGCCGACGACGATCCGCTCGACGACCCGACCGCCGTCTGGCCCCAGGAGCGCGAGCTGATCGCCGTCGGCAGGCTCGAGCTGACCGAGGCCGCCGACGACCCCGAGCGCGACGGCCATATCGACGTCTTCGACCCGACCCGGATCGTCGACGGGATCGAGCTCTCCGACGACCCGGTCCTGCTCGCCCGGCCGAAGGCCTACTCGGTCTCCGCCTACAAGCGCTGGGACCGCGACTAGCGGCGGGCGACCGCCTTGCGCTTTCGCTCCCAGACGCCGCGACGCTCCGCGGTCCGCACCTTCGCAAGCACCTTCAGCTCGCGGTGCGTCTTGAAGTATGCGCGTGCCCTTCGGGTCAGCTTCATCTTCACCGTCGTGCGCTTGCCGCCCTTGGCCTCGAACTCGCCCTTGGCGACCTTGAACCGCTTGCCGGCGCGCTTGGAGCCCGCGGAGCCCTTCGAGCCTCTCCGGGCCCGGACCTCGATCGTGCCGTCGTTGCAGGCGGCGAACCGGCGCGGGCATTTGACCCGCGCCTTCAGCTTCGAGCCCACGACCTTGAGCTTGCCCTTCACCTTCGCGCCGGGATCGGGAAGCTCGGCGAAGTCGCGCGCCAGCTCGTAGCCGTCGGGCACCACCTTCGGTCCCGGCGCCTTGACCAGGGCGTCGAGCGCACCGGGACGCTCGAGCACCGGCAGTCGCAGCTTCAGCTTCGAGACGGTCACCGGCTGCTGATCGTTGGACGCCCGCCCGTAGGAGCTCAGCGCTCCGCCTCCCGGGTCAGCATCGTTGCCGAGCAGCTCGAGCTTGGGCACGTGGCCGGCGGCGAACAGCCAGCCGTTCGGATGCAGCTGGAACACCTGTTTCGTCGGCCCGCCACTGGCCGGACGCCAGAGCCCGCGCGCGACCAGGGTCTCCTCGCCGTCGGGCCCGACGTCCAGCAGCCGCGCCGCGACCTGCGAGGTGTCGCCGGGAAGGGTGAAGTCGGCGATCACGGTCGGCGCCCCGATCAGCGTGTAGCCGCCCTCGGGCGCGGGGTCGAGTCGGTAGGTCGCCGAACCAGGGATGTCCGCTCCATCGGTCGTGGCGCAGGCACCGCCGCCGGCGACCGGGTCGAAGGTGCCGCCACTGGAGGAGTCCGGCGCGATCGTGCGCTCGCTCCCCCGCGAGACGCGGATCTCCCCCTTCGCCATCCCGGCCCAGCTCTTCGCCGTCAGCGGCCCGCCCGAGGGAGCGTCCGCCGGGCAGGTCTGGGTCATCGCCTCGACGCCCTGCCGGGGCTCCTCCCCGGCGCCGGTCAAATAATGGTCGAGCCAAGCCTTCTGCCGGATCTCGAGCAGATCGGTGACGTCGGACTTGTTCTGAGCCCGCGGATGGCCGAAGTCGCCGAAGAACATCGCGATGTCGGCCTTCGGGTGGTCGGTCCGGGTCCGGTTGTAGAAGCGGATCGCCTCGTCGGCCGGGAACAGGTCGTCGGTGAAGCCGTTCGAGATCAAGAGCGGCGTCGGCTTGGTCGAGTTGTCGATGTAGTAGGAGGAGTGGTTGGTGGTGATCTCATCGAGCACACCCTGGACCGAGCTGTCGTAGGGCTCGCCCGCGAGCAGCCGGTTCCGCCATCCCGTGATGTCGGCGCTCGGGTCGCTGCCCTCGGAGGCGTAGAAGCCCGGCGCCGCCAGGCCCGAGAGGTAGAGGCCGTTGGTCAGCGACTGCTTCATCACCCCGATCCGCCCCTCATAGGGTGCGTCGGCGACGTAATCGAGCGTGCTTCCGTTCGGGGTCAGCGAGTAGGCGAGATCGGTCCAGGGGATGTTCGCCGCCGCCGCCGCAAGCTTCATCTGTTTGCCGCCGGCGCTCATCCACGGGACCAGCGAGCCGTCCTCGAGCACCATGCGGTTCTTGAGCGCGGCAAGCGCCATCGACATGCCGCCGCCGTAGGAGCCCCCGGTGGCGCCGATCCGCTGCGGGTCGACCAGTCCCTCGTCGGCCAGCTTGGCGGCGAACTCCTGCGCGTCGCGGACCTCGTAGCGATTGTCGATCAGACGCACGTAGCCGCGCTCGCAGCCGACCGGGTCGGCGGCTTGCGAGGCGGCCGAGCCGCACGACTCGCGGAAGCCGCGGTCGGTCATCGAGAAGGTGGCGTAGCCGCGGTCGAGGAACGGCTGCATCGTGTTCAGCCCGAGCTTCCCGCCGCCGTAGCCGTGGAAGATCATGATCAGGGGGTAGTTGCCGTCGGCCATGCCCGCGGACTCGGGGGGGAAGGCGACGTTGACGTCGATCGGCACGCCGTCGAAGGTCTGCGTGGTGCTGCGTGGGCTCGAGCTGCCGCAGAAGCGCACCCCGTCGCCCTGGACGTTGCAGCTCACGTCGCCGCCGAACACGGAGCCGATCGCGGCCGAGGCCGCCTGCGGGACGAGCAGCGTGCCCGTCACGACCACCAGCGCCGCCATCATCCGCGCCCCCGGCAACCTTCCCTGCATGCTTCTCCTCTCTCGCGGCGCGGGCTCAGCCCCGGCTGACCTGCGAGCCGCCGACGATCGCGTCGGAGCCGTCGGCGAACCGGACCCAGGCCTTGTTGCCGCCGTCGTAATCCGGCGCCCAGAGGATCAGCGTCGCCTGCTCGCGCTCCTCGGCGTCGGCGGGCCCGACCGTGCACGGCTCCGACCCCTCCCCGTCGAGCCCGCGCCAGATGCGGACGAAGGGGTTGCGCTCCCACTCCTCGCCGATCGTCGACGGCTCGCGGTGGCCGGGATGGATCCGGGTCTCGGGCGGCAGCTTCATCAGCCTCTCCATCACCGACGAGCGCAGGTCCTCGAATCCCGTCGCCCCGGGTGCCCGCGTGCCGCCGACCGTGCCCTTGAAGAGCACGTCCGCGGTCAGGCAGTCGCTGCCGTTGAAGTTCAGCGCCAGGTGATCGGCGCAGTGCCCGGGGGTGTGGATGACCTCGATTCGCAGCTCGCCCGTCTCGATCACGTCGCCGTCGGCGATCGTCTCGTCGACCTTGTCGTCGATCAGCTCGTCGGTGAGCTCGTGGGCGAGGATCGGCACGTCGAAGCGCTCGGCGAGCCTCCGCGCGCCGACCACATGATCGTAGTGGTGGTGGGTGAGCAGTAGGTGGGTGATCTCGGTGCCCTCGCGCTCCGCTCGCTCGGCGAGCGGGTCGGTGATCGCGTTCGAGTCGACCAGCACGCCCTTGCCGCCCGCCTCGTCAACGATCAGGTATGCGTTCGATAGCCAGTCCGCCTGTTCGACTCGCTGCAGGATCACTTCGCCGCCTTTCCTAGTTGAGCTGAATCACGCTGCGGATCCCGTCCTGGTCCTCCATCAGCTCGAAGCCGCGGTTGACCTCGTCGAGAGAGATTCGGTGTGAGATGAACGGGTCGACGTCGATCTCCCCGGCGAGATAGCGGTCGATGAGCATCGGCACCCCCTCGCGCCCCTTGACCCCGCCGAATGACGAGCCGGCCACCCGGCGGCCGGTGATCAGCAAGCGGGGGACGACGTCGAGCGTCTCGCCTTTGCCCGCGACCCCGGCCATCGTCGCCAGCCCCCAGGCCATGCGCGCCGACTCGACCGCCTGGCGCATCACCTGCACGTTGCCGGTCGCCTCGAACGTGTAGTCGGCGCCGAAGCCGTCTGTCCCCTCGACGATTCTCTCGGCCACCCCGTCGCCCCCGATCATCGTCTCGGTCGCGCCCTGGCCCCTGGCAAGCTCGAGCCGCTCCTCGGAGAGGTCGATGCAAATTATCCGCTCCGCCCCCTGCAGGCGACAGCCGGCGACTGCGCCGAGGCCGACCATGCCGGCGCCGAAGACGACGCAGGTCGAGCCCGCGCGCACCTTGGCCGTGTTCATCGCCGCCCCGAGGCCGGTCGAGAGCCCGCAGGCGAACAGGCAGGCGCGGTCGAGCGGCGCCTCGGGGTTGACCTTGGCGAGCGCGATCTCGGGCATCACCGTGTATTCGGCGAAGGTCGAAGTGCCCATGAAGTGGCGGATCTCCTCGCCGTCGCGTCGCAGACGGGTGGTGCCGTCGGGCAGATAGCCCTTGTTCTGCTGCTCGCGGATCGCGAGGCAGAGGTTGGTGCGCTCGTCGCGGCAGTGCACGCACTCGCCGCACTGCGGCGAAAACAGGGTGACGACGTGATCGCCGACCGTCAGCGAGCCGACCTCGGGTCCGATGGCCTCGACCACCCCGGCGCCCTCGTGTCCGAGCACGGTCGGCGCGTAACCGGAGGGGTCGACGCCCGACGCCGTATAGAGATCGGTATGGCAGACTCCGCAGGCCTCGAGCCGCACCAGCGCCTCGCCCCGCTTGGGCTCGGTCAACTCCAGCTCCTGCACCACCAGGGGCTCGCCGAACTCCTCCAGCACCGCTGCGCGCATCCTCATAGCAATCTCTCCCGTATCGCCTGCGGGGCGATCGTATGCGTCGAGCGTCCGGGCTGTCGCGTCGCCGATCGGCGACAATCCCGATGGGCGGTTAGCTCAGCTGGTCGAGAGCACTTGCTTTACACGCAAGGGGTCGCCGGTTCGAATCCGGCACCGCCCATCGCCGTCGGCGCCACTGGGGGTGAGGACCGGCGCGTTTTGGCAGCGGTCCCACCCGGGTAGGCTGAGGCGCGTGAGCAAGCTCCTCTTCATCCCCGTCAGCCTGCTCAGCGGCCTGCTCGCCGGACTGCTCGGCAGGCGGTTGTTCGAGGGCCTATGGGGGCTCTTCGACCATCAGGAGCCGCCGGACCCCGAGCACCGCGAGATCAGCTGGCTGAAGCTGGTCCTCGCCCACACCCTCTCCGGCGCCGTTTTCGGCGGCATCCGGGGGGTGGTGGATCACGCCGCGCGGGTGAGCTTCTACCGAGCCACCGGCGCCTGGCCCGGCGAGGAGCGCCCCGAGCGGACCGCCTAAGGGATCGCCGCGGCGGTCTCGGCCGCTCTCGTGGCGCCCGCTCGCGGTCGCGGCTTCCCCAGCAGCAACTGGACGTCTCGGATCCGGCGCTCGCGAAACCCGCCCTCGGATGAGGCGAGGTAGAAGTTCCACAATCGCTTGAAGCGTTCGTCGTAGCCGCGGGGGCGGAGGGCCGGCCAGGCGTCGTTGAAGCGCTCGCGCCAATGCGCCAGCGTGCGCGCGTAATGGGCGCTGATCTCCTCCGCCCAATCGATCCGCAATCCGTTCGCGGCGCCGAGGCGGGCGATCAGGTCTAGCGAGGGCAGGCAGCCGCCGGGAAAGATGTGCTTGTTCGAGAAGCTGCGCGCTGCCTTCTCGATCTCATAGAGGTCGTCCTGAATCGCGATTGCCTGGAGGAACATCGCCCCGCCCGGGGCGAGCAGCTCGGCGCATTTTGCGAAGAAGGCCTTGAAGTACTGCCATCCGACGGCCTCGATCATCTCGATCGAGGCCAGCTTGTCGTAGCTTCCGCCGAGGTCGCGGTAGTCGTGCGGCAGCACCTCGACCCGGTCGGCGAGTCCCGCCTCGCGCACCCGCTCGACCGCGTATTCGTGCTGCATGCGGGAGATCGTCGTCGTCGTCACCCGGCAGCCGCGGGTGCCGGCGGCGTGAATCGCCAGCCCGCCCCATCCGGTGCCGATCTCGAGCAGATGGTCCTCGGGCCCGAGCTCGAGCCGCTCGCAGATTCGCTCCAGCTTCGCCAGCTGGGCCTCGTCGAGGCTCGCGTCCGGCTCGGGGAAGTAGGCGCAGGAATAGATCAGCCGCCGGTCGAGGAACGACTCGAACAGCTCGTTGCCGAGGTCGTAGTGAGCCGAGATGTTCGCGGCCGCCCCGGCCCGGGTGTTGCGGGGGACGAGCTCGACCGCCCGCTGCAGCGGGCCGACCAGCGGATGGAGGCGACGGCGCCATCGATCCCATGGCGGCAGGTTGCGACAGCAGATCCGGATCAGCGCGACGAGATCGTCGGTCGACCAAAGCCGGTCGACATAGCCCTCGCCGAGTCCGGTGCTGCCGCGCAGCGCCCACCGGTAGGCGCGCGGGTCACGGATCTCGACCCGGGCGCTGAGCTCCGATCCGGGCGCCCCGAAGGCGAGCTGTCGCCCGCCCTCGGCCAGCTCCAGCCGCCCGCCGCGAATTCGCGACAGCGCGCCGAGCAAGAACCGCCGCGCCAGCGCCTCGCTCACGGCCGGCGCTCCGGGTGGTGGTACCGCGCGGGCCCGGCCACCCGTGCGGCTCCTCTCAGCCCCATGAATCCCATCGGCCCTTTCCTTCGCTCGACTGACCGTGGGCACGGACCCTATCCCGGAACCCGTACGCTCGCCCGCTGACGATGAGGGGACCGTGGCTCAAGCTCGTCCTCGCGCTCGCGATGCTCGGCCTGCTCGCCGGCGCGGCGCCCGCCTTCTCCAACGACGACCCCGCGAGCCAGCCGCCCTTCGGCGGCGAGCGGCCCCCACCGCTGGTCGAGCCCGATTCGACCGAGACTCCGCCGGCCGGGTTCGCGATCAGCGCGCGTGAGGCGATCGAGCGCGCCGGCGCGAGCCCGGTCGTTCGCGAGGAGCTCGCCGAGACCCCGGGGGCGCGCCCCGAGGCACTGATTCGCGGCCGACGCTGGCAGGTGAGCTACTTCGACTCCGAGCGACGCAAGGTCGCCGAGCTGATCATCGACGGGAGCAGCGGCGAGGTCGACGAGGCGTGGCGCGACCACCAGGTCGAGACGGAGCTCGCCCGCGGCTACGAGGGCGCGATCGCGCAGCTCGTCAACGCCCCTTACGTCTGGCTGCCGCTCTGCGCGCTCTTCCTGGCGCCGTTCATCGATCCGCGGCGCCCGGTTCGCCTCCTTCACCTCGACCTGCTCGTGCTTCTCGGCCTTGGCCTTTCGCTGTTCTTCTTCAACCGCGCCGAGATCATCGCGTCGGTTGCGCTCACCTACCCGGTGCTCGGCTACTTCTTGCTTCGGATGCTGGTCGCCGGGCTGTGGCCGCGGGAGCGCGCCGGGGCCCTGCTGCCATGGGCGCCGGTGCGCTGGCTGGCGGCCGGCGTGGTGGTGCTCGCCGCCGCCCGGATCGCGCTCAACGTGCTCGACTCGCAGGTGATCGACATCGGCGTCGCCGGGGTGATCGGCGCCGATCGGATCGGCGAGGGCGCGCCACTCTACGAGGGGGACTTCTCCGGCCTCGCCGGGCTGCGCGGCGACGTCTACGGGCCCGCGAACTACCTCGCCTACTTGCCCTTCGAGGAGGCCTTGGGCTGGGAACGCGTCTGGGACGACGTTGCGGCCGCGCATGCCGCGGCGATCGTCTTCGACCTCTGCTGCGTCGCCGGGCTCGTCGCGTTGGGGCGCCGGCTGCGGGTCGGCGACGAGGGCCGGGCACTGGGCTGGGCGCTCGGCTTCGCCTGGGTCGCTTGTCCGTGGACGCTGTACACGATGAACGCGAACGCCAACGACGCCCTCGTCGCCGCGCTCTCGATCGCGGCGTTGCTGACGATGCCCTCGCCGCCGGCCCGGGGCGCGTTCGTCGCTCTCGGCGCCGCGGCGAAGTTCGGCTCCGCGGCGCTTGCGCCGCTGTTCGCGACCGCCGACGGCGAGCGACGCTGGCGCGGCGCGATCGTCTTCGCCGTCGCCTTCGTCGCGGTGGCGATCGCGGTGACGCTGCCGTTCGTCCCCGACGGAGGGCTGAGCGAGCTGTATGACCGCACGCTCGGCTACCAGGCGACCCGGGGCTCGCCGTTCAGCGTCTGGGGCCAGGCGCCGGGGCTCGACTTCCTGCAGCCCATGGCGCGGGTGGCCGCGATCGCGCTGGCGCTTGCGGTCGCCGTTTACCCTCGGTTCAAGTCCCCGCTCCAGATCTCCGCCCTGGCCGCCGCGGTGACGATCGCGGTCCAGCTGACCGCGTCGCACTGGTTCTACTTCTACGTGGTCTGGTTCTTGCCCTTCGTCTTGGTGGCCAGCTTCGCCTCGCAGGCGCAGATCAGCCGATCCTCGTCACCAGGCGCCCGAGCTGAGGCGAGCTGACCACCACGTCGTCGCCCGGCTTCAGCCAAACGCGGGGCTCGCGCGCACCGCCCACCCCCTGTGGCGTCCCGGTGGCGACGACGTCGCCCGGCTCGAGCGTCATCAGGCTCGACAGGTAGGCCACCAGCGTCGGGATCGAGAAGACGAGGTCGGCGGTGGTCGACTCCTGCATCCGCTCGCCGTTGAGGTCGAGCGCGATCCCGAGCGCGTCGGCGGGGCCTGCCTCGTCGCAGGTGACGATCGCCGGCCCGCAGGGCGCCGCGCCGTCGAAGACCTTGCCCGGCATCCATTGCGGGGTCGCGAACTGCAGGTCGCGAGCGGAGAGGTCGTTGAAGAGCACGTAGCCGGCGAGGTGGTCGATCGCATCGGCCTCGGCGACATCCCTGGCACGGCTTCCGACGACGAAGGCGATCTCGGCCTCGTAGTCGACCTTCTCGCTCGCCGCAGGCAGCGTCACCCTCGCCCCGTCGGGCCGCAGCGCGTTGCGGAACTTGGCGAAGAACGTTGGCGACTCCGGCGGCTCGAGCCCGCCCTCGGCGGCGTGGGCGCGGTAGTTGAGCCCGATGCAGACGATCTTCTCCGGATCCGGCACCGGGGCGAGCAGCTCGACCTCCGCCAGCGGCAGCGGATCATCGCCCGCCGCCTCGAGCTCTGCGAGCCGACCGGAGCCGAGGAGTTCGCGCATCCCCTCGCCCCCACCGCCAAGCACATCCCAGGCATCGAGCACGCCGTCGTCGCGAAGCAGTCCCGCCCGCGGCCCGGCCTCGGTGGCGTAGCTCACCAGTCGCACGGCCGCGGAGGCTATCCCTAGAATCAACCGCGCGGGCTCTCCGGGCTCGCCCCGGGGCGACCCGCTCGCCCCGTCGCCGTGTTCCGGGGGCGTAGCTCAGTTGGTTAGAGCGCCGGCCTGTCACGCCGGAGGCCGCGGGTTCGAGTCCCGTCGCTCCCGTCTTTAGAAACCGCTTGGGAACGCCGATCATCGGGCCTCCCCTCTCGATTCGGTGAGCAACGCTCGGTCGAGCGATCCTAGCGGCGGATCCTAGGCGCTGGGCTGTGCGTGAGCGAGCGCGTCCGAGTGCAACCGTCGCTGTCTGCGATGATTGCGTGATGTCGGAGTACCGTGCGCAGGCCCACCTTGATGCGCCGCTGGATGAGGTCTGGGCGCTCGCGGGAAACCCCGCCACCTACCCTCAGTGGTGGCCGGTCGCAGTAGAGATTCGCGGCGAGTCGTTCGAGGTTGGGGATGTATATACCCAGGTGCTGGGGAAGTTCGCTGGGCGGCGGTTGGAGTACACCCGAATCATCGACCGGCGCGACGAGCTCAAGGAATTGAGGTGGAGTTGCCCGACGACGGGCGGCTTCCAACGCTGGCTGCTTACCCCCGCCCAAGGCGGCACGTTCGTGGAGATGGAGATGGGACTCCATCCGCCAGCCCTCCGGTACCGGCTATTCGACAAGTCGGTCGGGCGCTGGTTTATCAAGCGCTGGGCAGAGCAGGCCATCGACGGACTGCGTCAGACACTGGCCTCGGCCCGAGCTCCCGAGGTCCCCAGCCGGGCGCCGGTGCCAAAAGTCGAGACTCCTCCAACAGCGGGCCAGTCTTAGATCGCGAAACCGCTTTGCCCAAGCGGTTTCTAAGACGGGAGCGACGGGACTCGAACCCGCGGCCTCCGGCGTGACCAGGCGCGCGGGCAATGACGATGCAGGAACGGCGCCGTGACGCTAGGCCCCGCGGGTCTTGAACCCGTACTCCCGGGCGCGAGCAGCTCGAGCATGGGCGCGAGGAAATTCTGCGATCAACGCGTAGGGCAGGCTCGCCTCCGCCTCCACCGCCTCGACCTCGATGTCGCGCAGGGCAGCGGCCCGCGCGACCGCCTCCGCCAGCAGCGAGGTCTTGCCGATTCCGGGCTCGCCGACGATCAGCAGCGCCCGGCCGTGTCCCTCGCGGGCGTCGGTGACCAGGCGGCCGATCTGCTCGAGCTCTGCACCCCGGCCGAGCAGCATGCACCCAGGCTACGCCCTTGGGCGCTGACTCTCCTCGGGCCAAGGGCCTGCGGCCCGGTGGATCCGCCCGTCGTTTACGGCGGCGGGATGTTCTGGTTGCGATGCAGGACGTTGTCGGGGTCGTGGCGGCGCTTCAGCGCCTGGAGGCGCTCGAACGCCTGCTCGCCGAAGGCGGCGCGCACGCGATCGATCGGCTCGTCGGCCTGCATGTAGTTGACGTAGCCGCCGCTCATCGACCAGGGCTCGATCGCCGCCGCTGTCTCGCGCGCCCACTGGATGTACCGCGGGTCGAGCGCCGCGTCCCGCCAGCTCGCCATCGCGCTGACGTTGAAGGCGGCGTCGCGGAAGCCCACGGCCGCGCTGCTCGCGTCGCCGTCCGCGGGCGCGCCGTGCAGCGATTCGATCAGCACCTGTCCCGGCGGCCGCCCGAGCGCGACGATGCGGCGCAGCAGCTCGTCGATCATCTCGTCCGGGAGCTCGCGGACGAAGTGGCCCTTCCAGTAGTTGCGATCCTCGCCATAGGGCGGGTTGAAGACGTGCTGCTGACCCAGGAACGCATGGGAGCGCACGCTGTCGTCGATGAGCCCGGCCGCCGAGCGCAGCTCGCGCAGCTCCTCGGGATCCCCGGCCGCGCCGGTGTAGCAGGGGGCCACGACAAGCGTCGGCGCCAGCGACTCGTCCACCGCCAGCACCGCCTGGCAGCTGAGGTCGCGCGGCCCTCGTGCGACGAGGGCGCGGAATCGGCGAAGGGCGCCGGCGACGCCGTTGCCGCCGTATGTGAGCCGGCCGCCGACTACCCGTTCGAGTGGATGCAGGCGAAACTCCAGTCGCGTCGCGACGCCGAAGTTGCCACCGCCGCCGCGCAGGCCCCAGAGCAGCTCGGCGTCCTGATCGGCGCTTGCGTGGATCACCGCCCCGGCCGGGGTCACGACCTCGGCGCCGACCAGGTGGTCGCAGGTGAGGCCGTGCTGCGCGGTCAGGTGGCCGATCCCGCCGCCGAAGGTGAGACCCGCCACGCCGGTCGAGCCGACGATGCCCCCTGGGGTGACCAGGCCGAAGGCTTGCGTGGCGGAGTCGAAATCGAGCCAGGTCGCACCGCCCCCGGCGCGGGCGGTCCGGGCCTCGCCGTCGACCTCGACCCGGCGCATCAGCGAGAGATCGATCACCAGGCCGCCGTCGCAGACGCAATGCCCTGCCGGATTGTGCCCGCCACCGCGCACAGCCACCTCCAACGCCTGCGCCCGGGCGAAATCGAAGGCGGTCGCGATGTCGTCGGCGCCGAGACAGCGCACGATGACCGCCGGCCGGCGGTCGACGAGCGCGTTGAAGCTGCGGCGGGCGGCGTCGTATCCGGGGTCCGCGGGGGCCAGTGCGGCGCCCGCCAGCGACCGCCGCAGCTCGTTCAGGCCCTGGTCCACGCGCGCGGTGGCAGTGGTAGCTTCGCCGCGATCACTCCGCGCCCTCGGCCGCCCGCTCGTAGATGAGGATGTTGACGCCGTCGCCAACCGTCATCGAGTCCGCCAGCCGCAGGCGCCGCTTCTCGCTGGTCTCGCCGAAGAGCCGCTTGCCGCTTCCGAGGACGACCGGGAAGACCATCAGCCGCAGCTCGTCGACGAGGTCGTGCTCGAGCAGGGTCTGCACGAGCTGTGCGCTGCCGTGGACGACGACGTCGCCCTCCTGGTCCTCTCTCAGCCTCGAGACCTCGTCCGCAACGTCGCCCTCGAGGACCGTCGAGTTGTTCCACTGCGAGCCATCGGCGGTCGAGGAGACGACGAACTTGGGCATGTTGTTGAACTTGTCCGCGAACTCACCTTCCCGGGAGGGCCAGGCGTCGGCAAAGCCCTCGAAGGTGACCCGCCCCAGAAGCAGCGCCTCGCTCGCCAGCGTCTCGTCGAGCTTGAACTTGTCCCCCTCCTCTCCACGCTCGTACTCGAACGACCACCCCCCGTGCTCGAAGTCCTCAGAACCGCCCGGGTCCTCCATGACGCCGTCGAGCGAGACGAACTCGGTGACGACGATTTTTCCCATCTTCTCCTCCTTCTGGATTGCCACTTGCCGCTCGCAGGCGAGTCGGCGTCCTGCTGGGTGAGTACAATACACAACTATCTAGTTGATAAACTGATCAGATGAATAAGTCCTTGGCCGTCGATCAGCTCAGCGATACCTTCGCCGCCCTCGCGGACCCTACGCGTCGGGCGATCCTCGGACGTCTGAGCGAGGGCGAGGCGACGGTGAACGAGCTCGCCGAGCCGTTCCCGATCAGCGTGCAGGCCGTCTCCAAGCACCTCCAGGTGCTCGAGCGCGCCGGGCTGATCACGCGGCGCCGCGCGGCCCAGCTTCGTCCCTCCCGTCTGCAGGGGGCGCCGCTCGCCGACGCCGCCGACTGGCTCGAGCAGTACCGTCGGTTCTGGGAAGGCAGCTTCGACCAGCTCGAGGCTCGCCTGCGATCGCCCGAGGAGGGGCCCGACAATGGTTGAACCAGCGAGCACCGGCGCCGAGAACGGGATCACGATCAGCCGCGTGTTCGCCGCCCCCCGCGAGCACGTGTGGAGGGAGTGGACCGAGCCCGAGCGCTTCGCGGACTGGTACGGCGGCTCGGACGCCGAGGTGCCGGTGTCCACTGTCTCGATGGACGTCAGGGAGGGAGGAGCGTGGCGAGCGACGATGTTCGCCGGCCCGGGCCGCCACGAGATCCAGTGGAAGGGTGAATACCGCGAGGTCGTCCCGCCCGAGCGGCTCGTCTTCACCGTCTCCGATCAGCCCGGAGAGGACGCCTACGAGTTGGTGATCGTTGTCCTCACCGACCTCGGCGACGGGCGCACCGAGATGCTCTTTCAGCAGCGCGGACGCATGTCGGCGGAGCAGTACGAGCGCGCCGGGCAGGGGTGGTCGGGCTTCTTCGACCGGATTGCGGAGCGCCTCGCCGGCGCCTGACCACCGCGGGCGGCTCAGCCGCCGCCCGCGGGGGGTGGAGCGGTCGGATCGTCGCCGCCGTCCTCGCCCAGCGTCTCGCGCGCGATGAAGTCTTCGGCCAGCAGCAGGTTGTCCTTCGAGCGTTCGACGATGTTGAGCAGGTCCTGCATCAGCGCGACCTCCTCGACCTGCTCCTTGACGAACCACTGCATGAACTGCTCGGCGCGGTAGTCCCTACTCTCGCGGGCGAGCTCGAACAGCCGGTAGATCTCCTCGCCGACGCGCTCCTCCTGCTCGAGCGCCATCCTCACCGGCGCGACGCCGTCGTCGAACCTCGTCTGCTTCGAGGAGATGTCGGGGACGCGCACCTCCTCGTCGACGTCGAGCAGGTACTGGATCATCATCATCGCGTGGGTGCGCTCCTCGGCGGCCTGGCGGTAGAAGAACGCCGCCAGCCGAGGCAACGTCTCGGCGTCGTAGTAGACGGCGGCGCCGATGTACTGCATCGCCGCCCCGAACTCGTTCGCGATCTGCTCGTTGAGCGCGGCTGGAAACGACCTCTCGTTCGCCACGGTTCTGAACCTACTCCTCGGCCCAGCGGAAGCCGGTCTCGCTCTGCGCCGGGTCCATCGGGCTGGTCGGCATGCTCGAGGGGACGGCGGGGTCGTTGTAGCCGGACGGAGCGATGTCGTTCGGGGTGTCGGGGTGAAACAGGGAGGCCAGGTACTGGATCTGGCCCCGGCCGCACTCGAGCTCGCCCTGGCCGCCGCCGTAGATCGCGATCCCCTCGCGCTCGCAGTGCTCGTAGATGTCGAGCAGCTCCCGCAGCGACCCGAATCGCGACGGCTTCGAGTTGATCGCCTTGCGCGCCATCTCCTTCACGTCGGCGAGCGAGTGCAGCGGCGCGTCCCAGGTGATTCGGTCGGCGTGCGGCTCGAGCACCTTGCGGGTCTCGTCGTTGAGATCGGGATCCTCGATGTAGGCGTGGGGGAACGCCCCGGCGACCGCGCGGTAGAGCTCGGGATCGGTCTCGACGTCGACCGGGGTGCCGACGTAGAGGCCCTTGAGGTCGAGCACTCGCACCGGGGCCAGGTCGCGGATCTCGGCGATCAGCGCGGCGTCCCAGTCGTTCTCGGGATCGAGCTTGAACTCGAGCTCGGGATACTTGGCCAGCCGCTTGCGGATCGGCCCGGTGCTCGAGCGCTCACCGTCGTCGCCGAAGCCCCCAAGCCGGGTCGAGCAGACGAAGCGGACGGGGGAAGGGTCGCGCTCGACTACCTCCCAGAGCGCCTGACCGGCCTGGCGGAGTGCGAGGTCTAGCGCGGCCGACTCATAGGCCCAACGGCGGTAGTGGCGCGAGGCCTCGTACTCGGGCGGGGCGTCGACGAACAGGTCGAGCTCGCCGATCAGCTCGCAGGCCTCGCCGAGGGTCTCCGCGCCGCTGAAATCGTGCACAGGGCCGGCGTCGCGGTGGGCGATGTGGTCGAGGACGGTGTAGACGACGTCCTCGCCGATCCCCTCTTGGCCGGCGCCGCGCATGTGCACCACCGTCGAGGGACGGGTGAGATCCCCGAACTCGCGATCGTGCGCGGTCAGCTCGTAGCCCTCGATCCGGATCGGGAGCTCGGCGAGGCGGTCGTAGGCGGCGCTCACGGCGGCTCAGACTAGATGAACGACCCGGCCGAGTGCTGCGGCTAATCTGATCACCGTGGCGCGGATCAGCGAGTACGCGTTCGGTCGCGTGACCGTCGACGGCACCGAGCACCGTCGCGACCTGATCGTGCTCCCGGGCCGGGTCGAGCCCGACTGGTGGCGCGAGAACGGCCACTCGCTCGTGATCGCGGACCTTGAGCAGGTCGTCGACGAGCTCCCCGAACGGCTGATCGTCGGCTGCGGCGCCGACGGGCGCCTGCGCCCCGACCCCTCGGTCGCCGGCGCCCTCGCCCGGCGCGGCGTCGAGATGGAGGCTTTGCCGACCGCGGACGCGGTGCGGCGCTACACCGAGCTCGAGGCTCGCAACCCGACCGCCGTCGCGGCCGCGCTTCACCTCACCTGCTGAAACCGGCTCGACCGGAGCGCGCTCAGCGGTGCTCGGGATTGGGGAAGTCGAAGCGGCAACCCGCTTCCCACTCGGAGCGCTGGTTGCCGTGGGCGGGGATCCCTCCGGCGTCCTTGAGCATGCGCGCGAGGTGGAGCAAATTCCAGGTCATGAACGTCGTGTTGCGGTTGGTGAAATCGTTCGCAGGGCCACCCGAGTCCTCGTCGAGATACGACGGCCCGGGCCCGGCCTCGCCGATCCACCCGGCGTCGGCCTGGGGCGGGATCGTGTAGCCGAGATGCTGCAGTGCGTAGAGCACCTCCAGGGCGCAGTGCTTGATCCCGTCCTCGTTGCCGGTCACAAGGCAGCCTCCGACGCGCCCGTAGTACGCGTATTGCCCGGCGTCGTTGAGCAGATGCGAGTTGCCGTATAGGCGCTCGATGATCTGGGAGCACACCGATGACTTCTCGCCCAGCCAGATCGGCATTCCGAGCACCAGGATGTCGGCCGCCATCACCCGCTCGAACAGCGCCGGCCACTCGTCGACGTCCCAGCCGTGCTCGGTCATGTCGGGCCAGACGCCGGTGGCGATCTCGTGGTCGATCGCGCGGACGTTGGAGACCTCGACCCCGTTGCGGCGCATGATCTCGATCGAGAGGTCCATCAGCCCCTGGGTGTTGGAGACCGCCGGGCTCCGCTTCAGGGTGCAGTTGATGAACAGCGCGCGCAGATCCGAGTAGTCGGTCTCGCTCGTCTCGATCATCTTCATCTGGCGCTCGTTGAGCGCCTCTCGCTCGCTCACTTCTCCTCCTTGATCGCTTGCGGCAAGGTCGGGGCAGATCGCATTTCGTTACACCCCGAGCACGCGTCCGGCGAGCCTCCCGAAGGCCTCGATCGCGACCGCGAGGTCGGCCTCCTCGGTGTCCTCCTCGCGGGCGTGGCTGATTCCCGCCTTCGAGGGCGCGAACAGCATCGCGGCCGGCAGCACTCCGGCGACCTCGGCGGCGTCATGCAGTGCGCCGCTGGGGAGCTCCGCCGGCTCGCCGGTGACCTCGGCGCAGGTCTCGCGGGCGGCGGCGACGAGCCCGGGGTCGAACGGGATCGGAGCGATCCGCCACACCGGCCGCTCGGCGAGCTCGCATCCGCGCGCGGCGGCAGCATCGGCGCAGGCGCTACGAGCGGCCGCGAGCATTCGCGCCAGGGCCGGCGCATCGGGGTTTCGCAGGTCGACGGCGAGGGTCGCCGCCCCGGCGACCGCGGTCGGTATCCCCGGCTCGAGCCGCAGCTCGCCGGTGGTCGCCACGCCGCCCTCGCTCGGCGGGATCCGCTCGATCGCCAGCGCCGCCTGCGCCGCGGCGAGCCCGGCGTCGCGACGGGCGTCCATCGGCGTGGTGCCGGCGTGCGAGGCCTGCCCCGAGAAGCCGAATCGCAGCCGCTCGACGCCGGCGCAGCCGGTGACCGCGGCGGCCCGCAGGCCGCTGGACTCCATCCGCGGACCCTGCTCGATGTGCAGCTCGAGGTAGGCACCGAGTCCGTCCTGACGCGCGGCGCACTCGCCGACCCGCTCGAGCTCGACCCCGTTCTCGGCCAGCACCTCGGCGATCGGTCTCCCCGCGGCGTCGCGCAGGCCGCTGAGCTCCGCCGGGTCGAGCGTGCCGGCGAACGCGGAGCTCCCGAACAGGCTGCGGCCGAACCGCGCCCCCTCCTCGTCGGCCCAGTCGACGAGCAGCAGCGGCCTCCCCGGGGCCGCGCCCGCGGCCGCGTGCGCGCGCAGCACTCCGAGCGCCGCCATCACCCCGAGCGCCCCGTCGAGCCAGCCGCCGTCGGGGACCGAGTCGGTGTGCGAGCCCAGCACCAGCGCCGATGCCCGGAGATCGGCGCCCTCGAGTCGCGCCCAGAGGTTGCCGGCCTCGTCGGTCTCGGGCTCGAGTCCGATCTCCGCCAGCAGCTCGACCACCAGCGCTCGCGCCTCGCGCCAGGTCTCCGACCAGCACAGGCGCTGGGCGCCCCGGCCGTCGGCGGTTCGCCGCTCGAGCTCACGCAGGTCGGCGATCACCCGCGCCGCGTCGATCGCGGGCGGCTCTGCCACTACTCGGCGACGCGCTCGCGGCGAAGCGCCTGGGCGAGGCAATGCGCGCCGCCGCCGCCGGCGGTGAACATCGAGAGGTCCGGGTCGAGGACCTCGAGCCCGAGCGCGCGCATCTGCTCGTTGAGGCGAACCGACGCGGCGGTGGATATGACCCTCTCGGCGCCCAGCGAGATCGCGTTGACGCCGAGGTTGAAGGCGTCCGCCACCGAGACCTCGAGGATCTCGAAGCCCTTCTCGCGCAGCCAGGCGACCAAGCCTCCCGACGCGGCCTCAACGCAGACGGCGGCGAGCCTTGGGGCCAGGATCGAGACGAGCACGTCGATGTGGACGAACTGGCCAGGGATCGGCTCGATCCGCACCTCCCAGCCCTCGGCCTCGAGCCAGCCGGCGAGCTGGCGGGCCGCCTGGATCTCGGTGCGCTCCTCCCCGTTGCCGACCAGTAGCACCCCGGGCTCGACGATGGTCACGTCGCCGCCCTCGATCGCGCCCGCGGTGATCATTCGGTGGATCGGGATCCCGGCGTCCTGGTAGAAGCGGATCACCGCCGCGTACTCGCCGCGGCGCCACCGCTGCTTGAGCTGGGTGACGACGGCGCCCGACGGCGTCATCACGCTCGAGTCGCGGGCGAAGACCTGGTAGGGCAGAGCGGGATCCGGCTCGAGGAAGTGGATCCGGACTCCGGCGGATTCGTAGACGGCGACCAGCTCGCGGTGCTGGGCGCGGGCGAGCTCGGGGTCGAAGACAGCGCCGCTGTCGAGCGTCGCCTTCGAGATCGCGCTGGTCGGACGCCAGCGGAAGTTGTGTGGCTGACAGAGGAGGACGTCGTGTAGGCGGCCGTACTCGGAATCGACGCCCCAGGTCATTGCGCCACCACCCGCACCGTCTTCAGCGTCCGGTCGCTCGCGCCGCGCACGAGCCCTCCGTGGGCGACGCTGTCGGCGATGTAGTCCAGCGTCGGACGTGTGAGGCGCTCTCCGGGCAGGACGTTGGGCACGCCGGGCGGATAGGCGGCGAGCGACTCGGCCGCGATCCTCCCCTCGGCCTCGTCGAACGCGACGACCTCCTGCGACGCCAGGAAGGCCTCGCGCGGCGAGAGCTCGGTCGGACCCCAGGGCGGTGGCTCGGCGAACGGCGGCAGCGGCTCCTCCTCCTCTTCGCCGATCCGCACACAGGCGCGCTCGAGCGCGCTCACCAGCCGCCCGCCGGTCTCGGCGGCGTGCTCGCCGATCCCGAACACTGCGACGACCACGTTCTCGGAGAACAGCTCGAGGTTGATGTCGTCGCTCTCCCACATCAGCCTCGCCACGCGGTGCCCGGTGGCGCCGACGCCGCGCACGTCGACCACCAAGCGCAGCGGGTCGTACGCGTGGACGCCGGAGCGACCGACGATCCGCTCGTCGAGCACGTCGAGTCCACCGATCATGCGGATCCGCTCGCGCAGCTCGGCAAGCGAGGCGACCGTCTCGGCCAGCAGCTCCTCGCCGTGGACGGCGGCCTGGCGGCGCGCGGCGTCGAGCGACGCGGTCAGCAGCCCGTTCGGGCTCGTTGACTCGACCAGGGTGACGGCGCGGTCGAGCACCCGCTCGTCGACGCGATCCTCGCCGTGACCGAGGTGCACGATCGCCGACTGGGTAATCGAGCCGACGATCTTGTGGATCGAGGAGAGCACCACGTCGGCGCCGCACTCGAGCGCCGCGGTGGGCAAGGCGGAGGAGAAGTGCAGGTGCGATCCCCAGGCCTCGTCGACCACCAACGGCACGCCGCGCGCATGCGCGACCTCGACCAGCGCGGCGACGTCGGCGACGGCGCCGAAGTAGGTCGGGGAGACGATCATCGCCGCGACCGTGTGCGGCTCGGCATCGAGCGTCTCCGCGAGCGCCTCCGGGGTGACGCAGTGGGCGACGCCCAGCTCCGGGTCCACCTCCGGGGAGACGAACCGCGGTCGCAGCCCCGAGAGCACGAGCCCGTCGACGATCGAGGAATGCACGTTGCGCTGCACCACCACCCGCTCTCCGGTGTGGGCGAGCGCGAGGCAGATCGCGTGGTTGCCGCCAGAGCCGCCGTTGACCAAAAACCAGCTGCGCTTCGCTCCCCACGCGTCGGCCGTGAGCCGCTGGGCGAGCTGGAACGGGGCATTGGCCGGGTCGGGGGCGACATCGATCCCCGAGATCCCCGCCGGGATGTCGAGCTGGAGCGCCCGGTCGCCGAGCGCCGCTCGCAGCGCCGGGTCCGCCCCCGGCCCGCCCTTGTGCCCGGGCACGTGAAAGCGGCCCGGATCGCGATCGGCGTATTCGACCAGGGCGTCGAGGTAGGGCGTCGAGTCCTGCTCCATCCGGGCCACGTTAACGCCACCTCCTCGACCGAGTGTCGACCGGCTCCCGGTACGAGTCGACGTACCAGCGCTCGCCGGGCGAACGGGCCCACTGCTGCTACCGTCTGCCCGTCCCCGTGGACGACGACCGACCTCGAAGTACCCGGCCCCGGACGTCGCCGTGCGCTGAGCGCCCGGCCAGCCTCCGATGAGCAGCGTCCTCCTGCTCTTCTTCGTCTTCCTGCTCGTCGTGGTCAACGGATTCTTCGTCGCGGCCGAGTTCGCGATCGTGCGCTCGCGACGCTCCCGGATCGAGCAGCTCGCCAACGAGGGCGACAGGCGCGCCACCGTCGCCCTCAACCAGATGGACCACATCGACGAGTACGTGGCCACCTCGCAGGTCGGGATCACGCTCGCCTCGATCGGCATCGGCTTCCTCGGCGAGCCCGCGATCGCCGACCTGATCGAGCCCGTCGTCGAGGGGGTGGTCGGCGACGCGCTCGCCTACGCGATCTCGTTCGCGATCGCCTACGCCGTGGTCACGCTCCTGCACGTGATCCTCGGTGAGCAAGCGCCGAAGCAGCTCGGCATCGTCCGCGCCGAGGCGATGATGCTGTGGATCGCGCGGCCGTTCTCGTTCTTTCGCCGGGTCTTCCACCCCTTGATCCTGCTCACCAACCCTCCGGCCCTGTGGATCGTGCGCCGCATCTTCCGGGTCGAGCCGACGGGCGAGGAGGAGGGGACCTCGCCGGAGGAGCTGCGGCTGCTGATCTCGCGCTCGGCCCGTTCGGCCAGCCTCGACCCGGGCGAGGCGGTGATGCTCGGCGGCGTCTTTCACCTGCACGAGCAGACCGCGCGCGAGGTGATGACCCCGATCCCCGCGGTGGTCACCGTGAACGCGGACGAGACGGTCGAAGCGGCGCTGCGGCGATGCGTGTCCTCGGGCCACACGCGGCTGGTCGTGGTCGAGGACGACAACCCGGACAAGGTCCGAGGCATCGTCCACAACAACAGCCTCGTGCGGCTGTACATGAACGCGGGCGCGGACGCCTCGCTCGAGCCCGCGGTGCGGGCGGTGCCCGTCTTCCCGGAGACCAAGCCGCTCGACGACCTGCTGGCGGAGCTCCAGCGTCAGCGTTCATCGATCGGGATCGTCTCGGACGAGTACGGGCGCACGGTGGGTATCGCCACGGTCGAGGACATCCTCGAGGAGGTTGTGGGCGAGATCGAGGACGAGACCGACCCGCGCGCGGTCGAGCTGCGCCGGCTCACCGACGGCGACTGGTACGTGCGCGGTCACGTGCCGCTCGGCGATCTGGAGGACGCGGGGATCAGGCTTCCGGTCTCCTCCGACGCCTTCAACTCGATCGGGGGCTACGTCTTCTCCGAGCTCGGCCGGCTGCCGAAGCGCGGCGACAAGATCCAAGCCAACGGCTACGAGCTGCGGGTCGAGTCGGTGCGCGACAACCGGATCGTCGCCGTGCGCATCCACCCGGTGACCGCCGAGCATCGGCTTCCCGAGGCCGATCCACGGCTGCAGACCGAGGAATCACCGCACTGAGCGGTTTCGGCGGCCGAATACGTCCGTGCGGCGTTCTAGCTTCTGCTGCGTCCCATGTGGCTCGTGCGGCTCACCGACAAGCAGCTCGAGGTCCTGAGGGCGATGCTTCGCTCCGAGGAGCATCTGGGCCCGGCGCTGCGGGGCGCGCTCGAGGCGCTCGAGCTGGCGCGCTGGGACGAGCTCCCTGACGCGCAGCTTCCCTGGGAGAGCGTGATCGAGGAGGCGCGCCGCCAGGGGGTCTCGGAGGCCGAGGTCGTGTGGGACATCTGCGGCCGCCATCCCGAGCCCCCGGTTCCGCGTCGCAGCCGCGCCGGCAGCGGCAACGCCGCCTGATCGCCCGATAACTACCCGTCGTAGGCGTAGAAGCCGCCGCCGCTCTTGCGCCCCAGCCGGCCGTCGGCGATGAGCTCGCGCAGACGCTTCGGCACCTCGTCGGACTCGCGCCCCGAGTCCGCGTGCAGGCTGTCGCCGATCGCCGCGGCGACGTCAAGGCCGACGAAGTCGAGCAGCCGCAGGGGGCCCATCGGGTGCCCGGCACCGAGCTGCATGCAGTCGTCCACATCGGCCGCGTCCATGCCGCTGGACTCCAGCAGCCGCACGGCCTCGAACAGGAACGGGAACAGCAATCGGTTGACGACGAAGCCTGCCTGATCGGGTACCTCGATCGGCGTCTTGCCGAGGTCCGCGCACCAGGCGTGGACGCGCTCGCGCAGCCCCTCGTGGACGTCGGCGGGCAGACAGACCTCGACCAGCTCCATCTTTGCCACCGGGTTGAAGAAGTGCAGGCCGAAGAATCGGTGTCCGGTGCCGCTGCGATCGCGCAGGTCGTCGAGCAGCAACGACGACGTCGTCGAAGCGAGGTCGGCGTCGGGGCAGGACGCGGCGAGCGTCGTCAGCAGCTCGACCTTCGCCTCGGCGTCCTCGATGATCGCCTCGACGACGAGGTCGCAATCGGCGAGGTCCGCGGGATCGGTGGTGACCCGGATTCGCTCCGGGGCGCCGCCCTCGAGCTTCTTCGCCCCGCCTTGCGCGGCCTCCTCGGCTCGCCACGCCGAGGCGTCGGTTCGCGCCAGCAGGCGAACCTCGCCGAGCCGGCTCGCGCAGGCGGCGAGTCCGCAGCCGATCGTTCCGCCGCCCGCGATCCCGGGTCGCGTGTATCCGTCTGAGTCGCTCATCCGGCGCTGGTTACTATCACGCGTCGCATGCTCCGCCGCGTCTCGATCCTCTCCACCGGGCGGCGGTCAAAGTGGGGGGTGATCGCGGCCTGGGTGCTGATCGGCTTCGGCCTGTTCCAGTTCCAGCCCAAGCTTCAGGACGCGACCACCAACGAGAACGAGGCGTTCCTTCCGGAATCGGCCGAATCAACGGAGGTCATCGACCTGATCGAGGATCGCTTCGCCTCGGGCCGCGAGGTCGACGCCCTGATCGCCTACCACCGCGAGGGCGTCCTGACCGCCGAGGACCGGGCCCGGATCGAGCGCGACTCCCTGATCCTCGCCGGGGTCGCCGAGGCGGATCCGGCGACCCCGTGCACGAACAGCCAGATCAGGGGCTTGCTCGCGGTGATCGACCCCTACCGGGGTCCGGTCTGCGGGGTCGACGGCGAGGGCCAGGTCGGGGCCGGCGGTGAGCCCGGATCCGAGGCCTCGCCGGGCTCCCGATCGGACCCGGCGCCGCCCGCCGACGCTCCCCCCTCGGTTTCCGAGGACGGTTCGACGGCGCTGCTTCTGGTGCGGACGAACTCCGAGGACTCGGAGGAGATCCAGGACAACGTCGACTACATCCGCGGGCAGGTACCGGACTCCGAAGCCCCGGAGGGTGAGCTGCGTTCTTACACGACCGGGATCGCCGGCATCGTCAGCGACTCGATCGAGGTCTTCGAGTCGATCGACGTCACCCTGCTCCTGGTGACGGTGACCCTGGTCCTCGTCCTGCTGCTGGCGATCTACCGCTCGCCGGTGGTCGCCCTGGTGCCGCTGTTCGTGGTCGCGATCGCCTACGGGATCGCGGCGGCCGCCGTCTACGGCCTCGTCGAGGCCGGGGTCGTCGAGGTCAACGGCCAGACGACGAGCCTGTTGATAGTGCTCATGTTCGGCGCCGGCACGGACTACTGCCTGCTGATCGTCTCGCGCTACCGCGAGGAGCTGCGCAGGTTCGACGACAAGCACGAGGCGATGGCGCACGCGACCGAGCGCACGGCGCCGGCGATCCTCTCAGCCGGCGGCACAGTCGTCGCGGCGATGCTCGTGCTCACCCTCGCCGACCTCAAGTCGACCCAGACGATGGGGCCCGTGCTGGCGCTCGGCGTCGCGATCATGCTGCTCGCCGGGCTGACGTTGCTGCCGGCGCTGCTCGCCGCGCTCGGGCGAAACTCGTTCTGGCCGGCGATCCCGCGCCACGGCTCCGAGCAGCGCGCCCCGCTGGGGATCTGGAGCCGGATCGGCCACCTCGTCCACGACCGGCCCAACTTCGCCCTCCTGGTCACGATCGGAATCCTCGTCCTCGGCTCGCTGGGCAACCTCAAGGACCGGGGAATCATCGACTTCGGCGAGGGCTTCCGCGACGAGCCCGAGTCGGTTCAGGGGCAGCTGCTGATCGAGGATCAGCTATCGGCCGGCCAGTCGGCGGTGACGACGGTGCTCGTCGATGCCCCCGACGCCGAGTCGGTCGCAACGGAGCTGCGCTCGCTCGAGGGGGTCGACGGCGTCGTCGTGTCCGGGGTCTCCGACGACGGCGAGCTCGTGCGCATCGACGTCACCCTGGCCTTCGACCCGTTCTCCGACGAGGCGAATGATCTCGTCCCCGAGGTGCGCGACACGGTCGCGTCGACCGCCTCAGGCGAGACCGCGCTGGTGGGAGGCACGACGGCCGAGAACTTCGACGTCTCCGAAACGTTGAGGTCGGACGCGAAGCTGATCGTGCCCCTGGTCTTGGTCCTGATCTTCGTCATCCTTTCGCTGCTGCTGCGAGCCGTGGTCGCGCCGCTTTATCTGGTCGCGACCGTCGTGCTCTCGTACGCGTTCGCGCTCGGCGCGACGACTCTGATCTTCACCGAGATCTTCAACCAGCCCGACTCCGATCCCGGCCTGCCGACTTTTGCCTTCATCTTCCTGGTCGCGCTCGGGGTCGATTACAACATCTTCCTGATCAGCCGGATCCGCGAGGAGGCCGCGCACCAGCAGACCAACGAGGCCGTGATCACCGGTCTGGAGCGCACCGGCGGCGTGATCACCAGCGCCGGGGTGATCCTCGCCGGCACCTTCCTCGCCCTGATGAGCCTGCCGCTCGAGGCGCTGTTCCAGATCGGCTTCACGATCGCATTCGGGCTCCTCGTCGACACCTTCCTCGTGCGCACGATCCTCGTCCCGGCGATCGCGTTCAAGCTCGGCGAGCGCAACTGGTGGCCGTCGCGGATCTCCCACGACGCGCCGGTCCGCTCCTAAGCGTTGAGCTCGGGCAGGATCCGCGACGCGAACAGCCCGAGCTGGCGTCGCTCGTCGCCCAGCGGCCAGATGTAGGTCCGGCCACACCCTGCCACGTGGTAGCGGCTCAGGAGGTCGACGCAGTGCGCAGCGCCGCCGACGCAGACCTGGGCCGCGAGCTCCTCGGCCTCCCGCCGCAGCAGCGGCGCCAGTACCTCGGTCAACAGGCGGTTTGCCTCGGCGCGGCTTTCGGTGACCCAAGTCCACATCGTCGCCAGCGCGGTCGGCATCTCGGTGCGGCGCCCCGCCCGGGCGAGCTCCTCAACGAGCCGCCTGTGCGCCTCGGCGAAGCGCGCCGGCGTCGTGTTGTAGGCGGAGGCGAGCCAACCGTCGGCGAGCCGAGCGACCCGACGCAGGCCGGCGTCGGATCCCCAGCTGCCGATCCAAATCGGCACCGCTCCCGGCCTCGAAGGAGATGGCGCGAGCGGCTCCGCCGGGATCGGGAACCGCTGGGTTGAAGCCGGTCGGGCTTCCTCGTTGAGCACCGCCCGCAGGACCTTGACCGCCTCGTCGAAGCGGCGCCAGCGGTCCTCGAAGGCGGCGGCAACCGCCTCGTAGTCGCTGCGCGAGGATCCCGGCCCCACGCCGGCGACCAGCCGGCCGCCGGAGAGCAGATCGATGGCGGCCAGCGCCTTGCCCAGCGGCACGGGCCCGCGCAGGGAGGCGAGCGCGACGGTCGTCGCCAGCTCGAGGCCCTCGGTTCGATCGATCACCGCCGCCAGGGCGACGAGGCCGTCGAGCCATGGCTTTGCGAAGAGGAAATGATCGTTTGCGGCCACCGCGGCGAAGCCGCCGTCCCGGGCGCCGTCGGCGACGGCGTGCAAACGGGCCGGGGACTGCCCCTCATCGCCGAACTCGATCAGCGGCAGGTGGACGCCGACCTCCATGTCTGCCTCCGATCCTCCCACAGCGGCCATACTGACCCCGTGATCGAGAGGGACGCCCAGGCGTCGGTTGCGATCCCGGAGCGGTTCAACGGCCCGCCCGAGAGCGCCAACGGAGGATTCACCTGCGGCACCGTGGCGCGCCTGCTGGGCACGAGCCGCGCCGAGGTCAGCCTCCGGCGCCCGCCGCCGCTCGACCGGCCCATGTCGGTCGAGCGCGCGGACGAGCGGGTCGCGCTCAAGGATCGCGGCGAGACGGTCGCCGAGGGCGCTCCGTCGCCCGGGATCGAGATGGAGCCGCCGCGCCGGGTCGGCCTCGAGGAGGCCGAGCGCGCCGGCCGGCGCTATCCATGGCTGGAGCGCCACGTGTACCCGACCTGTTTCGTCTGCGGGCCCGATCGGCCGCGAGCTGACGGCCTCGCGGTGTTCACGGGGCCGGTCGACGACCGGTCCGGGCTGTTCGCGGCGGCCTGGGTTCCCGCGCGCGAGTGGAGCGCCGGCGGGGAGGTGCGGGAGGAGATCGTCTGGGCGGCGCTCGACTGCCCCTCGGCCGTCCCGGTGATGCCGGCCGACCCGCGCACGGCGCCGGCGGTGCTCGCCCGGCTGACGGCGTCGATCGAGGCGCCGATCGTCGCCGAGCGTCCGCATGTGATCGTCTCCTGGCGGCTTGACGTCGACGGCCGCAAGCGCCACTCCGCTTCCGCGGTCCTGACCGAAAAGGGCGAGGTCGTCGCCCGGGCGCGGGCGCTGTGGATCGATCTGCGCCGATGACGATTTCGCGATTGACTCGTCAGTCAATCGATCGAGTATCGTCCTGATCAGGCTTTCCAGGCGCGGATCTCGTCGCGCCGACCGGATCAAACGATCGGATGGAGGAACTGAAGATGGCTGGCAACGGCAAGTTCGGTGGCCGCGAGGTAGTGATCGTTGAGGCCGTGCGCACCCCGGTCGGGCGCGGCCACGAGGAGAAGGGCTACTACAAGGACACCCACCCCTCCAACCTGCTCGCGCGGTCGTACACGGAGCTGATCGACCGCTCCGGGATCGACGCCTCCGAGGTCGAGGACGTCGTTGCCGGCTGCGTGCAGCAGTTCGGCGAGCAGGCGTTCAACATCGGCCGCAACGCCTGGCTCGAGGCCGGGCTGCCGATCGAGACCCCGGCGACGACGCTCGACCGCCAATGCGGCTCGGGCCAGCAGGCGGTCAACTTCGCCGCGGCGCTGATCGCCTCCGGCGTCCACGACGTCGTCATCGGCGGCGGGGTCGAGCACATGGGCCACATCTCCTTCGCCGACGGGATGGCGGTGCAGCAGGAGCACGGGATGGGCTTTTCGCCCGAGCTGATGGAGCGCTACAACCTCGTCCCGCAGGGGATCTCGGCGGAGATGATCGCCGACCAGTGGGAGATCCCGCGGTCCGAGCTCGACGAGATCGGCCTGCGCTCGCACCAGCTGGCGGCCAAGGCCACCGAGGAGGGCCGTTTCGACCGCGAGATGATCCCGATGCAGGTCAACGGCGACACCTACACGGCCGACCAGGGCATTCGCGCGGACTCGACCCTGGAGGCGCTCGCCGGGCTCAAGCCCGCGTTCAAGGAGGCCGGCAAGATCACCGCCGGCAACTCCTCGCAGATCTCCGACGGCGCCGCCGCGGTGCTCCTGATGAGCAGGGAGAAGGCCGACGCGCTCGGTCTCGCGCCACGGGCGCGAGTCGTCGACCAGACCACGGTCGGCGTCGACCCGGTGATCATGCTCACCGGGCCGATCCCGGCGACGCGCAGGATCCTCGAGCGCAACGGGATGCAGATCTCCGACATCGACCTGATCGAGATCAACGAGGCGTTCGCCTCGGTGGTCGCCGCCTGGCGGCGTGAGCTCGAGCCCGACATGGACCGGGTCAACGTCAACGGCGGCGCGATCGCGATCGGCCACCCGCTCGGCTCGACCGGCGCCCGGTTGCTGACCACGCTCCTGCACGAGCTCGAGCGCGACGACAAGCAGACCGGCCTGGTGACGATGTGCTGCGGCGGCGGGCTCGGGACCGGGACACTGATCGAGCGCGTCTAGTGCCCGGAGGCAAGGGCGCGGCGCGATGAGCCGCCCCGCCGCGCTCGAGCGCGTCCAGATCGCGGGCCTCGGCGACTCGACCGAGGATCTCGCACAGCAGGCGCGAGCTGCCGAGGCTGCCGGAATCGACTGTGTCTGGGCGGTGGAGCTGTTTCGCAGCTCGCTGACGCAGGCGATGTGGCTGGCGGCGAGCACCGAGACGGTCGGCGTCGCCACCGGGATCGCCTGGGCGTTCACCCGCAGCCCAATGATCCTCGCCCTCTCGGCGCTCGACATCGACGAGGTCTCGGGCGGACGCTTCCGGCTTGGGCTCGGGGCCGGGGTCAAGCGCCTCAACGAGACCTGGCACGGGGTCGATTACGGGCGCCCGGCGCCGCATCTGCGCGAGACGGTGGAGGCGGTGCGCTTGATCGTCGAGAAGGCGGGCAGCGGCGAGCCGATCCGCTATCAGGGCACCTATCACGACATCGACATCAAGGGCTGGCTGCGCCCGCACGCCAAGGTCCGCGAGGCGATCCCGATCTACACGGCGGCCGTGCAGAAGGGGATGGCGCGAGCCGCCGGCGACGTCGCCGACGGGATGATCGGCCACCCGATGTGCTCGATGCGCTGGCTCGACGAGGTCCTGGTGGCCAACTTCGAGCTCGGGCTCGGCCGCTCGGGGCGCGAGCGCGCCGGCTTCGACTTCTTGCCCACCGTCTGCTGCGCTATCGACGAGGACGAGGCCGCGGCGATCGACGCGGCGCGCAGGACGGTCTGCTTCTACGCCACCGTGCGCACCTACGCACCGCTCTGGGAGATGCACGGCTTCGGCGACGCCGCGGCGGCGGTCGGCGCCGCCTTTCGCCGCGGGGACTTCGACGCCATGCCCGGTCACGTGCCGGACGAGATGGTCGACACCTACACGGCCGCCGGACCACTTGACAAGGTGCGTGAGCGGGTCGAGGCGGTGGCCGAGCGCGGCAACGGGATCTGGTTCACCCCGCCGACCTACTTCCTCGCCCCGGAGCAGATCAGCGAGTACCAGCGCCGCATCGTCGACGCCTTCGCGCCCAACGGAGCGACCGTGTAACGGAAACCCGCCGCCGACGACGAACGCGGCGTGGAGGAGATCTCGTTCCAAAACCTGCTGATCGTCGTCGCGGCGGGCTTCGCCGCCCCGCTGGCGCTCGGGCTGGTGCCGAGGTTCCGGCTGCCGGCGGTGGTGCTGGAGATCGTGATCGGGATCGTGATCGGGCCGGCGGTGCTCGGCTGGGTCGAGGTCGACGAGCCGGTCGAGGTCCTGGCTCTGGTCGGGCTCGCGTTCCTGCTCTTCCTCGCCGGGCTCGAGATCGATCTCTCGGCGCTGCGGGGGGCGCTTTTGCGCGCGGCCTCGCTCGGCTTTGCGCTCTCGCTCGCGCTCGCGCTCGCCGCCGGCTTCGTCCTCGATCTGGCGGGGATCGCGCAGGAGCCGCTGCTGATCGCGATCATCCTCGCCTCGACCTCGCTCGGGGTGGTCGTGCCGGTGCTGCAGGACTCGGGCGAGGTCTCGTCGCGCTTCGGCCAGCTCGTGATCGCGGCCGCGTCGATCGCTGACTTCGCCTCCGTGCTGCTGCTCACCCTGCTGTTCTCCGGCGAGTCGACCGGGATCGACGCGAAGCTGATCCTGATCGGGCTCTTCGTGCTCGTGATCGCGGCGGTCGCGGCGGGCGTCGCCGAAGCGGAGCGATCGCGCCGGATCTCGACCGCGCTCATCAGCCTCCAGGACACCAGCGCCCAGATCCGCGTCCGCGGTGCCTTCGTGTTGCTGATCGGGATGGTCGCGCTCGCCGAGCAGCTCGGCCTCGAGCTGATCCTGGGCGCCTTCGCCGCCGGCGCGATCCTCAACCATCTCGACATGGACCAGGGGATGACGCATCCGGAGTACCGTCGCAAGCTCGCCGCGGTCGGCTTCGGCGTCTTCATCCCGGTCTTCTTCGTCACCAGCGGCGTACGCTTCGACCTCGACGCGCTCTTCGCCTCCTCGACCGCGATCGCCTCGATCCCCGCCTTCCTCGCCGCCTTGCTGGTCGCCCGAGGGTTGCCGGCACTGCTCTACCGGGGCGAGCTCGACCGTCGCCGCCTGATCGCCGCCGCCCTGCTGCAGGCGACCTCGCTGCCGTTCATCGTCGCCGCCACCGCGATCGGCGAGGACCTCGGCCTGCTCGACGCCGCGACCTCCGCCGGGTTCATCGCCGCGGGCCTCGTCTCGGTGCTCGTCTTCCCGCTGGCGGCGCTCTCGCTGCTGCGCTCGCGATAGGCGCTCGGCGGGCGACACTGCTGCCCCGCGGACGCCGATGAGTTTCGGCCCGGCGGAGGGTCCCTGAGGATGAAAACGCGACAGGAGGTGCCCAGTGCTGCTCGAGGGAAAGAACGCCGTCATCTACGGAGGAGCCGGCTCGATCGGCGGCGCGGTCGCGCGCGCCTTCGCGGGCGAGGGGGCGATCGTGCACCTCGCGGGGAGAACCCGGGAGAGCCTCGAGCAGGTCGCCGAGGCGATCCGCTCCGCCGGAGGGGGCGCCGAGACGATCCAGCTCGACGCCCTCGACGAGGCCGCGGTCGACGAGCATGCCGAGACCGTCGCGGCGAGCGGCGGGCTCGACATCTCGTTCAACCTGATCACCCATCCCTACACGCACGGGGTCGCGCTTGTCGAGATGGATGCCGATGACTTCATGGCCCCCGTGCAGACGGCCCTGCGGAGCATGTTCGTGACCGCGAGGGCCGCCGCCCGCCACATGATCGGGCAGCGATCCGGGGTCATCCTCGCTTTCGGCGGCCCCGGCGACCGCAGCGGCCCGATTCGGGATTACTTCCTCGGCGGCACGCAGGTCGCCTTCGACGCGATCGAGACCCTCCGCCGCCAGTTCGCGGTCGAGCTCGGCGAGCACGGGATCCGCGTGATCACGCTCGAGAGCGGCGGCGTGCCCGAGTCGCTCGACCAGGGAATCGAGGGCCGCGATGCGATCGTCGACCTGATCGAGGGACAGACGCTGCTCGGACGCGGCGCGACCCTAAAGGAGATCGGCGACGCGGCCGCCTTCGCCGCCTCCGACCGGGCCGGCGCGATGACCGCGGCGACGCTCAACGTCAGCGCCGGAGCGCTGATCGACTGACGGCGTTCGATCGTCGCCCGAGCGTCAGTCCGCCCCCGGCAGCCGGGCGCCGACGAACTGGACCATGCCCGAGAGCCGCCGGTGGAGACCGGTGAAGCCGCGTTGCTCCAAGGCCCCGACGATCTCGTCGCCCTCGAAGATCCTCATCCCGCTGGTCCGCTCGATCACCGGCTTCAACGGTCGCAGGGTGAGCTCCCGGCGGACCGAGGTCATCAACGCGATCCGACCACCGGGGCGCAGCACCCGCCGCATCTCGTCGACGGCGGCGAACGGCCGGTCGAAGAGATGCAGCGCGGCGAAGCAGCTGGCCGCGTCGAAGCTCGCGTCGCGGAACGGCAGCGAGGTGGCGTCGGCGCGGATCAGCACCAGGTTGCCCGGGTCCGAGTCCCGCAGCTCCGCGGCGCCGCGTTCGAGCATCGTCGGCGAGGCGTCGACGCCGACGACGAGGCCCCCGGGGCGCACGGCGCGCGCGAACTCGCGCGAGAAGTTGCCCGGGCCACAGGCGAGATCGAGCACGACGTCGCCCTCGCCGAGCCCGAGCAGCAGGCGGGCGATCCGCATCTCCTCGGCCATCCCCGGGCCCATCAAGCCCTTAGCGACCCGCCCGAGGGCCGGGCGCCAGAAGCGCTCGTAGATCGCCGGCACCAGCCGGGTGACCATCAGGTCCTGGGTCACCCCGGTCGACTCGAGCTCGCGGTCGAGCAGATCGAGGTAGCCGGCGTCGTTGAGCCCCTGCTCCGCGGCCCTGGCCGCCGGCTCCGCGGCCAGCAGCGCTCGGGCCCGCTCCAGGGCGCCGGTCCCCGGTGTCGCGCCGGCGGCGGTCACCCGCCGCCCCGCGGCTCGCCCGAGTGCTGCGCGAGGTCGGTCATCCGCTGGATCTGGCGCTCGCCCTCGACCCGCGCCGGGCTCCCGGGAGCGAGGGGCGCGATCAGGCGCTCGATCCGGTTACGGATCTGGAGCGCGAAGTGCGGGGTCGCCGGGCCCGAGAGAGCGCGAATGTCGTCGACGGTTACCTCGCGGCCGGAGAGGCGATCGGGTCGCTCGCTCTCGCTCATCTGGCCATCTGGGTCGCGGTCGGAGTGCTAGTCGCTGCGGTTGTCGTCGGAGTCGGGCTGTGACTCCGGGGTTCCCGGCGGAGGTGTCAGCGAGCTCGCGCCGGAGCCGGACGTTACCGGTGCGACCTCCGCGATCTCGTCCACCTGGGCCTGGAAGTCGACCGACAGCGCCGAGGTGTCGCCGATCAGCCATAGGTGGTTGTAGAGGGCGCGAGTGGGGTCGTCCTCGTAACCGGGCTTCAGATCGAGCAGGTAACCGCGCAGGGCAGCGGGCACCGAGTCGGGGCTCTCGGTGAGCAGCAGCGGCCCCCAGGTTCCGCTCGCCGAGAGTGGCGCGGCCGCCGCCGCGTCGAGCGGCCGGGAGGCGTCGGCGATCACGAATCCGTGCCCCGGGTCGTTGATGTTCCAGCCGAAACTGCCGCTGGCGAAGCGCGCGAACTCGATCGCGTTGGCCACCGGGTCAGCGGCGCCGATCCGCTCAGCGCCCGGCGCCAGCTCCTCGATCTCCTCGAACGTGTTCGCGGAGATCGTCGACCGGGGGCCGAGCACGTACACGGGGACACCCTCATGTCGCTCGAGCGCCCTGATGGTCGGCTCCGGCACTCCCTTGCGCTGCACGTAGAGCACCGGGTCGCCGGACCGCGCCGCCCACCCGGCGGCGGGCATCGCGAACGCGGGGTCGTCCGAGCTCGCCAGCAGCAGGTGCTCGGGCTCGCCGGCCAGGCGCTCGCGCAGGCGCGTCAGCTCCGCGGCCAGCTCGGGCGGATTGAGGCCTCGGACCTCGCGCGTGTCGAGGTCGTCGGGGGAGGCTGCGTCGCCAATCGCGAACGCCTGCCGACCGGCGGTCTCGGCCGAGCCCTGCGGGTCCAGGGCACGCAGGGCGTTTTCGGTCAGCTCTCCGAGCTCACCGGAGTCGGTGAGCAGGATCGGCGCGCCGACCGGCTCGGCGACCAGCGAGGCGGCCGCGATCCCCGCCGGCCAGTCGGCGGCGTCGACGAGCGAAACCGCGTCGGGCCCCGGCACGCCGCCGGTCGAGGGGTCGACGGCGAGCGCCACGGCGGCGGCGTCGGCGATCGGGTCGCGGCCGGCGACCCGGGTCGTGTTCTTGGTCGCGAAGGCGGGAAAGCCGAGGTCCTCGGTCCCCTCCGGCGCCGCCACCTCCCGGACGATGACCTCGGGCGTGGGCGCCGGGTCGGTGGCCTCGTCGTCGCCGTCGTCGCTCGCGAGCAGGTAGGCGGCCCCGCCCGCGGCCGCGACCAGCAGCACGGCACCGGCGAGCGCGAGGCGATGGTGGACCAACCAGCGCAGCGCGCGGGCGAGGGAGTCTCGAATCGAGCCCAGCACGGGCGCGGGAATTTAGACCACCGGCAGCGCGGCGCTTGACGGCGGTATATCCTTGGGCCTCGGTTGACTGACCAGTCAATCGGTAGAAGCGAGAAGCCTTGCCAGGAGGTCCAGCAGCCGTGGATTTCGCACTCAACGACGAGCAGCTCGAGTTCAGGGCGAAGGTGCGGGGTTTCGCCGCCGACGTCATCCGCCCGGTCGCCGCCAAGCACGACGCCGAGGAGTCGACCCCCTACGAGGTGATCAAGGCCGCTCGCGAACACGGCCTGCACGGGATCGAGTACATGCGGCGGATGGGCTCGGACCCGGACGGGATGTTCGGGATCATCGCCGCTGAGGAGCTTCACTGGGGCTGCGCGGGGATCGCGCTCGCGATCTCGGGATCGGGCCTCGCCGCCGCCGGCCTCGCGGCCTCTGGCACCCCGGAGCAGATCGCGCGCTGGGTGCCCGAGTGCTTCGGCGCCGGCGACGAGATCAAGCTCGGCGCCTACGCGGTCACCGAGCCGCAGGCAGGGTCCGACGTCAAGAGCCTGCGCACGACCGCGCGGCGGGACGGGGACGAGTGGGTGCTCCACGGGACCAAGGTGTTCATCACCAACGGCGGGATCGCCGACGTCCACGTGGTCGTCGCCACCGTCGACCCCGCGCTCGGCCATCGCGGCCAGGCGTCATTCGTGGTCGAGAAGGGCACCCCGGGCCTGCGTCAGGGCAAGAAGGAGTCGAAGATCGGCATCCGCGCCTCGCACACCGCCGAAATCGTGCTCGAGGACTGCCGGATCCCGCTCGAGAACCTGCTCGGAGGGATGGACAAGCTCGAGCGCAAGCTCGACCGCGCTCGCTCGGGCGAGTCGTCCGGCCGTGCCTCGAACGCGCTCGCCACCTTCGAGCTGACGCGGCCGATCGTCGGCGCCTCGGCTCTCGGCATCGCCCAGGCCGCATATGAGTGGACGCTGGGGTACCTGGCGAACGGCGCGCTCGCGGTCGATCCGCTCGAGGTCGCGCTCGACGAGAGCTCCAGCGCCGGCCGCCCTCCGCTCGAGCGCCAGGGCAATCAGCAGGTGCTGGCCCAGGTCGCGACCGAGATCGAGGCGGCCCGGCTGCTCGTCCAGCGCGCCGCCTGGATGGGCCGCAACGGGATCCCGCTCACCGGGGGCCAGGGCTCGATGTCGAAGCTCAAGTCCGGCCAGGTGGCGGTCTGGGCGACGCGGACGCTGATGGACGTCGTCGGCCCGCACGCCTCCACCGCCGAGTGCCCGCTGGAGAAGTGGTTCCGCGACGCGAAGATCTACGAGCTCTTCGAGGGGACCGCGGAGATCCAGCGGCTGGTGATCTCTCGGATGCAGGTCGCCGAGTACGCGGAGCGGCTGCTGGAGGCGGCGGCGATCGCCGCCGAGGCGGCTGAGCCGCAGCTGGGCGGCTCCGTGTCGGCAACCGCCTCTTAGCGCTTGAAAACGAGCTTGCAGGGCTGAGCGAGCCGGCGCGCGGGCCTGCCGCCGGACGGCATCCTGCCTGTTACCCTGCGCGAGCAGATCGCCGAGTCCTCCCGGCCACGACCCGGGCGGAGCGGGGGAACCACCCGTAAGGGGCGAATGGCGTGGATCGAGGATCCATCAGCGCCTAGCGCGAGAGCGCGAGCCCGTCAGCTAACTCCGTAGGCGAACCCCAGATGAGCACCGGCGACAACCGAACCTACCCCTCCGCGGGCGCGGCCGCGCTCGCGCTCGCGGGTGTGCTGCTTGCGCTCGGCCTCTGGGCGCGGGGCGCCGAGGGCCAGGATTTGCAGTCGCAGCTCGACTCCAAGCGCGCCCAGCTCGGCTCCGAGCAGGAGCGGGAGGGGGTGCTCTCGACCGAGCTCTCGCGTTACAACGACCGTCTCGACCAGCTCGCCGGCGAGGTCGCCGTGCTGCGCAACCGCGAGGCGATCGTGCAGGCGGAGCTCGACCGTGTCAAGGCGCAGTTGCGGCGCGAGAAGGATCGACTCGAGCAGCTCAAGCACCAGCTCTCGCGCTCGCTCAACGTCCTACGCCGGCGGCTGGTCTCGATTTACCGCTCCGACAGTCCCGACGTGCTCACGGTGATGCTCGAGGCCGACGGCTTCGACGACCTCGTCTCCCGGTATGAGTACCTGCGCCGGATCGAGGAGCAGGACGCCGACATCGTCGGCCGGGTGCGCGGCCTGCGCAACGAGTCGCGCGACACCGTCGAGCGGATCGAAGCGGCGCGCGACGAGATCGCCGCGCGCAAGGCGGAGCTCGTGCGCACCCGGACTCAGCTCGAGGCGCGCGAGGCCGAGCTGGACGCGGTCCGCGACCGCAAGGCGTCCGCCCTCGACGAGGTCCATTCCGAGATCGAGCGGCTCGAGGGAGACATCAGCGATATCCAGGGGAAGATCCAGGCGCAGATCCAGGCCGCGTCGTCGACATCGGCGGCGCCGCTGCCCGCGGGCCCGATCCAGGGCGGCAGCGGCGGCTGGATCTGGCCCGTGAACGGCTCGGTCACCTCACCGTACGGCCCGCGATGGGGACGCATGCACGAGGGCATCGACATCTCGGCTCCCGCCGGCACGCCGATCCGCGCCGCCAACTCGGGCCAGGTGATCCTCGCGGCGCCGACGAGCGGCTACGGCAACTACACCTGCATCGACCACGGCGGCGGACTCTCCTCCTGCTATGCGCACCAGTCGAGCTATGCGACCAGCGTCGGGGCGAGCGTCAGCCAAGGAGACGTGATCGGCTACGTGGGCTGCACCGGCAGCTGCTTCGGCGACCACCTGCACTTCGAGATTCGGGTCAACGGGAGTGCGGTCGACCCGCTTGGGTACCTGTAGCGCGATCGGGTACAGCCGAAGACGCGCACCAAATTCAAACCTGCAGGCCTACCGGGGACGACCAGCGGACCGGTCGGCAACGCCCTCGACGAGGTCACCGGCAACGTCCTGCCGTAGGAAGAGCGCGGGATAGCCAGCGGAGGGCGAGGCCCTGGAGCTCGGGGTCGTGCTGGGCGGAGCGGTGGTGGCCTCCGGGGAGCAGGATCAGCTTTCGCGGCTCGGCGGCGCGCTGAAACAATCGCTCCGACCACTCGCTCGCGATTCGCTCGTCCCCGCGGGCGTGGATCAGGAGCAGGGGCTTCGCGGCCAGGCGCTCGACCGCGACACGCAGGTCGTGCTCTTCGAGCCATGCTTCGAGCGCCTGGCGCGATTCGGGTCCCGCTCGCATCTGGAGCGTTCCCTCCCGCAACGCGCGCAGCAGGTCAGCTTCACCCGCCGGACAGATCGCGACGACGCCCGCCAGCGCATCGGAGGTCGCCGCGGCGTGGATCGCCATGTAGGCGCCCATGCTCGACCCTCGCACGCAGATTCGCCGCGCGTCGACGTCCTCGCGCTCCCCGAGGAAACGGGCCATTCGGCCGACGTCCGTGAGCGCCTCGGGCGCCATCTCGTCGACGGATTCGCCGTGGCCGCGCTGGTCGTAGGCGAGCGCCGCCCAGCCCGCCGCGGCGCAGGCGCGGCCGAAGTCGCCGTGATTCTCCTTCTGCGAGCCGGCCCCGTGGACGATCACCATCCCGGGCCACGGGGCCGGCGAGTCCGGGAGCCAGAGCAGGTACGGACGCGCGGCGTGTTCGCCGCCTTCGCTCGGGGGTCGCGGCGCGGATAGCCATCGCCTGCTCATCGGCTCGCACCAACCTAGATGTGAGCGCCGACGCGCGCCATGCCGTCACAATCCCTCGCCCCCATGACCGCGAGCGAAGCGACAAGAAGGTCGAACCTGATCGAAGGCTCGGTCGTGTACCCGATCGGCAGCCGGGTCAACGATCGGGGCCGGCTCGAGGTCGGCGGCTGTGACGTGGTCGAGGTCACGCGCGAGTTCGGTACTCCGGCCTACATCTACGCCGAGGACGATCTCCGCGCCCGAGCCCAGGCGTACCTGGCGGCGTTCCGCGGTCGCATCGACGACTTCGAGGTCGTCTACGCGAGCAAGGCGGCCCCGTTCACTGCCGCCTACAGGGTGTTCGAGCAAGAGGGCCTCTCCGTCGACGTCGCCTCCGGGGGCGAGCTGCACATGGCCGTGCGCGCCGGCTTCGACCCGGCACGGATCCACATGCACGGCAACAACAAGTCCGACGCCGAGCTTCGCCAAGCGGTCGACGCCGGGGTCGGCCACGTGATCTGCGACTCGCTGGCCGAGATCGAGCGTCTCGACGCCTACTGCGCGGAGGCCGGGCGGGTCCAGCCGGTGCTGATCAGGGTGACCCCGGGGGTGAAGGCGGACACCCACACGTACATCCAGACCGGACAGCTCGATTCGAAGTTCGGCCTCGGACTCGCCGACGGCCTCGCCGCGCTGGGGGTCGAGGCGGTCTTGGCCGCGCCCAACCTGCGCCTGGTCGGGCTGCACGCCCACGTCGGCTCGCAGATCTTCGAGCTCGAGCCCTACGTGCGGGCGATCGAGGCGCTGGCGGAGCTGGCCGACCCCGAGTGGTGTCGGCTGCTCAACGTCGGCGGCGGCCTTGGGATCGCCTACACCGAGGCCGACGAGCCGCCCTCGATCGAGACCTACGTCGGGGTCAAGGTGCGCGGCATCGAGCGGGTCTTCGATCCCGTCCCGCGGATCGTGGTCGAGCCCGGACGCTCGCTGGTCGGCAACGCCGGGGTCACCGCCTATACGGTCGGCACGGTGAAGGAGATCCCCGAGGTTCGGACCTACGTCGCGGTCGACGGCGGCATGTCCGACAACATGCGGCCGATGCTCTACGGCTCGCGCTACGAGGCGATCATCGCCGACCGCGCCGATCAGGCGCCGGAGACGACCGTGACGATCGCCGGTATGCACTGCGAGTCCAGCGACGTGATCGTCCGCGACGCCATCCTCGATGCGCCGCGGCCGGGCGACGTCCTCGTCACCCCGTCGACCGGGGCCTACGGCTACGCGATGGCATCGAACTACAACGCTGTCCCCCGTCCGCCGGTGGTCTTCTGCCGCGCGGGGGATGCGAGGGTGGTGGTGAGGCGCGAGACCTACGAGGATCTGACGGCCCGAGATGAGTGAGGTGGTCCGCATCGGCTTGCTCGGACACGGCACCGTCGGTACGGCCTTCGCCGAGCTGATCGCCGGCGGCGCGGACGAGATCGCCGTCCCGGCGGGCCGCCGGCCGGAGATCGTCGGTGTGCTGCGTCGCTCGGAGGGCGCCTTCGGCGAGATCCTCGAGCGCAGCGAGATCGTCGTCGAGCTGATCGGTGGCATCGATCCGGCGCGCGAGTACGTCCTCGCCGCCCTGCGCGCCGGGCGCCACGTGGTCACCGCCAACAAGCAGCTCGTTGCCCAGCACGGCGAGGAGTTGTTCGAGGCTGCGCGCGAGGCCGGGGTCCAGCTTCGCTTCGAGGCGGCCGTGGCGGGAGTCGTGCCGGTGATCAGGGTGATCCAGGAGAGCCTCGCGGCGACCGAGATCACGAAGGTGTTCGGGATCGTCAACGGGACGACCAACTTCATCCTCTCCGAGATGGCGAACACGGGCGCCTCATACGAGGAGGTGCTGGCCCGCGCCCAGGAGCTCGGCTACGCCGAGGCCGATCCGACCGAGGACGTCGGCGGGGCCGACGCGGCGGCGAAGATGGCGATCCTCGCGCGACTCGCGTTCCACACCCAGGTCTCGCTCGCAGATGTCAGCTACGAGGGGATCACCGAGATCCAGCCCGATGACCTCGCCTACGCGAAAGAGCTTGGGCTCTCGCTGAAGCTGCTCGGGGTCGCCGAGCGGATCGATGAGGGGATCAGCGTGCGGGTGTTCCCCTGTTTTCTGTACCGCGGCCATCCGCTGGCGCCGATCGAGGGCCCGTTCAACGCGGTCATGGTCGAGGCGCCGACGATCACCGAGATCACGATGTCGGGACCGGGCGCGGGGGGCGTCGAGACGGCGACCGCGGTGCTGGGCGACGTGGTCTCGATCCTCGCCGGCGAGGCGCCGGTGCACCAGCTGCGCCGCGAGCTGCCGGCGATCGACGACGTCGCCTCGTCCTTCTACCTGCACCTCGAGGTCGCGGACCGGCCGGGGGTGCTGGCGCGGATCGCCGATGTCCTCGGCCGCAACGAGATCTCGGTCCAGAGTGTCGTCCAGCGCGGCCTCGGCGACGACGCTCGCCTGGTGATGGTCCTTCACGGGTGCCCCGAGCGCTACTTCTACGCCGCCCTCGCCGAGATCGGAAAGCTCGATTTCCTGCGCGCGGCCCCGCGCGCGATTCGAGTGATCGAGGAAGAGTTCGTCTAACTCCCGAGCAACGAGCAAACGAGTAGAGCACCGAGGACCAAGCACCGCCGTTTCAATGCCCGAGCCCCTGATCGAGCGCTACCGCTCCCGCCTGCCCCTCGAGCCGGGCGACCCCGTGGTGACCCTGAACGAAGGCTCGACCCCGCTGGTCGAGGCGCCGGTGATCTCCGAGCGCGTCGGGGCGCGGGTGCTGCTCAAGCTCGAGGGTGCGAACCCGACCGGGAGCTTCAAGGACCGCGGGATGACGGTCGCGGTCTCGCGCGCCAAGGGATCCGGCGCCGAGGTGGTGATCTGCGCCTCGACCGGTAACACCGCGGCGAGCGCGGCCGCCTATGCGGCGCGCGCCGGTATGCGCGGCGCGGTGATCGTGCCGGAGGGCAGGATCGCGATCGGCAAGCTCGCTCAGGCGCTGATGCACGGCGCCCGCGTGATCGCCCTGCGCGGGAGCTTCGACCGCGCGCTCGAGATCGTGCGCGCGCTCGCCGACAGCCATCCGGTCGAGCTCGTCAATTCGGTCAACCCGTACCGGATCGAGGGCCAGAAGACGGCGGCGTTCGAGGTCGTCGAGGAGCTCGGCGAGGCTCCGGAGGCGCTCGCGATCCCGGTCGGCAACGCCGGCAATGTGACCGCGTGGTGGCGAGGCTTTCGCGAGCTCGAGACCGCGCCGCTGGTGTACGGGTTCCAGGCCTCCGGGGCGGCGCCGCTGGTTCGCGGCGCGCCGGTGGCCGAGCCCGAGACCATCGCCTCGGCGATCCGGATCGGAAATCCCGCCCGCTGGGAGGAGGCGATGGCGGCGTTCACCTCCTCGCGGGGGCGGATCGAGGCGGTCTCCGACGAGCAGATCCTCGCGGCCTACCGGCTGCTCGCGACGGGTGAGGGGGTCTTCTGCGAGCCGGCGTCGGCCGCCTCGGTGGCCGGGATCCTCGCCCACGGCCTGCCCCCGGCCCCCGACGCGCCGCCGCCGCGCACGGTCGTCTGCGTGCTCACCGGACACGGCCTCAAGGACCCCGACACAGCGCTCAACAAAGCGCCGCCGGTGGTCGGCTGCGACCCGGAGCTGAGCGCGGTCGAGCGCGCGATCTTCGATTGAGACGCGACACGATCGGCGCGCCCCGCGCGCGCCGCCCCCGCCGAGCATGGGCGGATGCGAGCCGGCGCCCCGATCACCTTCCTCCGCGACCTGGTCGCGCCGCCGCGGTGTGCGACCTGTGCTGGCCCATGCGCTTCGGTCGAGGCCATCTGCCGCGCCTGCCGTCGCCGCCTCGAGCGGGCTCGCACCGGCTCGGCGGTGCTCGCCGGGATCGGTCCGGTGAGCTGGTCGGCACCGTACGAGGATGTCGCCCGCGAGCTCGTCGCGGCGCTCAAGTTCCGCGGCGCGCTCGGTCTCGCTCGAGTGGCCGCGGCCGCGATCGCCGCCGACGTCGCGGCGCGCGCGTCGGTCGAGTTTCCAGCCAAAGCGGTGGCGAGCTCGACCGCCGCCGGGCCCGAGGCCTGGACCGTGGTCCCGGTGCCGGCGGCCCCGCTGCGCCGTCGCCGACGCGGCTACGACCCCGCGGAGCTGATCGCGGCCGACGTCTCGTCGCTGCTCGGCGTGCCGGCCGCGGCTTCGCTGGGGCGCGCGAACGGCCCGCGGCAGGTCGGCCGGCGGCGCAGCGAGCGGTTGGCGTCGCCACCCCGCGTGCGGGCGATCGGGGTGGCGCCGGAGCGGGCGCTGCTGGTCGACGATGTGCTGACGACCGGGGCGACGCTGGCGGCGTGTGCGAGCGCGCTGCGCGCCGCCGGCTGTAGGGAGCTGCGAGCCGCCGTGTTCGCCCGCGCGCTTGGCGTCGCTGGGCTGAGGTCGTAGCATTGACCGGGGCACGCCCGAGGAAAGGAGACAGCGTGAGGATCGAGGTGCGCGGCCGCAACACCGAGGTCACCGAGGAGCTCCGCGAGGCGATCGAGAAGCGCTTCGCACGGGTGGGTCGCCAGGTCTCGGAGCTGGCGAGGCTCGTGGTCGAGCTCTCGGAGGAGCGCAATCCGTCGATCGCCGACCGATACGTCGCCGACGCCACCCTGTACCTCAAGGGCGTCACGCTGCGGGCGAGCGAGGCATCGCCCGAGATGCTGCACTCGATCCACAAGCTCGCCGAGGACATCCGCCGCCAGGTCAAGCGCCACCGCGAGAAACGCCGCGGCCGCGCCAAGACCCGCCGCAGCGCCGGTCGCCTGCGCCGCAGGGAGGCGTGAAGGCACTCGTCACCGGCCGCTCCGGCTTCATCGACGGCCGGTTGATCGAATCACTGGTCGGCGACGGTCATCCGGTCCGCGCACTCGCCGCTCGCAGCCCTCCGCCGACAAGGTCGCCCGTCTCGGCGCCGAGCCTGTCCGCGGCGAGCGGCGCCGGCGTTCGGCGACTGGTCCACATCAGCACCGAGGCGGTGCTGATCGCGGGCGAGCCACTGGTCAATGTCGACGAGACCGCTCCGCTGCGCACCGACTCGCGGGCCCCCTACCCGCGCAGCAAGGCGCTTGCCGAGCGCGCGGTGCCGGCGGCCGGTGGCGGGCTCGAGCGGGTGGTGCTGCGGCCCCGCTTCGTCTGGGGCGCGGGGGATTTGACGCTGCTTCCGGAGCTGGTCGAGATGGTGCGATCCGGGCGCTTCACTTGGATCGGCGGCGGCCGGCATCTGACCGACACCTCCCATATCGACAACGTCGTCCGCGGGCTGCGACTCGTCGCCGAAAAGGGGCGAGCCGGGGAGGCATATTTCGTCACCGACGGCGAGCCCGTCGTCTTCCGCGAGTTCGTTTCCGAGCTACTGCGCACCGAGGGCGTCGAGCCGCCGACGCGCTCGCTCCCGACGGCGCTGGCGAAGACGCTCGCCGCGGGCGGTGAGCTGGCGTGGCGACTGCTGCCGCTCGCGGGCTCTCCGCCGCTGAGCCGGTTCGCCTTCTGGGTCGCCTCGCAGGAGTGCACGATCGACATCTCCAAGGCCAGGCGCGAGCTCAACTATGCGCCGGTCCGCACCCGCGACGAGGGACTCGCCGGCCTGCGCGAGGCGGCTGCGTAGGCGTTCTTCTCGGATCCCCACTCAGCGGCCGGCGCCCGGACCCGGGGCCTGTACCCTCAATTCCGATGGCCCGGGGAATCATCGACAAGGCCCTGCGGCTCGGCGAGGGGCGGAAATTCAAGGATTACGAGCGCCGCGTCGAGTCGATCAACCGTTTCGAGCCCGAGCTCGAACTGCTCGAGGACGCCGAGATCCACGCGCGGGCTGACGAGCTCCGCCGACGGGCCGTCGACGGCGAGGCGCTCGACGAGCTCTTGCCGGAGGCGTTCGCGCTCTGCCGCGAGGCGGGCAAGCGGACGCTGGGCCAGCGCCATTACGACGTCCAGCTGATCGGCGGCACGGTGCTCGACTCGGGCGCGATCGCCGAGATGAAGACCGGCGAGGGCAAGACGCTGACCGCGACCCTGGCCGTGTTCCTCAACACGCTCGCCGGCGCCCCGGTGCATCTGATCACTGTCAACGACTACCTCGCCCGCCGTGACGCGCTGTGGATGAAGCCGATCTACGACCTGCTCGGCGTCTCGGTCGGCGTGATCCAGTCGGAGATGCAGCCCGCCGAGCGCCGCGAGATGTACGGACGCGACGTCACCTACGGGACCAACTCCGAGTTCGGGTTCGACTACCTGCGCGACAACATGGCGAGCTCGCTCGAGGAGTGCGTCCAGCGCGAGCACGCGTTCGCGATCGTCGACGAGGTCGACAACATCCTGATCGACGAGGCGCGCACCCCGCTGATCATCTCCGGCCGCCCCGAGCAGGCAGCCGACACCTATTACACCTTCGCCAGGCTTGCGAAGCAGATGGTCGGTGAGGAGATGAGGCCGAAGCTGAAGTCGCTGGGCGAGTCGCGCGACACCTCCGAGGCCACCCACGACTACGAGTACGACGAGAAGCACAAGACCGTCGCCCCGACCGAGGCCGGGGTGGGCAAGGCGGAGCGTTTCCTCGGCGTCGACAACCTCTACGTCTCCGAGCACGGGACTCTGGTCAACCACCTGATCCAGTCGCTGAAGGCCGAGTCGCTGTTCAAGCGCGACACCGACTACGCGGTGATCGACGGCGAGGTGAAGATCATCGACGAGTTCACCGGCCGCATCCTCGAAGGGCGCCGCTGGTCGGACGGACTGCACCAGGCGGTCGAGGCGAAGGAGGGCGTGCGGATCCGGGAGGAGAACCAGACCCTGGCGACGATCACGCTGCAGAACTACTTCCGCCTCTACGAGAAGCTCTCGGGAATGACCGGGACGGCGCTCACCGAGGCGCAGGAGTTCATGAAGATCTACGAGATGCCGGTAGTCGAGATCCCGACCAACGAGCCGATGGTCCGCGCCGACCACAACGACCTCATCTACAAGACCAAGGGGGGCAAGTGGAAGGCGGTCACCGCCGAGATCAAGGATCGCCACGACGATGGCCAGCCGGTGCTCGTGGGCACGATCTCGGTCGAGGTCTCGGAGATGCTCTCGGAGGAGCTGAAGCGCTCCGGGATCGAGCATGCGGTGCTCAATGCGAAGCCCGAGAACGCCCAGCGCGAGGGTGAGACCGTGGCCCAGGCCGGGCGCCTCGGCGCGGTCACGATCGCCACCAACATGGCGGGTCGCGGGGTCGACATCAAGCTCGGCGGCGATCCCGAGCAGCTTGCGGTCGCCGAGCTGCGCAACCTTGGCCTCAAGCCGACCGACGAGAGCTGGGAGGCGGAGCTCGCCGAGCACACCGGGCGCTTTCACGAGCGGACCGCGGCCGATGGCGACAAGGTGCGCGAGCTCGGCGGTCTGTTCATCTGCGGCACCGAGCGCCACGAGTCGCGCCGGATCGACAACCAGCTCCGCGGCCGTTCGGGCCGCCAGGGCGACCCCGGCGAGTCGCGCTTCTTCCTCTCGGCCGAGGACGACCTGATCCGGCTGTTCGCGGGCGAGCGCATCTACAAGATCCTCGACCGCCTCGGGCCGGTGGACGACGAGGGCGAGGAGTATCCGCTCGAGGCGAAGATGCTTACGCGGACGATCGAGAACGCGCAGAAGAAGGTCGAGCAGCAGAACTTCTTGATCCGCAAGCGGGTGCTCGAGTACGACGACGTGATGAACGAGCAGCGCCGGGTCGTCTACAAGTACCGGCGCGAGATCCTCGAGGGCCGCGACATGTCCGACGTCGCCCACACCGAGCTCGAGGAGGTCGTCGCCCGCCTGGTCGAGACCTACACCCCCGGCGAGATCTTCGAGGACTGGGACCTGGGCGGGCTCGAGGGCCACCTCCGGAGCCTGTGGCCGCTCGGTGTCAGCGTCACCGAGCTCGACCCGCAGAGCTCCAGCCGAGAGGAGATCGTCGAGATCCTGACCGAGGATGCGCTCGCCGCCTACGGAAGCCGCGAGGAGGAGTTCGGCGCCGAGTTGATGCGTTACCTCGAGCGCCAGATCCTGCTCCAGATCATCGACAACCGCTGGCGCGAGCACCTGTACGAGATGGACTACCTGCGCGAGGGGATCCACCTGCGCGGATTTGCCCAGATCGACCCCCTCGTCGCCTACAAGAACGAGGGCTTCACCATGTTCCGCGACCTGATGGCCTCGATCTGGGAGGAGTTCGCGCGGGTGATCTTCCACGTCGAGGTCAACATCGAGCCCGCGCAGGCCCAGCAGATGTTCGGCGAGGAGGAGCGTCGTCGGGGCGAGGTGCAGTATTCCGGCGGCGATGGCGGCGACCAACCCTCCGCGATCGCCGAGGCCCGCTCGGCCGGGGTCGCGACCGCGACCGGCGGGGCGGCCGGCCCCCAGACGGCCGGTAACGGATCCGAGGTCAACCCGGCCACCGTGGTCAAGACCGAGCAGGAGAAGATCGGCCGCAACGACCCCTGCTGGTGCGGCTCGGGCAAGAAGTACAAGAAGTGCCACGGGGCCTGACGGCCTCGCGGCGGCGACGGCCGCCCGCGGCGATCGTGGCGGCGGCGGCGGCGGTGCTCCCGCTCGCGGCGCTGATCGAAGCCGGCCCGGCGGCCTCGGCGAAACCGACCGTGACGATCTCCGGGCGGGCCTACGTCTTCAACCACTCCGAGACACCGATCGCGGGCGCGACGATTCGCGTCCGCGAGCTGCCGGGCGCTTCGGCGATCGCCGACGCCAATGGCGACTACCGGCTAACCGTCCCCGACGACGCCAACGTAACCCCCTACATCGAGCCCCCCGCCGGCTACCACGAGATCGACCTGCAGACCTTCCACACCCGGGGCAAGGCGATTGAGAACGCGAATTTCCAGACGCCGGCCGACGCCGAGTACACCGGCCTCGCGGCACTGCTCTCGGTGCCGATCGGGCCCGACGGCCGCCCCGAGCAGTGCGCGATCGTGACCACGGCTTCGGCGCGCAACGTGCGCGGGGTCGACTTCGAGACCTTCCGCGCCAGGACCCCGCACGGCGTCCCGGGGGCGACCGCGTACGCCAAGCCGGAGCTGCCGGGGCCGATCTACTTCAACGACAGCGTGATCCCGGACCCGTCGCGAAACGAGACCTCGGGCGACGGCGGGATCATCTGGACCGAGGTGCCGGCCGGAACCTACCGGGTGATCACCGAGAGCGCCTCGACTCGCTTCGCGAGCTTCCTTGCGACTTGCGAGCCCGGCAGGATCGTGAACGCCAATCCTCCCTGGGGCGCCTACGAGCTCGCCGGCGGCGAGCGGCCGCTCCGCGCCGGGGTCGTCGCCGGCTCGGTCGTCAAGGTCGGCAACGGCCGGCGTGCCGGCAACCGGCTGGTCACCGCCAAGTTACGGATTGCCGAGCCGCTACGGGCGAAGTTCGTCCTGCGCCAGGACGGCAGCAGGATCGCTCGCCGGAGGACGGAACAGCTCGCGGTAGGCGTCGCGAAGACCAGGCTCCGGGTTGCGATGGAGGCCGAACGCGGAGCGGCGAAGCTGAAAGTGCGGCTGATCGACGCCGCCGGCGATGCGATCACGGACCGGCTCGGGCTGCGCCTGCCGCGCGGGCCCTAGATGGGGCGCGGACGATGAACGGGGCCGTCGAGGGCCCCGACGGCCGCCGCAGGTGCCCGTGGGGGTCCGGCCCCGAGTACCTCGCCTATCACGACCGGGAGTGGGGCCGCCCGGTCACCGACGACCGCGGGATCTACGAGCGGCTCACCCTGGAGGGGTTCCAGTCGGGACTCTCTTGGCTGGTGATCCTGCGCAAGCGAGACGCGTTCCGGGACGCCTTCGCTTACTTCGATTTCGAGCGCGTGGCCGAGTTCGGCGAGCGCGACGTCGAGCGCCTGCTCGACGATGCCGGGATCGTCCGCAACCGGATGAAGATCGAGGCGGCGATCGCGAACGCGCGGGCGGCGCTGGAGCTGGCCCGCGCCGGCGAGTCGCTGGCGCGGCTGGCGTGGTCGTTCCGGCCCGCGGACGAGCCCCGGCCCGGCGACCTCGAGAGCGTGCCGGCGACGACGGGGGAGTCGGCGGCGCTGGCCCAGGAGCTCAAGCGGCGCGGGTTTCGCTTCGTCGGCCCGACGACGGCGTACGCACTGATGCAGGCGGTCGGGATCGTCAACGACCACGTCGTCGGGTGCGTCGTGCGCGACGAGGTCGAGCGCGAGCGTCGGACGGCGATCGGGGCGCTCGGATGAGCACCGGAGACCCTGCGGCGGCGATCGCGGCGTTCGTCGACGCCTTCAACGCGGAGGACCTCGACGCGTTCGCACGGACGCTTGCGCCGACGGTAGAGATCCAAACCCGCCGCGGCCTCGTCCGCGGGATCGACGAGGCGCGCGAGTGGGCGACGCGCACGCCGTCGGGCGAGCTGCACCAGCGCCTGGTGCTCGAGGGGGCGCGGGCCGACGGCCATCCGGCCGTGGCGCTCGTCCGGCGGCAGTGGTTCTGGGAGCGAAGCCAAAAGGTCGCCCTCGAGGAGGAGCTCGGGGTGCTGGTGACGATCGACGGCGACGGGCTGATCACCCGCTGGCAGCCGTTCGAGCAGCGCGACGCGGCGCTGGCCGCGGCCGGGATCCGCTGAGCTTCGAGCCAAGAGCGCCCGGTCGCCGCCCGCTGTTAGGGTCGCGTCGGCTCCGTCCGGGGCCTGGGCGTGAAGGCGACCTCTTGGAGGGATGTAGATGACGCTCGTACGCCGGCCGCTCGCGGTCTCGATCGCGCTCGTCGGCCTTGTGGCCTGCTTGCTCGGGCTCGCCGCGCGGGCCTCAGCCACGCCCGACCGGGTCAAGGTTGGCCCGGACCTGCTCTTGCAGAGCGCCGGCGCCGTCACCGGCGAGGCCGCCGGGCAACGGTCCGAGCCGCCGCCGCCCCCACCGAGCCGCGACGGCCGGATCGTCGGCGGAAGCGCGACCACGATCGCCGAGTACCCGTGGCAGGCGGCGATCGCCTTCAACGACGAGTCCTTCGCCGGCAACGGCTTCGAGCGCCAGTTTTGCGGGGGTACGCTCGTCGCCCCGAACGTCGTCATCACCGCCGCGCACTGTCTCTACGACAACCCAGACCCGATTGGCTTCAATCCGCCGGGCACCTACGAGACCTTCACCGGGCGGACCACGCTCTCCAGCGCCGAGGGCCAGGTAATCGAATGGTCCGACTACTACTACTTCACCGATGACGCCGGCGTCCCGCTGTTCAACCCCTCGACGTTCGAGTTCGACGCCGTCTTCGTGGTTCTCGCCGGCACCTCGAGCTCACCGCCGATCAAGGTCGCCGGCGCCGACGAGGCAGCGACCTGGGCCCCGGGACGCAGAGCGTGGATCAGCGGTTGGGGCGACACGGCCGCGGGCGCCGCGGACTACCAGGACGTGCTGCGGGCGGCGCAGGTCCAGGTCATCGGCGACGATTTCTGCGCCGGCCCTGCCTCCTACGGGGGGGCGTTCGACGCCGGGTTGATGGTCTGCGCGGGGGTGCCGGGTGGCGGCATCGACGCCTGCCAGGGCGACAGCGGCGGCCCGCTCGTGGTTCCCGTGGTCGGCGGCAACTCGAGGGCGAGTGGGACCTGGCGGCTGGTCGGCGACACGAGCTGGGGGATCGGCTGCGCCGCGGCGCAGTATCCGGGCATTTATGGTCGGATCGCCGGCGGGACCAGGATGGGCGATGCGCTCCGAGCCGGGATCCAGTCGGTCACCGGCGAGGACGTCTACGGGTCCGGCGCCCAGCCGGCCGAGCCGCCCGGGGTGTCGATAACGAAGAAGCCGAAGAACAAGACGAAGACGAAGAAGAAGAAGGCCAAGATCAGGTACCGGTTCCTCTCCAGCGATCCGGGTGCCGACTTCACCTGCCGGCTCGACCGCAAGCCCGCCAGGCCGTGCGTCTCGCCCTACAAGAAGAAGGTGAAGAAGGGCAAGCACCGGCTGAGGATCCTGGCCACCAACTTCCTCGGTGAGAGCGGCGCCGCGGCGACCGACAAGTTCAAGGTCAAACGCCAACAGAAGAAGCTGCGGCGGTAGCTCTAAGCTCAGACCGTGGCCGAGATGCCGTCCAAGGAGGCCGTGAGCGCGCGGATCGGGGCGATCCGCGATGGCCTGACCCTGCTCGCGGACTACCTTTGACCCGGCCGGGCTCGAGGGCGAGGTAACCCGGCTCGAGGGCGAGATGGGGGCGCCCGGCTTCTGGGACGACCAGGAGCGGGCCGCGGCGACCTCCGCGAGCCATGCCCGCATCCAGCGTCGGCTCGACACCTTCCGCAAGCTCGAGCGCGACGCCGCCGACCTCGACGAGCTCGCGGAAATGGCCGCCGACGACCCTGAGCTGGCCGCCGAGCTCGACTCCCAGCTCGCCTCGGTGGAGGACCGACTGGCGGCGCTCGAGGAGGCGCGCCTGTTCAGCGGCACCTACGACGCCGGCGACGCGGTGGTCACCGTGCGCTCGGGGGCCGGCGGCACCGATTCGCAGGATTGGACGGAGATGTTGCTGCGCATGTACCTGCGCTGGGCGGAGCGCCGCGGGTTCGAGGTCGAGATGAAGGAGGCGTCCGAGGGTGAGGAGGCGGGGATCAAGTCGGCGACCTTCATCGCCAAGGGCGAGAATGCCTACGGCCTCTTCGCCGCCGAGCGTGGTGTCCACCGCCTGGTCCGGATCTCGCCCTTCGACGCCCAATCGCGCCGCCACACCGCCTTCGCGCAGGTCGATGTCGCGCCGCTGGTCGACGACGAGGTCTCGGTCGAGCTCGACGAGGAGGAGCTGCGGGTCGACACCTACCGCGCCTCGGGCGCCGGCGGCCAGCACGTCAACAAGACAGACTCCGCGGTCCGGATCACACACCTGCCCACCGGGATCGTGGTCCAGTGCCAGAACGAGCGGTCGCAGACGCAGAACAAGGCGACCGCGATGCGCCTGTTGCGGGCGCGGCTGCTCGAGCAGGAGGAGCGCAAGCGCGCCGAGCAGCTCGCCGCCGAGCGCGGCGAGCAGAAGGCGGCCGAGTGGGGCTCGCAGATCCGCAGCTACACCCTGCACCCGTCGACGCGGGTCAAGGACCATCGCACCGGGTTCGAGGTCGGCGACGCGAATCGCGTCCTCGACGGCGACCTCGACGGCTTCGTCCGCGAGTACTTGCTCACCGCCGCGCGCGATCGTTCATAGTCGTCAGGCGATGGCCGTCAGCGTCGCGGTTGGCGTTTCGGAGGAGCTCGACCCGGTCGAGGCGTTCGGCATCGCCGCGGCCCGGGCGGCGCGCGGGCTCGAGGGCGACTGCGACCTGGCGCTCGTCTTCGCCGGCGCGCCTCACCTGGGCCACGCCAAGTGGATCCTCTCCGAGGTCCACGAACGGCTCGCTCCGCGTTCCCTGATCGGCTGCGGCGCCGGGGGCGTGGTCGGCGCCGGGCGCGAAATCGAGGAGGGTCCCGGCGCGGTCGTCTGGGCGCTCGCGGCGCCGGAGGCGGAGATCGCCACCCACCACTTCGAGGTCGAGCCGCTCGCCGACGGGGTCGCGCTGCGCGGGCTGCCCGCGCCGGCCGAGCTCGGCGACGCCCTGCTCCTGCTCGCCGACCCCTACACGTTCAGCGCCGAGGTGCTGCTCGCCCAGCTCAACGCCACCCGGCCCGGGATGCCGGTCCTCGGCGGGCTGGCGAGCGCCGCGGCGGCGGGTTCTGCGGCGCTCTTTCGTGACGGCGACGTGCTTCACGGCGGCGCGGTGGCGTGCTCGCTCGCGGGGGTCCCGTTCGTGCCCTGCGTGTCGCAGGGCGCGACCCCGGTCGGGCCCGAGATGACGATCACCGCCGCGGAGGGAAACGTGATCGTTGAGCTCGCCTCGACCCCGGCGATCGAGCGCCTGCGCGCGGCGATCGGCGAGCTCGGCGCGCGCGAGCAGCGGCTCGCCGCCGAGGGGCTGATGCTGGGGCTGGTGATCGACGAGAACCAGCCCGCCTACGAGCGCGGCGACTTCCTCGTCCGCCCGATCATCGGCGCCGATCCCGACGCCGGGACCCTGGCTCTCGGAGAGCGGGTCCGCGTCGGGCAGACGGTGCGCATGCACGTCCGCGACGGTGCCACCGCCGACGAGGATCTGCGAGACGCGCTGCGGGCGCAGGCGCAAGCACTGGGGACGTCCGGCGCCGCCGGGGCGCTGCTGTTCACTTGCAACGGACGCGGCTCGCACATGTTCGAGATCCCCGACCACGACGCGAGCGCGGTCGAGGACGCGCTCGGAGCCCCCGCCGGGGGCTTCTTCTGCGCCGGCGAGATCGGCCCGGTCGGCGGGCGCAACTTCCTCCACGGCTTCACCGCCACGATCGCGGTGTTCGCGCGGTAGGTCCCGCCGTGGAGGGACTTGCCGACCTCGTCGCCCGGGCGCTTGCCGAGGATGTCGGCGGCGGCGACCTCACCTCCGAGGCGATCGTCCCGGCCGACGTGCGAGCCCGGGCGCGGATCGTCCAGAAGCAGCAGGGCATCGTCTTCGGGCTCGCCCCGGCCGCGGAGGCATTCGCCCAAGCGGGCGCCGGTGGCCTCGAGGCGCTCGCGACCGAGGGCCGGTGGCGCGACGACGTCCCCGCCGAGGTGGCACTCGTCTCCGGCCCCGCCCGCGCGCTGCTGCTCGCTGAGCGCACGGCGCTCAACTTCCTCACCCATCTCTCCGGAATCGCCACCCTCACCGCCCGTTTCGTCGCCGCGGTGCGGGGGACCGGCGCGACGATCCTCGACACCCGCAAGACCACGCCCGGGCTGCGGGAGCTCGAGAAGGCCGCGGTGTCCGCGGGCGGTGGCCAGAACCATCGCCGCGGCCTCGACGACGCGATCCTGATCAAGGAGAACCACATCGCGCTCGCCGGCGGGCTCGCGGCGGCGGTCGAGCGCGCCCGCGCCGCGCACCCGCAGCGCGAGGTCGAGGTCGAATGCCGCGACCGGGTCGAGGTAGCCGAGGCGCTCGCCGCCGGCGCGCAGCGGCTGCTGCTCGACAACATGCGCGCCGACGAGCTGCGAGCGGCGGTCGCCGAGCGGGGAACGGCCCGCGACGTCCGGCTCGAGGCCTCCGGCGGGGTGACGCTCGCCAACGTCGCCGAGATCGCCGCCACCGGGGTCGACCTGATCTCGGTCGGCGCCCTCACCCACTCGGCGCCCGCGCTCGATCTGAGCATGTTGCTGCGGCCGAGCTGACCCAGTGCCTGCCGGCGCGGACCGGATCGACGGTCACCTAGCAGCTACTTCAGCAACCGTGATAGACGCCGGTCCTTGAGCACGCGGCCGCCGGTCTGCTCGGCGGGGCAGTAGTTGGTCTGGTGCTCGGCGAAGTAGACGGCCTCGATCGTCGTCCCGCAGCGCGGACAGGGCTCGCCCTCGTGGCGGTGGACCTTGAGCGGCATCGGCAGCTTGTCGGGCACCTGCTCGCCGACGACCTCCTCGTAGTGGTCGATCGCGCCGCCGAGCACGGCGAGCCCGTCGTAGAGCCGCTCGACCTCCTCGAAGCTCAACTCGCTGCCCTTTCGAAACGGCGACAGGCGCGCCTCCCAGAGGATCTCATCGACCCAGCTGCGCCCGATCCCGGCGATCGCGCGCTGGTCGCGAAGCAGCGGATGCAGGTGCCGAGGCTGGTCGACCGCCGCGGCGAGCGCCGCCAGCGGTGGCGTCGGCCAGGCCTCGGGACCGAGCGTCGCCACCATCTCGTCGCCCTCGACCGCTCCCTCGCGCAGCAGCTTCGCCCAGGCGCGCTGCTTGGTGCCGAACTCGCGCAGGCGCAGCTCGCGCCCGTCGGCGAGCCTGATCAGGACGCGAGAGCGGCGGTCCTTGAGCGAGGCGCGCTTGTCAAAGAGCTGCAGCCGCCCCGCCGACATCAGGTGGATGAGCAGGTCGAGCCGATCGCCGCCGTTGCCAGCGGCGAACTCCACGATCGGCATCTTGCCGACCCGCCGGGCGCCTTCGATCGTCCGGCCAACGAGCGAATCGAGCGGCGGCGTCACCGTCTTCATCGCCACCATCCCCGGCGCCAGGGCCGATTCGACCTCGGCGCCGGCGAGCGCGGCGGCGAGCCTGCGGACGGTGATCTCGACTTCGGGCAGCTCGGGCATCAGACGCTCCCTCAGTAAACTGACTTGCAGGTCATTCGCCAGGTTTGAGGCCAGCGCAGCGGACTGGCACGGGTCGGCGAACATAGGGAAAGGAAACGCGATGGCGGTGCAGCTGCCGACGGTCCAGCCCAACCCAAATCATCAGCACTCCCCGAGGGAGATCGAGGAGATGGCCGATGAGGTGCGCGCGCTGGCCGCGGAGCGCAACGCGGTCATCCTCGCCCACAACTACCAGGTGCCCGAGGTCCAGGACGTCGCCGACCACATGGGCGACTCGCTCGGGCTCTCGCGCCGCGCCGCCTCCACCGACGCCGACGTGATCGTCTTCTGCGGCGTCCATTTCATGGCCGAGACCGCGTCGATCCTCTCCCCGGAAAAGACCGTCCTGATCCCCGACCCCGACGCCGGCTGTTCGCTGTCGGACTCGATCGACGCCGATCAGCTTCGGGCCTGGAAGGCCGAGCACCCGGGAGCGGTGGTGGTCATGTACGTCAACACCTCGGCCGAGGTCAAGGCGGAGACCGACTACTGCTGCACCTCCTCGAACGCGGTCAACGTGGTCGAGCACATCTGGCGTGAGCACGGACCGGAGACCGAGATCCTGTTCGGACCCGACATGTGGCTGGGGTCGTTCGTCGCCCGCGAGACCGGGCTCACCGACGATCCGGAGCGCTACCGTCGCTTTCACGTCTGGGACGGTGAGTGCCACGTTCACGCCGGGATTCGGCCCGACGACATCGCCCGCACCCGCGCCGAGCACCCGGATGCCGAGTTTTTGATCCATCCCGAGTGCGGCTGCTCCACCCAGGCGATGGAGTACGTCGCCTCCGGCGACGTCGACCCGGAGGGCGTACACATGCTCTCCACCTCCGGGATGCTTAAGCACGTCGAGGCCAACCCCGAGGGCGAGTTCGTCGTCGCCACCGAGACCGGGATGCTGTACCCGCTCCAGCAGGCCGCGCCTCGAGCACGGCTGGTCGAGGCCAACCGGATGGCGTTCTGCAAGTACATGAAGATGATCACCCTGCCGAAGGTTCGCGACTCGCTTCGGGAGATGAGGTTCGAGGTAAGGGTGCCCGCCGACATCGCCGAGCGCGCCCGACTCCCGATCGAGCGCATGGTGGCGATCGGGTAGCTGACGCTCGTCCGGGACTCCGGTTGCACGCAGCCCGTGTGCCGCGGACCGGCGTCAAGCCTTTAGCCCGAAGCGCCCTCCCATACCGGGATCCCCCGGGCATCGCGGTGACCGATCGAGGCTTCGAGCGAGGATGCGCAGCCTCCTTGATTCTGCAACAGCTCGATTTCGCCAAGTGCTTTGGGCGCCAACAGCCCGCAGGCGCGCTCGCCGTCGCGGGCATCAAGCGCGGCGACGTACTCCCGTACCGTCCGTCTTGCCTCGCGCTCGAGCTCGGTCACCCGCGGGTCGCCGGCGCCGCTCTCAGCGGGCCCGGAGGGCTTGCCCTCGGGCGGAGGCTCGCGATCGTCGGCCTCGCCGTCCGCCGCCTGGTCCTCGCGGTTCTCATCGCTCGGCTGCGCGTCGATCCCCGCCGCCGGCTCCTCTGCCCCCGCTGGGGTGGACTCGTCCTCCGACCCGCAGCCTCCCAGCCCCCACAGGACCAGCGAGGCGAGGATCGCCGTCATCGTTGCACTCGTCATTCGACGCTGCATTTTGCGGCTAACGGTGGGGCTCATCCCGTCCGCCTCGAGACGTACGTTGACGCAACATGACGTCAGCTAACCTCGCCCGCGTGACGCATCTGAGGCCGGTCCCGGACCCGTCGCCCCCGTCGCGCCACAGCGAGGGGGAGGCGCAACAGCCGACGATCGCCGAGCTCGAGCGCTGGGCGACCGTGCTGCGGATCGACTGTACGACGATGCTGGCGGTCGCCAAGTCCGGGCACCTGGACTCCTCGCTCTCCGCTGCCGACATCGTCGCCGCGCTCTATTACCGCGTCCTGCGCCACGACCCGCACAATCCCGAGTGGCCCGAGCGCGACCGCTTCGTGCTCTGCAAGGGGCACGCGGCGCCGATCCAGTACGCGGCGCTCGCCCATACCGGCTACTTCCCGCGCGAGGACCTGATGGGGGTGCGCCAGATCGGCGCTCACCTGCAGGGCCACCCGGACATGAACCGGACCCCCGGGGTGGAGGTCTCGACCGGGTCGTTGGGCCAGGGGCTGTCGATGTGCGTCGGCATCTGCCTCGGGCTGCGGCTCGACGGCCTCGCCGAGACCGCGCACGTCTTCGGTGTGCTCTCCGACGGCGACATCCAGGAGGGCCAGACCTGGGAGGCGGCGACCGCCGGGGCGCACTTCGGGGTCTCGAACTTGACCGCGATCGTCGACTACAACCACCTGCAGACCGATGGCACGACCGAAGAGGTCATGGACACCGGCGACGTACGGGCGAAGTTCGAGTCGTTCGGCTGGGATGCGGTCGAGATCGACGGTCACGACATGGGGGCGGTCGTCGATGCGCTCGAGCGCAGCCGCGCGCTCGACCGACCGGCGGCGATCGTCTGCCAGACGACGAAGGGGAAGGGCGTCTCGGCGATGGAGGGGCGCTTCGGCTTTCACGGCAAGCCGCCGAGCCCCGAGCTCGCCGCCGAGGCACTCGAGGAGCTCGAGCAGCGGCTCGAGCTCCAGACGAAGTCGCTGCAGGCCTCGGAGGACGGCTAGACCGGTGCCGGCCGAAGCGAAGACCGAGCCGATCGCCACCCGCCACGCCTACGGCGACGCCCTGGTCGAGCTCGGCGAAGCGCACGACGAGGTGGTCGCGCTCGACGCCGACCTCGCCGTCTCGACCCAGTCGATGAAGTTCGGCGAGCGCTTCCCCGAGCGCTTCTTCAACTGCGGTGCCGCCGAGGCGAACATGATGTCGATGGCCTGTGGACTGGCGGCGACGGGCAAGGTCCCGTACGCGTCGACGTTCGCGATCTTCGCCTCAGGGCGCGCCTACGACCAGGTGCGGCTCGGGATCGCACACAACGAGCTCAAGGTCCGGATCGGAGCCTCGCATGGCGGCGTCTCGCTGGGCGAGGACGGCGCCTCCCATCAGATGATCGAGGACATCGCTTTGATGCGGGCGATGCCGAGGATGCAGGTAGTCGTCCCGGCCGACTACAACCAGGCCTACCGGGCGGTGATCGACAGCTACGAGTCCAACGATGCCCCGATGTACATCCGGCTCGGGCGCCCGTCGACGCCGATCGTCTACGACGAAATCCCCGAGAGCCTCGGCGGAGGAGTCGACGTGCTCCGCGAGGGCAAGGACATCAGCCTGATTGCCACGGGGCACATGGTTTGGCGTGCGATGGACGCGGCGGAGACGCTCGAGCGCGAGGACGGGGTGGAGGCGGAGGTGCTCAACGTCTCGATCGTGAAGCCGATCCAGTCCGAGCCGGTGCTCGAGTCGATCTCGAAGACCGGGGTCGCGGTGACCGCCGAGGAGCACCGGGTCACGGGCGGGCTTGCCGACGCGGTCCGCCACGTCGCCGCGGAGCAGCACCCGGTGCCGATCTTCGCCGTCGGCATGGGCGACGAGTTCGGCATCTCGGGCACCGGCGAGGCCTGCATGGAGCACTTCGGGCTCACCGCCCGCGGAATCGCCGACCGCGCCCGGGAGGCGCTGGTGCTGAAGCCGATCGTCTCAGGCAGTGGTGGTCGTGGCGACCGCGCTGCTCGTCGCCCCCGGCGCGATCGCGAAGCCGGACAAGCAGATCGGCGCCCGCTCGCTCGGCGATCCGCTGCTGCCGCAGATCGGCAACGGCGGCTATGACGCCGGCCACTACACGATCAAGCTCGACTACGACCCGGTGGCGAACGAGTTCGAGTCGGCGAGGACGAAGATCGTCGCCACCGCGACCCAGAAGCTGAGGGAGTTCAGCCTCGACTTCCAGGAGCTCGACGTCTCACGGGTGACAGTGAACGGCCGCGAGGCCGAGTTCGAGCAGGTCGAGGCCACCCCCGACCTGAGCCCGATTCCCGAGGTGTCCCAGCCGATGAAGCTCGTCGTCGAGCCCCATCCGTCCACCAGGCCGAAGAAGGGACGGGAGTTCGTGGTTAAGGTCCGCTACTCCGGCGACCCGCAGCCGATCACCGATCCCGACGAATCGATCGAGGGCTGGATCCGCGCCTGCTTCCCGCTGGACCCGCCGCAGACCTGCGACGGCGCCTTTGTCGTCGGCGAGCCGATGGGATCGCAGAGCTGGTTCCCGTCCAACAACTACCCGACCGACAAGGCGACCTTCGACACCCTGATCCGGGTCCCGCAGGGGAAGACCGCGCTCGGGGTCGGCGAGCTCGCCGCGCTCACCCAGCACGGCGACGGCACCGCCACCTGGCACTGGACCGAGGACGACCCGACCGGGACCTACCTGACCACCGCGACCGTGGGCGACTTCATCTACACCGTCGAGTCAATGGTCGAGAACTCGACCGGGCGGACGCTGCCGGTCTACAACGCGATCGACGCCACCGCGAACGCCGACCAGCTGGCCGCGATCAACGCCTCGCTGGCGCGGGCGCCGGATCAGATCAACTTCTTCTCCGACAACTACGGCGCCTATCCGTTCGACTCCACCGGCGCCGTGGCCGATCGCGCCACCGGGGTCGGCTACGCGCTCGAGGTCCAGACCAAGCCCCACTACTCCGGAAGCTTCACCTTCGGCACCCCGTCGATCAACATCAGCACCCAGGCGCACGAGCTCGCCCACCAGTGGTTCGGCAACAGCGCCACGCTCGAGACCTGGGCGGACATCTGGTTCAACGAGGGCTGGGCGAACTGGTCGGACTGGTACTGGTCGTTCCTCGAGGACGGCGGCGATGACCCGGCGGCAATCTGGGACGACCTATACGCCAACACCCCGGACGAGGACTGGGAGACCGCGCCGGCGATCCTCGACGGCGACCCGGCGAACCTGTTCCACTTCTTCCCCACCTACCAGCGCGGTGCGATGACCCTCCAGGGCTACAAGGAGATCGTCGGCGACGCGAAGTTCTTCGAGCTCGCCCGCACGCTGCTCGACCGCTTCGCCTACGGCAACGTCAGCACCGAGGAGTTCATCGCCACCGCGATGGAGGTCAGCGGCTTCGCCGGCGCCGATCTCGCGCTGCTCGAGGATTACTTCCAGCAGTGGCTCTACGGGGAGACCAAGCCGACGATCGTCCCAGACGACTTCTAGTCGCACCGACTGCGAGGCAGCGTTCCGGTTGGGCCTAGCCGGCGATGTTGCTGATCGTGAGCGCGATGAACAGCGCCAGCACGAGTTCGTTGATCACCCAGGAGTTGTCGTTCATCCACTGGCGGGCCTCGGGCATGAAGCGCTGTGCCCGATCGCCGAAGGCGACCAGCATCAGCGACGGCAGCGCGAGGAAGAACAGCGTCAGGGCGAGGAACGGCAGCAGATGCCACCACGGGTCACCGTGTGCCGCAAGATAGGAACCGACCGCGAACGACGTGAGGATGTCGGTTGGAAACACCCCGAGCAGTAGGAACCCGAGCTTGAACGAGAACCCGGGCGTCGCCGTCTGGAGCTTGCCCATCCACTTCGGCGGCTCCGACTCCTCGCGCTTGACGTAGGTGCGAATCGCGGCGGCGACGAGAAGGACGAGCACGATCCAGTAGAGCGTCGTGTCGGAGGTTCCGCCCTGCTTGAGGCCGTCTCCAACGAAGAAGGCGATCGTGACGATGATCGTGATCGAGAGCGACGCTCCGAGGACGAACGCGAGGGAGTTGCGCCGCCAATTCTCGCTCGTCGCGAGGAAGATCGCGCTCAGGATCTGCGGCCCCGCGATCATCACGAAGGCCATTGGCAGGATCGTCAGGAAGTTCATGTCTCCTTCGCTTCGGCGGTGACTCTATGGTTCATCGGGATCCTCCGCCCTCAGGCCTGCGCCGCCGCCACATGTGGGTCCGGGTCGCGCGGCGCCGGCTCCGCCTCCGCCCGCGCGCGGGCGAGGTCAGCCGAGATCCGGACCGCCGCCGAGGTGAGCGGGGCCGCGAGGACCAGCCCGATCGTGCCGAACATCGCGCCGCCGGCGATCGTGACGACCAGCACCGCGAGCGGGTGGATGCCGAGCGCCGCGCCCATCGCCAGCGGCTGAACGAGTTGCTGAAGGATGCCGTTGGCGAGCAGCTGGACGACGATCATTCCGCCGGCGGCGTCGGTGCCGGCGCCGCCGAGCGCGATCAGCACGGCGAAAGCGCCCGCGCCCCAGGCGCCGATGTAGGGAATGTAGGCGCCCAAGAAGGTGACCGCGGCGATCGTCCCGATCAGCGGCACCCCGAGGATCAGGGCGCCGATCGTGACCACGACCGCGTTGAACGCGGCGACGATCGTCACGCCGAGGAAGTAGCCGCGCAGCGATCCGAGCACGCGCTGAGTGATCGTCTGCGCGACCGGCATCGGCAGCCCGAGATGGCCCTCGGCCCAGGCGCGGATTTGCGGCCCGTCCTTGAGCAGGAAGAAGAGGCTGAGCGCGGTCATCGCGAGGAAGAAGACGATCGAGGACAGCCGCGAGAGCCCGCCGATGACGCCATCCAGCAGCGCCGAGACGCTGTCGCTAACCCCGGAGCTCGCGTGCTGCTTCGCGTCCTCAGCCTTGGCCGGATCGACGCCGAGGTCGGTGAGCCAGCCGGAGACCGTGTCCTTGGCGTCCGAAAGCTGCGCGGTGACGGCCGAGGTCTCGCCGGTGATCCCGCCAACGATCACCAGCACGACGCCGATGCCAAGGAGGATGATTCCAACCATCAACAGCGCCGCGCCGAAACCGCGCGGGACTCCGTGCGAGCGAAGCCAAGCTACCAGCGGCGATGCGACCGCAGCGACGATGCCCGCCGTGATCACCGGGACCACGATCACCTGCGTGAGCGAGAGCAGCCACACAGCGCCCACCAGGAACACCGCGACGCCGACCAGCAACCAGGCCGTGAGGCCGACGTCGCGCAGCCACTGCGGGACGCTGAAGATCCCGCGCAGCTGGCCGGGATCGATCTCGATGTACTCCTCGGCCTCCCGACCCGGTTCCCCGTCGCGGCGGTGGCGTCGCAGGCGGGCTCGAATCATGTCCGGTGCAGCGTAGGAGCGCGATCGGACTGCGCGATCACCCCGGCGGCGTGGTCGGTGCTTCCCTGCGACTCGAGCTCGCGCCGCCATCGCTTCAGCAGCGCGTGGACCGCGGCGGCGCCGACGATCGGCTCGTCACCGAGGTCGAGGGTGCTCGGGTAGAGGATGAACGGCTGCGTCTGCGGTCCGCCGAGCCCTCCGTGGAACGAGATCAGCTCCTCGAACGCGCAGCCCTCGTCGAGCTCGGGGTCGTAGAAGCTGCCGACCATGATGTCGGCGACGTGCTCGAAGCCGTCGGTGCGCAGCAGGTGAGCGGGCGCGCCTGGCGAGAACGCCGCCAGCGGGTCCTCGCCCTCGATCCGGCCGTCGGCGAGGTGGTGGGCGCCGCCGGCGCCGAGCGCCAACGGCCCGTGCTCATGCGAACGGACCAGTAGCCACCCAACGTGGGGATGCTCGCGCAGCGCGTCGATCAGACGCGGGTGGCGCTCCGAGATCTCCTCCAGGGTGAGCCGCCGCCGTTCGTCCATGAGGTAGACCAGGCCGAGGTTGCCCGAGCCGAGGACGACGACCTGGCGGTCGGAGACGTCGTTCTTCGGCCGCTTGTCGCGCTTGCGGCCGGTCGCCTCGCTGACCGCATGGCCGACCATCGCGCTCTGCTCGTCGCCGCCCTCGATTCCGTCGACGTGCGCGCCGGCGAGCGAGCGCTCGACCAGGTCGTCGAGGCCGTAACCGTTGCGCTGCTTGAACGTGGCCCCCTGGGTCTGGCCATGGTCGGAGAGGACGACGATCTCGTACGGCCGCCCGGCGTAGGCCCGGGCGCGCTCGATGCGGCCGAACTGCTGGTCGAGCTTGCGCAGCGCCTCGAGCGTGTCGGCGCGCTCGAGCCCCGAATGGTGGGCCACCTCGTCGTAGCTGGCGAAGGTGGCGTACACCGCGGGGCGCCCGCGCATCATGTCGCTGAGCACGCCGAAGACGACCAGGTCGCGGACCATCACGCACATCACCCCGCGGAGCAGCGGGTAGATGCCGCCGCGATGACCCCGCGGTCGCACGTCCCGGCGTGCGGCCCGAATCGCCGCCGTCCACTCCAGCAGCACCTCCCAGCCGAACAGAACCAGCGCCCGGGTGACGTTGAAGCCGTTGGAGAGAAACGCCCGGTAGCCGGGATTGGCGCGCTTCTCGGCCTCCATTCGGCTGACCGTGAGGATCACCTCGCCGGCCTCGCCGGAGAGCAGATTCCCGCGGCTTGCCCCCCCCTCGACGAGGAGCCCGTCGCCCGAGGCATGGCGGCGCTCGATCTCGGCGCAGTCCTCCGGTGCCGAGCAACTCATCAGCGTCGCGGTCTCCTTCTCGACCCAACGAAACGCGGGGATGTCCTCGTTCGAGCCGAGCAGGATCCCGGCCTGGCTGGCGCCGGTCTGCGAGGAGAGATCGGTCTCCCATTCGGCGATGTGGTAGCCGCCCTCGGCGATCCAGCGGGCGAGGTTGGGGGCGCTGCCGTCGCGCATTGCGCGCCGCAGCACCGGCAGCGCGAGCCCGTCGATCTCGAGGCAGATCAGCCCGGGGATCGCGGTCGGCGTGGCACCGCCTTGGCGCTGGGCGGTGGACTTCACGACGCGGAATGTGAACTCGTCCTCCTCGTTGGTCCCGGCTAGGACCTCGAGCACGATCGAGACGGCGGCCATCACCAGCGATGCCACCAGTGCGTCCCCGAACGAGCTGACCGCAATGAATTCGGGGAGCGCGTCGGCCGCGATCACCAAGGCAGCGGCGTCGATCAGCAGTACCGATACGAAGCCGAGCAACAGCGTGAACGGCAGTCGCAGCGCCCCGACCAGCGGCGGCAGCACCGAGTTGACGACCGCGATCACGGCGGCGACCACGAAAGCGCCGCCCACGTCCGTGATCTCGACGTCGGGCACCACGGCGGCCGCCACGTAGACCGACGCCGCACTGACCAGCCACGCGAAGAGCAACGGCAGGAGTCGCAGCCGCGGCTTGGTCGGCTCCCATCGCGGCTCCGCACCAAAGGCCGCGTCCGAACCAGCCTTCCCCCCGGGGTCCGTCATCGGCTCACTGTAACCGGCGATTGTCGACCCGGCGTTGCCCCGACGGCGTGATTGCGCGGTCCGGCCGCTGCTCGGCCCGCGCGGGCTCGCCTAGTCTCTGTCGATGCATAGGCATCGCGGCGAGCACTCGGCGGGGCCACCACGAGCCGATGGTGCATCGCGGTCTCGGCGGTGGGCACCGCGGCGCCCCGAATGGTGGATCGGGGTGCTGTTCGCGATCGGGTCGCTGTGCTTCTTCCTTGGGCCGCTGCCCGGATTCGTCCAGCTGGTCGGCTCCGCGGCGGACGGCGCCGTGTTCTTCGTCGGCTCCGTGTTCTTCACCGCGGCGGCCCTGATCCAGCACCTCGTGTCGGCCACCGCCGACTGCGCGCCGTCCAAGATCGGCCACGCGCGGTTTCGCGCTCTCACGTTCCAGCCGCGGCGGATCGGCTGGTGGGCGACCCTGATCCAGCTTGTCGGAACGGTCTACTTCAACGTCGATACCTACCGGGCGATGACGCAAAGCTTCGATACGTCTCAGGTCGACCGGTTGGTCTGGGCGCCGGAGGCGCTCGGATCGATCTGCTTCCTGATCTCGGGGCTGCTCGCCTACCTCGAGGTGCGCGGCGGCGGCGTCCGGGACGCCGAACGCACGCTCGAGTGGAGGATCGCGATCGTCAACCTCGCGGGCTGCGTCCTGTTCGGGCTTTCCACCATCGCCAGCTACGTGGTCCCCTCCACGGGCGACGTGCTCGCGCTCGCGGCGGCGAACGTCACCACCTCGCTCGGGGCGCTTTGCTTCCTGGTCGGCGCGGTGATGCTGTTGCGGGACTCGGCGACCGCCGAGGGGCTCGGGCCGGACGACGAGCCCGCGGTCGGCGCGGCGACGACGTGAGCCCCGAGGCGATCGGCCTGGCTTTCGCCAGCGCGCTGCGGCCCACCGGGTTCGCGGCCGTCTACGCGCTGCTCTCGGCGCCGCGGCCCGCCCGGCCGCTCGCCTCCTACGTCCTCGTCGGCTTCGCCTGGAGCTGCGCGGTCGGGGTGGTCGTGGTGAGCGTCCTGCACGGGGTCGGGATCAAGACCGGGAACTCGACCGCGTACGCGGTCATCGAGCTGATCGGCGGCGGAGCGGCACTCGGCTTCGCCGCCGGGATGGCGGCGGGCAAGCTGCCTCGCGAGCGGGACTCGTCGGTGTCCGACTCGAAGCTGGTGCGACGGCTGCGTGACCGTCGCCCTCGGTCGCCGCGGGGGCCGGCATGGCGACCCACCTGCCCGGTCTCCTCTACCTGCTCGGGCTGAACGCGATCGCCGCCGACGACCCGAGCCTCGCCGTCGGGATGGTCGACGTGATCGTCTTCAACGCGATCTGGTTCACGATTCCGGCCGTCGCCCTCGTCCTCTGCCTTCGGCGCCCAGAGGCGGCCCGGCGAGCGCTCGGCCGGATCGCCGACTGGATGCGCCGCCACCAGCGTTCGGTGCTGGTTGCGGCATTTGCGGTCGTCGGCGTGTTCTTCGTGATCAAGGGCGTTTTCGACCTGAGCGGCTGAGCCGGCCCAAATGCTGGACGCCGACGGCCGTCGAGAGTCGTCAGCTCCCGGCAGCCGCGAAGAACTCGAGCGCGGTGCGCGTCTTCGTCTCCTGCTCGCCGCTCAGGTCGACGCCGCGCGCGGACAGATCCGCGCGCGCCTCGGCAGCGACCTGAAACGCCTCGCCCGGCTCGCACTTGGTCGACAGCTCGAGGATCGTCTTTCCGTCGGGGTACAGCCACACCTCCGCGACCATCCGCCGATCGACGCCCTCGGGGACGAACTTGAGCTTCAGCACGAGCAGCGGGCCGAGGACGGTCAGGTCGTCGAGCTCGAGCCCGGCGGGCGCGTGCTCGGCGTAGAAGGCCCGCTGCGGTTCGTCGAACAGGCTCGAGATCGGCCGCTCCCCGGTGACCGCGGGTTTCACGTACCCGTCACCGAGCTTCGCCTTGAAGGAGCCGGAGCAGACGAAGCCGCCGGGAAGCGCGTCGACCTCGACGCCGAAGCGCTTGTGCCCCCGGACCTCCGGCGGCAGGTCGCCTGGCACGACCGGGCGCAGCTTGACCACCGAGTCGTCGGGCCTGCCCTGGGTGCGGCGGGCGCGGACGACGACCCCAGCCGAGTCGAGGTCGAGCGCCGGCGTGTCGAAGAAGTAGACCTGCCGCAGGAAGGCGTCCATCGGGTCCATCCCGAGCGCGGCGACCGTCGATCGGTAGCCGTGGCCCGGCTGCTCGGGCACCGTGAGCTTGAGCTCGGCGGTGTCGGCTTCACGGAGCAGGCCGACCAGCTCGCGGAGCTGCTCGTCTCCGAGTTGTGGCGCCTCTTGGCCCGCCATCAGATTCCGAGCAGCTCGAGAGCCCCAACCTCGCCGTTCTCGTCCATGGCGGCGAAGGCGACGATCAGGTACTGGACCGGACCGATCTCTTCACTCATCTTCGAACTCCTTCTCTCAGCTGGGAGATGAACATATCTCCCCTCGCGACTCAGAACCCGGTGTTCGTCTTCACCCGCTTGCGCTCGGACTCGCTCAAGCCACCCTTCTTGTCCAGGGTTTCGCAGGCGTTCGCGATGTCGTCCGCGAGCGTGCCGACCAGGGGGTGGGTGAGGTTGAGCTTGACCAGCGCGCGCAGCATCTTGACCTTGTCGGCGTTCGGGGGCATCGTGTAGGCGGGCAGCATCCAGCCGCGCTCCGCCGCGACCTGCCACGCGATATCGAACTCGTCATACGGGGCGTTCTCGGCGAAGTTGAACGCCACCAGCGGCAGCCGGTCGTCGTCGCCGCCGATGATTTCGAAGCGCCCGATCTCGTGGATCCGGTCGGCGAGGAACCGCGCGTTGGTCTGCATCGCCCGCATCACGAACGCATAGCCGTCGCGACCGAGGCGGATGAGGTTGTAGTACTGCGCCAGCACCATCGCCGAGCCGGTCGAGAAGTTGAGGGTGAAGGTCGCGTCGGTCTTGCCGAGGTAGTTCTCGTAGAAGACGAGATCGTCGGCGAGGTCGGCGCGCTCGCGGAAGATCAGCCAGCCGACCCCGGGATAGACGAGCCCGAACTTGTGTCCGGAGACGTTGATCGAGCGCACCTGCTCGAGTCGGAAGTCCCATTCGTAGTGGGGATAGAGGAAGGGCCAGACGAAGCCGCCGCTGGCGCCGTCGACGTGCAGCGGGACGTCGATGCCCCGCTCGTCACGCAGGCCGACGAGGAAATCGTTGATTCCGGTGATGTCGTCGGCATGCCCGGTGAAGGTGGTGCCGAGCACGGCGGCGACCCCGATCGTGTTCTCGTCGACGTGCGGCTCGACGTCCGCGGGACCGATCGTGTACTTGTCGGGTTGCAGCGGGACGATCCGCGGCTCGACGTCGAAGTAGCGGCAGAACTTCTCCCAGACGACGTGCACGTCGCCACCGAAGACGAGGTTGGGCCGGTCGGTCGACTCGCCCGCCGCCTCGCGCCGCTCGCGCCACTTCCATTTCAGCGACAGGGCGCCGAGCATGATCGCCTCCGACGACCCCTGGGTCCGGGCACCGGTCGTCTCTCCCGGAGCGTTGAAGAGGTCGGCCAGCATCCGGATGCAGCGCTGCTCGATCTCGGCGGTCTGCGGGTACTCGGCGTGGTCGATGAAGTTGCGGTGCAGGTTCTCGGAGATCACACGCTGGGCCTCCGGCTCCATCCAGGTGGTCACGAACGTCGCCAGGTTGCGCTCCGGGATCCCGTCGAGCACCAGCTCCTCGTCGATCAGCCGCATCGCGGCCACGGGGTCCATCGCGGTCTCGGGGAAGCGGCGATCGGGCACCGCTTCGGTGATCCACCGCCCTCTCACCTGCGTCTCGATGGGGTCCGTCATGCGTCCTCCTCGCTATCGGTGCAGATCTGAGCCAGCGGAACCTCTCACATCACGCCAACGCGCTGAAATCGAGTCCGACCCTCATGCCCGGACAGCTGCCGCTGAGCGCCTGCGACGCACTTGCAGGCCGGACCTATCGTTAGCGTCCGCTAACACTCTGCGCTACCCTGTCGCCGCTCGGATTCGACCGTGATCCGCAGCATTCGATGCAGGGGGCGCTCGCTCGACCACCGCGCAGGAGTGGCGCCGACGCCGAAGAAAGAGGCTCCGCATGCCACTACTGAACAGACGCAGATCGGCCGCCAAGCGCGCCCGCGAGGGTCGTGAGCACCGGCGCCGCGCGCCGCGCCGCCCCCGCCCGCGAGCGCAGAGCGGCCAACCGCCGATCATCTCGGTCGAGGACGGGACCGTCGTCTACCCCGGCGGCCACGTCGGCCTCGACCGGATCACGCTCGAGATCGGGCGCGGCGAGTTCGCCTTCGTCGTCGGCCCCACCGGCTGCGGCAAGTCGACCCTGATCAAGATGCTGATCCGCGAGATCGAGCCGGCCGCCGGCCGGGTGCAAATCGCGGGCAAGGACATCAACGAGCTCGACCACAACCGCACCCCCTACCTGCGGCGGCGGATCGGCACCGTGTTCCAGGATTTCAAGCTGCTGCCCAACCGGACCGTCTACGACAACGTCGCCTACGCCCTGCAGGTGATCGGCGAGCCGCGCTCGCAGATCCGCCGCAAGACGCCGGAGATCCTGCGCCTGGTCGGCCTGCAGGCGAAGATCCACAACTATCCCGACGAGCTCTCCGGTGGCGAGCAGCAGCGGGTTGCGATCGCGCGCGCTTTCGTCAACCACCCACCGCTGCTGCTCGCGGACGAGCCGACCGGCAACCTCGACCCGATCACCTCGATCGGGATCATGCAGCTGCTCTACCGGATCAACCGCACCGGGACCACGGTCCTGGTGGTCACCCACGACCGAGACATGGTCGACAAGATGCGCCGCCGCGTGATCGCGCTCGAAGAGGGCCGGCTGGTCCGCGACGAGGACGCCAGCGGCTACCACGACGAGTCGACCAGGGAGTTCGCCGCCCGCATGCGCGCCGAGATGGGAGTCGGCGACGAGGGCGGCACGAACGGGGACCACTGAGCCGTGGGCCGCATCGCCTTCTTTCTCTCCGAGGCGATCCGGGCGCTGCGGCGCAGCGCCGCGCCCAGCGTCGCCGCGATCGTCACGATCGTGGTCACGACCCTGTTGCTCGGCGTCCTCGTGCCGGTGCTGCGGGCCAGCGAGTCGAAGGCGACCGAGGTCCGCGAGCAGATCGGGCTCCAGGTCTTCCTCTACCGCGATGCGACCAAGGCCGAGATCGAGGCGCTCGACAAGGAGCTGGCGGCGATCCCGCACGTGGCCGCGGTCGAGTACTGCTCGCCCGCGTGCGCGAAGCGGGAGCTCGCCGACGAACTGCGCGGTGACCTCGAGGGCTCGATCCAGGAGCTGAACTCGAACCCCCTGCCGCCGACCTTCAAGCTCGAGCTCGACGACGCCGACAATCTCGAGGCGGTCCGCGCGGCGCTGACGCCGCCGAACTCGGCCGGCAAGCCGACTCCGATCAGCGCCGCGATCGATCCGCCGATCGGACAGGACCGCGAGAACGCGACCAAGATCCGCGAGGTCACCGGCGCGGTCAAGATCGTCCTCTTGGTGATCGCAGCCCTGCTGCTGATCGCGTCGCTGCTGCTGGTCGCGAACACGATCCGGCTCTCGATCTATGCCCGCCGGCGCGAGGTCGAGGTGATGCGGCTGGTCGGCGCCACCAACTGGTTCATTCGCTGGCCGTTCATGATCGAGGGCGTGATCGTCGGCGTCGCCGGCGCGGGCATCGCGGTCGGCATACTGTTGCTCGGGAAGGTGACCATCGTGGACCCGCTCGCCGACGACTTCGCCCTGATCGACAACCTCTCCACCATGGGCTTCGCGCCCCTGGTCGCGATGCTCGTCGCCGCCGCGGTCCTCGTTTCCGCGCTCGGCAGCGGCATCACTTTGCGCCGCTTCCTCAGGGTTTGAGCCCGGATTCGCGGAGCCGGTTCGGCTTCGGCGTCGTAACCGGCCTCGTGATCGGGCTGGCGCTCGCGGGCCTCGCCGGCGTGCTCACCGGCATCCTGACCGCCGATGACGAGGCCGACGCGATCGCCGAGGCGCTGGAGACGGTCGAGAGCAACTACTTCGAGGCGGTCGATCCGAGCCGGCTCGAGGACGCCTCGATCGAGGGCATGGTGCGCGAGCTTCGCAGGCGCTATGACGACCGCTTCTCGCACTACTTCACCGAGGATCAGCTCGAGGACTTCGAGGCGGCTACGTCGGGGCGGTTCTCCGGCGTCGGCCTGACCGTGAACGAGGTTGCCAAGGGCCTTCGCGTCGCCGATGTCCTGCCCGAGACTCCGGCCGAGCGGGCCCGGATCAAGGAAGGGGACGTGATCGTCGCCGTCGACGGCAAGTCGATTGCGGGCGTGCCCGCCGACGTCTCCACCGCCAGGATCCAGGGCCCGAAGGGGACCGAGGTCGAGCTCGGCCTGGCGCCGGTCGGCGGCGGCGCGGAGCGCGAGATCGTGCTCGAGCGCGCCGAGGTCCGCGTGCCCGCCGCCGACGGCGAGCTGCGCCGGGCCAACGGACGCGAGATCGCCTACGTCGACTTTCAGACCTTCAGCGAGGGCGCCCACGGCGAGCTACGCGAGGCGATCGAGCGCCTCTACCGCGAGGGCGCCGAGGGCCTGGTGCTCGACCTGCGCGGCAACGGGGGCGGCCTGCTCAACGAGGCGGTTCTCTCGACCAGCGTCTTCGTCGAGGACGGGACCGTGGTCTCGACCGAGAGCCGGACCCAGGGCGAGCGCGACTACGAGGCCGTCGGCAAGGCGATCGACCCGCGCCCCACGGTCGTGCTCGTCAACCGCGACACCGCCTCGGCGGCCGAGATCCTCGCGGCGGCGCTGAAGAGCAACGAGCTCGCCACCGTGGTCGGCACCCACACCTTCGGCAAGGGCAGCTTCCAGGAGGTGATCCCGCTCGACGAGGGCGGCGCCCTTGACCTGACGATCGGCCAGTACTTGACCGCGGACGGCACCTCGATCGCCGGCGAGGGCGTGAAGCCCGAGATCCGCGCCGAGGACGACCGGCGGACGCCGCGCGAGGACGAGGCCCTCGACCGCGCGCTCGACGCGCTGGAAGGCCAACTCCCGAACCCGCCGTGAGCCGCCCGGAGCGTGATCGCTTCGTCGCCGTGATCGGTCGTCGGGGGCGGTTCTTGGTCGCCGAGCCGCTGTTCGAGCGTGGCGCGCAGACCGGCGTCGCCGGCGGGGCTCGGGTGCGCGGTGGCGAGATGGTCCTGGTCGAGCGACACGCCAGGGGGGCGAGAGTGGTCGAGCTGCTCGGCGCCCCGGACCGAGCCGCCGACGTCGTCGGCGCGTTGCTGCTCGAACGCGGTCACGAGCGCGGCTTCGACCCGGTGCTCACCGCCGAGGCGGAGCGTGCGGCCGGCGAAGCACCGCGGTCGAAGCTCGAGCGTCGCGACCTGCGCGACCTTGCCGCCTTCACCGTCGATCCCGCCAGCGCGCACGACTTCGACGACGCGGTATC
>JAJNAZ010000020.1 GCA_021155855.1 Solirubrobacterales bacterium
CACCTTGGCCTGCGATCACCGCATCCTCTACGGCGCCGAGGCGGCCGAGTTCTTGGCCCGGGTGCGGGCGCTGCTGCAGGAGCCGCTGGGGTTGGCGCTTTAGCGATGCGGACGAGAACGCTGGGCGAGGGCCTCGAGGTCGCCGAGATCGGGCTCGGTTGCATGGGCATGTCGGCGTTCTACGCGGGGGCCGACGAACGCGAGGCGACGGCCACGATCCGGCGCGCGCTCGACCTCGGCGTGACGATGCTCGACACCGCCGACATGTACGGCGCGGGCGCCAACGAGCGCCTGGTCGGACGTGCGATCGCCGGCCGTCGCGAGCAGGTGGTGATCGCGACCAAGTTCGGACAGGTGCGAGGGCCGGCGGGGGAGCCGCTCGGTGTTCGTGGCGACCCCGAGTACGTGCACGAGGCCTGCGATGCGTCCCTGGAGCGGCTCGGGGTCGAGTCGATCGACCTCTACTACCAGCATCGCGTCGATCCGAAGGTGCCGATCGAGGAGACGGTCGGCGCGATGGGCGAGCTCGTCGCCGCGGGCAAGATTCGCCACCTCGGGCTCTCCGAGGCGGCGGCGGCGACCGTCCGGCGGGCGCACGCGGCGCACCCGATCGCCGCGCTCGAGACCGAGTACTCGCTGTGGACGCGCGGGGTGGAGGACGAGATCCTGCCCACCGTGCGCGAGCTCGGGATCGGGTTCATCGCCTATAGCCCGCTGGGGCGGGGCTTTCTCACCGGCCGCTTCCGGCGCCCCGAGGACGTCCCGGAGGACGACTCGCGCCGCGGCCATCCCCGCTTCCAGGGCGAGAACTTCGACCGCAATCTGGTCCTGGTGGATCGGGTCCGCGAGATCGCGGTCGATAAGGGAGTCGAGCCCGGACAGCTCGCCCTCGCCTGGGTGCTGCACCGCGGCGACGACATCGTCCCGATCCCGGGCACCTCGCGCCGCGCCCACCTGGAGCAGAACCTGGCCGCTGCGCAGATCGAGCTCGGCGCCGAGGAGCTCGCCCGCCTCGACGAGGCGGCGCCGCGGGGGTTCACGGCGGGCGATCGCTACCCGAACATGTCCTCGATCGACCGCTGACGGCCGCCCCTTTCGTGCTATTGTTGGCAATCGATTGCCAACAAAACAGCGCGTGGAGGAGAGCTCGATGAGCAGCCAGCGGATCAGCTACGTCCCGTTCGAGGACATGACCCCCGAGATGCAGGCCGAGATCGAGCGCTGCGCGAGGGAGGGAACTCCCCGGCCCGAGAGCTCCGCGGTGCGCGCCCACGTGCCGGCGGCGTTCTGGTTCTTCGCCAACAGCTGGCGCGACCTGTTTCGCGAGGGGACCGTCGAGCACTCGCTCAAGGAGCTTTGCCGGGTCTACATCTCCCGAACCACGAAGTGCGAGTACTGCGGCAACCAGCGCTCCGAGAAGGGCGCCGAGCAAGGACTCCAGGAGGGCCAGTACGACGAGCTGCTCAACTTCGAGTCCTTCGACGGCTTCGACGAGCGCCAGAAGGCCGGGCTCGCCTACGCGGAGGCGATCGCCTGGGGCCTGGAGACCGACGATGCGTTCTGGGAGCGGATGTATGCCCACTTCTCCGAGCCCGAGCTGGTCGAGCTCGGCTGCATGATCGGGCTTACGCTCGGGCAGCAGAGCTGGCTGCGGCTGCTCAACATCGACCATCACGAGTACATGGCGGGCGAGCGGGCGGCGATGGCGCCGGGGTTCGAGACCGCCGAGGCGCTGGCGGCGAGCAAGGCCGCCGAGGATTACTGGGCGCGCCCCTGATCGCTCCCTAGGTGCGTCGTGGCGGCGCGCCGGCCAACGCTAAGGGATGTGGCCCGCCGGGCCGGGGTCAATCCTGCGACCGCGTCGCGGGCGCTGAACCCGGCACTTCCGGGTCGGATCTCGGCCCCGACCGAGCGCCGGGTGCGCGAGGCGGCGCGCGCGCTGGGCTATCGCCCGGACCCGGTCGCCCGCAGCCTGCGAACGCGTCGCTCGGGATTCGTCGGGGTCGTCGTTCCCGACCTCACCAACCCCGTCATCCCGCCGATCGTCCGCGGGATCGAGGGCGTGCTGTGGACCGCGGGCATCGCCTGCCTGCTCGCCGACACCGATAACGACCCGGAGCGGGAGGCCTTGCTGGTCGACGAGCTGCTCGCCCGCCGCTGCGAGGGCCTGATCGTCTCCACCGCGACGAGGACGAGCGAGACCGTCAACGCGCTCGCCGGCAGCGAGGTGCCGACGGTGCTCGTCACACGCGACGTCGACACGCGTTCCCTGCCCCTGGTCGCGGGTGACGACGCGGCCGGGGTCGACGCGGCGATCGCCCATCTGGCCGGACTCGGGCATCGCCGCATCGCCCATGTCACCGGCCCGCGCAACCTGTCGACGACAATCACCCGCCTGCGCGCCTTCGAGGGCGCCGTCCAGCGGCTCGGGCTGAACGCCTTCGGCCTGGTCGTCCACGGCGACGCCTTCACCGCCGGGGCCGGCAGGCGGGCGGCCGCGCAGCTCTTGAGCCGCGACGACCGGTTCACCGCGATCCTCGCCGGTAATGACCTGATCGCGCTCGGCTGCCTCGAGGCCCTCGCCGCGTCGGGGCTGCGCTGCCCGGAGGACGTTTCGCTCGTCGGCCACAACGACACCCCGATGGTCGCCAGCCTGCGGCCACCCCTGACCACGGTCGCGATCCCGCAGCGGCGGATCGGTGTGCAGGCCGCGAGCATGCTCGTGCGGCGTCTCGACGGTGAGGAGTCACCCAACAACGAGCGGCTGCTGCTGCCGACCGAGCTGATCGTCCGCGGCTCGACCGCGCCGCCGCGGGTCACCGCGCCGAACTGATCTGGGTTGTACCCGCTCAGCGGGCACAAATCAGATCGCCTGTCTCGCGAGCGCTAGGTGGCGAGCTGGAGCTCGGGTTGTTGCGCCTTCCGTGACGGCGCGCGCGCAAACGAGGGGTGAGCGATGCGCAGGTAGTGGCCGAACGACCAGTCGACGAATGAGCCGCGCTCCATCCCCTTGAGCGCCGCGGCCAGCAGCCGCGGCGGCACCCGCGGGACCAGCTTCTGCACCCGCAGCATCCACCTGAAGTGCCACTCGTGGGCGGCGGAGAAGTCGCGGTAGCGGCGCCGCGCCGTGGCGGGCTCCGCGCGGCCCTCGACCACCCGTCGCAGCTCCCGGCCGCAGGCGATGCCGAAGTAGAAGGCGGTGCGGATGCCCTCGGCGGTCAACGGCAGGCAGTGCCCGGCCGAGTCGCCGACGAAGAAGATCCCGTCGCCGGTCGCCGCGCGCAGCTTGTGCGGGATCCAGTTGCCCTGGAAGCGGACCGCCTCGCGCTCGAGGTCCTGGGCGAGGCGCACGGTCGGCTCCCTCACGTGGAAGCGTGGATCGAACGAGCCGACCCCGACCCGGACCTCGTCGGAGGCGGGGAAGCTCCAGGAGTAGCCGGCCGGCACGTAGTCGCGATCGATCCAGATCTCGAGCTCGTCGCCCGCCCCGAACGGATGCACCTCGAGCCCGCGGGAGAGCGGCGCCGCGGGTGGCTGGTACCCACTTGCCGAGAGCACGCGCTTCCACCCCAACGCGTCGACGACCAGGGGGGCGGTGATGGCGCCGCGATCGGTGTGCACCGTGGTCGCGCTGCGCCCGTTCACGGTAGCCGTGTCGAACTCCGCGTCACACTGGTCCCAGAGCAACCCGCAGAGCTCGTGGTAGTCAAAAGTCGAAAACGTCCACGGGAGGTGGAAGCGGGCGGTCGCGTGCGGCGTGTTGACGACCAGCGTGTCGAAGGTCTGGCGCATCGAGGCGCCGACGCCCATGGCCTCCAGCCACTCGGTCGGCGCCGCGCAGGCCGACGTCTGGCGCTCGCCGATCTCGTAGCGGTCGATGATCAGGGTCCTGGCGCCCGAACCGGCCAGCTCCCGGGCGACCGCGAGTCCGGCGAAGCTGGCGCCGCAGACGAGCAGGTCATAGTCGCCGGCGAGCGGGGTGCGCTCAGCGCCGCGCTTGGTCGCACGTCGAGGCATCGGATCGCGAGCCTAGCGTGCTCGATCGCCCTCGTCGGTGGACCGCTCCGGGCGGCACGTGCGTTTTTGCCATCATTGCCGCCGTGTCTTCGGTCGAGACAACCACCGACGCTGCCCGACAAGCGCCCGCGAGCGCGGCCCCCGCCGCCACCAACGGCGGCTCCACCGAGCTCTTGATCGAGGTCGACGGCAAACTCGTCCCCAATTACGACGCGACGATCAAGCCGTTCGATGAGGGGGACGTCGTCTCGGGCGAGGTGGTGCGGATCGACAAGGACGAGGTCCTGGTCGACATCGGCTACAAGTCGGAGGGCGTCATCCCCGCGAACGAGCTCTCGATCCGGCGCTCGGTCGACCCGTCCGAGGAGGTCTCGCTTGGGCAGCAGGTCGATGCCCTGGTGCTTACCAAGGAGGACCAGGAGGGCCGCCTGGTGCTCTCCAAGAAGCGGGCCAGGTTCGAGAAGGCGTGGCGCAAGATCGAGGCTGCCGCCGAGTCCGGCGAGCCCGTGGACGGCACGGTGATCGAGGTCGTCAAGGGCGGCCTGATCCTCGACCTCGGCGTGCGCGGCTTCCTGCCCGCGTCGCTGGTCGACATTCGCCGCGTCCACAACCTCGACGAGTTCAAGGGCCAGACCCTCGAGTGCAAGGTGATCGAGCTCAACCGCTCGCGCAACAACGTCGTCCTCTCGCGTCGCGCGGTGCTCGAGGAGGAGCGAAAGGAGGTGCGCGAGCAGATCCTCGGTCGCCTGCAGCCGGGCATGGTCGTCGAGGGCAAGATCTCCAACATCGTCGACTTCGGCGCCTTCGTCGACCTCGAGGGAATCGACGGCCTGATCCACATCTCCGAGCTCTCCTGGAGCCATGTCAACCACCCCTCCGAAGTGCTCTCGATCGGCGAGACGGTCCGGGTCAAGGTGCTCGACATCGACCGCGACCGCCAGCGGATCTCGCTTGGGCTCAAGCAGACTCAGGAGGACCCGTGGCAGACGGTCCTCAACGAGTACAAGCCGAACGACATCCTCGAGGGCAAGGTGACCAAGGTCGTCGCCTTCGGCGCCTTCGTCGAGATCGTCCCCGGGGTCGAGGGCCTGGTGCACATCTCCGAGCTTGCCGAGCATCACGTCGAGACTCCGGGCGAGGTGGTGCAGCCGGGACAGGAGGTCTGGGTGCGGATCCTCGAGATCGACGAGGAGCGGCGCCGGATCTCGCTCAGCGTCAAGCGCGCTCAGCGCAACGACAACCTGCCGCTGCGGGACCTGATCCCGCCCGAGCTCCAGCCTGACGCCCAGCCCGAAGCCGGGGTGCCGGATCTCGATCTCTCCGAGGAGGTCTTCTCCGAGGCGCCGCCGGCGGAGCAGGCGCCCGCCGCCGAGGCACCGGTCGAGGATCCCCCCGCCGACGAGCCTCCCGTCGAGGCGCCCCCCGCCGAGGAGCCACCGCCCGAGGAGGCCCCCGCCGTCGAGGAGACGCCCGTCGCCGAGGACGCTTCCGACGGCGAAGGCGACGAGCAGCCGCCGGCCTCCTGACCCCAGCGCGGTGGCCGCCGCGTCCGAGGTTCCGTTCGTGGGTCTCACCGGCGCGATCGCGGCCGGCAAGTCCGAGGCGCTCGCCGTTTTCGAACGGCTCGGCGCGGCCACCCTGTCCTCCGATGCGGTCGTCCACGAACTGCTCTCGAGCGAGCAGGTCCGGGACCGGCTCGTCGAGCGCTGGGGTGACGGGGTCGCGCCGGGGGGCGCGATCGACCGGGCCCGGGTCGGGTCGATCGTCTTCGAGCGGCCCGGTGAGCTCGCCTGGCTCGAATCGGCTCTGCACCCGCTGGTCGGGGAGCGCGTCCGCGCCTGGCGTGCGGAGCTTCCGGGCGACGCGCCCCTGGCGGTGGTCGAGATCCCGCTGCTGTTCGAGACCGGGCTCGAGACGCTGTTCGACGCGACAATCGCCGTCGTCGCGGCCGACGGCACCCGCGTCGAGCGCGCCGGCGCCCGCGGCACCGATGCGCTCGAGGGCCGCGCCGGGCGCCAGCTCTCGCAGGAGGAGAAGGCCGCCCGAGCGACCTACGTGGTTCGCAACGACGGGACCGTGGACGAGCTCGAGGCCGCCCTTTCCGAGCTTTTCACCGAGCTCACGACGCGGAGCGAGCCGCGCGCTTGAAGTGGGCGCGCGGACTGCTGATCGCCCTGGCGATCGTCGCCGGGGCGGCGCTGATCCTCGACCGCCTGGTCGGCGTCGAGAGGATCGTCGACGAGGTGACGGTGCCGCTCCGCTACGAGGACATCATCCGCCAGCAGGCGGAGCGCTTCGAGCTCGACCCGGCGCTGATCGCGGCAATCATCAACGAGGAGTCCGGCTTTGACGATCAGACGTCGGCCGCCGGCGCCCGCGGGCTGATGCAGATCACGCCGGACACCGCCGACACGATCGAGACCCTGAGCGGGGGGGAGACGTTCGTCTACGAGGACCTCTCCAACCCTGACCTGAACATCCGCTACGGGACCTTCTACTTCCGCCACCTGCTCGACCGCTTCGATGACAACGAGGTGGCGGCGCTCGCCGCCTACAACGGCGGGCCCGAGAACGTGGTCGCATGGGGCGGCGCGGAGCTCGAGCTCGACGACATCGAGTTCCCCGAGACCCGTGCCTACGTCGAGGCGGTGCTGGACGAGCGCGAGCAGTACCGCGAGGATCGCGCCGAAGAGCTGGGCCTGTAGGAGTCGACGTGGAGCTGCTCGTCGCGTGGGTCGCCTTCCCGGCGATCCTGGTCGTGCTGGCGATCGGCTGCGGGCTGCTGGTCGGGCGGCTGGCCGGATCGGAGCTGCCGCGGGCGTTGCTTCCGGCCGTCGGCCTCGCTCTGATCGTCGTCATCGCCGGCTTCTTCACCCTCGCCGACACCACCGCCGAGCTGGCGACCCCCGTTGTGGTCGCGCTGGGGCTCAGCGGTCTCGTGCTCGGCCGGCGGTCGCTGGCGCGGCCGAGCGGGTGGGCGCTCGCCGCGGCGGGGGGCGTGTTCGCCGTCTACGCGGCGCCGATCGTGCTCTCGGGGGAGGCCACCTTCGCCGGCTATATCCGCCTCGACGACACCGCCACCTGGCTCGCGCTCACGGACCGGGTGATCGAGCACGGACGTAACCTCGACGGCCTCGCGCCGTCGACGTACGAGGCGACGCTCGCCTTCAATCTCGGCGACGGGTATCCGGTCGGGGCCTTCCTGCCGCTCGGCGTCGGCGCCCGGCTGCTGGGCGAGGACGTTGCCTGGCTGATCCAGCCCTTCCTGGCCCTGCTCGCCGCGCTGCTGGCGCTGGCGCTGTGGTCGCTGGCCCGACCGCTGGTCAAGCCGGCGGCGCTGCGCGCCGCGATCGCCTTCGTCGCCGCTCAATCGGCGCTCCTGTTCGGTTACTACCTCTGGGGCGGGATCAAGGAGCTGGCGGCGGCGCTGCTGATCGCCGCGGTCGCCGGCTGCGTCGGACCGCTCATCGCCGCCCGCTTCGATCCGCGGTTGCTGCTGGCGCCGGCGCTGCTCGCGGCGGCGCTCGCGGGCGTGCTGAGCGCCGGCGGCCTGCTCTGGCTCGCGCCCGCGTTCGCCCTCGCCGCCGCGCTGGCGGTGCGCGGCCTTTCCGCGCGCGTCGCCGGCTTTCGGGCCGCGTTGCTCGTCGGGCTGGTCGCGGTTCTGGCGCTGCCGGTGCTGGCGGGAGGCGGGCTGCTGCCACCGACGTCCTCGCCGCTCACCGACGCCGACGCGCGCGGAAACCTGATCGGGCCGCTGGAGCCGGCCCAGGTGGCCGGGATCTGGCCCGCGGGCGACCTCCGCCTCGATCCCGTCGTCGAGTTGCCTGTTCACGCGCTGATCGTGCTGATGGTCGCGGCTGCGGGGGCCGGGCTGCTGGTCGGGGCTCGAGCGCGAGCCTGGGGACCGCTCGCCTACCTCGGTGGGACCGCGATCGCGTGCCTCGCGATTTGGCTGCTCGGGTCGCCGTGGGTAGACGGCAAGGCGCTGGCGACGGCGTCGCCCGTGGTCCCGTTCGGCGCCGGACTGGCAATTGCGGCGATGGTCGCGAGGGGGTTGGTGGTCGAGGGGATCGTGCTCGGGATCGTCCTGGCGGCGGGGGTGGTGTGGTCGAACGCGCTCGCCTACCGCGACGTGAACCTCGCCCCACGCGACCAGCTCGGGGAGCTGGAAGTAATCGGTGCGCGGATCGCCGGGGCGGGGCCGACACTGATCACCGAGTACCAGCCTTACGGCGCGCGCCACTTCCTCCGCGAAGCCGAGCCCGAGGCTGCGTCGGAGCTGCGGCGCCGGCGGGTTGCGCTCGCCAACGGCGAGACCGTCGCCAAGGGCGACTCGGTCGACACCGACGCGCTCGACCCGGGCGGCCTGCTCACCTATCGCATCCTGGTCGTGCGCCGCTCTCCGTCCCAGAGCCGCCCGCCGGCCGCCTATCGCCTCGGTTGGCAGGGCGACGCCTACGAGGTCTGGCGGCGCGCGGCCGGGGCGCCGGCCCGGGTCGGCCGGCTGGCGCTCGGGACCCGGAGGCAGCCGGTCGCGCGCCCGCACTGCCGGAGGGTCGAGGCGCTGGCGGCGCGGGCGGGCCCCGGCGCCCGCCTGGTCGCCGCCTCGCGCCCACGGACGATCGTTACCTCGCTGGCGGAGGCAAGCTATCCGCGCTCTTGGTCGACGCCCGCGACTCGCGCTCGTCCGGTGCCGAACGGCGCGGGCGAGATCGAGGCGCGGGTCGCGGTCGCCCGGGGCGGCAGCCATGAGATCTGGCTTGCCGGCTCGGTCCGCCCCGGCGTCGAGCTTGCGGTCGACGGCGATTCCGTAGGCGAGGTTCGCCACCTGCTCAACAACCGCGGCCAGTACGTGCGCCTTGGAGCCGCCGAGCTGGCGCCCGGCGCGCACACGATCACGATCCGGTTTGCCGGGCCCGACCTGCACCCGGGCAGCGGTGGCGCCGCCGCCGCGGTCGGCCCGCTGGTGCTTTCGAGGGCCGGGGCGGCCGAGGCGAAGCTGATCCGGGTCGCCGCGAACGACGCGCGCGTTCTCTGCGACCGCGCCTGGGACTGGATCGAGGGCGAGCCGGCCGGCTGACGAGACCGCCGGAGCTACGGCTACCCGTACCGGCACGCGCTCGGTACCGACTTAGACTCGGCCGCTATGCACGTGTCCGTGCGCGCCGGCGCCGTCGCGCTCTCCGCAGCGGTCGGCCTCGTGCTCGCCGACAGCTCGGTCGTCGTGCTCGCGCTGCCCGAGATCTACCGCGAGCTCGACGTCTCCGTCTCTGCCGTCGTCTGGGTGCTGATCGCCTTCAACCTGGTCCTCGCGCTCGGGGCGCTGCCCGCGGCGCACGCGGCCACCGCAGCGGGACCGGCGCGGCTGACGCTCGCGGGCTTGGCCCTGTTCGGAACGGCGAGCCTCGCCTGCGGCCTGGCGCCGAGCATCGAGGCGCTGATCGTTGCCCGCTGCGTGCAGGCAATCGGGGGCGCGGCCGTGGTCTGCGCTGCGCTCGAGCTGATGCCTTCGGTGTACGGCTCCGAGCGCGGCGCGGCGCGCGCCTGGGCGGCGGCGGGCGCAACCGGGGCGGCGCTCGGTCCGGGCATCGGCGGACTGCTCACCGAGCTGATCTCCTGGCAGTCGATATTCCTGGTCCAGGTCCCGGCGGCGCTGCTGCTCGCGCTGCCGCTGATCGGCCCCGCCAGCGACGAGGCGGGCCGGGGACGGCCGGCGGGTCCGACGCGGCCGCACCTCGCCGCCAACGCCGCGCTCGGCCTGGTCTCGGCGGCGCTCGCCGCGGCCCTCTTCCTCGTCGTCCTGTTGCTGATCGAGGGCTGGCGGCTGACCCCGATCGCCGCCGCCGCGGCGGTCACGGTGCTGCCGGCCTGCTCGCTGCTGGCGGCGCCGCTGGCTCGCCGGGTGGCCGCGGTCGACGCCCGCGCCGCCGCCGGGGTGATCCTGATCGGCGGCGGGCTCGCCGGCCTCGGCCTGCTGCCGAAGGCGTCGGTGCTGCTCACCTTCCCGCCGCAGGCGCTGGTCGGCGTCGGGCTCGCGCTGACGCTCTCGGCGCTGACCGAGGCCGCGCTCGCCGGCCGCTCGGCGCAGGCGATCCACGGCGGGTGGACGATCGCCGCCCGCCACGCCGGGGTGGTCGCCGGTCTGCTGGTGCTGACGCCGATCTTCACCGCCGACCTGGAGGCGGAGCGCGACGATGCCGAGGCGGCCGGCACGGCGGCGCTGCTCGACTCGCGCCTGCCGCCGGGCGACAAGCTCGAGCTCGCCGAGCGGATCGCGGCGCAGATCGAGCGCGAGGGCGACAAGGTCCCGGTGCTCGGCCCGGCGTTCGACCCCCTGCCGGAGGATCCGGAGCAGCGCGCCGCGGCGGTCTCGCTGCGGACCACGATCGAGGACGAGGTCGACCGCGCCGCAACGCACGCGTTCAGCGCCTCGTTTCTGGTCGCCGCCGCCTTCGCGCTCGCGGCGCTGGTCCCGATCGCGATCGCCCGCCGGAGGATCGAGCTGTGAGTGGCCGCGCGCTGGTGCTCGCCGCGCTCGCCGCCTCGGCGACGCTCGTCGTCGCCTACCTGGCGGCGGGCGGCGGCGACTACGAGCCCACAACCGTCGCCGACCCGTGTGCGCCGCGTGCTTGGCGTGAGCCCGCCGGGCTCGAGGAGACCGCGGAGCAGTTCGCGCTCTCGGCGCTCGACGGCGCCGCCTGCGAGCTGCACGTCAGCCGCGAGACGCTCGCCGTCGCCCTGGGGACCTCCGAGTCGCGGGCGGCGTTCGCCGCCGAGTACGGGATCGAGGACGCCGAGCTCGAGGCGGCGGTCCGCGCCGGACTGGTGCGCGCGATCGGCGACGCGGAGCGCGCCGGCGAGCTGGATCCACTCGCGGCCGAGGGCCTGCGCACGGTCGCCGCACGCCTGCCGGTCGATGAGGGCATCGCCCTGATCGAGGACGCGACCGAGCTCTTCGACGGCGCCGGCGGCATCGTCGACGACCTCGGCGGCCTGCTCGACGGCGCCGGCGGGCTGGTGCCTTAGGCAGGATTCGCGCGTCATCGACCGACCGCCTCGACGACCCGGGGTTCGTTTCGCTGTCCGAACAAGGGCATCGGTCGGCCGGGCGAAGGGCGATTAGTTTCTTCCCGGACGACGGTCCAAAGGGGTGCAGAGCCGATGCGGGGATTTCTTCCCCGCCGTACGAAAGGACGCAGCCATGCAGCAGAGGATCACCCCGAATCTGTGGTTCGACACCGAGGCCGAGGAGGCGGCGGGGTTCTACGTCTCCGTGTTCGAGAACTCGCGCATCGTCAACGTCACCCATTACACCGAGGCCGGGCCGAGGGCGGCCGGCATGGTGATGACCGTGGAGTTCGAGCTCGACGGCCAGCGGTTCGTCGGCATCAACGGCGGCCCCGAGTTCACCTTCGACGAGGCCGTCTCCATGCAGATCAACTGCGAGACGCAAGACGAGGTCGACTACTACTGGGAGCGGTTGTCCGAGGGCGGGGAGGAAGGGCCGTGTGGCTGGCTCAAGGACCGCCACGGCCTCTCATGGCAGGTCGTCCCGACCGGGATGGAGGAGCTGTTCGCCGATCCGGACCCGAAGCGCGCCGAGCGCGCGATGCGGGCGATGCTCGGGATGAGAAAGATCGACATCGCCGCCCTTCGCAGCGCGGCCGACGCCGCCCCCGTGAGCTGAGCCCAAAGCGGACTCGTGGTCAACGCCAGCCTGACGCGGAACGGGGTGACGCAGGCCCAGGGTTGACCCGACGAAGACACGCGCGGAGGCCTCGCGCGCAGCCGTCGCGGGTCGCCCGTGACTGTCAGCCGCGCGTCGCCCGCCAGGCCCAGAGCATCATCAGCGGTTGCAGCGGCAGTCGCGCCCACAGCAGCCAGCGCGGGATCCGGTCCGCGGGCACGCCCTTTTTCGCCACCTCGTCGCGATGCAGGGCCATGTGCACGTTGGCGGGGAAGACCGCGACCAGAACCGCGATCAGCCACCAGCCGGCGAAGCGCCGCGTCGCCGGCGGGATCACCGTGACCCCGCCGATCAGCTCCGCGGCGCCACTGGCGATCACCGCCACGCGGTGCGCAGGCACGTAGGGAGGCATGATCGCCGCGTACTCGCGCGGACGGACGAAATGCATCGTCCCGGCGACGGTGAAGAACGAGGCCAGCAGTTTCTGCGAGCGGCTCACGCGGGAATGCTCTCATCGCGCGGCGCGGCCGGCGCCGCGCCGCCGTCACCGCTGGCGTCGGCGATTACGTAGAGCCGCTCGCGCTCGGTGTCCTGCCGTGGTAGGGCTCGCTACATTCACCCGGTGCCCGCGTTCAAGCTCAATCCCGCCTACACGCCGACCGCCGACCAACCGCAGGCGATCGACGGCATCAGCGCCGGGCTCCAGGCTGGCGAGGAGTTCGTCACCCTGCTCGGCGCCACCGGGACCGGGAAGACGTTCACGATGGCGGGGGTGATCGAGCGAGTGCAGCGACCGGCGCTGGTGATCGCCCACAACAAGACCCTGGCGGCGCAGCTCTGCAACGAGTTTCGCGAGTTCTTCCCCGACAACAAGGTCGAGTACTTCGTCAGCTACTACGACTACTACCAGCCCGAGGCATACGTCCCGGCGCAGGACCTCTACATCGAGAAGGACTCGTCGATCAACGACGAGATCGACCGCCTGCGCCACGCGGCCACCGCCGCCCTGCTCGCCCGCCGCGACGTGGTCATCGTCGCCTCGGTCTCCTGCATCTTCGGGATCGGCTCGCCGGAGCTCTACCGGCGCCAGATGCAGCTGTTCAAGGTCGGCGAGTGGATCGACCGCCATGAGCTGTTCCGCAAGCTCGTCGGCATGCAGTACACACGCAACGAGACCGCGCTCACCCGCGGCACCTTCCGCGCCCGAGGCGAGATGCTGGAGGTCTTCCCCGCCTACGCCGAGTCCGCCTATCGGGTGAACCTGTTCGGCGACGAGATCGAGTCGATCCATCACTTCGACCCGCTCAGCGGCGAGATCTTCGACGAGATCGACCACGTTGCCGTCTGGCCCGCGAGCCACTACGCGACCGAGGAGGAGACGCTCGAGCGCGCCGTGGTCGAGATCAAGCAGGAGCTCGATGAGCGCCTCGCCTGGTTCGCGGAGCGCGGCAAGGAGCTCGAGGCACACCGGCTGCTGCAGCGCACGCAGTACGACATCGAGATGCTGAAGGAGCTCGGGTTCACCTCGGGGATCGAGAACTACTCGCGGATCTTCGACGACCGCCCGCCGGGCTCCCCGCCGCACACGCTGATCGACTACTTCCCCGACGACTTCGTCGTCTTCGTCGACGAGTCGCACCAGACGATCCCTCAGATCGGCGGCATGTACGAGGGCGACCGCTCCCGCAAGCAGACGCTGGTCGACTTCGGCTTCCGGCTGCCTTCGGCGCTCGACAACCGGCCGCTGAAGTTCGACGAGTTCCTGCCGCGGGTCGGGCAGCTGGTGATGGTTTCGGCGACGCCGGGGGAGTTCGAGCGCGGCACCTCGAAACGGATCGTCGAGCAGATCGTGCGCCCGACCGGGATCGTCGACCCCGAGGTCGATGTGCGCGAGACCCGCAACCAGATCGACGACCTGATGAACGAGGTCCGCCGCCGGGTGGGGCTCTCCGAGCGGACCCTGGTCACGACGTTGACCAAGAAGATGGCCGAGGACCTGACGGGTTACCTGCTCGAGCACGGGTTCAAGGTTCGCTACCTGCACTCCGAGGTCGACACCCTGGAGCGGATCCAGATTGTCCGCGACCTGCGCCTCGGCGAGTACGACGTGCTCGTCGGCGTCAACCTGCTGCGCGAGGGGCTCGACCTGCCCGAGGTGTCGCTGGTCGCCGTCCTCGACGCCGACAAGGAGGGATTCTTGCGCGGGGAGACGAGCCTGATCCAGACCATCGGGCGCGCGGCGCGCAACGTCCGCGGCCATGTGCTCATGTACGCGGACAAAGAGACCGAGGCGATGCGCAACGCGATCGCCGAGACCGATCGCCGTCGCGAGATCCAGCTCGCCTACAACCGCGAGCACGGGATCACCCCTGAGACGGTGCAGAAGGGGATCTCCGACATCGCCGAGTTCCTGTCGATGGAGTCGCGCGTCGCCCCCGAGCGGCGCCGGCGCGTGCGCAGCGCCGACGGCGATCAGCCGCTGACCCGCGAGCAACTGGAGAAGGTCGTGGTCGAGCTCGAGGAGGAGATGCTCGCCGCCGCCGAGGACCTGCGCTTCGAGGAGGCGGCCCGGATCCGCGACGAGCTCAAGGAGCTGCGCCGCGATCTCGAGGCGCTGCGGGCCTGAGCGCCGCGGCGCGTCCGCCCGATTCGCCCGGTAGCTCAGAACTCGATTCGGCGTCCGCGCCCCGCTCGCCCGCGGTAAGCTCGCGGCGATGGGTGCGGAAGAGATCGTTCACGATGTCGCCGAACGCGTGCGGGCGATCGTCTCCGAGGCCGAGGAGCGGGCGGCGAGGATCGTTCGTGACGCGGAGGAGGACGCGGGCCGGATCCGCGACCGCGCCGAGACGGAGGCGAAGCAGCGTCTCGACGAGGTCCGCCGGGCGCTGGACGAGCTTCAAGGCAAGCTCGGCGCCGGCGCCGAGCAGGCGGAGGTCGAGCCGGGCCCGGTGACAGTGCCCGAGCCGGAGCCGCCTGACATCCCCGAGCCGGGGCCTGAGCCTGTCCCGGAGCCGACCCCCGAGCCGGCGCCGCAGCCCGAGCCACCCAGGATCCCCGAGCCGGAGCCGCCCCCCGACGAGGGCACGCCGCCGCAGGTTGCCGAGGCCCCGGGCTCGCCGCCGAAGGCCGACGACGCGGTCGCAGCTCGGCTCGTGGCGATGAACATGGCGCTCGACGGCGCCTCGCGCGAGGCGATCGAGGCGCACCTCGCCGAGCAATACTCGCTCGACGACGCCGGGACGATCGCCGACGACGTGCTCGCGCTGGCCGCGAAGTAGCGCCCGTATCCGGGCAAAGGTCAGCTCGGTCCGGCGCTGGTCGGCCGCTCGCACGGCGGTTTCGGAGGGCTCCCTGCGGCGCGGGCGCCTCGTCGGCCGCGCCGGGAGGGTGGCGCTCCCGTCCGTCGGGACTGACTGACCCCCGTCGTACACTTGTTCGCCCATGGCAGCCAGCGGCCAGATCGTGATCTCGGGCGCCCGCGCCCACAACCTCAAGGGCCTCGATCTGGCGATCCCGCGCGAGGCGCTCGTCGTGGTCACCGGGCTCTCCGGCTCGGGCAAGTCGAGCCTCGCCTTCGACACGATCTACGCCGAGGGCCAGCGCCGGTACGTCGAGTCGCTCTCCGCCTACGCACGTCAGTTCCTCGGCCAGATGGAGAAGCCCGACGTGGACTCGATCGAGGGTCTCTCGCCGGCGATCTCGATCGATCAGAAGACGACCTCGCGCAACCCGCGCTCGACCGTCGGCACGGTGACCGAGATCTACGACTACCTGCGCTTGCTTTGGGCCCGGATCGGCAAGCCGCACTGCGACAACTGCGGCGCGCCGATCGCCGGCCAGTCGCTGGAGCAGATCATCGACCGGGTGATGACCCTCGACGAGGGCGCCAGGTTCATGGTCCTGGCCCCGGTGGTGCGCGAGCGCAAGGGCGAGTACGGGAAGCTGCTCGAGGGGATGCGCGCCCAGGGCTACGCCCGCGCCGTCGTCGACGGCGAGCTGCGGCGGCTCGACGAGGAGATCGAGCTCGACAAGAAGTTCAAGCACGACATCTCGATCGTCGTCGACCGCCTGGTGATGAAGGAGGGGCTGCGAAAGCGGCTCGCCGAATCGATCGAGGCCGCCTCGCAGCTCGCCGAGGGGCTGGTGGAAGTGGAGCTGGTCGACGGCGGCGGCGAGGCGGAACGGGTCACGAATGGGGACGAGACCCCCGGCGCGCGGGTGCTCTCGGGTCCGAGCGCCGGCAAGCGCGGCGAGGTGCTGCTGTTCTCCGAGCGCTTCGCCTGCCTCAACTGCGGCACCTCGATGCCCGAGCTCGAGCCGCGGATCTTCTCCTTCAACTCGCCGCACGGCGCCTGCAGGCGCTGTCACGGCCTCGGCTTCCAGCGGGTGATCGACCCGGAGCTGATCGTCCCCGACCCGACCCTTTCGATCACCGAGGGGGCGCTCGAGCCGTGGACGAAGGCGGCCTCCGTCTATCACCGGCGCCTGCTCGAGGCGGTCGCCGAGGCGAACGGGATCGACACGGATGTCGCCTGGCGCGACCTTCCCGAGCCCGATCGCGAGCTGCTGCTCGAGGGCACCGGCAACCAGCGCCACACGATCTCCTACCGCAACCGCTTCGGACGCCGGCGTCGCTACACCGTGCGCTTCGACGGCATGCTGCACAGCCTTCAGCGCCGCTACGAGAACACCGATTCGGAGAACACCCGCGAGCGGGTCGAGTCGCTGATGGCGCTGCAGCCTTGCCCCGCCTGCGACGGGGCACGGCTGCGGCCCGAGAGCCTCGCGGTCACCGTCGGAGGCCTCAGCATCCACGACTACACCCGGTTCTCGGCCCGACGGGCGCTGGAATGGATCGAGGCGCTCGAGCTGACCGAGACCGAGCGCGCGATCGCGCGCCTGGTGGTGCGCGAAATCGGCGAGCGGTTGCGGTTTCTCGACGCTGTCGGAATCGGATATCTGTCGCTCGAGCGGACCGCGACCACGCTCTCGGGGGGCGAGGCGCAGCGGATCCGGCTCGCGACCCAGATCGGCTCCAGCCTCGTCGGCGTGCTCTACATCCTCGACGAGCCCTCGATCGGCCTCCACCAGCGCGACAACGAGAAGCTGATCGACACGCTCGAGCGCCTCCGCGACCTCGGCAACACGGTGATCGTCGTCGAGCACGACGAGGGCACGATCCGCGCCGCAGAGCACGTCGTCGACCTCGGCCCGGGCGCCGGCGAGCACGGGGGAGAGCTGGTCGCCGAGGGCACGCCGGTCGAGATCGAGGCACAGCCGGGCTCGCTCACCGGCCAGTACCTATCCGGCGAGCGCGAGATCCCGGTGCCCGAGGATCGTCGCTCCGCCCGTGGCGAGCTGATCGTCCGCGGCGCCCGCCAGCACAACCTGAAGCGGATCGACGTCGAGTTCCCGCTCGGGGTCTTCACCTGTGTCACCGGGGTCTCGGGCTCGGGCAAGTCGACGCTCGTCAACGAGATCCTCTACCGCGCGGTCGCCAACCGCCTGCACCGGGCGCGGATGCGTCCGGGCACCCACGACCGGATCGACGGCATCGAGCGGGTCGACAAGATCATCAACATCGACCAGTCGCCGATCGGTCGCACGCCGCGCTCGAACCCGGCCACCTACACCGGCGTCTTCGACCACATCCGCCAACTCTACGCCGGCACCCGCGAGGCTCGCGCGCGTGGCTACAAGCCGGGCCGGTTCAGCTTCAACGTCAAGGGCGGGCGATGCGAGGTCTGCCGCGGCGACGGCCAGATCAAAATCGAGATGCACTTCTTGCCCGACGTCTACGTGCCCTGCGAGCAATGCCACGGGCGCCGCTACAACCGCGAGACGCTCGAAGTCCGCTTCAAGGGCAAGTCGATCGCCGACGTGCTCGAGATGTCGGTCGGCGAGGCGGTCGAGTTCTTCGAGGCGGTCCCGAAGATCGCCCGCCGCCTGCACACGTTGCACGACGTCGGCCTCGACTACATCCGGCTCGGCCAGCCCGCGACCCAGCTCTCCGGCGGCGAGGCGCAGCGGGTGAAGCTGGCGACCGAGCTCTCCAAGGTGGCCACCGGCGACACCCTCTACATCCTCGATGAGCCGACCACGGGCCTGCACTTCGCCGACGTCGAGCGGCTGCTCGAGGTCCTCGGGCGCCTGGTCGAACAGGGCAACACCGTGGTCGTGATCGAGCACAACCTCGACGTGATCAAGTCGGCCGACCATCTCATCGACCTCGGTCCGGAGGGCGGCGAGGCGGGCGGCGAACTGATCGCAACCGGCACCCCGGAGCAGGTGGCCGGCACCGCGACCTCCTATACCGGGCGGTTTCTCCGCCACCTCGTGGAGCCCTCCGAGCCGGCGCCGAAGCCGCGGCGCGCGAAGCGACCGAAGCGCCGCGAGCCGGTCGCCGCCTGAACCTTCCGCGAGCGCTCCTGATTAGCTGCCGGGCGTGAACGAGCTCGCCGCCTGGCGAACCTGGTGGATCAAGCGCCGCTGGTACGAGCGCAACCGCCGCCTGCGCCGCCGCTGGCGGATCAACCGCCACATCGCACGCGCCGGGGCGTTCGTCCGCTACCCGATCGAGGGCGAGGTGCTCGAGGCGCTCGATACCGGGCGGCTGACCGTCGGTGAGAACACGCTGCTCGAGCCGGGCTGCTGGCTCACCTTCGGCCCCGGGGCGGAGATCCACATCGGCCGCGAGTGCTTCCTCAACCGGGGCACGATGCTGGCCGCCGCCGAGCGAATCGAGATCGGCGACTACGTGATGTTTGCCAACGGCTGCTTCGTCGGCGACGCCGCGCACCGCCACGACGACCCCGATCGGCCGATCACCCGCCAGGGCTTCGTCCCGCGCGGCCCGGTGCGGATCGGCTCCAACGTCTGGTTCGGGGTCAATTGCGTGGTCACCGGAGGGGTGGAGATCGGCGACCGGGCCGTGATCGGCGCGAACTCGGTGGTGACCAAGGACGTGCCCGCAGCGACGGTCGCCGCCGGGATCCCGGCGAAGGTGCTGCACGAGATCGAGTTCAAGCCGGGCGGGGCGAGTAGACGATGAGCCCTGCCGGCCGGGTCGCGGTCGCGCTCTCGCTCGGCCTGCTCCTGCCCGCCGGCTGCGGCGACGAGGATGAGCCGACGCCGACGGCGGCCACCGATACGACCCCGACCGCTACCACTCCGGCGACGACGACCGCCAACGGTGACGAAACGGGAGGCCGGGCTTCGGATGAGGGCCAGGAGGAGATCGCGGTCGGCCCGATGACGATCGAGCGCACGCTCGAGGCAGTGCTCACCGGCTCGGCCGACGCGGCGCTGATCTGCGACGACCTGGTCACCGAGACGTACGTGCGCACCGCGTACGGCGCCCGCGAGGGGTGCATCGCGGCGCAGAAGCCCGGCGCGCTGGCGGACTCGGTCGCGGTCGAGGACGTCAACGAGGCCGGCGACTCCGCGAGCGCGGTCGCGATCCCGTCCGGAGGTCCCTACGACGGGGTCGAGGTCGAGGTCGAGCTGCTTCGCTCCGGCGAGGGCTGGCGGGTCGACGCGCTGCTCGCCGACGTCCCGGCGGGCCCGTGATCCGCCGCGGCACCTACTCGATCGTCGCTCGCGACCCGGGGACCGGCGAGCTCGGGATCGCGGTCCAGTCGCACTGGTTCTCGGTCGGGTCGACCGTCGCCTGGGCGCGGGCGGGAGTCGGCGCGGTCGCGACGCAGTCGATCGCCGAGGCCGCATACGGCCCGCGCCTGCTCGACCGGCTGGCGGCGGACGAGGCGCCGACGGCCGCGCTGGCCGCGGAGCTCTCTGCGGACGAGCTCGCCCGCTTCCGCCAGGTCGCGGTGGTCGACTCGGCGGGCCGGGTAGCGGTCCACAGCGGTGACGGCTGCATGCCGCACGCCGGCGACCGCCCGGGCGAAGGCTTCAGCGCCCAGGCGAACCTGATGGCGTCGCCGCGGGTGTGGCCGGCGATGGCGGAGGCGTTCGAGGCCGCCGAGGGCCCCCTGGCGCGCCGCCTGCTCGCGGCGCTGGACGCCGCCGAGGCGGCGGGCGGCGACGTCCGCGGGCGCCAGTCGGCGGCGCTGGTGGTGGTGCCGGTCGAGGGCGAGCCGTGGCGTCGCAGCGTCGAGCTGCGGGTCGAGGACGCGGTGAATCCGCTCGCCGAGCTGCGCCGCCTGCTCGACCTCCATGACGCCTACGAGCTCGCCGACCGCGCCGATGCGCTCGCCGGCGAGGGCCGTCATCGAGACGCCGCCGAGCTCTACGTCCGGGCCGCCGAGGCCGCCCCGGCGAACGTCGAGCTCAGCTTCTGGGCCGGGCTCGGGATCGCGGCCGGCGGCGACCTCGCGCGAGGCGCCGAGCGGGTTCGCGCCGCGCTCGACGCCGACGACGGCTGGCGCGCCCTGCTGGCGCGACTCGATCCCGAGATCGCGCCGGCGGTCAGCGATGTGCGAGAGGCGCTCGGCGTCGCCCGCGAGCGCTAGCCGATCACCTGCAGGACCAGGGTGCGGTCGCGTGGGCGATCGTCGAAGTCGATCAGCACGAGCTGCTGCCAGGTGCCGAGCGCCGGCCGGCCGCCGCTCACGGGCACGATCTCGGAGGCGCCGACGATCGAGGCGCGTTGATGGGCGTGCGAGTTCGAGTCGTGGTTGAGCCGGTTGTGCTCGTAGTCACCCTCGACCGGGATCAGCCGGTCGAGCAGGACGCGCAGGTCGTGCACGCCGCCGGGCTCGAACTCCATCGTCGTCACCGCCGCCGTCGAGCCGCGGACGAAGGCGCTCGCCTGGCCCTCGGCGATGCCGCTCTCGGCCACCGCGGCCGCGAGCTCGCCGGTGATGTCGATCACGTCGGCGTCGCCGCGGGTCGAGAGGCGGATCTCGGAGGTGTGCGCAGTCACCCGCCAACGGTACCCAGAACGACGCGAGCCGGGCTCCGGGGCCCGGCTCGCGTTTCCCGCTTGGCTTGTCTCGGTCGTTCAGACGTCGCGAGGATGCGGCCCACTGCCGAGGTGGAAGCCCTCCATCGGCCTCGCGTGTTTCTCAGATTTCGGTCGCCGACCAGTCGCCGCCGAAGCTGGCTGCGAGGCTCTCCTGATCTAGGTAGCGGCGAAACGCCTCCAGCTCCTCGGGCTCGATCGCGTAGGTGTGCTCCGCAGCGGGGAAGGCTCGCTCGCGGACCTCGCGCGCGTACTCGCCTACCCCGCGAATCATCTCCTCGCGCAGTTCCGCGTAGCGCCTGACGAACTTCGGCTGGCGGCCACCGTAGATCCCGAGCAGGTCGTGCCAGACGAGCACCTGACCGTCCGTCGCGGGGCCGGCGCCGATGCCGATCACTGGCACCGAGAGCTTCGACACCAGGACCTCGCTGATCGCCGCCGGCACGGCCTCGAACACGATCGCGAAGCAGCCCGCCGCCTGCAGCGCGAACGCCTCCTCGGCGATCCTCACGGCGCTGTCCGCGGTCCTGCCCTGGGCCTTGAAGCCGCCGAGCGCGGTCGCTGTCTGCGGCGTCAGCCCGACGTGGCCCATGACCGGGATCCCGGCGCGGATGATCGCCCGCGCGCGTTCGACCGAGAGCCCGCCGCGCTCGAGCTTGACCACGTCGCAGCCGGCCTCCTTCACGTACCGGGTCGCGCTCTCTATCGCCCGCTCGTTGGAGCCCTCGTAGGAGCCGAAGGGAAGGTCGCCGATCAGCAGCGGCGTACGAACCCCGCGCCGAACCGCCTTCGCCAGCACCAGCATCTCGTCGAGGCTCACCGGGGTGGTGGAGGAGTGGCCGAGCATCGTCATCGCCGCGGTGTCACCGACCAGCACCAGGTCGACTCCGGCCGCCTCGGCGACCTCGGCCGAGGGGTGGTCGTAGGCGGTCACCATTACGATCGGCTCGGCAGCGAGCTTCATCTCAGCGAGCTGCGGCAGCGTCACCGGCGGGCGATCGGCGCTCATCGCCGAGCCTCCTCGGCGACCGCCCAGCCCAGCACCGCCGCCCGGTGACGCTTCGACTTCAAGATCTGTTTCTGCACCGCAGCCTCCTTCACTCGGTGGGCGGGACGCGCCCGTCGGCTCCCCCGATCACCACGTTGTCGATCAGCCGCGCCGGCCCCACCCGCGCCGCGACGGCGACCAGCACCGGCCGCCCGTTGAAGCTCTGGACCGGGTCCAGCCCGTCGGTGTCGCGCGCCTCGAGGTACTCGGGCTCGATCCCCTCCGCCTCGAGCTCGGCTCGCCCTGCGGCGAGCGCCTCGGCGACCGAGGTGGCGCCCGCGGCGACCGCCCGCTCGACGGCGCCGAGCGCGCGGCTGAGCGCCGCGGCGCGACGGCGGTCCCGATCGTCGAGATACGCGTTGCGGGAGCTCAGCGCCAGGCCGTCCGCCGCGCGCACGGTCGGCATCACCTCGATCTCGATCGGGAACTCGAGGTCGCGGACCATGCGCCTGAGCACGATCGCCTGCTGGGCGTCCTTCTGGCCGAAGAAAGCGATCCGCGGTCCGACCGCGTTGAACAGCTTCGCCACCACGGTGGTGACGCCGCGGAAGTGCTCGCTGCCGCGCCGGCCGGGGTCGCCGTCGAGCACCCGGGTGAGCGAGCCCGAGACCTCGACCGCGGTCGCAAACCCCGCCGGGTAGACCTCGGCCGGGTCGGGCGCGTAGACGAGGTCCACCCCGTGCGCCGCGGCGAGCTCGAGGTCGCGTGCCTCGTCCCTCGGATACGCGTCGATGTCCTCGCCGGGGCCGAACTGGGTCGGGTTGACGAACAGGCTCATGACGACCACGTCGCAGCGCTCGCGAGCGGCGTCGAGCAGCGACAGATGGCCGGCGTGCAGGGCTCCCATCGTCGGCACGAGTCCGATCGCGCGACCGTCGCGGCGCGCGGGATCGAGCTCGGCGCGCAGCTCGGCGGCGGTACGCACCAGCTTCATCGATCCGCCTCGGCGCGCTCGGGCCGGCGCGCGGCGAGCGCGCGGGTGCGTTCGGCGAGCACCTCGTAGACGGCGAGCAGCTCCGGCGCCCGCTCGCGCAACGCCTCGAGATGGCGCGCGACCGTCTCCTCGTCGCCGCGGGCGATCGGGCCCGTGAGCGCGTCGGCGCCACGTTCCGACCAGTTGGCGGCTGTGCGCAGGACGAGTGGGGAGAGCAGCTCGCGCGCGTCCTCGGCCCCCGTCGCTCCGAGCAGCTCCGCGGCCGATTCCTGCAGCGCGACGAGGAAGTTGGATGCGATCGAGGCTGCGGCGTGGTAGGCGCCGCGGTCCTCCTCGGCGACCTCGAACGGCCTCATGCCGAGGCGGTCGGCGAGCGTGCGCGCGAAGCCCAGAGCCACGGGCGCGGAGCCCGAGATCGCGCCGGGACAGCCGGTGAAGTCGGCGCGGCCGTCGGGGATCGTCTGCAGCGGATGCAGCGAGAAGGTCGCCGCGCCGGCGGCGGCCGCCGGGGCGAGTGCGTCGAGACCGCTGGCGCCGCTGGTGTGACCGACGAGCTCCAGGGGTGGGATCGCGTCGGCGACCAGCCCGGCGGCCTCGGCGATTGCGTCGTCCGGCACGCAGAGGAGCGCCGCGCGGGCATCGCGGCAAACCGCAAGCGCGTCCTCGCGGCCCGCGAGCGTGGCGTCGAGGCCGGCGCGGCGGGCGGCGCCGGCGAGTGATCGGCCGACCCTGCCGGCCCCGACGATCGCCAGCGGCGGCAGCTCGAGCAGCCGGCCGCCGGGGATGGCGGTCGCGCTCTCGGTCGGCTGATCGCGTTCCAGTTCCCGCATCGGAGATACCAGACGGCTTCGTGTCGAGTCGGGGTGTTGCCGGTGAAGACCGGCCGGTCGTCCGCGCCTCCTACGGGTCGCGGCGCGCCCGAAATGTTACTGAGGCATTCGACCCGCGGTGGCGGCTGCGAGCCTGGATACCATCGGCTAGTGCCGATCTACGAGTTCCGCTGCGAGGCGTGCGGGGAGCGGTTCGAGGTGCTCGCCGACCTGGGCACCGAGGCGGTCGAGTGCCGTGCCTGCGGCGCCCCGGGGGCCCGGCGGGTGCTCTCCGCCCAGGCGGCCCCGCTGACGCACGTCCACTCGCCCGGTGCGACCCGCAAGCAGGAGGCCCGCAACGCCGAGCTCCGCCGGCGGACGAAGGCGGAGTTCAAGGCCGCCCGCAAGCGCGTCCGCCCGGCGTGGGGGGGCGAGCGCGGGTGAGCACGTCGGCCGAGCCGCGGCGCGAGGCGCTGGTCGAGCTCTACCGCGAGGTGTCGGACTGCACCCGCTGTCCCCTGCACGCCGGGCGCACCAAGGCCGTCTTCGGATCGGGAAATGCCGACGCCGAGCTGCTCTTCGTCGGTGAGGCGCCGGGGGCGGAGGAGGATCGCCAGGGGCTGCCGTTCGTGGGCCGCGCCGGCCAATTGCTCAACCAGCTGCTGGAGGGGATCGGCATGAGGCGCGAGGACGTCTTCATCGGCAACATCCTCAAGTCGCGCCCTCCCGGCAATCGCGACCCCCAGCCGGAGGAGATCGACGCCTGCTGGCCCTACCTCGAGCGTCAGATCCAGCTGATCGAACCGCGGGTGATCGCGACGCTGGGCAACTTCGCGACCAAGCGGATCACCGGCAGCCAGGTCGGGATCACCCGTTGCTGCGGGACGCCGCAGGTGCACGAGATCGCCGGCCGGACCGTGTTCATCTACCCCCTCTTTCACCCGGCCGCGGCGCTGCGGACGCCGTCCGTGCTCGACCGACTGCGCGAGGACTTCTCCCGCCTCCCGTCGTTGCTCGCCGAGCCGCTGCCAGAGCTCGAGGCGCCTGCGGGCTCGGCGAACGAGCCGGTCGGCGCCAGACGCGACCCGGCGAGCCAGCTCGACCTCTTCGGTTGAGCGCCGAGGTCACCGAGAGCGCGGCGGAGACCGAGGCGGTAGGCGCCCTGCTCGCCGCCGGCCTTGGGCCCGGGGACGTGGTCCTGGTCAGCGGCGAGCTCGGCAGCGGCAAGACGACCCTGATCCGAGGCGCCTGCCGCGCGCTCGGGGTCGAGGGCGCGATCGCCTCCCCGACGTTCACCATCGGGCGGCGCTACGAGGGCGCGGTAGCGGTCTCGCACCTTGACCTCTATCGGCTCGAGGACCTCGGCGACGAGGACCCGGCGCTGCTCGATGACTACCTGACGCCCGACGCGGTCGCCTTCGTCGAATGGCCCGAGATCGCCCGCGAGCTGCGGCTCCGAGACCGGGTCAGGGTGGCGCGCACGGTCGAGCTCAGGCACGCGGGCGGCGACCGGCGCGAGATCGAGATCGCGCCAATCGCCTGAGCCCTGCGGTTTCTCAGGGGTTCTGGGCCTCGTCGATCGCCTGCTCGGCTTCATCCTGAGCCTGCTCGACGGCGTCCTGGGCCTCCTGCGGGGCGTCCTCGGCAGCCTGCTCGGCCTCCTCGCGCGCCTGATCCGTTGCCTCGTCGGCATTCTCGAGCGCTTCGTCGACCTGGCCCTCGATGTCCTCTTTGGCGTCCTCGGCCTGTTGCTGGGCGTCGTCGATCGCATCGTTGACCTGGTTCTCTGCGTCGTCGCCGCAGCCCGACCAGGCGGCGGCGGTGGCGGCGATCGCGAACACGCCAACCGCAGTCAGCGCCCGGCGTCCCGTAAGTCTTCTCATGCGATGGTTTCTCCTTCGTGTCTTGGGTTCGGTCGTCCGGTGGCGACGCGCGGAGCCTAATGTGGGCGCCGTGAGCCCGTCAACACGAGCCGGCGCGGTGCTCGGCCTCGATACGGCGACCGCGGAGACCGCGGTTGCCGTCTGCCGCGACGGCGAGCCCGTCTTCGAGCGCGCCGCGGGCCCGGCGGAGAACGGTCGCCCGCGGCACGCGGCGGCGGTCCTGGGCGAGATCGAGGCGGCGGTCGTCGCGGGCGGCGGCTGGGACGCCGTCGGCCTGATCGCGGTGGGCGCAGGTCCAGGCACGTTTACCGGTCTGCGGATCGGGATCGCGACCGCGCGCGCCCTCGCTCAGGCCCGCGGGCTGCCGATCGCGCCCGTGAGCTCGCTCGCCGCGCTGGCGCTCGGCATCGACCCGGGCGGCTCGGCGCCCGAGCGCCCGCGCTTGGCGCTGCTCGACGCTCGCCGTGGCGAGGTCTTCGGGGCGCTGCATCGCGCCGACCGCGGCGTCGTCTGGGAGCCGTTCGTCGCCGCTCCCGAGCTGATCGCCGAGCGGATTGCTGAACTGCCGCGACCCCCGCTGGCGGCCGGGGATGGCTCGCTACGATTTCGGGCACAGCTCGAGGCCGCGGGCGTGGACGTGCTTCCCGACGCGGACCCGGCCCACCGGATGGCGGCGCGACACGTCTGCGCGCTCGCCGCCGGGATCGAGCCGGGGCGGCCCGAGCAGGTGAAGCCGATCTACCTGAGACGACCCGACGCAGAGGTTTGGCGTGAGCGAGGACACCGTGATCGACCCGACGGCCGCCGCTGAGCCCGCGCCGCTGACGATCCGCAAGCTCGCCTACGGCGACCTGCCGGCGGTGCTGGCGATCGAGCGACGCTCGTTTCAGACGCCCTGGTCGCTGGCGATGTTCGTGCTCGAGCTCTCGAAGCCGGCCGAGATCTGCCTCGCGATCGAGGGCCCGCGCGGGCTGGTCGGCTATCTGGTCTGCTCACGCTACGCCGACGTCTGGCATCTGATGAACATCGCGGTGGCGCCGGAGCGCCGGCGCGAGGGAATCGCCACCGGGCTGATGCAGCGGCTGTTCGCGGAGGCCGGCGCGGAGGCGCGCTTCACGCTCGAGGTGAGAACCTCGAATCGCAGCGCGATCGCGATGTACGAGCGCTTCGGCTTCCGGCCGGCCGGGCACCGCCGCCGCTACTACCACGACAACGGCGAGGACGCTCTGATCATGTGGCTGGAGCCGGCGGGCGCTTGATCCTGGCGGTCGAGACGTCCTGCGACGACACCTGCGCGGCGGTGATCGAGGGCGCGACGATCCGCTCGAACGTGATCTCCTCGCAGGCGACCGCGCACGAGCGCTTCGGCGGCATCGTGCCGGAGATCGCCTCTCGTCACCACCTCGAGCTGGTCAACCCGATCGTCGACGCGGCGCTCGCGGAGGCCGCGGTCGGGCTCGACGAGGTCGACTCGCTGGCGGTCACCCGGGGCCCCGGGCTGGTCGGGGCGTTGCTGGTCGGTGTCAGCACCGCCAAGGCGCTCGCCGCGGCGGCCGGCAAGCCGCTCGCGGGCGTCGACCACCTCCAGGGTCACGTGGCCGCCAACTTCCTCGCGCCCGAGCCGCTCGAGCCGCCCTTTCTCTGCCTGATCGCCAGCGGCGGGCACACCCTGCTCGCCGGCGTCACCAGCCACGATCGCCACGAGGTGCTCGGGCAGACCCTCGACGACGCCGCCGGCGAGGCGCTCGACAAGGCGGCGCGGTTGCTCGGCCTCGGCTATCCCGGCGGGCCGGCGATCGAGCGTGCGGCCGGGGACGGCGACCCGGAGGCGTTCGAGTTCCCGCTCGCGATGACCAACGACCCACGCCTCGACTTCAGCTTCAGCGGCCTGAAGACGGCGCTGCTGTACGCCGTGCGCGAGCTCGGCGACGAGGGCGCGCTCGACCGCCGCGCCGACCTCGCGGCCAGCTTTCAGTCCGCCGTCGTGGACCAGCTGCTGGTAAAGCTGCGTCGTGCGGCGCGCGGCGGCAGCAAGCGTCGCCGGCTGCCGGGAGGCGGCTGGCGTGCGGTAGCGCTCGGTGGCGGTGTGGCGGCGAACACGCTGCTGCGAGACCGGGTCGCGGCGCTGTGTGAGCGAGAGGGACTCGAGCTGAAGCTCGTCGACCGCGAGCTGTGCACCGACAACGCGGCGATGATCGGCTCCGCGGCCCGGTATCTGGAGCCGACGAGGTACCCGGGCTATCTCGAGTGGGAACCGCGCGCGTAGGTGTCCCTACACTCGCCCACCATGGCCGAGGTCCGGTTCCCCTCCGAACCCACCGAGTGCGACGAGGGCTGAGCGTGGCGTTCGTGGTCACCCTCTACGGGCGCGACGGCTGCCATCTCTGCGACGAGGCCCGCCGCTCGATCCTCGCCCTCGCGGCCGAGCTCGGCGGGATCGAGCTCGCCGAGGTCGACATCGAAAGCGACGACCGCCTTTTCGCCGCCTACCTCGAGCGGATCCCCGTAATCGAGCTCGACGGCCGCGAGATCAGCGAGCTCGAGACCGACCCCGACGCGTTGCGCTCGGCGCTCGCTCATACTGTCGGCCCGTGACCGACCCTTCCGTGAGCGAGCGAACCGCCGCCGAGACGGCCACCGTCGACCTACCGCTGAGCGAGGGCGACCGGCTCTCGCTCGGGGTCGCGGCGCGTCTCTCGCGCTACCTCCAGGTGCTGATCCAGGCGCGCAAGATGGGCCGCGAGACGATCTCCTCGCAGGAGCTCGCCGAGTACACCCACATCAACTCGACCCAGATCCGCCGCGACCTCTCGGGCTTCGGCAAGTTCGGCAAGCGCGGGGTCGGCTACCGGGTCGAGTCGCTGGTCTCGGAGATCCGCAAGATCCTGCACACCTCGGGCCAGCACAACATCGCCCTCTTCGGCGCCGGCAACCTCGGCCAGGCGATCGCCAGCTCGGACATCTTCGCCGATCACGGCTTTCGCATCGTCTCGATCTTCGACGCCGACCCCGAGGTCGTCGGCAAGGAGTTCGGCGGCGTCCCTGTTCGTTCGCTCACCGACCTCGAGCAGGTGGTGCGCGAGGACGAGGTCGTGGTCGGGGTGCTCGCGGTGCCGGCGCAGGCGGCGCAGCAGGTCGCCGACCAACTCGTCGAGGCGGGCGTGAAGATCATCTTCAACTACTCCGAGCAGCTCCTCCAAGTGCCGCCCGAGGTCACCGTGCACACCTCGAGCCCGGCGGTCGACCTCCTCTACGCGCTCTACTTCTACCTCGCCTGAGACACTGATCGTGGCGGGCCGCAAGGAGGAGCGCTCGGAAACCCTCGACCTCGACCTCACGCGGGAGGTCTTCGAGGGCTCGCAGGACTTCACCGTCGGCCTCGAGGAGGAGTTCGCGCTCGTCGATCCGTTCAGCCTCGAGCTCGTGCATCGATTCGAGGAGCTGTATGGCGCCTGTCTCGAGGACGAGTTGCTGGCCGAGTCGGCGGCCGGGGAGCTGATCGACACCGAGATCGAGATCCGATCGGGCCGGGCGGAGAGCTTCGCCGGCGCGGTCGGGCTTCAGCGCGAGCGTCGCACCCGTCTGTTCGCGCTCGCGGAGCGCCTCGGGATCGGCCTGGCGGCGACCGGGACCCACCCCTGGGCCAGCTACCTCGACCAGCGGATCATCGACACCGAGCACTACGGCCGCCTGCGCGAGGAGCTGCGCTGGGTCGCGCAGCGCAACAACACCTGGAGCATGCACGTCCACGTCGGCATCCGCGGCGCCGATCGCGCGATCGCCGTCTGCGACCACCTGCGCGCGGTGTTGCCGCCGCTGCTCGCGCTGTCGGCGAACTCCCCCTTCCTCGACGGCCACGACACCGGGCTCGCCTCGGTGCGGACCGAGATCTTCACCCGCACCTTCCCCCGCTGCGGCGTCCACGAGCCGTTCGGCGACTGGCGCACCTACGCCGACTTCGTCGACCTGCTGACCGCCACCGGCTCGATCGTCGAGGCGACCCAGCTCTGGTGGAGCGTGCGACCGCATCACCTCTTCGGCACCGTCGAGCTGCGGATCTGCGACGCCCAGACCCGGGGCGAGGATTCGTTCGGACTGGCCGCGATGATCACCGCCTGCATCGTGCAGGCCGCGCTCGACTTCGACCGGGGCGTGCTCGGCGAGCCCCTGCGCCAGCGGGAGGTCGAGGAGAACCTCTGGCGGGCGATCCGTTACGGCCTCGACGGGACGCAGATCGACTTCGTGGCGGGCGAGGTGATCTCCACCCACACGGCGCTCGAGCGGTTGCTGCGGTGGACGGCGCCGGCTCGCGACGCGCTCGGGCTCGAGGTCGAGCTGCCGGAGTCGAACGGGGCCGAGCGCATGCGCCGCGCGCTCGAGGAGGGCAGCACCGTCGTCGATGTCTATCGCGAAGCGGTGGCGCAGACGCGGCGCACCTACGTGCCCGAGGGCGTCCTGGGGTAGATTCGCTCCATGGAGGAGAGCCAGGTCCCACCCGGTCCGGAGCCGGGCCAGGCGCCGCCCGACCAGGAGGAGCTGCAGCGGCGGCTGGAGGAGCAGCTGCGCCAGGTGCGGGTCCAGGACCTGCTGCTGGAGAGCGTCGCCAGCATCCTCAACCTCTCCGCGCGGCGGATCGCGAAGCAGGACGAGCGCGACCTCGAGCAGGGCAGGCTCGGGATCGACGCGGTCCGGGCGGTGCTCGAGCTGCTCGAGCCCTCCCAGCGCGAACAGGTGCGCGAGGCGCTCTCGCAGGTGCAGATGCTGTACGCCCGCGAGGTGCAGGGTGGGGTCGACGAGGCGCCCGAGCGGTCAGGCGAGCCGCCGCCCGAACGGCCGACCGAGCCGGCGCCCGAGCAGCCGCAGCCGGAGCGCCCCTCACGGCTCTGGACCCCGCCCGGTACCTGAGCACCCGGCTCGTCGCCCCGTTCCTCGTCTTGGCGGCAAGGAAAGGGCCATCCGAGCATCCGGCTTCCTCGCTACAGTACCCGCGCCTCGCGGCCGGATCCGTCCCCGGCCGCTTCTGACTGAAATGCCCCCGACCGAGGACCTGCCTTGACCGATTTTCTGACCGACTACGGCGTCCTGATCGCGCTCGTGTGCGCCGGCGCCGCGGTGCTCTACGGCGCGCTCGTCACGCAGCGGCTGCTGCGGCTCTCGCCCGGCAACGAGCGCATGCAGGAGATCTCCGGCGCCGTCCAGGAGGGCGCCAAGGCCTACCTCAGCCGCCAGTACATGATCATCGCGCTGGTCGCGGTCCCACTCGCGATCCTGATCACCGTGGTCCAGGACGTGACCACCGGGATCGGCTTCGTGATCGGCGGGGCGCTGTCGGGCGCCGCCGGCTTCATCGGCATGAACCTCTCGGTGCGGGCAAACGCGCGCGTCGCCGAGGCGGCCCGCGGCGGGGTGCCCCCGGCGCTCGACGTCGCCTTCAAGGGCGGCTCGGTAACCGGGCTGCTGGTCGTCGGCCTGGCGCTGCTCGGCGTCGCCGGCTACTTCGGCATCCTCGTGCTGGGCGACAAGACCGACGAGGAGGCGGTCGACGCGCTCATCGGTCTCGGCTTCGGCGGCTCGCTGATCTCCGTTTTCGCCCGGCTCGGCGGTGGCATCTTCACCAAGGCCGCCGACGTCGGCGCCGATCTGGTCGGCAAGGTCGAGGCCGGCATCCCCGAGGACGACCCCCGCAACCCGGCGGTGATCGCAGACAACGTCGGCGACAACGTCGGCGACTGCGCCGGCATGGCCGCCGACCTGTTCGAGACCTACGCCGTGACCTCGGTCGCGGTGATGCTGCTCGGCGTGCTCACCTTCGATGCCGACTTCGCCCGCGAGGTCGCGCTCTATCCCCTCGTCCTGGGTGCGGTCGCGATCGTCGCCTCGATCGTCGGCGCGCTCTCGGTCCGGACCGCCACCGACAAGGTCGAAGGGGCGCTCTACCGCGGCCTGATCGTCTCCGCGGTGCTCTCGGCGGCGGCCTTCTACCCGATCACCGACTGGCTGATGAGCGACCCGCTCGAGCTCGGCGTGCTCGACGTCGGCAGCGCGCTCGCCGGCGCCAGCGTCGGGGACCTGTGGCTCTGCGCGCTGATCGGGCTCGTCGTCACCGGCGGCTTGTTCGTGATCACCGACTACTACACCTCGACCCGCTTCCGGCCGGTGAAGACGATCAGCCGGGCGTCGCAGACCGGCCACGCGACCAACATCATCCAGGGCCTCGCGCAGGGCTTTCAGTCGACCGCGGCACCTGCGCTGCTGATCGCGCTCGCGATCCTCGGCGCCAACGAGCTCGCCGGCATCTACGGCATCGGAGTCGCGGTGATGGCGCAGCTCTCGCTCTGCGGCCTGATCGTCGCCCTCGACGCCTTCGGCCCGATCACCGACAACGCGGGCGGCATCGCCGAGATGGCGGAGCTCCCGGAGGACGTCCGCAACGTCACCGATCCGCTGGACGCGGTCGGCAACACGACCAAGGCGGTGACCAAGGGCTATGCGATCGGCTCCGCCGCGCTCGCCGCGCTGGTGCTGTTCAAGGCGTTCGAGATCGAGCTCGCTCGGGAGGAGGGCGGCGAGGGGCTGATCTTCAGCATCTCCGATCCGGCGGTGCTGATCGGCCTGCTGATCGGCGGCCTGATGGTCTACCTGTTCTCGGCGTTCGCGATCGAGGCTGTCGGCCGCGCAGGCGGTCAGGTGGTCGAGCAGGTGCGCAAGCAGTTCCGCGAGAACCCGGGGATCATGGAGGGGACCTCGAAGCCCGACTACGCGCAGACGGTGGGCATCGTCACCGCCGCCGCACAGCGGGAGATGATCCTGCCCTCGCTGATCCCGATCATCATCCCGGTGGTCGTCGGCGTCATCGACGTCAAGGCGCTCGGCGGGCTGTTGATCGGGGTGATCGTGGTCGGCCTGTTCATGGCCCTCTCGATGACCGCCGGCGGCGGCGCCTGGGACAACGCCAAGAAGCTGATCGAGGACGGTGCCTTGGGCGGCAAGGGCTCGGAGGCCCACGCCGCCTCGGTCACCGGCGACACCGTCGGCGACCCCTACAAGGACACCGCCGGCCCGGCGATCAACCCGATGATCAAGGTCGCGAACATCGTCGCGATCCTGATCATCCCGATCGTCAGCCTCTAGCGGCCGAGGGAGGAGAGAGCGCCGTGAGGCGGATCAACATCGCCGAACCCGAGTTCGCCTACGACGACGACGACCCGGCCGGCTTCCGCGCCGGGACGGCGCGCGTCGGCCCGTCGCTGGGCGCGAAGCAGACCGGTACCAGCGTCTATGAGCTCGCACCCGGCGAGGCGATCTGTCCCTATCACTACGAGTACGCCGAGGAGGAGTGGCTGCTGGTGCTCGCCGGGCGACCGACGGTTCGCGACCCGGAGAGAAGCCATCGGCTGGAGCCCTGGGACCTGGTCCTGTTTCCGACCGGACCCGAGGGCGCGCACCGGGTGCAGAACGACACCGAGGAGCCGGCGCGGGTGCTGATGTACTCGACCGTGACCTACCCGGCGGCGACCGTCTACCCGGACAGCGACAAGATCGCCGTCTGGACCGGCAACCGCGACGACGACCTGATCACCCGCCGATCGAGCGGCGTGTCCTACTACGAGGACGAGGGCTAGCGAGTCGGCCGGGCGTTAGAGTCGAGGGCGTGGGACCCGCGGCCGGCGGCTTCAAGCTCGATCGCGAGGGGGGTGAGCGGTTGCGCTTCAGCGACGCCGACTTCGTGATCCTGGCGAGCGCCGAGACGACCCTGGGCGCGTTCGGGATCGTCGAGGAGATCGACCCACTCGACACGCCGCTGCATGTGCATCGCAACGAGGACGAGCTCTTCTACGTGCTCGAGGGCGAGCATGTCTTCCAGGTCGGCGAGGATGAGTTTCAGGTCGGGCCGGGCGGGCTGGCTTTTGCCCCGCGTGGCATCCCGCACGCGCAGCGGCGCGTCGCGCCGCGGGTCGGGCGCACCCTGACCATGGTGTCACCCGCCGGCTTCGAGGGCTTCTTCCGGGAGCTGTCCAACGCCGAGAGCGACGGGTCGTTGGGACGGGAGGTCTACGCCCGCGTCTCGGAGAAGTACGCGATCACCTGGCTTTAGCCGGGGCGCTCGATCAGCTCGATCCGGTAGCCGTCGGGATCGCGGACGAAGCAGATTCGCGAGCCGCCCTCGCGCACCCGATAGGGCGGCTTCTCGGGCTCGATCCCGTCGGCGGCGAGCCGCTCGAGGGTGGCGTCGAGGTCGTCGGTGGTGATCGCGATATGGCCGTAGCCGGTGCCGATCTCATACGGCTCGGTGCGGTCGTGGTTGTAGGTCAGCTCGAGCCTGTCCCCGTCGCCCGGCAGGCCCATGAACAGGTTGGTGGCCTCGTCGCGGATCGGCATCCGCCGCAGCTCCTCGAAGCCGAGCTTCTCGTAGAAGTTCGCCGAGCGGTCGAGGTCGAGGACCCGGTAGCAGGTATGGATCAGCTCGCTCACGCGTACCACGGTAGCGCGGTCGTATAGTCGCGCCGTGCCCGAGCCGGTCAATGTCTGGGAGTACGAGCAGCTCGCGGCCGAGCGGCTCGAGCCCGGTGTGCACGGATACTTCGCCGGCGGCGCCGGGGACGAGCGGACGCTGCGCGAGAACGTCGCCGCCTTCTCGCAGTGGCGGCTGCGGCCGCGGGTGCTGGTCGACGTCTCCGAGGTGACGGCGGCTACGACCGTGCTCGGCGCCGAGCTCTCGCTGCCCGTGCTGGTCGCCCCGGTCGCCTTCCAGCGGCTCGTCGATCCCGACGGCGAGGTGGCGATGGCGCGGGCCGCCGCCGCCGCGGGCACGGTCATGTGCCTGTCGGCGATCGCCAGCTCGCGCCCGAGCGAGCTCGCCGCCGAGTGCCCGGCGGCGCCGCGCTGGTTCCAGCTCTATTGCTTCCGCGACCGGGGCGTGACCCGGGCGCTGATCGACGAGGCGGTGGAGTCGGGCTTCGACGCGATCGCGCTCACCGTCGACGCCCCGCGGGCCGGCCGGCGCGAGCGCGACCTGCGCACCGGGTTCGAGATCCCCGGCGAGCTCGGCGCCCCGGCGGTGGCCGCGGCGATCGGCGCCGAGCGCTCGGTCAGCATCCAGGAGGTGTTCTCGCTCGTCGACGCGTCGCTCGGCTGGGACGATTTCGGCGAGCTCGCGGGCAGCTGCTCGCTGCCGGTGGTGCTCAAAGGCGTCCATACCGGCGAGGATGCGCGGCTCGCGGTTCAGCACGGCGCGGCCGGGATCGTCGTCTCCAACCATGGCGGGCGGCAACTCGACGGCGTCCCGGCGGCGCTCGAGATGCTGCCGGAGGTGGTCGCGGCGGTCGAGGGACGCTGCGAGGTGCTGATGGATGGCGGCATCCGCCGCGGCACCGATGTGGTCACCGCGCTCGCGCTCGGGGCGCGCGCCGTGCTCGCGGGCCGCGCGCCGCTCTGGGGGCTCGCGGTCGGCGGCGAGGCCGGGGCGCTGCGGGTGCTCCAGATCCTGCGCAGCGAGGTCGAGCTGGCGCTCACCCTGCTCGGCTGTCCGTCGCCCTGCGCGGTCCGCGTGGAGCACGTCCGCGGCGGACCTAGACTCGATCCCTGATGGCCGAGCGACACCCACGTGAAGCGGCCTTGCGGCGCGTGCACGGGACCGGGGCGCTCTTCTCGGCTGCCTACGGCAACGTCGGCTCCTCGATCTATTACGCGCTCGGCGTCGTGGCCGTCTTCGCGCTCGGGCTCACGCCGCTGGTCTTTTTGATCTCGGGCCTGATCTTCGTCGCCACCGCGGCGACCTACGCCGAGGCGACAGTCATGTACCCGGAGGCGGGAGGCTCATCGAGCTTCGCCCGCCACGCCTTCAACGAGGTGGTCAGCTTCTTCGCCGCCTGGGGCCAGGTGCTCAACTACGTGATCACCGTCGCGATCTCAGCGTTCTTCGTTCCTCATTACCTGTCGGTGATTTGGGAGCCGCTCGAGCGCGCGCCGGCGGACATCATTTTCGGCGTCATCCTCATCGGGCTTCTGATCGCGATCAACGTGATCGGCAGCAGGGAGTCGGCGCGGCTCAATCTCGTGCTGGCGATCGCCGACCTCGCCACCCAGGTGGTCGTTGTCGTGATCGGGATCGCACTCGTCCTTAACCCCGACGTGCTGGCGTCGAACGTGGAGTGGGGCGTCGCTCCGACCTGGGGGGACTTCGCGCTCGGAATCGCGATCGGGATGATCGCCTACACGGGGATCGAGACGCTATCGAACATGTCCGAGGAGGCGCGTGACGCGCCACGCACGGTCCCCGCCGCCATGGGCTTGGTTCTGGTCGCGGTGCTGACGCTGTTTCTGTTGATTCCAATGGTCGCGCTCTCGACGATGCCCGTGGTCGAGCAGGGAGGCGAGTACACGACCCAGCTCGCGACCCGCTACGCCGAGAATCCGATGCTCGGAATCGTCGACAACCTCGGGCTTTCGACCGGTATTACTGAGGTTTTGCGCGTCTACGTCGGTCTGCTCGCGGCAGTGATCCTGGTGATCGCCACCAACGCGGGCCTGATCGGGCTCTCGCGAATCACCTTCTCGATGGGTCAGTACCGCCAGCTCCCTCAGGCGGTTCGTTCGATCCACCCCCGGTTCGGCACCCCGTACGTCGCGATCGTCCTCTTCGGGGCGATCGCGGCGATCGCCCTGCTGCCTGGCGAGACCGAGCTGTTGGCGACGATGTACTCGTTCGGCGCGATGCTCTCGTTCACGATCGCACACCTCGCCGTGCTCCGATTGCGCCGCCGGGTGCCCGATACGGAGCGACCGTGGAAGCCGCCGCTGAACTTTCGTTGGCGGGGGACCTTGTTGCCGCTCACTGCGATCCTCGGCGGGCTGGGGACCTTTGCGGCATGGATCGTGGTGATGGCGCTCAACACCCGCACGCTGCTGATCGGGATGGGATGGATGGTCCTCGGCAGCTGCATCTACTTCCTCTATCGCCGCCATCAGGACCTCGGCCTCGCTCAGACCGTCAAGGTCGCGGGTCTGGCCCCGCTCGGGGTCGAGGAGGTCGAGTACAAGAGCATTCTCGTTGCCTTCGACCACGACGACCCGTTCTTGGCCGAGGCGGTGGCCACGGCGAAGTCGCTGGCGGCTCGGCGGCGGCGGGCGATCCACGTGCTGTCGCTGGTCAACGTACCCGCGAACCTGCCGCTCGACGCCGAGCTGGCAGATCGCGACGGCGCCGCGCAGGCCAAGGTCGAGCGCGCGAAGCTGATCTGCGGCCGGCGGGTCAGCGGCCACATCCAGCACGTCCGCAGCGGCCAGTCGGGTCAGGCGATTGTCGACGAGGCGAGGGCGATCGATGCCGCGGCGATCGTGATGCCGCTGCGTTACAGGAACGGCGCGCCGCTGTACGGCAAGGCGCTGCAGACCGTGCTCGCGAAGCGCCCCGCGCGGGTGATCGTCGCTGCGCAGCCGGGCGAGGCCGTCGACCGCTCGACCGCGGCGCGGTCGGCGACCGGCGCGCCGGCCTCATAGCGGTCGGGCGCCGGACCTAGAATCCAGGCTCATGGCAGCACCGGCGCCCGACGAGGTTTACCGCGGCGTCACCCGCGTGTTCGCGGTGATCATTCTCGGATTCGGGTTGACGATCGTCGCGGTGACCCTCGCAAACGGTGGCGGCGTGACCTCGTTCGGGCTCCTGATCGGGCTCCTCTTCACCGCGCTCGGCGCCGGCCGCCTGTACCTCTCGCTCAGGACTGCCAGGGATTGATCGATCCGTTCAGCTCGGGGGGTGGGCAATCGCCGCTCAGGCACCGCTGGCTCGGGGTGCCGCTGCTGTTCACGGTCGCCATCTCCTCGATCGGGTTCTCGCTCTACTTCTCGCTCGGCTTGGTCGCCGACCTCGGGCTCGGGTTGACCCCGCTGATCCTCCTCGGGGTCGGGTTGGTTTTCGTGCTCAACGCGATGACCTACATCGAGGGGGAGGCGATGCTGCCCGAACGTGGCGGGTCGGCGACCTTTGCCCGCGCCGCGTTCGGCAACGAGCTGGTCAGCTTCGTCGCTGGCTGGGCGATCCTGATCGACTACGTGATCGTGATCGCCCTGGCGGCGATCTCGGTGCCGCACTACCTGACCCCGATCTGGTCCGCCTTCAACGATGCCGGCGGCGAGATCGTCACCGCCGGGATCGTGATCGCGCTCGTCGCCGCGCTTTCGATCGGAAGCGCAACCGGGGCTCGGCACGGGCGGGTGCTGACGATCGTCGCCGTCGCCGGCGTCGGGCTGCTGCTCGCGGTGATCGTGGTCGGGCTGCTCACGTCGTTCGACCTCGACGTGGTTACCACGGATCTGGATCCGTTCGATTCGTTCGCCAACCCCAGCCTCCGTGACCTGATCTATGCCGGGGTGATCGCGACTGTTGCCTTCGCCGGCATCGAGGCGGCGGCGAACCTCGCCCCGGACATCGACGCCGGACCGGCCGACCTTCGCCGGCTTATCGGCGCCGCCACTCTGGTGCCGCTGATCTACTTCGGCGTCGCCGTGGTCGCGCTGATGGCGGTTCCGGTCGAGGCGACGCCCGAGGGCCCGCAAACGGCACTCGGCTCGACCTATCTCGAGAACCCGGTGCTCGGCGTGGTGCAGAGCTTCGACCCGCCGTGGATCGCGAGCCTGATGGAGGTCGCGGTGGTCGCGATCGTCCCGGTGGCTCTGGTCTGGGCGGCGAACACGGCGATGTTGGGGCTGTCGCGCCACGTCTACGTGTTGGCCACCAACCGGCAGATCCCGAGCTGGCTGGGGAAGCTGAACCGATCCTTCGAAACGCCGCACGTGGCGATCGCGATCGCCGCGGTGGTCGCCTTCGGGCTGGTCCTGCCGCTCGACGTCGAGCTGCTCGGGGGGCTGTTCGCCTTCGGGGCGACGATCGCGTTCACGATCGCTCACGTCTCGGTGATCCGGCTGCGGGTCACACACCCGGATGCCGAGCGGCCGTTCCGGATCCCGCTCGACCTCATGGTCGGCGGGCACCGGCTGCCGCTGCCGGCGATCGTTGCCGCCGTGCTGACGGCGCTCGCATGGGTCAGCGTGGTCGTCTTCCATACCGCCGCGCTCTGGGCCGGCGGCGGCTGGATGCTGTTCGGCCTGCTTGCCTACGTGATCTACCGCAAGGGGGTCGAGGGGGTAACGCTGACGCAGCGGATCGAGGTCCCCGCGGCGGCGCTGGTCAAGGACGTGCGCGAGGTCGAGTACGGGGACATTCTTGTGCCCGTGTTCGGAACCAAGCTCGACGACGACATCGTCGGCACCGCCGGCCGGCTCGCGCTGGGCGGCGATGCGACGGGCGGTAGCCAGCCGAAGCTCGAGGTTGTGTACGTCGTCGACCTGCCGTTGACGGTGCCACTCGACGCGCCGCCGCCGCCCGCGCGGGCCGAGCTCGCCAATGCCGCGCTGGAGCGCGCCCAGGAGGTGGGAGAGGAGTACGAGACGGTCGAGGTTCGCCCCTCCGTGGTCCGCGCGCGCACGGTCGGGGCCGGGATCGTGCAGGCGGCGCGCGAGCGCGACGTCGAGGTGATCGTGATGGGCGGGGAGCCCCCGACGCGGATCCGCGGCGGTGCGGTGCTCGGAGGGATCGGCGGCTCGCGCCCGGCCGAGGTCGGGCCGGTGACGGAGTACGTGCTGCGGCGGGCGCCGTGCCGTGTCCTGCTCACCGCACCGCCCTCGGACGGCGACGGCTCGTCGTAGACTGCGACACATGTTCGTGCTCATCTGTGGCGCGGGTCGCGTCGGTTCCTCGTTGGCGCGCACGATGCTCAGCGACGGCCACCAGGTCTCCTGCTTGGACGAGGACCCCGAGTCGCACGCCAGGCTCGAGATCGAGCTCGAGAAGTCGTGGGAGGACATGGGCGGTCAGTTCACCGTCGGCACGGCGCTAGAGCTCGAGGCGCTGCAGGCTGCCGGAATCGAGCGCGCCGACGTCTTCGTCGCCTCGACCGACGGCGACAACACCAACATCGTCATCGCCCAGATCGCCAAGCGGCGGTTCAACGTGCCGACCGTGATCGCGCGCGTCCTCGACCCCTACCGGGCGAAGTGGTACGAGGAGCAGGGGCTGCACACGATCTGCCCGACCCGAGTGGCGATCGACATGCTCGAGAGCGAGGTCCGGCTCGCCGCGGCGCGGACGGGCGACGGCTCGCGCCCGGTGGGCGGGGTTGATCACGAGGACGCGGACGCCTGAGCGCGATGACCGAGCGGATGTACATCATCTGCGGCTCGGGCGCCAACACGGCTTTAGCAAGCCATCTTCACTTCCCGTGGGACAGCCGGCGGGACAACTGACGTTTCGGCGCGCACTAGCGGCGCCCCAAATACGTACCCCGACGTGGGCTCGCGGGCCTGTAGCCGCCCGCTCGTAGAGCGACGGGACAACCGCCTCGGGGCGAGATTAGCCAACCCCGAGGACCTCTCATCGAATACTCCGCGACGGGTATCAAGACGGCAGCCTCCAAGGCCCATAGCGGCTAAGCCGCAACCCCGGTGGCGCCGGGGACGGAGCGGCTGTGACAGACACCGGAGCCATGTTCACCCCGACATGGCTATGAAGGCCAACTGATGAAAGCGGCCCGTTGAGTGGGTTGAGGAGAGCCGGCTCGACGTCCACCGTCTCAACCGCGGCGCCGGCCCTAACCGCACACCGTAACGTCACGTTGGTGAGCGACGCAACGCAAGAAGGGGCGCACACCGTCCTCATCATCGGCGAGGGCGATCTGAGCGACGAGGTCGCGACCGCGCTCGAGGCGGCCGGCGCCGAGGTCGAGCGCCTGGAACGGCCGGATGAGGGCCAGGTCCGTGAAGCGATTGAGAGCAAGTCGGTCGACTCGGTCGCCGTGGTGGCGCGCGACGACGCCGTCGTTCTGCGGATGGCGCTGATTGTGCGCTCGATTAGCGCGGAGGCACCGCTCGTGCTGACGATCTTCGATGAGACGATGGCCGAGCAGGTCGCGAATGAGCTGTCGAACACGCACGTGACCTCGCTCGCCGACATCGTCGCCCCGTCGCTGGCTGGACCCTGCATAGACGAGCGTGCGACGGCGCTCAGCGTCGACGGCGACAAACCGGTTCTGCTGGTTGAGGACGGCGACGAGCTCGAGGAGAAGCCCGTTCCGCAGTTGAAGGCCCACCGACTCGAGGCGCTGGCACGGGCGCTCTTTACGCCCTACGACAAGAGCGCCGGTCTGCTGCTTTACGGCGCTATCGGACTGGCCGCGGTCTTCATGATCGAAACCGTCACCGCGATGCCGGTGCTCGACAACTCGTTCGTCGACGCGTTCTATGGCTCGGCCAAGACCCTGGTCACCGTCGATCCCAACCTCGACGTCGACGACGGTCCCGGCTGGTACAAGGTCTTCACTTCGCTGACGATGCTGATCGCACTGGTCTTCGCCGCCAGCTTCACGGCCGGGCTGGTCAACCGGGTCGTCGAGCGGCGTCTAACCGGCCTGGTCGGCGGACGCGCCGTCCCCCGTCGCGACCACGTGGTCGTCGTCGGCCTAGGCGAGGTCGGGATGCGGCTATGTCTGTTGCTGCGCAGCTGCGGCGTGCCTGTCGTCGCGGTCGAGAGAGACAAGGAGGGCAGCCACATCGGTGTCGCCTACGAGCTCGGCCTGCCGATCGTGATCGGGCGCGGATCGGACCCCTCGCTGATGAGACGGCTCTCGCTACACCGGGCCAGGGCGGTGGCCGCCGTCACCGGCAACGACCTAGAGAACATCTCCACCTCTATGACTGTCCAAGGCATCGAAAAGGACGTCCGAGTCGTCCTGCGCGTCGGCGACGGCGACGTCGCCAACGAGACCCGCTCCCTGCTCGCCCTCGGTGTCATCCGCGACGTCCACCGCATCGCCGCCGTACTCATCGCCTCGATCGCGATTGGCGACGACGAGCCCGAAAGCGTCGTCTGCCTCGGCGACGATGCCCACCTTAGATTTCCCGACGGCCGCCTGGAGGAAGTGGAGCTGCAGACGCTGGCGGAGTAGCTCCGGGCATCGACCTCCCGGATCATCTAGGTTTCCCGCTTCCCGCCCCCTGACCCCGGCAAGGTGCGGCTATGAGCTGGGTGGGTACCGCCCCACCCCGCAAGCTGCGAGGGACGACGCGCGACGACGTGATCGCGGCCAGGGGCAAAGACGACACCGTGACCGCGCTGGGAGGCGACGACGTCATTTGCGGCGCCGGCGGCGATGACCGGCCGCCCTCGGTCCAGCAGAGGTTGTCCTCCCATTCGACGTCAGGGCTCAGCGCCGCGACGAATGCCCCTACATCAGCCCGGCTGGTCGCATCGACGATCCGCCGCACGATCTCCTCCGCTTCATCCGACATCGCCTATACCGACAGCCCGGCGGCTTTCGAGGGCTTGTCGGCGTTCAGTTAGGGTCCAATACGCCTTTAGCGCCTTGCCCCGCTGGCGTGTGTGGCGGCACTTGAACGCGAGTTCGCTGGGGCGGTAATAGCTCGCGTACTTGCACTTGAACCGCTTCACCGACGCCGTATCCCCAATGGTCGCGGTGGCGCTTTCGCGGTACAAGTACTTCGCGCCACGTCACAGGCGCCCTTGCAGGTCATCTTTTGAGCGCGAACAGCCACTCCGCGGACCCGCCGGCGGGGTTGTCGACAGAACCTCGCCGCATAGCTCGCTTAAGCGCTGGATGTGGAGATGGCCGCGACAGATACGGAGAGGAATGTGACCAACAGAGCGAGCCGCATCTCTGTGCAGGCTATCGGTGGCGGCTCTTGCAACACGCCGGCTCTAAGCGGCGAGGTTTCCCAAATTTTCGGCTCGACCGGTGTGCCCCTGCTCGACCGGTGTGCCCCTAAATCTGCAGGCGCTTGAGCGCCGCCCGAATCCGCTCCTGACTGTCTCGTCTAAGACCGGCTCGTGCTCGAGCCACAGAACGAAGGCGTGAAGCCAGAGCACCCGCACGTCCATGTCGAGCTCGCCCGCGTGAGCCATCAGCACCTCCTCGGGGCGCCGCGGCCACGCGATCCCTCCTCAAAGCGCGCGGCGCGTGGCAAGCGTAGAGCCACGCTCGGCGGGGGCAAGAGCGGGCTACTGACCTACCGGGGAGCCCGAGGCGGGTTGGTCGGTGGAAGGCACGTCGACCTGGTCGGTGGAAGGCACGTCGACCTGGTCGGTCGCCTTCGTCGCTTGAGACGCGACATATTTCGACATCGCGCTTTCGACGAGGGGCCCGCCCTTCTTG
>JAJNAZ010000066.1 GCA_021155855.1 Solirubrobacterales bacterium
CTGGTCGCGGCCTGCAGCGAACGCTTCGAGCGGATCCCGGCGCAGGGCAGGGTCGCCGGGCAGCCGGTCGCGACCACGGTCGACGACCCGATCGCCCGCTACTATCTCGAGCGCGACCGGCCCGGAACCGAGCGCGATCCTCTGCTGGAACGGCGCCTCGCGACGGCGTTCGCGCCTCTGTCCGAGGGCGTCCCGAGCCGCGCTGAGCTCGCCCGTCTGAGCCGCGAGCTCTCGCCCGACCTCGCCACCATCTACCTGATCGAGCAGCTGGCCGCCGTGCCCGCGAATGCAGCGCTCCAGGACCGGTTCCAAGGCCACCTGAGCCGGGTCGGCGTGCTGGCGGCGGACGGAAACCCCGAGCTCGCGGCCTGCGCCGCGGCGCTCGACCTCCCCTCGGTCTGGTTCGTGCCGGGCTGGTTCTACCGGAGCAACCCCGAGACCGGCGCCGACTTCCATCGGCAGCGCGCGCTGTTCGAGCGGCTCGGGATCGAGCACCGGCTGGTGCCGCTGGTCGAGAACGGCACGATCGAGGCCAACGCCGCGCTCATCGCCGACCAGCTGCGCGCGCTCGACCCCGGGCGCGACCGGGTCATGCTGGTCAGCGCGAGCAAGGGTGGGCCGGAGGTCGCGCACGCGCTGGGCCATCTCTTGAGCCCCGCGGAGACCCGCCCGGTCGAGGCCTGGATCAACGTCGGGGGACCCTTGCGCGGCAGCCCGCTCGCCGACTGGGCGACCAGCTGGCCGATCGCCTGGCTGGCGCCGCTCTACTTCGCCTACGTCGAGGAGCGCGACCCGGGCGAGAGCGTGGCGAGCCTGACCACGGCGCGCAGCTCAGCACGCCTCGCCCGCGAGGACATCCCCGGGCCCATCACGGTCATCAACTTCCTGGGCGCGCCGCTCTCGGGCCAGATCTCCGCGTCATCGGAGTTCGGCTACGGCCGGATGCGGGCGCTCGGACCCAACGACGGGCTCACGCCGCTGATCGACGTGCTCGCGCATGGCGGCCGCACCATCGTCCAGGTCGGGCTCGACCACTACTACCGCGACCCCGAGCTCGACCTGAAGACGGTGGCGCTGGCGCTCACCGTGGCGAGCGAGCTACCGGCGCCATGTCGCGGCGCGAACGGTCCCTGAGATTGTCGAGGCTCCAGGCGCCGCCGCCGGCCACGGCCAAGTAGAGGAACACGAAGCAGTAGAGGATCGCCGCATCGCCGCCGTTGAGTACGGGAAAGAAGCTCTGCGGCGCATGCGCCATCCAGTACGCGACCGCCATCTCACCGGAGAGGATGAACGCGACCGGGCGGGTGAACAGTCCCAGCACCAGCAGGATGCCGCCGAAGAACTCGAGCACGCCGGCCAGGCCGGACAGCGAGAACAGCTCGGGCTGGGGACGGTCCGAGGCCGGGAAGCCGAACAGCTTCTGGGTGCCGTGCTCCATGAAGATCAGCGCGGCGACGATGCGCAGGACAGCGAGCGCGCGGGGCGCCCAGACGGTCTCGAGCTCTTCGGTGTTCATCGGTCGTCCTCTTTTTGCATGGTCAGTCTACCGGGCCGTTGGGCAGCACGAGGATCTTGCCCGAGCGGCCTTCGCGGCGGGCGTGAGCGAGGGCCGCCTTGATCTCCTCGATCGGATAGGTCGCCTCGACCTCGACCGCAAGCGCGCCCGAGCGCACCCGCCGGGCGAGGTCGCCATAGAGCTCCTCGAGCTCCGCGCGCGGCGTGCCGGTGAGCACCTTCTGCAGCCAGAAGCCGGTGAGCGTGATGCCCTTGAAGATCGTGTGGTGGGCGCCGAGCATGCAGGGCCTGCCGGACAAGAGCCCGTAGTTCACGACCGTGCCGCCCTCGGCCAGGCAGTCGGCGAGGCGCATCACGATCTCGCCGCCGATCGCATCGATCGCGAGCTTGAGGGGCGCGCCGCCGGTCCGGGCGCGCACCCGCTCGGCGAGGTCCTCGCCGTCGACCACCACCACATCGGCGCCGATCGCCTCGAGCGGCCGGATCAGCGCCTCGCGCCGGACCACGCTCACGGTCCGGATGGCATCGGCCTTGGCGAGCTTGATCAGGTTGGTGCCGACGCCGGAGTTGGCCGCGTCCTGGATCACCCAGTCGCCCGGCTGCAGCTCGACGTAGCTCCTGAGCATCATCAGCGCGGTCGCCGGATTGACCTTGAGCATCGCGAGCTGCAGGAGGTCCGCATCCGCCGGCATCTTGAGCGCCTGGGCCGCCGGCACCCTGCGCCGCTGGCACCAGTTGTCGCGCCCGAGGTTGATCACCCGGTCGCCAGCGGCGAGGTGCTTGACGTCGGCGCCGACGGCGCGGATCCGGCCCACGCTCTCGGCGCCGAGCGTTGCCGGCAGCCTCGGTCGCACCGCGTAGCCCCCGCTGATCGTCAGGAGATCGGCGGGGTTGATCGGGAACGCCTGGATCTCGATCACGACCTCGTCCGGACCGGGCGCCCCGACGTCGTCGACCTCAACGCACGCCGCGACCTCCTCCGGCGTGCCGAACGCCTCGAACCGCACCTGCTTCATTGGCTTCCTCCCGCTCCTCGCGCACTTCGGTCCGAGCCCGAAGCTAGCGAGCCCGGCGCGGCTGGCCAAGCCCGCGGGCCGCCCCCACCCGGCGCCGATTTTTCGCCTGCCGGTGGCACGCCGATGCTCGGCCAGCGTTGTTACGATGGCAAGGCATTGATGGGGGCGTGCCATGAGCAGGATCGTGATCGAAGCGACGCCGTTCGAGGTCATCGATCGCAATACCGATTTCCGCCACCTCTACCTGGTGTTCGAGGACGACCAGGGTGTCGAGACGGTGATCACCGCCGTTCCGGACGAGGATGGCCCGTTCGACTTCGGCAATATCGAGGTCAACGCC
>JAJNAZ010000067.1 GCA_021155855.1 Solirubrobacterales bacterium
AGCAGCTCGGGACCGAGGAAGGTGGTGATCTCGGCGATCCCCTCGCCGTCGAGCGTCAGCACGGAGATGCTGCGCGGTAGGAAGCTCCGCCGCTCCTCGTCCCAGCGGTAGTTCCCGAACGCCAGCTGCCCGTTCGCCCGGGCCGGCACGAGGCGCCAGCGGTTTTCGCTCGCCAGCACATGGCCCTTCAGGAACGCGGCCACCGCCTCGCGCCCCCGGTACCAGGTGGGCAGGGGTGGCATCGTGAACGCGCCGTCGGCGGCGAGCATCTCGACGACGGCGTCGACGTCGGCGCGCTCGAAGGCGTCGACGTAGCGGTCGACGATCTCGCGCAGGCCCTGGTCGTCGAGCGAACCGAGCACCGCCTGCTGGCTGCGGTCGGGAAGCCGTTCGTCGACGGCCTTGTGGGCGCGCTGCAGGGCGCTGTCGACACCGGGTGACGACATCTCCAGCGCCGCGGCCGTCTCGCGCGCTGAGAAGCCGAGCACGTCGCGGAGGATGAGCACGGCGCGCTGGCGCGCTGGCAGGTGCTGGAGCGCCGCGATGAAGGCGAGCTCGACGCTCTCGCGCTGCTCGTAACGCGCCTCCGGACCGGCGAGCCCGTCCTCGAGGCCGTGGCGCTCGTCGGGATAGGGCTCGAGCCAGACCGATTCGACCAGGGGTTCGGCCAGGCCGTCGTGGGGGTCGGCGGCGGGCGCGTAGTCGATCGGCAGCACCCGCTTGGGCCGCCGCTCGATCGCTCGCAGGCAGGCGTTGGTCGCGATCGTGTACAGCCACGAGCGCAGCGAGCTTCGCCCCTCGAACTTCGCGAGCCCTCGCCAGGCGTTAAGCAGCGCGTCTTGGAGTGCGTCCTCGGCGTCGGCCACCGAGCCGAGCATCCGGTAGCAGTGGGCGTGCAGAGCGCGGCGGTGGGGCTCAACAAGCCGAGCGAAGGCATCCTCGTCCCCCGCACGGGCGGCCTCGAGCAGCCGGGCGTCGTTCATGACCTTCTCCGTTTCGGCTGCCAGAAGGCGAGCTCGCCGCCAACGGCGGTGCGGACCACGCTTCGCCATCCGGCCGGGCCCTCCCGGGGCTCCAGGAGGACGGAGGCGCCGAGCCCGCGAGCCCGGTCGGTGGCATCGGCGATTCCGTCGACCTCGACGTACGGCAACCAAAGCGGGCCGCGGACAGGGCACTCGACGATTCCGCCCCCGAGCCCGTCGCCGACCTCCAGGGAGAGGTAGGAGCCGGCTCGCGTCTCGATCCACTCCGCGCGCCAGCCGCAGAGCTCGGCGTACAGGTCGCGGGCCTGCGGCAGGTCACCCGTGTGGAGCTCGAGGTGGACGACCGGGTTGGAGCGAAGCGGGGTCATCGTCTGGTCATCACAGTGTGATCAGCTTCCGCCCGCGCTCTCGAACGCCGGGACCGGACCGACGGGGAGGGACTCGGCCGTCGGACGTCGGCCCGGCAGGGCCAGGGCGACGATCGCACCGAGCGCCGAGAACCCCGCGAGCACGGCGACCGCCGGCGCGAACCCGTCGAGGAACGCGTCGGACGAGGCGTAGCTGCCGGCGCTGGTGAACACCGCGGCGGCCACCGCGATCCCGAAGACGCCGCCGAGCTCGCGCATCATGCTGTTGGCGCCGGCGGCCTTGCCGATGTCCTCGACGGAGAACGAGCCGACCACCGAGTTCTGCGCCGCGGGGATCGCCATCGAGACCCCGACGCCGGCGAGGATCGACGGAAGCAGGAACTCCGAGTAGGTGAGCCCGGAGTCAGAGATCACCGCGATCCATCCCATCGCCACCGCTTGCAGCGACAGCCCGGCGACCATGAACGGACGCTCGCCGACACGGTCCACCAGGTTGCCGACGACCGGGGCCACGGTGATGAAGGTGACGGTCCAGGGCATCAACCGCAGGCCCGCGTCGAGAGGTCCGTAGCCGAGCGCCGTCTGCAGCATCTGCGCGAAGAAGAAGACGGCGCCGAACAGCGAAGCGAGGGTGAAGAAGATCGCCGCGTTGCCCGCCGAGAACGCGCGGGAGCGGAAGAAGCGCATCGGCACCATCGGCTCCGCCGCGCGCAGCTCCCAGGCGATGAACGCCGCCACCAGCACCGCGCCGGCCGCGAGCGCGCCGATGATCTCGAGGCTGTCCCAACCGACGGAGTTCCCGCGCACCAGGCCCCAGACCAGCCCGAAGGCACCCGCGCTGATCAGCGCCAGGCCGGGAATGTCGAGACCGGTGTCGCCGCCGTAGCTCTCCTCGATCTTCCTGAGCACGAGCGGGATCGCGGCCAAGCCAATCGGCACGTTGAGCCAGAAGATCCACGTCCAGTCGATGCCCTCGGCGATCGCGCCGCCGACGAGCGGGCCGAGCGCGACCGCGATCCCGGTGACAGCGCTGAACAGGCCGATCGCCGCTCCTCGCTTCTCGGGCGGGAAGGCAGCGGTCAAAAGCGTCAGCCCCAGCGTCAGCACCAGCGCCGCGCCAGCCCCCTGGGCTGCCCGGGCCGCCACGAGGAAGCCGACGCTGGGCGCGAGCGCCGCCGCCGCCGAGGCCGCGGCGAACAGGCCCAGCCCGATCGCGTAAAAGGCCCGGCGGCCGTAGCGATCGCCGAGCGCGGCGGCTGTGATCAGCAACACCGCGAAGCTCAGGTTGTAGGCGTTCACCGTCCATTCCAGGTCCTCGATCGAGGCGCCCAGATCGAGTCGGATCGTGCTCAGTGACGTCGACACCACCAGCGTGTCGAGGGCCGCCATCAGAGAGCCGATCGCGGTCAGGGCGACCACCCAGGCGGTCGTCGTCTTCTTGCGTGTCTGAGTGGTTTCCGAGCTCATC
>JAJNAZ010000047.1 GCA_021155855.1 Solirubrobacterales bacterium
CCGGCTGAGCTCAGCGCGGCGCCTTGCCGAGCGCGGGCATGTAGGACTCCTGCTCGAAATCGCGCGCCGGCGCTCGATTTCTAAGCCGCGAGGCGGAGCAACGAGACTGTCGCCAAAGGTCGGAAGCAATCCTGCCGTAACGCCCACCATCGCCAGATTTCGCCGACGATCCCCGAACCGAGCCGACTGGATGAGCTGCTGGCCTTCGGCAACTGACGAACAGAAGGCAACGGGTTCTCGTCAGCGTCGTAGATGCCGGAAGACCGACTACGGGTTATGGCGATCGATCCGCCCGGTCGTCCAACCCGCCTGGATCTCCTGCGCCCCGGTGGGTCCCGGCGACGGGTCGAGCTCGAACGTGACTGCGAAATCAGACGCTGGGCGATGCCCGCGAGCAAGTCTTCGTAGTCCTGGACGAGCTCAAGCTCTTAACCGTGGAGACCACGCTGCTGGAAGGCGGCTTCGCAGGGGCGATCGCCGACCCGCGGGCCGCATATCAGCAGGCGATCCAGGCCCCGTTTGGAGCCATCGTTGAGCGCGAGGGCCGGGAGGTCGAGATCGCCAATGCGCATCGGGTCAAGGGCCTCGCTCCGTTGCCCTAAAGACCGACAAGACCGACTCGCTCGTTCTCGCAACGCTCTCCCAGCGCGACCTGGTGCCGGCGATCTGGCTCCCCGACCCGCGGGTGCGCGAAAAGCGCGAGCTCGCTCGCTTTCGCATGCACGTCGTCAAGCACAAGTCGGCACTCAAATGCCGGATCCACTCGACGATGATCAACTTCGGCCGACCCTGCCCGGTCACCGACCTGTTCGGAGCCGAGGGCAGAAGGCTGCTCGCGCGACTCGATGTCCATGAACTCCTGCATGGCCTTCGGGTTCGCGCCGGATCAGCAGCGAGGCGAAGGTGTGGCGGCACTCATGCAGGGTGATCGGCTCGAGCCGGCCGCTCTCCACGCGCCGGCGAGCGAAGCGGGAGGCGGCGCCGAAGGTCCGCTACGTGTGTCCGCGCTGCGGCGGGCCGCACCCGCTCGCCCGCGGCGACAAGCCGCGCAGCGTGTAGGGCGCGGCTGGCCGATACGACAGCACCTTGGTCACTATTGGCAAAAGGTCAGATCGAGTCGCCTTTGGTCCACTCGGAGACCCCGCTCCTTTCCAGGGGCTTGAAATCGCATCGTGATCACGGAATGATTGCTCGCGACCAGCGGCATCGAAAGGGGAGGGTCTTGTCATGAAGCTTCGTCTGTGGGTCGCGCTCACTGCCTTTATCGTTGGCGCGAGCCTCATTCCCGCTACTGCCGCCGCTGACCGGCCGACGAAGGAGGAATTCTCGCCCGTCGGTGACCAGTTCGTCTGCGGCGAGACGATCCTCACGGTCTCCAGCGGCGTGGTCGTGGAGCGCATCCACGTGCATGAACTTCGTTCAGGGCTGTTTCGCGTGATCTTCGTCGACATCCCTCACGGTGTGAGAGCGACGGATGAGGAGGACACCGTCTACCGCTTGGTCGGCTCGTCGAACGGGAACTTCACGACCCAAGATCCGGAGGCTGAAGAATTTGAGGTCGGCTTCTTCCGCTTCAAGCTCAACATCATCGGACCCGGTGGTCTGTTCGGCACGGTGGACTTCCGCGTTCAGTTCAAGCGGAACGGCGAGGTGGTCGAACGTGAGAGGGGCACCTGCGATTTCGCCGAGGACGAATATTACGGCGAGGCGCGGACGGGCATCGGTCCGGCTTCTCGCCCGCCAACAGATCGCGCATCGCTGTGGCCCGGCGAGCCCGACGCCGCCCACGCGCTGCGACAGAGCCTCGTCGACCTGGCGGCGATCAGTGAGCTCGTGGCCGAGGAGCTGCCCGCGCCGCAGGCGTAATCGCGCCCGCCGGACACGCCTGGCGATCGGGCTCGGCGGCTACTCGGGCTGACGGTTCGCGCTTTAGCAAGGAGGCCGGAAATGAGGGCTCACGGAAGACAACGACAATGGGTACTCATCGGCACTCCTTCTCTTCCTCGCCGATCGACTAGGGTCGGCGCATGGCCAATGGTTCTAAAGGCTCGACACGTCTCGCCTACATCCTCGGGGTACCGCTGGCAGAGGATGCCGTTCGAGAATGGCCGCAGATGGAGGAGATCGTCCGGGGCCGCGACCGGATCGGCGCGGTCGAGGGGCACTTCGAGGAGTTCAGGCTCGCCGTTGGAGAGCGCCGTCGCTTCGACGGCTTCTTGCTCGTTGAGTGGAGCGCCGACTACGGGGATGGCGCCACCTACCGCAATGTGACGATCGCCGAGATCGAAGACGGCGATGCCGTCCGGGTCACCGACTATTGGGGCAAGCCCTTCGATACTCCGGATTGGCGCAAGGAAATGACCGATCGGCTTGACATGCCGTCTGATGGTCGGTGGCCTTCCGCCGACCGACTTTCGCAGCACTGACTCACGGCCGCCGGGCTGTCGGAGTAGGCGATGTCGCGGGAGAACGTCAGGAGCGTCAGGCGTTTCTTGGACCACGCCCGAGAGGATCCCGACGTCTGGGACATCTTCGACCGGGATGTCTGTTGGAGGTGGGGGCCTCGCGATTCCAGACGTCCCCGCCACCTCCCGCGGCCCCGACGGGGTGCGCAGGTTCTTCCGGCTCTGGGTGGGCACGTTCGAGGGCTGGGCGTATGAGGTCGAGGAGGTCATCGACGCCGGGGATGCGGCGGTGGCGGTTCACATTCATCAGTGGGGACGCGGGAGGGGCAGCGGCCGGGGTCCGGGCCCAGGGGTACCTAGACTTTGCGGCGTGAGTGCGGTTTGGGCGTTCCTGCTGAGGACCATCGCGGCCATCCGGTGCCTCGCCCGAGACGAGCGCATCCCGAAGCCCCTCCGCGTGATCGCGGGGGTAGGACTCTTGCCGATCCCGGGTCCCCTGGATGAGGTGTTCTTGGTCTTGCTCGCGCCGATCTTCTTTGGCTTTTACCGTCGGCCGATGCACGACGCCTGGGCTCGGTCGAAGGGCGGGTAGCGCCATCTCGACCCGCTCAGGCGCCGTAGCGGCGAGCCCGTGAAGAGTTCGCCGCTCGGGGTTCCTCCCCAGGTCAGATAGACGGATACTGGGCGGGCGATGTCGCAGGAGAACGTCGAGATATGGCGCGCGAACATCGAGGACCAGCCCGCTGAACTCACCGCCGGCACCAGCCCGGAAGCCACCATCTCCCTGCTGTCTGAGATCTGGGACCCCGAAGTCGAGTTGGACGCCTCTGAAGCTCGTGTGCTGGACATCAACCCTGTCTACCGTGGAGCCGCCGCGGTTCGGCAGTTCTGGCAAGAGTGGTTTTCCGCCTGGGAAACCATCCAGTTCGACTACGAGCTGGTGGATGCCGGGGAGCGCGTGGTCCTGCTCCTGGACCTGAAGATGCGGGGACGGTCCACGGGCATCGAGATGCCCTTTGGGAAATGCGCGTGGGTAGGCACGTTCAGGGACGGGTTGGTCGTCCAGGTGAAGCTCTACATGAGCCAGTCGGAAGCCCTCGAAGCCGCCGGGCTGTCGGAGTAGGCCCACCATCAGCACTCGAAGCTGGCGATCCTGCTCGGCATCTCAAGACCGGCCTGTCGGCGAGCGTGCGCGACACCCAGCTCGCGACGACCGTCCGTTCCTGGCCTGGTTTCGCTTCGGCTGTCGCCACCAATGGGCCAGTGCTGCGCCAGTCAGCACCCCGCCCAGGCGGTTTCTGGCGATCCCGAGCGGCAGACAAACCGCTTGTTGAAGCGGAATCCCGCGTAGCCAAGCGGTGCGCGCTAGTTCTTTCCTCTCTGCACCCCGAGACGCCCCGTGAAGTGCGGGGCGTTTCGTTCGTCCCGCGCCTTCGTGGCGGGTCCGTGCCCGGTGCTCGGCACAATCGAAGCAGCTTTCACCCGGGCGTGGCCGCGCGTTTACCCTTCCGCCGATGAGCAGGCGGCGGATCGACACGTTGCTCGCCGAGCGCGGGCTCTCCGGGTCGCGGACCAGCGCCGCCGAGTCGGTGCGCGCGGGGCGGGTGCGGATCGGGCGCGACGGCCCGCTCGCCCGGAAGCCGGGCCAGCTGGTCGCGGAGGACGCCGACCTGCTGCTGCTCGAGGCGCCGCGGTTCGTCTCCAGGGGCGGGATCAAGCTCGAGAACGCGCTCGAGGCGTTCGCGATCGATGTTTCGGGGCTGCGCTGCCTCGACGTCGGCGCCTCGACCGGTGGCTTCACCGATTGCCTGCTCAAGCGAGGGGCGGAGCGGGTGATCGCCCTCGACGTGGCGCGCGGCCAGCTCGACTGGGCCCTTCGCAACGATCCCCGGGTAGAGGTGGTCGAGGGGCGCAACGCGCGCGATCTCGACCCGAGCGAGCTGCCCTTCGCCGCCGAGCTGGCGACCGTGGACGTCTCGTTCATCTCTTTGGCCAAGGTGCTGCCGGCGGTCGCCCGCTGCGTCGCCGACGACGGCGAGTTGCTGGCCCTGGTCAAGCCGCAGTTCGAGCTCGCCCGCGAGCGGGTCGGCAAGGGCGGGGTGGTCCGTGATTCGGCCGGCCGCCGTGATGCGCTGCGCTCGGTCGCCGCGAGCGCGGCGGGCGCGGGCCTTGCGGTGCGAGGCTTCGCCTCCTCGGGTCTGCCGGGCCCGAAGGGCAACCGCGAGAGCTTCATCCGGCTCGATCGCGGCGGCGCCGCGGGCGGCGTCGACATCGCGGCCGAGATCGAGCGGGTAGAGCCGTGAACGACCGTCCGCTTTCGCCGCCGGAGCGGATCCGCAGCGCGGTTGTTCTCACCCACACCCACCCCGCGCAGACCTCGGGTGCGGTCCGCGAGGCCGTCGCGGCCGCCGAGGCGGCCGGGTGCGTTCTCTATGCGCCGGCGGACGAGCTCGCCAAGCACCGCGACAGCGCCGCCGGCGTGCGGCCGATCGACGGCCTGCCCGGTCAGCCCGACCTCTGCATCGTCCTCGGCGGCGACGGCACGATCCTGAAGGTGATGCGCTCCTACGCCCACACCGAGGTGCCCGTGTTCGGCTTCAACTTCGGCACCATCGGCTTCCTCGCTGCGGTCGAGCGCGACGAGCTCGCCGACGGGCTCGCGCGCGCGTTTGCGGGCGCCTTCGAGGTGATCCAGATGCCGGGCCTCGAGGCAACGGTCGGAACCGAGGCGCCGGTGGCACTCAACGACGTCACCCTGGTCCGCCGCCAGCACAGCCGCGTCGCCGAGCTTGCCTACCGCCTCGGCGGAAAGGAGGTCGGCCACGTGCGCTGCGACGGACTCGTCGCCGCGACCCCGGCCGGCTCCACCGGCTACAACCTCGCCAACTCGGGGCCGATCCTCGCCTGGGGGGTGAAGGGCTATGTGGTCAGCTTCATCGCTCCGCACACGCTCACCGCGCGGGCTCTCGTCGTCGCCCCGCACGACGTACTCTCGGTCACCAACGCCGCGGGTCGCGACCCGGTGGAGATCGTGCTCGACGGCGAGCCGGTCGGCGAGCTTGCCAGCGGGGCCGAGATGGAGGTCCGCTTCCGCGACGGGGTCAGCCGCCTCGCCCAGCTACCTGGAGCGAACTTCTACCGGCGCATCCGCGACAAGTTCGGCCGCCTCGCGCACTGACCCCGGACTTTGTTTCGGTAGGCGGAACATCCTCCGGGGTCTCCGCTTGCTCGGCCTCGGCCTCGTCAGGCGCGGCGAATCCGTCGGCCCCCGTCGCTATCAAAGGGGGCGTGCTCTCAGAGCTTCGGATCGAGAACCTGCTCCTGATCGAGCGCGCCGAGCTGCGCTTCGGCCCCGGCCTCAACGCGATCACCGGCGAGACCGGTGCGGGCAAGACGGTGCTCGCCCACTCGCTCGATCTGCTGCTCGGCGGCAAGGCGCGGCCGCAGATCGTCCGCCCGGGCGCCGACGAGGCGTGGGTCGAGGGCGTGTTCGCGCTCCCGCCGGGTTTCCTCGACGATCCGGAGCTGGCCGAGATCGCCGCCCGGCTACCCGACCGCGGCGACGAGCTGGTGCTGGGGCGCCGGATCGGCGCCTCCGGGCGCACCAGCGCCTTCGTCGGCGGCCGCGCGGCCTCGGCGGCCGACCTGCAGGCGCTTGGCGGCAGGCTGCTCGCCTTCTACGGCCAGCACCAGCACCGGCGCTTGATGCTGGCCTCGGCGCAGCTCGAGATCCTCGACGGCTTCGCCGGCCGCGATCAGCTCTTGCTACGCGATGCCTACCGAACCGCGCACGAGGAGGCGACCCGGCTCGGCCGCGAGCAGGCCGAGCTGCGGGATCGTGCGGGCGCCCGCGAGCGCGACCTCGATCTGCTGCGCTTCGAGCTCTCGGAGATCGAGGCGGCGGCGCCCGACGCGGCCGAGGCGGCGGAGCTCGAGGCCGAGCGCGAGCGCCTTCGCCACGCCGAGTCGCTGCGCGCCGCGGCTGCCCGAGCGCTGGCGGCGCTCAGCGGCGAGGCCGAGGACGGCGGCGGTGCCCGGGCGGCGCTCGGGGAAGCCGATGCCGGGCTCGGTGCCGTCGAGGGCGTCGACGCGGAGCTTGACCGGCTCGGCGAGCGAGCGCGGGCGGTGGCGGTGGAGCTCGACGACGTCGCCGCCGAGCTGCGCGGCTACCTGGAGGGCTTCGAGGCCGAGCCGGGCCGGCTCGAGCGGGTGGGCGAGCGGCTCGACGCGTTCGAGCGCCTGAAGCGCAAGCACGGCGGCTCGATCGAGGCGGTGCTCGCGCACGCCGCCCACTGTCGCGCCGAGATCGACCGGCTGCTCAACGGTGCCGAGCTCGCGGCCGAGCTCGAGGGGCGGATCGCCGAGGCGGAGGCCGAGCGCGCGCGGCTGGCGCGGCGACTCGGCGCCGGGCGTCGCAAGGCCGCCGCGCGGTTGTCGGAGCGGGTGGCACAGGAGCTCGCCCAGCTGGCGATGGAGGGAGCGCGGCTCGAGATCTCGCTCGACCCGCACCCGGAGGGTTTCGGCGCCGCGGGCGCCGAGACGGTCGAGTTCATGGTCGCGACCAACCCCGGGATGCCGATCTCGCCGTTGAAGGAGGCGGCGTCGGGGGGCGAGCTGTCTCGGATCATGCTCGCGCTCACCGGCCTCGGCAGCGAGGATGCGCGGCGGACGCTGGTCTTCGACGAGGTCGACGCCGGGATCGGCGGCAACACTGCCCGGGCGGTCGGCGAGCGGCTGCGGCGGCTCGGCGAGGCGCACCAGGTTGTCTGCATCACGCACCTGCCCCAGGTCGCCTCGCGCGCGGGGACCCACTTCACGATCGACAAGGACGCCTCCGGCGGTGAGGCGCTGGCGACCGTCGAGGAGGTCGCGGGTGACGAGCTCGTCGCCGAGATCGTCCGCATGCTGGGGGCGGAGCAGGGCGATTCGACCGCCAGCCGGCACGCGCTCGAGCTGCTGAGGGCCGCCTGACGGTGGCACCGCTCGACGACGAGATTCGCGCCTACTACGGGCGCGGGGACGAGGCGCGCCGGTTGGACACGATCGCGCGGCTCGAGGAGCTGCGAACCCGCGAGCTGGTGGAGCGCCACTTCCCGCCCCCACCCGCGGTCGTCCTCGACATCGGAGGCGGCCCCGGCGGGTATGCGTTCTGGCTCGCCGAGCTCGGCTACGAGGTGCACTTGAGCGACCCGATCCCGATACACGTCGAGCAGGCGCTCGAGACCTCGGCCGCGGCGCCCCGCCCCCTCGCCTCCGCCGTGGTAGGGGATGCTCGAGAGCTTGATCGGGCCGACCGAAGCGCCGACGCGGCGCTGATGCTCGGCCCGCTCTATCACCTCACCGAGCGGGCCGAGCGCCTGCGCGCGCTCGAGGAGGCGCGCCGGGTGCTGCGCGGCGGCGCCCCGCTGGTGGCGGCCGCGATCAGCCGTTTCGCGCCGGTGATCGACGGCCTGCGCAAGGACTTCCTGCTCGATCCCGAGTTCGAGGCGATCGTCGAGCGCGACCTTCGCGACGGCCAGCACCGCAATCCCACCCGGCGGCCGGGTTGGTTCACGACCGCCTACTTCCACAATCCGGCCGAGCTCGGCCCGGAGCTGGCCGATGCCGGCTTCGTCGAGGTCGAGGTCCTGGCCGTGGAGGGGATCGGGGAGCTGCTCTCCGATCTCGAGTCCTGGCTCGGCGATGCGGCGCGGCGCGAGCTCTTGTCGCGCACCCTGCGGCGGCTCGAGCGCGAGCCGAGCGTGCTCGGCGCGACCGGCCATCTGGCCGGCATCGGTCGCGCGGCGGCATAATCGCGGGGCATGGCGCTGCGCAGCCGGGCACGCGCGTACCTGCGCGGACCCGAGATCCACCCTCGGCCCGCGACCGAGCAGGCGATCGACGGCCGCGCCCGACTCGGCCGGCGGACCAAGGACCTGGTCAAGCGGCTGCGACCCGGCGAGGTCGCGGTGATCGACCACGCCGACCTCGATCGGATCGCCGCCGAGGAGCTGGTCGCCTCCGACGTCGCTGCGGTGGTCAACGTGGCCGAGTCGAGCACCGGCCGTTATCCGAACCCCGGGCCGCTGATCCTTGCGCGGGCGGGGGTGAGGCTGGTCGACGTCCCCGCGGCGCCGCTGTTCGAGGAGCTCGACGACGGCGACGAGATCACCGTCCAGGACGGCGAGGTGAGGATCGACGGGACCGTGCTCGCCTCCGGGCGGACGATCGGCGTCGAGGAGGCCCGGCGGGCGTTGGAGCACCAGCAGGCCCGAATCGACGAGGCCCTGAGAGCCTTCGCCGAGAACACGATCGAGCATGCACAGGACGAGGTCGAGCTGCTCACCGGCAAGATCGAGCTCCCCGCCGTGCGCACCGACTTCCGCGACCGCCACGCGCTGATCGTCGTTCGCGGGACCACCTATCGCCGCGATCTGCGCACGCTGCGGGCCTACATCGAGGACACCAACCCGGTGCTGGTCGGTGTCGACGGCGGCGCCGACGCGATCCTCGAGGAGGGCTTCGTGCCCGACATGGTGCTCGGCGACATGGACTCGGCAACCGACGCCGCGCTCACCTGTGGCGCGGAGGCCGTGGTCCACGCCTATCCCGACGGCCGCGCGCCGGGTCTCCACCGTCTGCGGGGGCTCGGGCTCGAGCCGGTCGTTGCGCCCGCGCTCGGCACCAGCCAGGACGTGGCGATGCTGCTCGCGCACGAGAAGGGCGCCGAGCTGATCGTCTCGGTCGGCGCCCACTTCAACCTCACCGAGTTCCTGGACAAGAACCGGGCCGGGATGTCCTCGACCTTTCTCACCAGGCTGCGGATCGGCGAGACGCTGATCGACGCCAAGGGCGTCAGCCGGCTCTACAACCCCGGCGTCCGTGGGTGGCAGCTCTGGGCCTTCCTGGCGACGGCGCTCGCGCTGGTCGTGATCGTGGTGCTCAGCGCCCCGGCGCTGCAGGAGTTCGTCGAGCTCGTCTGGTTGAAGCTGAAGGTCGCGCTAGATCTCTGATGGGGTATTCGGCGCGCTACCACGCGGCCTCGCTGGCGGCCGTCTTCATCGCCCTGGCGGTGGGGATCCTGATCGGCGTCGGCTTCGGCTCCGACCTCGTCTCGGGCACCGCCGAGGACCTCGAGCGCAGCCTCGAGGAGGACCTCGGCGAGGCGAGGCAGCAGATCGACGAGCTCGAGCTCGAGCTCGTCGACGAGCGCCGGTTCGGCGAGGCGGTGGCGCCCGCGGTGGTCGAGGACCGGCTGCGCGGGCGCGAGGTGGCAATCGTCGCTCTGGGTGAGCTGGAGCCCGAGATCACCGACGACATCCGCGCGGCGGTCGAATCGGCGGGCGCGAACCTGGAGGAGATCGCGGTCGTCCGCGAGCCCCCCGACACCGGAGCCGCGGCGGCGACCGTGCGCGAGCAGGGACAGCGGATCGAGCCCCGGGGGGCCGCCCTGACCCGGGCCGCGCAACGCGTTGGGCGGGCGCTGGTGCGGGGCGGCGAGCGGTTCGCCGGGCTTCGCGGGGCGCTGTTCGGACGCTACAGCGGCGAGCCGGGGGACATCGACGGCGTCGTCGTAGTCCGCCGCCGTCCGGAGGACCTCTCCGCCCGGGCGGCGGCCGACACCGATCGCGTCGAGGAGGGGATCTTGGAGGGGATCGCGAGCGTCGGACCGCCGCCCGTCCGCGTGGTCGGGGTCGAGCGCACCGATTCCGATCCGAGCTCGATCGAGTTCTTCTCCGACCACGGCGCGGCCAGCGTCGACAACGTCGATCAGCTCCCGGGGCGGGTGGCGTTGGTCTACGCGCTCGGCGGCGCCGAGGGCGCGTTCGGGGTCAAGGAGACCGCCGACGCCCTGTTGCCCGACTTACTGGCGCCGGCCAATCTCGGCTTCGGCGCCCGCGCCCGCGACTGATGGGGGCGGCGCTTTCGGGCCTGCTGCTCTCCGCGGCGCTGGCCGGGCTGCTGCTGGGCCCGTGGCTCGCCGACATGCTGCGGGCCGGGCTCGCGCGCGAGAACTACCGCGGGCGACCGGTGGCCTTTCCCGCCGGGGCCCCGGTGGTCGCCTGTTCGCTGGTCGCTCTGGCCCCGCTGGCGGTGCTCGACGATCGCGCCGACCTCGATCTGCTCGACCCCGAACTGCGCCGGTGGATCGTCTACGTGATCGGCGTCGCCCTGCTCGGCCTGCTCGACGACGCGCTCGGGCGTGGGGCGGCCGCGGACACGCCCCGCGGCTGGCGCGGGCATGCCCGCGCGGTGCTGGGCGGAGGCTTTTCGACCGGGGCGATCAAGGCCGCGGGAGCGCTGGCGCTCGCCGCCTACGCGGTCTCCGGGCGCGGGCGGGAGGGGCTCGATTACGTCGGCGACCTCGCCCTACTGTTGTTGGCGACCAACCTCTTCAACCTGCTCGACCTGCGGCCGGGCAGGGTCGAGAAGGCGTTCGCGCTGCTGCTCGCGGGGCTGTGCCTGGGCGCCTGGACCGCCGAGCCGCTGGAGCTGCTCGGGCTGTTCGTCGGACCGGCCTTGGTGGTGGCGGCGTTCACCTTGCGCGAGCGGGCGATGCTCGGTGACACGGGCTCGAACCTGATTGGCGCGCTCGCCGGGATCTCGCTGCTGGTAACCCTCGGCGAGACCGGGCGCTGGGTCGCACTGGCGCTGGTCGCGGCGCTGACGGTCTACGGGGAGTTTCGGTCGATCTCGAGGACGATCGAGCGGGTTCCGCCACTGCGCTGGATAGACTCGCTCGGCAGAGTTCGATGAATTACAAGCCGTCGGAAACCAAGTTCATCTTCGTCACCGGCGGCGTCGTCTCCTCGCTCGGCAAGGGCATCGCAGCGGCCTCGATCGGGCGGCTGCTGGT
>JAJNAZ010000068.1 GCA_021155855.1 Solirubrobacterales bacterium
GAGATCTCCCAGGGCGGGCTGCAGGTGATGTTCGAGTTCCAGACCGCGATCTCGGAGCTCACCGGGCTGCCGGTAGCCAACGCCTCGCTGTACGAGGGCCCCTCGTCGGTCGCCTCGGCGGCCTACCTGGCGCTCGGCGCGGGCAAGGGACGCCGGCGGCTGGTCGTCTCGCGCGGCCTCCATCCCCACGCCCGGGCGACGCTCGAGACCTACTCGCGCGGCTTCGGCGCCGAAGTGGTCGAGGTCGGGCTCGAGGAAGGGCTCACCGACGCCGACGAGCTCGCCGGCGCGCTCGACGAGCGGACCGCGGCGATCTTCGTCCAGAACCCGAACTTCCTCGGCGCGATCGAGGATCTCGAGCGGCTTGCCGCCGCCGCCCACGACGCGGGCGCGCTCTGCGTCGCTTCGGTCGACGCGATCACGCTCGGGGTGCTGCGACCGCCCGGCGAGTGCGGCGTCGACGTCGCGGTGGGGGAGGGGCAGCCGCTCGGCAACCGACTCGACTTCGGCGGCCCGTCGTTCGGCTTCTTCGCCGCCACCTCCGAGCATCTGCGGCGGATGCCCGGCCGGATCGCCGGCGAGACCACCGACGCCGACGGGCGGCGCGGCTTCGTGCTCGCGCTGCAGACCCGTGAGCAGCACATCCGGCGCGAGAAGGCGACCCACAACATCTGCACCTCGCAGGCGCTGAACGCGCTCGCCGGAACGATCTACCTCGCCTGGCTCGGCCGCCGCGGGATCGTCGAGCTGGGCGAGCTGCTGGTGCGACGGACGGCGTACGCCCGCGAGCGGCTCGCCGCCGTCGACGGGGTCGAGCCGTTGCACGAGGCGCCGGTGGCGCGGGAGTTCGCCGTCAGGCTCGATGCGCCCGTGGCCGAGGTGGTAGATCGGGTCAGTGAGGAGGGGATCGCCGCGGGCTATCCGCTCGGCCGGGACTTCCCGGAGTATGGCGACGGGCTCCTGGTCGCGATCACCGAGCGTCGCAGCCGCGAGGACATCGACCGCCTCGCCGACGCGCTCGGCCGTGCGATCCCTGCGGCGAGGCGGGCCTTTGTTTCGGATAGCGAAACAAGGACCCAGGTCGCCGAGGAGGTCGGCGGATGACGCCCGGATCGGCCCCCTCACCGCCGACCAACGCCGATACCCCGACCGCGCAGCAGCGCGACGCCGCCACCACGATCTATGAGCGTTCCGTGCCCGGCCGGCGCGCCGCGACCCTGCCGCCGGCCGGCGTCCCGGAGCCGCCGCTCGAGGAGCTGATCCCGAAGCACCTGCTTCGCGCCGAGGGCCCCAGCCTGCCCGAGGTCTCCGAGCCCGAGATCGTCCGCCACTACAACCGGATCTCGCGACGCAACTTCGACCTCGACACCGGCCCCTACCCGCTCGGGTCGTGCACGATGAAGCACAACCCGCGCCTGAACGAGAAGGTGGCGGCGCTCCCGGGCCACGCGCGGCTGCACCCGGCCCAGGACCCGAAGCGAGCCCAGGGCGCGCTCGAGCTGATGTGGCGGCTGGAGCGGGCGCTGTCGGAGCTGTGTGGCCTGCCGCACGTCAGTCTGCAACCTTCGGCCGGCTCCCATGGTGAGCTCGCGGGGTTGTTGCTGACCCGCGCCTACCACACCGACCGCGGCGAGCAGCGGACCAAGGTGCTCACCCCCGACACCGCCCACGGCACCAACCCGGCGACCGTGACCATGGGCGGCTACGAGGTGGTCAAGGTGGCCACCGACGAGCGGGGCGGGGTCGATCTCGACGACCTGCGCGCCAAGGCCACCGACGAGATCGCCTCGCTGATGCTGACCAACCCGAACACGCTCGGCCTCTTCGATCAGAACATCGCCGAGATCGCATCGATCGTGCACGGGGTCGGAGGCACGCTGTACTACGACGGGGCCAACCTGAACGCGATCATGGGGTGGACCAGGCCGGGCGACATGGGCTTCGACATCGTCCACGTCAACCTCCACAAGTCCTTCTCCCAACCGCACGGGGGCGGCGGTCCCGGCGCCGGGCCGATCGCGGTCTCGGACCGGATCGCGCCGTTTCTGCCGGGGCCGCGGATCGTCCGTACCGAGGGCTCCAACGGCGCCCGGCCGAGCTTCGACCTCGACCACGAGCTGCCGAAGTCGATCGGCCGGCTGCGTGGCTTCAACGGCAACTTCGGCGTCTTCGTCCGCTCCTACGCGTACATCTCGAGCCTCGGCGGCGACGGTCTGCGCGAGGCCTCCGAGACGGCGGTGCTGAACGCGAACTACCTGCTCGCCCGGCTCGGCGAGGGGAGGACCGGCAAGTATCTGCCGGTGGCGTTCGACCGCCGCTGCATGCACGAGTTCGTGCTCTCGGGCGCCCCCGCCAAACGCGAGCTCGAGACGCGGACGCTCGACATCGCCAAGCGCCTGCTCGACTACGGCTTTCACCCGCCGACGATCTACTTTCCGCTGCTCGTCGAGGAGGCGCTGATGGTCGAACCCACCGAGACCGAGACCCGCGAGTCGCTCGACGCGCTCGCCGAGGCGTTCGAGTCGATCCTCGCCGAGGCCGAGGGGGATCCGGCGATCCCGCGGCAGGCGCCCTACACGACCCCGGTGCGCCGGCTCGACGAGGCCAGGGCATCGCGCAAGCCGGTGCTCCGCCAGCCGCTCGGCTGACGCCGGCGCCTCAGCAGCCGGGCTTGGGCGCGTGGAACTCCTCCAG
>JAJNAZ010000069.1 GCA_021155855.1 Solirubrobacterales bacterium
ACCGCTACAACCGAAAGCGCCCTCACCGCTCAATCGGGAGGATGCCGCCGATGACGCGACTTGCCGAGCTCAACGCCAACAACGTGGTTGGCGCCCACAAAACGAAACGCCCCGCACTTCGCGGGGCGTCTCGGGGTACAGGGAGGAGAGATATGTGTGTTTTTTGTCTGTGTGAGGGCGGCCGGCTTTGATCAGGCGCTGCGGGGCACGCTGAACCGCGTCGAAGCGGTCAGCGCGACCTGGGCGACGCCTACGCCGACCAGAAAGACTGTTGCGTACCACTCACCCGTGACCATGCCGATTCCCACGCCACTGACGAGCGCGGCGAGCGCGAGCGCGTAGTCGAATCCGGCGTGCGCGGCTACCGGCACGGCGCGTGCCGGCCCCTCGGTCTGAAGGGCGAGGCCGAGCAGTGCGACCCCGACGAGCACCGCGGCGATCGTCGCTGCCGGGCCGAAGCCGAGCAAAAACGGCGCCGCCATGATCGCCGGCGCGGCGAACATCTCGACCGCACCGTGGACGGAGAGTGGAATACCTCTCATGACGCTCTACAGGCTACGAACGTATGTGCGATCTGAGTGTGACCGCGGTCACAGAGCGGCCGGACCGGCGGTGACCCTCTCAGGTCGCGATAGCGCCCCGCGTGCGCAGCGCCGCGGTCACCCGCTCGGCGACCCCCGGGCCGCTGAGCCCGACCTCCTCGCGCAGCAGCGCCGGCTTGCCGTGGGTGACGTAGCGATCCGGGAGCCCGACGCGGAGGACGCGAGCGCGCTCGCCACGGTGATCGGCGAACGCGTCCTCGACGTGCCCGAGGACGCCGGAGCCGAAACCGCCGGCGAGCACGTTTTCCTCGATCGTCACCAGCAGCTCGTGCTCGGCGGCGAGCCGCTCGATCAGTCCCTCGTCGAGCGGTTTCGCAAACCGGGCATCGGCCACGGTCACAGAGAGGTCGTGCTCGGCGAGGATCGCGGCCGCGTCGAGCGCCACGCGGACGCCGTAGCCGTAGCCGAGCAGCGCCACCCGCTCGCCCTCGCGGAGCAGCTCGCCCGTGGCGATCGGGATCTCGCGTGCGCGGTCGGGCAGCGGCACGCCCTCGGCGGTGCCGCGCGGATAGCGGAAGGCGACCGGGCCGTCGTCGTGAGCGAGCGCGGTGCGCAGCATGTGGATCAGCATCGCCTCGTCCCGGGGCGCCATCACGACCACGTTCGGCAGCGCGCGAAAGTAGGAAACGTCGAAGGCGCCGTGGTGGGTCGGGCCGTCGTCGCCGACGAGCCCGGCGCGATCCATGGCGAAGACGACGTTGAGCTTCTGCAGGCAGACGTCGTGGACGAGCTGGTCGTAGGCGCGCTGGAGGAAGGTGGAGTAGATCGCGCAGACCGGCTTCGCGCCCTGGGTCGCGAGCCCGGCTGCGAACAACACCGCGCTCTGCTCGGCGATGCCGACGTCGTAGTACTGCTCCGGGCACTCCTTCTCCAACGCCGTCAGCCCGGTCCCCCCCGCCATCGCGGCGGTGATCCCGATCACCCGCGGATCGCGCTTCGCCTCGACCACGAGCGCATCGCCGAACACGGCGGTGTACGCGGGGGGTGGCGTCTCGATCTCCTCTGGGCGCCTCCCCTCGGCCATCTCGCCGCGGGTCAGCGGCGGCTTCGCCGCCGGCTTCTTCGGCGCCGGCTTGCCCTCGACGATCGAGCCCGGCTTCGCGGCGTGCCACTTCTCCATCCCCTCGAGGCCGCCCTCCTCGGCCGGCTCGAACCCCTTGCCCTTGACCGTGTGGATGTGGACGACGACCGGTCGGTCGGCCTCCAGCGCCGCCTCAAGCGCCGGGCGCAGCTCGGCGACGCTGTGGCCGTCGAACGGCCCCATGTAGGCGAGATCGAGCTCCTCGAAGAAGAGTCCGGGCGCCGCGTAGGCCTTGATCGCAGACTTGATCTCGGGGCCGAGGCGCTCGAACTGGCGCCCGAGCCCGAGCGGCAGCTTCGTCAGCCGCTCCTCGACGTCCTCGCGCGCGTGGTAGAGGCGCCGGCGCAGCCGCAGGCGCTGGAACGAGCGCGCGATCGCTCCGACGTTGGGTGAGATCGACATCCCGTTGTCGTTGAGCACGATCACGATCGGTGTCTGCAGGCCACCCGCGTTGTGCAGGGCCTCGAACGCCACCCCGCCGGTGAGCGCGCCGTCGCCGATCACCGCGACCACGTGTCCGTCCTCGCCGATCCCATGCCGCATCGCCTCCTTGAGCCCAACCGCGTAACCGATCGAGGTCGAGGCGTGGCCGGCGCCCATGATGTCGTGCTCGGACTCGAACACCGAGCAGAACGGCGCCAGGCCGCCGTACTGGCGGATCGTCTCCAGGCGCTTGCCGCGGCCGGTGAGGACCTTGTGCGGATAGGCCTGGTGCCCGACGTCCCAGAGGACCTTGTCGCGCGGCGAGTCGAGCAGGCTGTGCAGGACCGTGGTCAGCTCGCAGGTGCCGAGGTTGGCCCCGAAGTGGCCGCCGATCTCGCCAATCGTTTCGATGATCTGCTCGCGCACCTCCTGCGCGATCTGCGCCAGCTCCTCGTTGGAACGGCCGCTGAGGTCGGCGGGAGTGGCGATCGAGTCGAGCAGCGGTGCGCTCGAGTCGCTGTCTGTCTCGGGGGCGTCGCTCATCCTGGGAGCCGCGAATTCTCGCAGCCCACCCGCCATCGCAGCAA
>JAJNAZ010000021.1 GCA_021155855.1 Solirubrobacterales bacterium
AGTCCGTTCCTCGGCCTGTTGCTCCCAGTTCTCGACGTTGACGATCTCCGCCATCAGCACGTAATCGGCTGCTTCACCCCCACCCGCCTGTCCGGGCACGTCCATCGGCCGCGTCAATCGCCAATCCGACATCGTCTCCAGCGAGCTACGGACAATGTCCCGATCGCTGGCCATCAGACGCTCGAAGTCCTCGGCCAGCTCGGGTGACCGCAGAGAAAACCACATCACCAGTGTTGCCGCCGCCGCCATCAATGGAACGCAATGTACTCAACGTTTTTGCCAGGCGCGGTCGCAGAGTGATTCGAGCGCGAGCCTAAGAAATTACTGCTCACGTCCAAAGCAGTGGCATTCGGGAATTAGGCGAACCGCTTGACGAAGTCGAGTGCCGTCTGGGCGACCTCGCGCCAGCCGCCGTCGATCGTCAGCGAGTGCCCCCGGTTCGGGATTTTCTTGATCTCGGTGACGCCCGGATTGCGCTTCTGCCTCTTGTAGGAGGCGTTCGCGATCGCTAACGGGACCGTGTGGTCCTTCTCGCCGTCGATGATCAGGAGCGGGCCGCGGTTGGGATTCTTCGTGTCCACCTTAGCCTCAGTCAACGGGTTCAGGTTGGCGTTCGCCATCTGCATCAGGGCGACACCCGGCGCGGCCACGTGAAACTCGTCGTAGAGCCGCTTCGCCTCCTCATCTGACTCGATTGCGTTCGTCCAGCCGTATCTGAACTGGTCGAAGCTGAGGGTTATGGCGCGGCCGCGGTTGAGCGGATTGATCAGAATCGGCGCCGAAACCCTGAGCGTGGAGATGGGCAGGGGCAGGACGCCGCGGAACGGACCTGGGTCGATCGCCACGGTCGCGGCCGAGTGTCCGCGGCCGGCGACAATCTCGGCCAGCAGCCCGCCGGTGGAATGGCCAATCACGGCGGGCTTCTTCTCCAGCGCATCGATCACCTCGATGGTGTGGTCGGCGACCTCCCCGAGCCTCTTTCCGGCGAGTACCTCGGGGTTCGCCCTCGCCTCCTCGACGGTCTCCGGATCGTCGGGCCAGTCCGGCGTCAACGGCGCGTAGCCCGCCTCCCTGAAGAAGTCGGCCCACCGGTCCCAGCTGCTCGGCAAGAGCCAGAGCCCGTGGATGAAGACCACGGGCGTGCTCCCCGACTTGTTGGCCGCCTCGATCTGCCCCTGCTCCCGCTCGGAGATCGACGCCATAGGAATTCCCCTCGGTCGCAGTGGAAAGTCAGTCAACCCTACCGGACAACCAGTGGACGACGAGCGGGAGGCTGAACGCAAACCGCGTGCCATCCGTGACCGCTCGCCTATGCTCGCGGCGTGGCGGCCACTCCGAGCCCGATCATTCCGGAGCTGCCGATCATCCGCGCTCATGGGGAGGGCGAGCAGCGCGCGACGTTCTTCGAGCTGTTCTTCGACCTCGTCTACGTCTTCGCCGTCACCCAGCTGTCGCACCATCTGCTCGCGGACATCAGCTGGTCGGGCGCGGCCGAGACGGCGTTCATGCTCGTCGCCCTGTACTGGGCGTGGAACTACACGACATGGATGACCAACTGGTTCGACCCGGACACGGCGCCGGTCCGGCTCGTGCTGGTGTTCGTGATGGCCGCAAGCCTGCTGATGGCGGTCGCGATCCCGGAGGGGTTCAGCGCGCACGCGCTGCTGTTCGCGTGCGCCTACTCGGGTCTGCAGATCGGGCGCAACGCGTTCGTTGTCGTGGTCACGCCGCGCGGCTTGTTCAATCAGAATTTCCGCCAGATCCTGGCCTGGAGCGTGCTCTCGGCGCCGCTGTGGGTCGCGGGCGGTATGGTCGACTCGGAGGCGGTGCGCTGGGTTCTGTGGCTGGGTGCCCTCGGACTTGACCTCGCAGCGCCGCTGGTGACGTATTGGCTTCCGGGCGTGGGCGCTACCGCCATGAGCCAGTGGCAGATCGAGGGCGCCCATTTCGGCGAGCGCTTTCAGCTGTTCGTGATCATCGCACTCGGCGAGAGCATCGTTCTCGCAGGGGCCACTGCCTCGGATACGGGGTTAAGCCTCGAGGTCGTCGTGGCGCTCCTGCTCGCCTTCCTCTCCTCGACGGCGCTCTGGTGGCTGTATTTCGGCCAGGTCGCCGCCAGGGTTTTCGAGCGGATCCGCGCGGCCACCGCCGAGGAGCGCGGCCAGATCGGCCGCGACATCTACACCTACCTACACATCCCAATCGTGGCGGGAATCGTCCTCGTCGCAGTCGGCGACGAGCTCGTGATCGCGCACCCGACGGACGCCCTGCATGACTCGGGAGCGCTGGTCGCGCTCGGCGGCCCAGCCCTCTTCCTCGCTGGTCTGATGGCCTGCGCCGCCAGGATCGGCCAGGCCCAGAGCACGCCGCGAGCCGTGGCGGTCATCGCGCTCCTCGCCGCCGTGCCGCTCGCCGCCGGCGCCGACGGGCTGGTCGCGTCGGGAGTGCTGACCGCGCTGCTGGCCGCGCTCGTGGTCGCCGAGCAGCTGCGCACGTCCTGAGCCGAACGGCCGGGCTTGCGGAGGCCCGCGGTGGCAACGCCTGATGCTCCCGTCCCGCGAGCCATCCCATCAGGGACCCTCCGGTTATCGTGGGAGCGTGCCGTCCGTTGAGGGCCTGAAGACCGCGGACCTCGTCGATGCGATGGGACGCCTCCATAGGCACCGCTGTCACCTGCTCGACCTGGTCAGCCCGACGCCCGGGCGGGTGCTGTTCGGCCCGGCGGTGACCATCTCCTAGTTCCCGAGTTGCTCGGCGGGTCTGGACCCGGACAAGTACAACCTCGCCAACCTCTTCTACGAGTCCGTCGGAGACGAGCCGGAGGGCAAGGTTGTCGTGCTGGCGAGCAACGGCTACACCGATACCTCGATGGGCGGAGGCACCAAGCTCTCCCGGCTGCAGCACCACGGCTGCGCGGGGATGCTCACGGACGGCCGCTTGCGCGACTTTGACGAGCTCGCCACCTACGACTTCGCTTCCTACTGCTCGGGCGAGGCGACGAAGTGGGGAGGCATGAGGTGACCCCGTTCCAGGCCAACGTGCCCGTGGTCGTCTCGGGCGTGGGAGTGTTTCCGGGCTTTTACGTGTTCGCCGACAGCTCGGGCGCGGTGGTGATCCCGGATGGGCAACCGAGGACGTCATAGAGGGGGCGCGGGCCGTCGAGTCCGACGACCAGGGCTACCGCAACGAGATCGGACAAGAGCGGCTGCCCGAATCCGAGAAACGAGGACCTCGGTCCTCGCTGAAACGGCGGCCTTAGAGACCCAACGGAGTGGAACGGCGAGAAGAGTGGGGTCGAGCTGGTCGCGCGTTTCCCCTTTCGCGTGAGAGCGACACCCCGGGAGGCACGTGTTGGCGTCGCGACCCCGCTCCCGCAATGCACGACAACGCGTAGCCGGCCGGCGCCCTCATGCGAAGCCTGTCGACACCCCGTGGGTGCGTGGAGGGATGGCGAGCGCGCGAGACGGACCAAAGGGCGAGCGACGCTCGTATTGGAGATGATGGTTCCGGCGGCGATCTGTGCGCTCGTGGCGGGCGCAATCGGGCTCGCGGCGTGCGATGACGCGCAGGTCGTGGACCAGGGCGGGGAGACGGCCACGAGCGCCGAGGCGACGCTGCGGGGATCCGATACGCCCAGCGTCGATTGCGGGGCGGCGATTGTCGATCGCGTCGACCCCACATGGCGCAGCCGCTCGGTCGTCAGCGGACGCTTCGGCCTCTACGGAGACTCCGGCGATCTCCGGACCGCCGACCGCTGGGGTCGCGATGCATATTGGACCAAGATTCCGGTCATCCTCGACGGGCATCGGGCGGCGATGCTCAGGGTCGCATCGAGGGACCGCCATCGCGTCGGCCTGACCTATGGCCCGGACGCGTCCTCGCCAGGGACCTCCACCGATGGTGCAGACTCGCTGACCGCGGCGCCGCGGGAGATGCGCTTCGTGCCGTGTCAGGACCGCTCGCCGAGCGCCTGGCCCGGCGGGCTCATCCTCTCGGATCGCAAGACGGTCAGCCTCAGGGTGCGTGTCAACGGGGGCCGCTGGAGATCGCTCAGCATCCAGGGGGCAACCCTGAGCTCCCGGCCACACCTGCTGGCTCCCGCTTCGGACGAAAACCGAACCCTCACGGCGGCCCGTAGTTAGGCGGGACCCCTCGAGAGCATTAGGATCGGCGGGGATCCACAACACACGGCCCTTGGTCGTGAGAATGTCGAGGCAAGATGGCCACGCTGCTCGTGTTTCATGAAGTAGACGACGTCGATCATTGGACGGCGTCGTCGAAGCGGGACGAGTTCTTCGGCCCGATGGGCATTACGACGCGCACATTTCGCGACCCGGGGAACTCGAACAGGGTCGGCGTGATCTTCGAGGGCGTTCCGGACCGCGAGACCTTCGAGCAGGGCCTGCAGAGCGACGAGGCGGCGGAGGCAATGAAGCACGACGGTGTGCGCCCCGAGACGATCGTGACTCTGGTCGAGGCGTAGCCCCGCTGGCCACCCACGCGCGGACGTTGCCCGGCTCCGGGCCGGGTCGATACCACCCGTGGGTGGACGCTCGGAAGTAGCGCTTTGGACGAGACTCGGGAGCGGGCCTTGGCGCTATCCCTCATCGCGCTAAGCAGAAGCGCACGGCCAACACGCCAAATGCCCGCATTGCGCGAAGCGGCAGCACCACACCCTTTGATTCAAAGCGCGTTCCGCGGAATTCTGCGTGACCGCTTCGCACAAAGCGAGAGGCGGCTCCGTATGTCAGAGCGCTCTATGGTGCGTCGACCGTGTCCTACACTGCCGATCCCCGCGTTGACGCCTACATCGAGGCCCTTCCCGATTGGCAGCAAACGATCTGCCGCGAGGTCCGCGATCTGGTCCACGCCGCCGATCCGGAGGTCACCGAAACGATCAAGTACACCGACCGTCCGTACTTCGTGCTGGAGGGCAACATCTGCGCAATGCTGGCGGCCAAAGACCACGTGAACGTCTTCCTCTATGACGGCGCCATCGTCCCTGATCCGGAGGGAATCATCACCGGTGGCCGCGAGAATGAGACCGCCCGAACGGTGGCCGTCCGCGAGGGCGAAACGATCAACGGGCCTGCGCTGACCGCGATGTTCAAGCAGATCATCGCCAACAACCGCGCTGGAGGCTGGCGGAAGCTGAAGCGCGAAGCGTGATTCGCTCGCCATCGCCAGCGTTACGATCCGCGGCATGATCGCCGGGGCGCACACGATCATCTTCGCCGAGGACGCCGAGAGAGCCCGGACGTTCATTCGCGACGTGTTGGGGTTCGAGGGAGTCGATGCGGGCGATGGTTGGCTGATCTTCGCCCTACCGCCGGGTGAGATCGCCGTCCACCCCGGGTCGGGCTGGGGCCGCGGACCGGGACATCACGTCCTGTTCTTCATGTGCCACGACATCGAGCAGACCGTCGAGGAACTCAAGGGCAAGGGCGTCGAGTTCGTATCGCCGATTGAGGACGAGGGCTGGGGGCGGATCGCTCGGTTCAAGATCCCAGGTGCGGGCGAAATCGGGCTCTATGAACCCCTCCATCCGAGCCCGCTCGGAGAGTTCGCGCAGAGCGCCTGAAGCTCCGCTCCGGCGCGCCCCTGTCTTCCGGATCTCGCGCGGAGGAGCAGCGAAAGCTTTCGATGCTCCGGTGCTCCCACTCGCCGGCTCGATCTTGCTCAAGAGCTACGCAGGGCCGGCCGCGTCCAGCGCACGCTCATCGGCGGCGAAGTCGCGGGGATCGTCTGGGGGCGCATGAGCGAGATGCCACCGAACCGAGTCCCGGACGCGCTCCTTCGGATCGCCGTGGACCCATCCGAGCATCTCGCGCGCCTTCTCCGCGCTCGCCATCCAGTGCTGGGCGATGTTGCCGGTGATCTCGAGATCCTCCGGGAGCAACTCATCAGAGACGCGGACCAACTCTGTCTCTACGCCAGCAGCTTCGAGGATCCACTCCATCCACAGCCGCAGCGGCGCACATTGCGATTCGCAGAGGTTGAACACCTCGCCGCGAACACCGGCGTGTTCGAGCGCCAGTCGCATGCCGTGGGCCAGGTCGGCGGCGTGCCCGCGAGACCAGAGGAGGCCACCGGCTCCCGTCGGGATCCGCCGGCGCTCGGCACGGAGACGACCCAGCACAAAATCCTCGCGATGCTTGAAGTCGTGGGGGCCGTAGACCATCGGCAACCTGCACACGACACCGCCACGATCTAGGTACGCCGCCTCGACGTCGAGCTTCTCGTACTCAGCGGGCTCGTAGTCGTAGCCCTCCATCACGTAGGCGCGGTCTGGAGGCGGGCCGGTGCGCATGGGGCTCTCCTCTGTGAGCGGCACGGCGTCGGTGACGGTGCCCGCCCAAAGCGACGAGAAGGCGCGATAGACGTCGATGCTCGAGGCCACCACCATCGACAGGCCACCCGGCACCGCGTCGAGCGCTGTGGTCGCATCGCCGCCGGTCATGGCGCTGAGGTCGATCAGCCCCTCGGCTGCGAAGGCCCTCAGCTCGGTCGATCTAGAGGCGAGCTCGCGCCGGTGGACATGGAGATGCGGCACGTCGGGGAGTCCCTGCGGCTCGTGCTGACCGCGGTGGACCACAAGCACCTCATGCCCCGCTGCCAACAGCTCCTCGACAACCGCACGACCGATGAACCGAGTTCCCCCGAGCACGATCGTGCGCATGGCGGGACGATACTTCCGCTGTTCGCCCTGGCCAGCGCTTGGCGTGGCGCCTTCCCCTCGCGCAACGTAGAAGCGCGGGCGAGAGCACCTCCTTCGTGCCCAAAGCCTCGCTCCCGCTTAGGACGAGCAGCGGGAGCGCTCATGCATATCGCGCGAGGCGGGTCGTGGCCTGGAGGAGTCGCCCGGGATCGCGCTCAGCTGCGACCGTCGCGACGCCTTGTTCACCTCGCGGGCGATGCGACAATGATCACCGGGATGACGTCCGCAGCGCCCACGCGCGTGCTGGTCGTGGCTCACCGAACCGCGGCGACCCCTCGGTTGCTCGACGAGGTCCGCTCCCGCGCCCGACGGTCCCCTTGCATGTTCACGCTGCTCGTGCCGCGTCCCTACTGGGACCCGGACACCGACGAGGCCGCGATCACGCTCGAGCTGGCCATCCCGCTGCTCGCCGAGGCGGCAGGTGGGACGGTCGAAGGGATAGTTGGCGACAACGATCCGTTCGTCGCCGTACAGCACGCGGTCGAGCGAGGCGAGTTCGACGAGCTCATCATCTCCACGCTTCCGGCGCGCGTCTCGCGCTGGCTTCGGCGCGATCTCCCCCACCGCGTGGAGGCGTTCGGCCTGCCTGTCACCGTGGTCACCGCCGAGTAGCTGCAGCCTGCCCCGGCTGAGTTCGGTCCTCGCTCCGGACGAGCTCCGGGAGCGCCGTGCCGTCATGCGAGACGCCTGCTGCTCGCCCTGAGGGCTTGGTCAGCGTCGCAGCTACCGGCGCTCTGGTTGGGGAGCCGATGCTGCGAATAGCCGTCTGAGACCAATCCCCTTCAACTCGCGCTCTCCCCGATCAGCGAACGTGAGCCCCGATCCCGCGACCAAGTCCTTCGTCGTGGCACTGACGAACACTTCTCCCGGCCCGGCGTGGCCCATGATCCGGGCTGCCGCGTGAACTGCGACTCCGTGTATGTCGCCATCATCGCGCTCGATCTCTCCCGTGTGGACGCCGGCGCGGACCTCGAGCCCCAGGTCGCCTGCGGCTTCGGACACCGCTAGGCCGGAGCGGATCGCCCGCGCCGGTCCATCGAAGATCGCCAGAAAACCGTCGCCAGTCGTGCTGACCTCCTCTCCGGAGAAGCGCACGAGCTCGCTGCGGACCGCTCGATCGTGGGCGGTGAGCAACGCCGCCCAATCGCGGTCCCCGGCGCGCACGGCGCGCTCGGTCGACCGCACGATGTCGGTGAACATGATCGTCGCCAGCACTCGGTTTGTCGGCGGCGCTCGCCGCTCGCCGGTCAGGGACTGCTGGATCTCGTCGACGATGTCGTCGGCGTCGATCCAGGGGCAGTGGTCGACGCCGGGCAGCTCCACGAAGCGCGCCCCCGGGATCCGCTCGGCGATGTACCGCCCCTCCTCCGGCCTCGAATCGAGATCACCCGCACGGTGGAGCACGAGCGTCGGCACGTGCACGGAGGGCAACACGTCGCGGACGTCGATTCGCGAGTTCATCTCGACCAGGGCCCGGGCGGCGCCGGGGCTGGCGGCGGCACGCGCGCGCGCCTCCCACCAGCGGGCCATCGCTTCGTCGGCGCTCGGACACATCCGCTGCATGTCGGCCTCGAACGCCCACTTCTCCTCGACCTCGGCCGCGTAGGCGCGCCGCTCCTCCTCGGTCGGTGCCCAGGGATAGTCCGCCCGGCGGGGACCCCTCAGCGCCCCACGTGGATCCCGATGCGCTCCGGGATCCCGGCGACCAGCCGGGTGAGCGCGCCCGGGCGCTCGGCTCGCTCGAGCGCCGCCTCCTTGCGCACGATCGCGCGGCGGATGATCGAGCCGCCGATGAACCGGAACGGCTCCGGGGGCACCCGCAGCGGCTCGGGCGAGACGTAGGCGAGCCGGGCGAACGCATCCTCGCGGCCCAGCGCCAGCGATGCGAGCGAGCGGGCGAGCATGTGCGAGGGCCCGACGCCGTGGCCGGTATAGCCGAAGGCGCAGTGGATGCCCGGCTCGATCTCCTCGACCAGGGGCAAGTGGCTCGGCGAGACGTCGATCGGTCCACCCCACGCGTGCTCGATGCGCCGGCCCTCGAGTCCGGGGAAGAAGCGCACCAGGTGGCGCTCGATCTCCGCCACCACAACGGGATCGATCTCCGCCCTGCCGCCGGTGCGCGCACCGCGGGCAACGGGCCCCGCGCCCCAGCCTCGGTGATCACGATGTGGCTCGAGGTCACGGTCAGGCGCCGGCGCAGCCCCGGCTGCCCGGCGAGCGCCCCGCCGCTCGCCATCACCGCGGCCTGCGCCGTGACCGCGCCGGCGGCGGACTCGGCGACGATCGAACCGCCTTGCCGCCGCACCCGATCGACCGCGCTGTACTCGAACAGCTCGACCCCGGCTTCCTGGACCCGGTCGCGAAGTCCGCGCGCGAGCCGCGCGGGCTGCACGGTCGCCCCGCTGGGATAGAGGGCGCCGGCGCGGAAGATCGGCGACGCGCACCGGGCGCTGACCTCATCCGGCGTCAGCGGCGCGCACGCTTCAGGCCGTCCGACGGCCCGGCACGACTCGACCGCCCGTTCCCAGGCGTGATCCCATGCAGGCGCGGTCGAAACCTGCATATAGCCGGCCTGCGTGAACCAGGCGTCGACGCCCTGCTCATCGCAAAACCGCCCGATCCCGTCGACGGCATCTTGGGCGGCGAACGCGATCGCGCTCGCCGCCTCGTCGCCGAAACGCTCGCGCAGCACCGGTAGGCCGAACCAGAGCCCGTTGCAGAAGCCCCCGTTGCGGCCGCTGGGACCGGCGCCGCTGGTCTGAGCTTCGAGGATCACCACCCGCGCGGCCGGCTCGAGCTGCTTCAGATGCCACGCCGTCCACAGCCCCGTGTAGCCGCCGCCGACGATGACGACGTCCGCCCGCCGGTCGCCGGCGAGCCGGGGAGCGGGCTCGACCGGCCCCGCCTCGTCGAGCCAGTACCCGCGCGCGGTGTGCCGGTGCGCCATCACCGAAGTGTCTCCCACCGGGGCGGCGGGCGACGTTCCGGCGGGCGCCGGGCAGCGCCGTTGCAGCCCTGACGGGCCCTATGGCGTTTCGGCCTTGGCGCCGGACTCGGCCTTGGCGATGTGGCGATCGATCAGCTCGCTCTGGAGGTTGCGCGCCTCGCGGTCGGGGTGGCAGCGGTCCCAGCTGCCGTCGGCGGCCAGCTCCCAGGCGTTGGTGTTGTCGGCGAACGAGCGGTCGAGGAGGTCCACGAGCTGGTCACGCACCTTCGAGTTCCGAATCGGGGTCACGAGCTCGACCCGGTTGTAGAGGTTGCGCGGCATCAGGTCCGCCGAGCCGATGTAGATGCTCTCGGGCTCGCCGTGGCGCTCGAACGAGTACACCCGCGAGTGCTCGAGCAAGCGATCGACGATCGAGACGACCTCGATCCTGTCCGAGACGCCGGGCACGGCCGGACGCAGGGCACAGATCCCGCGTACGTTGAGCTTCAATTCGACGCCGGCCTGCGAGGCGCGATACAGCGCCTGGATCGCGCTCGCGTCGAGCAGCGAGTTCATCTTCATCCGGATTCGCGCCGGGGTCTCGGGCGAGTGCGCCGCGATCGTCCGCTCGATCTCGTCGACGATCCCGCGATGGAGGTTGAACGGGGCGACCAGCACCTCGCGGTAGCGGCGCGGTCGCGCGTAGCCGGTCAGCGAGTTGAACATCTCGGCGATGTCGCCGCCGATTGCCTGATCGCACGTGAACAGGCCGAGGTCGGAGTAGATCCGCGCCGTCTTCGGGTTGTAATTGCCGGTTCCGATGTGGACGTAGTGGCGCACCCCGTCGCCCTCGCGCCGGACCACGAGGATGCACTTGACATGGGTCTTCAGGTGCGGAATCCCGTAGACGACGTGGACCCCCGCCTCCTCGAGCTTCTTCGCCCACTTGATGTTGGCGCGCTCGTCGAAGCGCGCCTTGAGCTCCACCAGGCAGACCGCCTGCTTGCCGCGCTCGGCGGCGTCGATCAGCGACGGCACCAGCGGCGAGTCGGCGCTCGTTCGGTACACGGTCTGCTTGATCGCGAGCACCTGCGGGTCGGCGACCGCCTGGTTGACGAAGCGCTCGACCGAGGTCGTGAACGAGTCGTAGGGATGGTGGACGAGGATGTCGCCCTCACGAATCGCGCTGAAGACGTCGCCCTCCTTGCTCCCGTCGCCGACCATGAGGCGTGGCGGGGTCACCGGTGTGAAGGGGGGATCCCGCAGGTCCTCGTGGCCCGGCACGCCGACGACGTCCCAGAGGTCGGAGAGGTCTAGCAGGCCCGCCTCCTGATAGACCTGATGCTCCTCGATCTCGAGCGCCGCGACGAGCTGATCGCGGAGGCGTTTTTCCATTCCGCTCTCGACCTCGAGCCGCACCACCTCGCCGAACCGCCGCCGCCGCAGCTCCTCCTCGACCGCCTCCATCAGATCGTCAGCCTCGTCGGAGACGTCGTAGTCGGTGTCTCGGGTGACCCTGAACAGGGAGTGGTCGAGGACCTCCATCCCGGGGAAGAGCGAGCCGAGGTTGGCGGCGATCAGATCGGAGAGGGGCACCAGGGTGGCGCCGTCGTCGCCCACCCGTAGAAATCGCCCCAGAAGCTCCTTCGGCACCTTGACCCGGGCGAGGATCTCGTTGTCGTGCTCGGGGTCGCGCAGGACCACCGCGAGCGAGAGCGAGAGGTTGGAAATGTAGGGGAAGGGCCTGCCGCGACCGATCACCAGCGGCGTGAGGACGGGGAACACCTGCCTACCGAACAGCCGCTCGAGCTCGGCCGTCTCCTCCGCCGAGGCGGCCTCGATCGACATGATCCGGATCCCGTGCTCGGCCAGCGCGGGCCGCAGATCCCGCTCGAAGGATTCGCCGATCCGCTTGCGCTGCGCGATCACGCGCTCGCGGATGGCGAGGATCTGCTCCATCGGCGCCATCCCGTCCGCGCCCCGGGCCTGAGTCCCGGCCTCCACCTGGTCGTGGAGGTTGGCGACCCGGACCATGAAGAACTCGTCTAGGTTCGACTCCCAGATCGCGGCGAACTTGGCTCGCTCGAGCAGCGGCACCGAGGGGTCCTCGGCGAGCTGCAGCACCCGATCGTTGAAGTCGAGCCAGGAGAGCTCGCGGTTGAAGTAGAGCGCCGGGTCCTCGAGCTCCGGCACCGCCTCGCGGCTCGGCGGCGACGGCGCCTCCTCGACGCCTACGCCGGCAGCGATCTCGGTCTCCAACGGGTCCACTCGCGGTTCACCACAGGCTACTTCGTGGCGGTGCTCGGGCGACGATCGAGGCTCCCGGCGTGGGCCCTGGCTTGCTGCGGCGATCGGCCGCGACGTGGGCCCCTGGCGCGCGGCGACGCGATCAGCTCATGCGAGCCCGCCCGAATGGGGGCTCCAGGGCGAGCGCGAACGCGGCGCTGGCGAGGACCACGGCGCCGGCGGCGAGGAAGGCGGGGTCGGTTCCGCGCGCGTCGACGAGCCCACCCCCGGCCGCGGCGCCGACTGCGACGCCCGCGTTCATCGCCGTCGATACCCAGGTGAAGGCGACCGTCGACGGCCTGCCGGGCGAGAGCTCCTCGACCAGCAGCGAGTTGGCGATGAACACCGGTGTGAACGCAAGCCCCGCGAGCCCGGCGAGGGCGACCATCGCCAGTACCGACTCGGGCAAGGCGAGCAGCGCCAAACCCGCCCCGAGCAGGCCGAGCAGAACCGCGTACTGGCGTGCCGTGGAGCCGCGCCAGGGCCGCGCCCCGTAGACGAGCGCTCCGAGGATTCCGCCGGCCGAGAGCCCGGCCAGGATCAATCCGGCGCTGCCCTCCGATCCCTCGCCCTCGGCGAAGGCGGCGACCGCCACCTCGACGAAGCCGACCCCGGCTCCCATCCCGGCCAGGGCGACGAAGGCGACCGCGAGCGCGCGGTTGAGGCCGGTGCGCGAACCCTCGACGACCCCGCGGCGCGGCGGCGCCCATTCGCGCGCGCCGGGCGAGCGTGTGAGCGCGAGCCCGCCGAAGGTCGCCAGGCCCGCGGCGAGGACGAGCGCCGCCCCCGGCGTCGCCAGCGCGATCACCAGGCCGGCGACCAGTGGCCCGGCGACGAAGGCGGACTCCTCGAAGACGTTGTCGATCGTGTATGCGCGCCGCAGCCGATCGCCGCTCAGGTTGCGCGCGAGGCCGGTGCGGGTCCAGGCCGTGAACGGGGGCGCGACCACCCCGGTGAGGCCGGCGAGGACGATGTAGCTGAGCGCTTCCGGGCCGGCGGCCGGCGTGATTGCGATCGCCGCCGTCAGGGCTCCCGCGAGCAGCCCCAGCGACAGCATCGCCGTTCCGCCGTGAAGATCGACCAGGGCACCGCGCAGCGGCGCGAAGATGGCGCTGGTGACCCCGAGCGCGCCGACCGCCAGCCCGGCGGCTGCGAACGAGTCCGCCGCATCCTCGACGTGGAACAAGAGCGCCAGCCCCTCGATCCCCCACGACAGGCGCGCGACGCCGGAGACGACCATCAGCCTGCCCGCCGGCGAACGAAGGACGTCGAGATAGTCGCCCATCCCGAGCGAGGCTAGTTACGGCCGTCGGCCGGTCGGGCTACGGCTTACCGCGCTGCAGCAACCAGGCGTCGAAGAGGCCGTTGAGCTCCTGTCCCGACCTCGCCTCGGCCAGGGCGATGAACTCGGCGATCGTCACGTTGCCGTAGGCGTTCGCGGTCGCCCACTCGCGCAGGATCGCGAGGAAGGTCCGGCCGCCGATCTCCCGGCGCAGGGCTTCGAGCGCCATCGCGCCGCGCACGTAGACCGGGTCGCTGAACAGCTTCTGCGGTCCCGGCAGCGCCGCCGGCGGCGGGTTCCAGAAGCCGTTCTGTCCGGCGGGCGTGCGCCGCAGCAGCTTGAAGCGTTGCGCGGTCGTAAGGCCGCCGGCCTCCTCGGCCCAGCGCCACTCGGCCCAGGTCGCAAAGCCCTCGTTGAGCCAGATCTCGGGCCAGCTCGAAAGGCTGACACTGTTGCCCAGCCACTGGTGGGCGAGCTCATGGGCGATCAGCACGGCGCCGGGTGGGCGGTCGTAGACCGGCCGGGTCTGGGTCTCGAGCGCGTAGCCGATGAAGTTCGCGTCGTCGACGATCGCCCCGATGTGGCTGAACGGGTAGGGCCCGAACAGCTCCTCGAGCAGCGCAACGATGCGGCCACTCTTGCCCAGGGCGCGCTTCGAACGCTTCAGCACTTGTGGATCGACCGCGGTGATCGAGCGGATGCCGCCGACCTTTGACCGGCGGAGTGCGAACTGCCCGGTCGCAACCGTCGCCAGGTAGGTCGCCATCGGCTCCTCCTGCTTCCACAGCCAGGTCGAGTGACTGCCTCTCTGCTCGCGCTTCACCAGCCGGCCGTTGGCGATCGCCTCGAGGCGCTTGGGGACCGTGAGCTCGAACTTGAACCGCGCCTTGTCGATCGGGTAGTCGTTGGCCGGATACCAGGCCGGCGCGGAGGTCGGCTGGGCGACGACCACGCTGCCGTCCTCGGTGTTGAACCATCCGGACCTGGAACCGTCCGGATCGGTGACCGTGCCGACCCTGCCGCGATAGCTAACGACGACGCGGAACTCGCTCCCGGTGGCGATCGGTGCACCGGGGGTGACGATCAGCTCCTGTTCGTCGCGGGCATAGGCGGCGGGGGCGCCGCCGACCTCGACGCTGCGGATCTGCGGGCCGCGGTAGTCGAGGTCGAAGCTGCTCAGGTCCTGGGTCGCCGTGGCGTCGATGTTCGTGGAGGCGTCGATCGCGTCGCCGCGGGGCCGGTAACGGAGCGAGATCCTGTACTCGCGCACGTCGTAGCCCCCATTGCCGGCCTTGGGGAAGAACGGGTCGCCGAGCCCGGCGGCGCCCGGCGTGAACTCGGCTCCCGCGTGCGCGCTGCCGGCGAGCAGCGTCGTCAGCGCCAGAACCGCCGCGCATCCCCAGCGCGTGCTTGAGCTCCCCGCCACGCTGGTCACTGTAGCCGCCCGGCGGGCCGCGGAATCGCGCTCCGGCTCAGGAGGGTGGCGGGACCTGCGCGCGTCGGGCCTCGACCAGAGCCTCCGCAGCGCGGCGGGCGCGCTCTGCGGCCTCGCGCTCGGCGTGCTCGGCAGCATCCAGCTCGCGCGCCGCCCGCTCGGCGCGCTCGGCCGCCTGCTGCCGCTCCCGGACCTCGCGGAGCTTGCGCTGGATCGCGCGCTCGAGCCGCTCCCAGGTGCCGCGGCGCTCGAGCTCACCCCAGAGTCCGACGAAGCGGTCGAAGAGCAGCGCCCGGCGCGCCTCGACGTGGACCGCCAGGACCTCGAGGCCCCGGTAGGCGGTCCGGTTCGGCGCCCGGGCGACCAGGGCCGAGTCGAGGTCCTTGGCCTCGCCGGCGCGCTCGCGCAGAGCGCGGGCGTCCTCGGAGCGCAGCCGCTCGACGTGCGCGGCGACCCGCGGCAGCATCACGTCGCAGTCGTGAAGCGCGCCGAGGACGTCCTGGATGTCGCGGGCACGGCGGCGGGCTGTCTCGGCCGGGCGCCCGAAGCAGAACTCGGTCATCTCGAGCACGTAGCGGAGCCGCTTCGCCGCGATCCTCAGGTCGTGCTGCTCGGTTGCGCAGTCGCGGCGCAGCGCAGCGGGTGTGAACGAGCGCATCTCGTCGAGCCGAACGCGCACGATCCGGGCGGCGTTCTCGACCAGCGGTGCCTCGGGGTCGAGCTTCTTGACCGGCTTCGCCTTCACTCGGCACCGCCACCGTTCACCGAGACCGCCACCGTGGCCTCGGCGGGAGCCTCGGTCTCGGGAGCCTCTGGCTCGGGCTCGGCGCCCCCGGCCAGGCTCTCAGCCGCCCGGACGAGCTCGGCGAGCCGCTCGGCGAGCCCCGCGAGCCGCTCCTCGGAAACGTATGCGGCGAGCGCCTCGTTGGCCTCAGCCTGCTCGTCTCGGACCTGCGCGATCAGGCTTTGCACGCCGCGCACGTCGGCGCGGCCGAGCTCGGCGCAGAACCCGTCCAGCGCCACGAGCGTCACGTCGCGGTCGCGCCGCTCGCCCAGGGCGTCGGCCATCGCCTTCACCTCCCCCAGCGCCGCCTTGAAGCACTTGCGCGGAAAGCACGGCTCGAACACCTCGAGCGCCGCCCGCAGGCGCCGGGTCGCGACGCGCATGTCGTGGACCCGTTCGATGTCCTGGGTGTCGAGCACTCCGGCGGAGTTCTCGGCCAATTCCGAAGCCCGGATCGCGACCACCCGGGCGGCGGCGGCGGCGTAGGAGGTGTCGTCGTTCAATCCCGGTATCGGACGCGCCTTGGCCACCGCGTCAGCCTAACGCGCGGATGCTCGAACGGCCCCTAAGCGGCGAGTGTGATCGCGGCGCCGCCGTCTGAGGCGCCGTTGTTGAGCAGGTCGAGGATCACGCCCTCGCGCAGGCCGCCCTTGCCGATCTGCAGCGGCCGGCCGAGCAGCTCTGAGAGCTTCTCCAGGATGAGCACGCCCGCCGGGAGGATGGCGACCCGCCGTGGGTCGAGCTCGAACCGCTTGGCTACGTCGGCGATCGGGTCGCTGGCGAGCACCCGGACCGCGCGCTCGAGCGTCTCGTACTCGAGCACCGCGCCGACCAGGGTGCGCAGCGAGGTTGCGCTGCCACCGACCGCCACCGCCTGGTCGGGCTGCTCGACCTCGACCCCGTCGAAGAACTCGCCGATGTAGTCGCGCAAAGCGCGGATCTCGGATGCCGATGGCGGGTCGTTGGTGAGGAACTCCTCGGCGATCGCCCCGGAGCCGATCTTGAACGAGCGCATCGCTCGCACGCCCTCGGCGACGGTGCCGAGCACGATCTCCGAGGAGCCGCCGCCGACATCGACGACGCCGACGTCGCCCTCCACCGGGTGGCCGAGGGTCTTGGTGGCGCCCAGGAAGGCCAGCCGGCCCTCCTCCTCCTCGCTCAGGATCTCCACAGGTCCGCCCGCCGAGGCGGCGATCTCCTTCGCCACCTCCTCCCCGTTCTTGGCCTCGCGGATCGCCGCGGTGGCGACGATCCGGATCGCCTCAGCGCCGACCTCCTCGGCGAGCCGCACCTGCGTGGTGACCACGTCGGCAAGCTCGGCGATCTTCTCCGCCTTGATCCTGTTCTTGCGCTTCGACGACCGGTCGATCCGCGTGTAGGCGCGCTGCTCCATCACCTTGCGGAGCTGGCCCTCCTGAGGCTCGGCGACGAGCACGCGGGTGGTGTTCGAGCCGATGTCGACCGCGGCGCAGAGCACGGATGCGATCATGCCAAAACAAGCGGATGAGGCGACCCGGCCGGACGCGGATTACTCTCCCTTCACATCCGCTTCACCCGGGTTTCACGAGCGCGCGGACGGCTCACAGGTCGAGGTCTACGTGGACGGCAGCTACGACGCCGTCGGCTCGGCCGGCGACGACGACTCCGGGGCCGAGGAAGAGGGCGCCGAGGACGACGACTGAGCCCGAGGCCGGGCCTCGCCCGGTGGGCGCTCGATCGGCAGCTCGATCCTGACCGTGGTCGCGGGAGCCCGCGAGCGGGCGACCGAGACCCCGCCGCCGTGGGTCTCCGCGATCGCGCGGACGATCGCGAGCCCGAGCCCGGCACCGCCGCCGGTGCGGCCCTGGTCGGCCCGGGTGAAGCGCTCGAACGCCTCGTCCTCGAACCCGTCGGCGAACCCCCGGCCCTGATCGGTGACCTCGAGCCACACGAGCCCGTCCCGCTGTTCGGCCGAAATCCCGATCGTCCCGGCGCCGTGGCGAAGTGCGTTGTCGATCAGATTGCCGAGCGCCTGCTCGACCCGGATCACGTCGAGCTCCGCACGCAGTCCCGGCGGCGCGGCGACGGAGATCACGCGGTCCGCCGCCTCGCTGCGGCGCTCGAAGCGCCCCCGCACGCGCTCGAGGAGAGGCGCAAGCTCGACGCGGTCCGGTTTGATCGGCAGCCTGCCCTGGTCGGCACGCGCGATCACGAGCAAATCCTCAGCGAGCCGCGAGAGGCGGGCGACCTCCTCGGCGGTCGAAGCGAGCGCGGCGCGCAGCTCCTCAGTGCTGCGCGCCGGCTTGCCCGCGAGCTCGAGCTCGGCCCGTAGGATCGCGAGCGGGGTGCGCAGCTCGTGGCTGGCGTCGGCAACGAAGACCCGCTCGCGTTCGAGCGAAGCCTCGATCCGGTCGAGCATCGCGTTCAGCGTCTCGGCCAGGCGGCGAAGCTCGTCCTCGGCCTCCGGCAGCGGCAACCGGTCACCGCTGCGCTCGAGGGTGATCGCATCGGCGCGGCGGCGCAGCGACTCGACGGGGGCCAGCGCCCGGGTCGCGAGCAGGTAGCCGAGCGCGCCCGCAAGCGCAAGCGCCAGCGGTGCTCCGATCGCAAACGCGCCCGCGATCCCTTCCAGCGCCTCGGTGCGATCGCCGGTCGAGGCGCCCGCGACAACGACGAACTCGCCCTGGGCCGAGCTCGCCGGCTGCGCGAGCACCCGCGCCTCGCCGTCGAGGCCGGGGACGTCGAGCTCCTCGATCAGCACCGACCCGCGCGCCGCCCGGTCCAGCGTCTCGGGATCGAGCGCCGGGTCGGCTCCCGAGCCCAGCGTCGAGGCGACCACGCTGCCGTCGGCGCTCAGGATCTCGGAGAAACCCTCCTCGCCCTCGAACAACGTCCCCGAGAGCTCCGGGGACTCGGGGCCGCCGGCCGCGACCAGCGCCGCGAGGTCGGCGGCGCGGACCTCGAGGCCGTCGTCGAGCGCGCCGGTCAGCTCCGCCTCGGTACGCAGGTAGACCCAGAGCCCGGCGAGCGCGAGCACGACGGCGAGCGCGGCGACGAAGGCGACCGTCAGCCGGGCCCGGATCGAGAGCCTGCGGATCATCAGGGCTCCTCGCGCAGCCGGTAGCCGACCCCGCGCACGGTCTCGATCGTGTCGGTCCCGAACGGACGGTCGACCTTCTCGCGCAGGTAGCGGACGTAGACGTCGACGACGTTGGAGCGGTTCTCGTAGTCGTAGTCCCACGCGTGCTCGAGCAGCTCGAACCGCGACACGGCCTCGCCCGCGTGGCGCATGAACACTTCGAGCAGCGCGAACTCCTTCGCCGAGAGCGAGATCTCGGTGCCGTCGCGCGAGACGCGGTGCGTGGCCGGGTCGAGGCGCAAGCCGCCGGCCTCGAGCACCGCCGGGCGCTCAGCGGCGCCGCGTCGGACGAGGGCGCGCAACCGCGCGAGCAGCTCCGCGAACGAGAACGGCTTCACCAGGTAGTCGTCGGCGCCGTGGTCGAGGCCGGCGACCCGGTCGGCGACCGCGTCGCGGGCGGTGAGCATCAACACCGGCGCCCAGACTCCGTCCTCGCGCAGCCGGCGGCAGGTCTCGAATCCGTCGATCCCCGGCAGCATCAGGTCGAGGACGATCGCGTCGAACTCGGTCGAGCCCGCCATCCAGAGCGCGTCCTCGCCGCGCGCGGCGACGTCGACGGCCATCCCCTCCTCACGGAGCCCGCGCCGGATCAGACCGGCCATCTTCTCCTCGTCCTCGACGACCAGGATTCGCATCGCGGCTCACGCTCGCGCCTGAAGATGAGAGCCAGATGAGAGCATCGCACGCGGGCGAGGCGGCCGTCCGAACCGCCCGCCGTCGCCGACGATGGCGCTAGGGCTGCGGAACCGGCTCGCCCGGGTGCGAGGCGTCCTGGAACTCGCGGAAGAGGCCGGTGACGATGAACGCGACCTGCTCGCCGATGTCGACCGTGTTGTCGCCGATCCGCTCGATCGCGCGGGCGACGAGGATCATCGTCATCGCCCACTCCCGGCGGTCGTGGTCGTCGCCGATCTCGAGCGCGATCCGGAAGATCTCCTTATTGAGGTCGTCGACGAGGTCGTCCTGGTGGACGAGGTCGCGGGCCATCTCGACGTCGCGGGTCTCGAAGGCGCGCTTTGCCTGCGAGATCTGCGCCCGCACCTGCTGGCCCATCGTCCTGATGTCCTTGATGATCCTCTCGTCGGCGGGCGGCTCGTGACCGGCAATCGGGATCAGCTTGCCGATGTTCACGCACTGGTCGCCCATCCGCTCGATCGCCTTGATCAGGTGCAGCAGGGCGGAGATCAGCCGCAGGTCGGTGGCAACCGGAGCCTGGGTGGCGAGCAGAGTGAGGATCGACTGGTGGATCTCGAGATAACGGCCGTCGATGACGTCGTCCGAGGCGACCACCAGCTCGGCGAGCTCGGTGTCCTGGTGCTCACCGGCCTCGGCCGCGCGGTCGAGCTGGGCGGCGACCATGTCGAGGCCCTCGAGCGCCCGTGCCTCCAGATTCTGGAGCTCTTCCTGATAGTGAACCCGGGTGCTGTCGGTCATCAACCGACCTTCCCGGTGACGTAATCCTCGGTCCGCTGGTCGGAGGGATTGGTGAAGATCTTCTCGGTGTCGTCGTACTCGACGATCTCTCCCCATCGGTTCGTTTCGTCGGCCGTCAGCTCGACGATCAGGAACGCGGTCCGGTCGGAGACCCGCGCAGCCTGCTGCATGTTGTGGGTGACGATGACGATCGAGTAGTCCTCCTTGAGGTCCATCATCAGATCCTCGATCTTGCCGGTGGAGATCGGGTCGAGCGCCGAGCAGGGCTCGTCCATCAGGATCACGTCGGGCTCGACCGCGATGCAGCGAGCGATGCAGAGGCGCTGCTGCTGTCCGCCGGACATCCCGTAGGCGTTGTCCCCGAGGCGGTCCTTGACCTCGTCCCACAGCGCGGCGCTACGGAGCGCACGCTCGACGATCTCGTCCATGTCGCCCTTCATCCCCAGCGTCCTCGGGCCGAACGCGATGTTGTCGTAGATCGACTTCGGAAACGGGTTCGGCTTCTGGAACACCATCCCGATCAGCTTCCTCACCTGGACGGGATCCACCTTGGGGCCGTAGAGGTCCTCCCCGTGGTAGAGCAGCTCGCCCTCCACCCGGGCGCTCGGGATCAAGTCGTTCATCCGGTTCAGACATCGGATCAGGGTGCTCTTGCCACATCCCGAGGGGCCGATCAGGGCAGTGATCTCGTTCCTGCGAATGTCCATCGTTACGTGCTTGACCGCCGGCTTTTCCGCGTAGTGGACGGACAGATCCCTGAGCGCGAAGACCGTCTCCTTCGTCCCGGCGGAGAGGCGCCCTTCGAAGTCGGCCTCGAGGGCGATCGAGGGATGGTTGGAGCCGAGGCGGGTGGCGGCCCGCTCCGTTCGGGGCTCGTCCGTCATCTGCTCGCGCACTCTAGATCACCTACCACTTCTGTTCGTATCGATTACGTAGCCAGATCGCGAAGGAATTCATCAGCAGCAGGACCGCGAGCATGATGATGATCCCGGCCGCAGCGAGCTCGCGCAGCTCCGCCTGCGGATCCGCGGCGAGGCTGAAGATCTGCACCGGGAGCGCGGTCCAGCCCGCGTCGGAGTTGAACGGCTGCGGGTCGGTGGTAACGAAGATCGCCGCGCCGAAGAGCAGCAACGGTGCCGCCTCCCCAAGGGCCCTCGAGACCGCGAGGATGACGCCGGTGAGGACCCCCGGCAGCGCGGCGGGGAGCACCTGGTGGCGGATCGTCTGCCACTGGGTCGCGCCAAGCGCCAGCGAGCCCTCCCTGATCGATGGCGGAACGGCTCGGATCGCCTCGCGCGCCGCGATGATCACCGTTGGCAGTACGAGCAGCGTCAGCGTTATCGAACCCGCGAACAGCATGAACCCGAGGTCGATCGGGCCGCGGACGATGAACGCCAGGCCGAGGATCCCGTAGACGATCGCGGGTACCGCCGCGAGGTTCTGGATGTTGACCTCGATCATTCGGTTGAGCCGCGACTCGCGGTTCCCGTACTCCTCCATATAGATGGCGGCTCCGACGCCCAGCGGGACGACCATCAGGATCATCAAGCCGACCAGGTAGAGCGAACCGAGGATCGCCTGCCGGAATCCGGCGTTGTCGGCGATCCTGGAGGTCGAATCGGTGATCAGGCCCAGCGAGAGCCGCGCCTCCCCTTCGACGAATGCGTCCACGAGCAGCGCCGCGAGGCCGATCAGCGCGAGGGCGACAGTCCCGTAGAGGAAAACGCGAAACGCCCGGTTCAAAGCGACGACCTTGGCCGGCTGCCTGTGAAGCGAACCAAGCGTCGCCGCGCGGGCCCCTTCTGCGGCAACACGAGCGCGGGAGCCGAATGGGACCTGGGAGCCGTTGCTCATTCGTAGACCTGCCTGTACTTGCGCACGAAGCGGATCGAGATCAGGTTCATGACCAGCGTGATGACGAAGAGCAGTGCGCCGACGGCAAACACGGTGTCGTATTCGATCGTGCCCTGGGCTATATCCCCGGTCGCGGTGGTGCCGATGAACGCGGTCATCGCCTGGACGTTCTCGACCGGGTTGAGGGTGACGTTCGGAGTGTTGCCCGCGACGAGCAGCACGATCATCGTCTCGCCGACCGCGCGCGAGACCGCGAGCACCAGCGAGGCGACGATGCCCGACAGTGCGGCGGGGAACACAACTCGCAGGGCGACGCGCATTCTGCTCGCCCCGAGCGCGTAGGCGCCCTCGCGCAGGCCGCCGGGCACCGAGGACATCGCGTCCTCGGAGATCGAGGCGATGATCGGCACGATCATCAGGCCGATACAGATGCCGGCCGCCCCCGCCATGAAGAAACCCGGCGGCCCGCCGAGGAACGTGCCCGGCCAGATGTCCTGAAGCAGCGGGGTCACCAAGCTGACGCCGAAGAACCCGATCGCCACGGTCGGCACCCCAGCGAGGATCTCCAGGGTCGGCTTGACGACGCTGCGCACCTTGGGCGACGCGTACTCGCTCAGGTAGATCGCCGCTCCGAGCCCGACCGGAACTGCGACGACCATGCCCCAGAGGACGACGTTGAAGGTCCCGACCACGAGCGGGACGACCCCAAAGAGATCCTGTGCCGGGGCCCATTCGGTCTTCAGAAAGAAATCGGCGAACGGGACCTCGCGAAAGAAGTCCACGGCCGGGATCAGCAACGAAACGACGATCGCGATTGTGGTCGCGATCGAGAGGACCGCGCAGCCGGCGAGGAAGGCCTTGATCGCCTTCTCGCCGTAACGCGGGCTCCCGGCCTGGAGCCGCGGCCGGCTCGGGCCGGCGGCTCCAGGTACCGCGATTTCACCTGCTTCCATCGTCCGTGCTGAGCCCCGTCGCCTTCGTGACCGTGCCGACCCGGCGGACTAGCCGATCAGCTTGCTGATCTCCTCCTCCGAGGCCTGGGTCTGCTCCTCGGTCATCGGGACGAAGGTGGCGGCCTCGGTGAGGCTCGCCTGGTTGGCGATGTAGAACTCGAGGAACGCGTCGAACTCGGGCTTCGCCAAGGCCTCGGCGGACGGGTAGATGAACAGCGGTCGGCCGAGCGGCGTGTAGCTGCCGTCCTGAACCGTCTCCGCGGTCGGCGCGACGCAACCGTCGCCGCCGTCGATCTCGAGCGCCTTGACCTGCTCGCCGGCCTCCTCGACGAACGAGTACGGGACATAGGCCATCGCCCACTCGTCTCCGGCGACGCCGTTGATCGCAGCGTTGTCGTTCTCGCCGATCGAGTTGTAGTCGGTCCTGATCACACCTTCCTCGCCGTTCACCGCCTCGGTGAAGTAGTCGTAGGTGCCGGAGTCCGATCCCGGCCCGAACAGCTCCAGGTCCTCGTCGCCGACGTCGGCGTCGAGGCCGTCGAGATCGCCCCAGCTGTCGACCGTCGAGCCGTTGTCCCAGGCCTGATTCAGCGTCTCGACGCTAATGCAGGTGAGCGGGTTGTTCGGGTTGACGATCACGCTCAGGGCGTCGTTGGCGACCTGGACCTCGCCGTACTCGACGCCGTTCTCGCTGCACACCCTCTTCTCCTCGGGCTCGATCTGGCGCGAGGCGTCGTTGGCATCAGTCTCACCGGCGCAGAACTTCTCGAAGCCACCACTGGTGCCGGAGGTACCGACGGTGACGTTCACATCCGGGTTCTCGCCCTGAAACTCCTCGGCCGCAATCGAGGTCAGGGGCGCCACGGTGCTCGAGCCGTCGATACGAATCGTGCCCGATAGGCCGCTGGCGGACGCTTCGCCGCCGTCGTCGTCATCATCGCCGCATGCGGCCGCGCCGAGGGCGAGGACCATGCCGACGCCGAGGGCGAGCAGCCACTTCTTCGAGATCACTTGGATGGTTCTCCTTCTGGTTCGGTTGGACTCTGTGCTGGCAGAGCTTTGTCTCTGAGTCGTGGGAGGTGTGCGGCCTGATTCGGCCTTGCGCACGAAAGCTCCCCGTGCAATCGGCACGCTGACAACACCTCACGACGAGTTTGGAGCGGAACCGTGACCCCGTTGTGAAAAGGGTGTGAACTGCGCAGGAGAGCGGTCGACGGCCGCGACGGCCCGCTCCGATGACGAGGTTCAGGAGGTTGGGCTCAGCCGGGTTGGCCGATCTGCGGCTGCGCCACTCCGTCGACCACGGGGCCGTCGTCTGTGACCGTTGTCCGGCCGGGGACCTCGGCATCTTCGGGCGTGGCCGCCTGGGGCTCGAAGCGGTAGCCGACGCCGAAGTGGGTGTGGATGTAGGACCAGCCCGGCGACTGCTTGTGGAGTTTCGAGCGCAGCTTGCGCACGAAGACGTCCACCGAGCGGTCGCCGTGGGCCATCGCGTAGCCCCAGACCCGTTGATAGATGTCCTCGCGCTCGATCACCCGCCCGCTCGCCTCGGCGAGCACCTGCAAGAGCTCGAATTCGCGCCGGGTGAGGTTGAGGCTGCTGCCTGAGACGAAGGCCTGGAACTGATCGGCGCGGATCTCGATCTCGCCGGCGACCACCGGGCCGGCCTCGGGCTTCGGCCGGGCCCTGCGACGACGGCGCACGACCGCTTCGATCCGCGCCATCACCTCCTCGGGGTGCGAGGGCTTGACGATCCAGTCGTCGGCGCCCAGCCGCAACCCGCGGACTCGCTGCGCAACGGTCGAGCCCTGGGTGCAGACGACGACCGCGAGGTCGGGGAGCATCCCGCTGACCCGCTCGAGGAACTCCCAGCCGGTCGGCCCGAGGATCGACAGGTCGATGAGCAGGGCGTTGAGCTTCATCGCCACCAGCTCCCCCGGGGGCACGCTCGAGGAGTGCACGCGGTACTCCCACCCCGCGGCGTCGAAGCGCCGCCCGAGGACGTGCAAAAACCCGCTGTCGTCGTCGATTACCGCGAGGCGGACTGTCCCGGATCTTGCGTTCATCACCCTCGGTCGGGCGCAGTCGCGGCCCAAAAGGCCGGTTTCTGCCCCGATCCTCACCGAACTGGGACCCATGGTAGTGGCCGGTCCGGCAACGACAACCGCGTTCACAGGACTTTCACACGCAAATTCTCACCTTTTTCACCCCTTGGCGGGCGGCCCCGAGCAGACTGGCGGCTAACGAGATCCTCTCTCGTGCAGCGCGCGGCCTCACTCCCTGCCCCGGGCCGCGCGCTGACTATTTCTAGAACGTGGCCTCACGAGCGCCGGCGGCGATCAGGATCAGGATCCCGGCGCCGATCAGCACCCGGTAGACGACGAAGATGTCGTAGCTGTGCGTGCGCACGAAGCGCAGCAGGCCGAAGATCGCCGCATAGCCGGAGACCGCGGCGGCGATGATCCCGGCGATCATCGGGCCGGTGACGCCGTCCGGGAGGCCGTCGCTGATCGCGCCGTACCCCTTGACCACGATCGCGCCCGCCGTCGCGGGGACCAGCAGCAGGAAGGAGATCCGCGCCGCCGCGTCGCGGGTGAAGCCGAGAAAGCGGCCGGCGGTGATCGTGATCCCGGAGCGCGAGGTGCCCGGCGCCAGCGAGAGCGCCTGGGCGAGCCCGATGTAGAGACCGTGGTGGATCTTGACGTGGTCGACGTCGAGGCGCTCCGGGAGCCGGTCGGCAGCGCCGAGCAGGAGCCCGAAGAGGATCAGCTGGACGGCGATCATCCAGGGCTCGCCGAGGTTCTCGTCGATCGCCTCCTCGCCGAGGCCGCCCACGATCACCGCCGGGATCGTGCCCACGATCACGACCCAGGCGAGATGCTCGTCGTGACCCTCGATCGTCCGCGTCCGCACGGTGCTGAGGAAGCCGCGCACCATCCCCGCGAGGTCGTCGCGGAAGTAGTAGACGACGGCGAGCAGGGTGCCGATATGGAGGGCGACGTCGAAGGTCTTGTTGAAGTCGGGGTTCTCGCGCAGGAAGGTGTAGTCCTGAAGCCAGGGGACCAGGATCAGGTGGCCGGAGGAGGAAATCGGCAGGAACTCGGTCAGCCCCTGCACGATCCCGAGCAGGATCGCTTCCCAGATCGACATGAGCGCGGGACGATAGAGTTCGCCGCGTGATCCGAGTCCGTCGCCTCGCCCTCCTGATCACCGCGAGCCTGGTCACGCTGCTGGCGCTCGCTCCCACGGCGATGGCCGCCGACGGGGTCGGTCTCTGGGGCCGCACCGACGACAAGGTCGTCACCTACTTCTCGTTCGCGGTGATGGCGTTCTTCGCGATCCTCGTCATCGTCCTCTCGATCATCCAGATTCGCCTCGAGGGTCGCAAGGAGCGCGACCGCGAGGAGCTCGAGCGTCTGCGGCGACCGTAGCTGCGATGACCGCGACGGCGCGGCGCACGGTGAGCGTCGACTCCGGTGGCAGACGGGGAGAGTTGCCCGCCGCGTCCGACGCCGCGCCGCGTAGGCTTCGCCCGTGGCGAAGGTGAGCTATCGGCGGGTGGGCGCCGCCGCCGTGCTGACGATCACGCGGCCGGAGCGGCGCAATGCGGTCGATGACGAGACCGCGGGGCTGCTACTCGAGGGCTTTCGCGGATTCGAGGGCGACGAGGAGGCACGGGTGCTGGTGCTCACCGGTGAGGGGCCGGAGGCCTTCTGCGCCGGGGCCGACCTGAAGGCGTTCGCCGAGCGGGCCTCGGAGTTCTCCGGCGACGACCCCCAGGGCGCGATCGACGCCTGGCTCGACGAGCGCCCGAGCGGCCCGCTCGGCTTCAGCCGCCTGCGTGCCTCAAAGCCGACCGTGGCCGCGATCTCCGGCTGGTGTCTCGCCGGCGGTCTCGAGCTGGCGCTGTGGTGCGACCTCCGGATCGCGACCGACGGCGCCCGTTTCGGGTTCACCGAGCGGCGCTTTGGCGTGCCGCTGATCGACGGCGGCACCCAGCGCCTGCCCCGGATCGTCGGCATCGGTCGGGCGCTGGAGATGATCCTCACCGGCCGCGTGGTCGAGAGCGCCGAAGCGCTCGACTGGGGCCTGGTGAACGAGGTCGTGCCGGCGGGCGGCCACCTCGAGCGGGCGCTCGAGGTCGCCGAGGGACTCGCCGGAGTTCCGCAGCAGACGATGCTCTCCGACCGCCGCGCCGCGATCGAGGGCATCGGGCTCACCTTTGAGGACGGACTGGCGCTCGAGGCGAAGCTCGGGAAGGCCTCGGTCGCGACCGGCGTCCTCGGTGCCGGACGCTTCGCCGCCGGCGAGGGCCGCGGCGCCGCCGGCGCGGGCGTCTGAGCGACCGGCGCCGACCGGCCCTAGATCCGGAACTCGGTCAGCAGCCGCTTCTCCGCCTCGCCCTCGACCTTGGCCACGACCTCGACCTGGCCCTCCAGCGGCGTTCCGCGAAGCTTGGTCGCGAGCAGGTCGTCGACCTGAAAGATGCCGGCCGAGTTATTCATCGTGATCTCGATTCGCACCGCTCGCTCGCTCCCGGCGGAGATCTCGACCTGGTCGATCGCCGCCGCCGAGATCGCGTGGATGCCAGTCTGACCCGAATCGACCGGGAGCCGCGAGCGTCCGTGGGCCATGTCGAGCGCGTCGGACACCCGGACCACCCCGGCCTCCACCGTGTACGGCTCCCCGCGGCGCCGGTGGCCGATGATCGCGTGCAGCGACTCGGCGACGACGACCGCGCGCTCGGCGGGGTCGCGGTAGGCATCGGCAAGCAGCTCGCGCAGCTTGCGCTCGGCCAAAAAGAGGCTGAAGGCCTCATGGTCGGCGCGGTGGATCGACATGCCGACGTCATGCAGCAGCGCCCCGGCGGCAACCACGACCTCGGCATCGCGATCGCGCATCCCGTGGTCGGACACCATCGCCGGCCGCACCCCTCCCTTGACCAGCAGCCGCAGCACCCGCAGGGCGATGTTGACCACCACCTGGACGTGGACCCAGGAATGGTCCGACATCCCCAGCCGCTCGGACTGCACCTGGGCCATGTGCCACCAGGTGCGCACCTCGACGTCGGCGTTGACCCCGTCGAGCAGCGCCTCGAGGCGACGGTTGCCGCGGGTGGGCACGCGAACGCGCGCCGCCTCGATCGCCTCCGCCGGGCCGCGCCCGAGCTCGCCCGGGCCGGCAGGCGTCTCGTCGGCCGATGCCTTCTCCATCCGAGCAGCATCGCATGCGGGCCACGGCGATTCGCGGCCGGATGGTGAGCGCGCTTTTCCGCCGCCGGACCGCTTTACCCTGCGTGTCGTGTCAACCGCCGGGGCTGGGAGGCCGAGATGCCCGGACACTGGGTTGGCCGTTCCCGAGTGCAGCTGCAAGCGCTGTCTCGAGGCGATGTTGCGCGAGTTCCGCCCGACGCTGCTCGTGAAGGAGATTCGGATCACCCGGGTCCGCGGCCCTAGGGACCCGCCGCAGCCGCGCAGGGCCGCCTAGGTCAGCTGCCCCTGCGGCAACGAGGGGTCTTGCAAGCGGCGCGCGGCCGCATAACATTCAGCGCGCGGTGGCCGACCTGCTCTCGATCGAACGACGCGGTGAGGTGGCGATAGTGACCCTGCGTCGCCCCGAGAAGCGCAACGCGCTCTCGATCGAGCTCCGCACCGAGCTCGCGGACGCGTTCGGCGCCCTCTCAGGCGACGAGGGCACCGGCTGCGTCGTCCTCACCGGCGCCGGCAACGCCTTCTGCTCGGGGATGGACACGAGCCAGTTCGGCGGCGACCGGGCCAACCGCACCCGCCTGGTCGAAACCAGCACCCTGGCCTTCGAGGCGGTCGGCGGCTGCCACAGACCGGTGGTCGCCGCGGTCAACGGTCCGGCGCTCGCCGGCGGGTTCTCCCTTGCGCTGCTCTGCGACCTGCGAATCGCGACCCAAGCCGCGACCTTCGGCTACCCCGAGCTCCCCCGCGGGATCCCGCCCAGCTACGCCGCCGCCCGCGCCGTGCTCCCGGCGACCGTCGCCCAGGAGCTCTGCCTCACGGGGCGAATCGTGCGCGCGACGGAGGCCCAGCGACTGGGGATCGTGCGCGAGGTCGTCTCCGGCGATGTGCTGCCGCGAGCGCTCGCGCTCGCCGAGCGGATCGCGGCGCTCCCGCGCAAGGCGATCCTCGAGACCAAGCGCAAGACGCTGCTCGAGCGCCGACACCTGTGGGGCTTTCTCTTCGACGAGGAGGAGCGCGTCTTTCGCCGCGCGCTGCTCGGGGAGACGCCACAGGCGGGCGAGGACGGCAAAGCCGCCTCCGGCTGAGGGCGAGACCACCAAGGCACCGGCGTTGCGAGCGCTACTGCCCGCAGACCGGCCAGGGGCTGGCGCCGGCGCGGCTGTAGAGCAGCGAGGCGCGATAGTCCTGCTCGGGCTCGGATGCCTCGGCGGGACTGCCGGAGCCGCCGACGGAGGCCCAGGTGCCGGTGTCGAACTGGTACTTGCCGTAGTAGCCGGCGGGGTTGACCGCGGTCGGGTCGCCGCCGGACTCGCAGGCGGCGATCGCGTTCAGGGTTGCCAGCGAGACGCCGGGGGCGAGGCCGCCGACCTCGGCCCCGGCCTGCTGGCGCCGTCGCCCGGCCTTCTCGACTCGCTCGCGCAGGCTCTCGATCCCGTCGCGAATGTCGACCGCCGTGGTCTCGACATCGTCGAGCAGGTCCTCGTTCGACGCGGCATCGAGCTTCTTCGCGCGCTCGATCAGCGCGTCGTAGCGAAGCTCGAGCTTGTGCGTCGCGATCGAGCGCTCGAAGCGCTCGGCGGGCTGCTCGACGAGCCTCAGCTGGGGCTCGGCCGCGTGGGCGACCGCGGTCATCCCGACTCCGAGGGCGCACGACGCCGCGGCAAGCTTGATCTTGCGGTACACGGTCCAAATCACCTCCGTGGTGTGCGCCCGGCAGGCGACATCGGGTCGCCACGCTTTGCTCGGTGGGTCGGGCGGCTGCCAGGCCCCAGGGCGGTCGTTAGGCTCGGTCGGGCAAGCCGGCCGGCGAGTGCCCGTGGGGCGTCCGTGTGACCGGCGCAGGGTTCCAGGACCGAGCCGCTTTATGTGTGACGGTGGTCACACTTGCAGGGAAATACTCACAATCTGCGCATAATTAGGGCCGGGTTTCCCGACCGCCCGGCGTTCGGCACCGCGGTCTCGGACGCGATCCTCGCCCGGGTGGCCGCCGGCGAGCTCGCGGCCACCTTCCGCCTCCACCGCCCGGGCCGCGAGCTCGCGTTCTCGAAGCAGGACCGTGCCGCACCCGGGTTCGCGGCGGCGGTCGCGGCCGCGCGCGAGGCCGGCTTCGTGCCGGTGGTGCGGCTGGCCGGCGGGCGAGCGGCCGCGTTTCACGAGGGCACGCTCGCATTCGCCTGGGCGAGCCCGGCCGAGCGGCCGGTCGCCGGCACCCGGGATCGCTTCGAATGGATCGCGGGCATCGTCGCCAGATCCCTGCGGCGCCTCGGCGTCGACGCGCGCGTGGGCGAGCTGCCGCGCGAGTACTGCCCCGGGGCCTGGAGCGTCAATGCCCGCGGCCGGACCAAGCTCGCCGGGATCGGTCAGCGCCTGATCGCCGGCGGCGCTCACGCCGGCGGCGTGATCGTGGTTGGCGGATCGCGGCTGCTGCGCGAGGCGCTGGTGCCGGTCTACGCGGCGCTGGAGCTCGACTGGGACCCGGCCACCGCAGGCAGTGTCGAGGACGAGGCGCCGGGGGTCGGTCTCGAGGCCGCCGAGAAGGCGATCCTGGCCGAGCTCGAGGCGGAGTTCCCTCTGCACGAGGCCGAGATCGACCCCGACACCCTGGCCCTCGCCGAGCGGCTCGAGCAGCGCCACTTGGCATGATCCCGCGGGGATGAGCGACGAAGCCGCTACCAGGCCGCCGGCCACCGAGAGCGAGACCGAGACGCTCGCGGCCGAGGACCTCTCCGGACACGTCGAGACCGAGCAACGGGCCACACCGCTCGAGCTCTTCTTCGACCTCGTCTTCGTCTTCGCCTTCACCCAGGTGACCGGTCTGATGTCGGAGAATCCGACCTGGGAGGGGCTCGGCCAGGGTCTGCTCGTCCTGGCGGCGGTCTGGTGGGCGTGGGGCGGCTACGCCTGGCTCACGAACGCGCTGCACCGCGACGACTGGCTCGCGCGCCTCGGCCTCTTCTCGGCGATGGCGGCGATGCTGATCGCCGCGCTCGCGGTCCCGCAGACGTTCGGCGACGACGCGGTGATCTTCGGCCTCGCCTACTTCGCCGTCCGTGCGATCCACATCGCCGTCTATGCCTACGGCGCCGAGGAGGAAGATGTCACCGGCGCGATCCTCAACCTCGCGCCCGGCTTGCTCGCCGCGCCGGTGCTGCTGATCGTTGCCGGCCTCCTCGACGGCGGCGCGCAGGCGGCCCTCTGGATCGTCGCCCTGCTGATCGACTACGGCACTCCATACGTGCGCGACATGAGCGGCTTCCGAGTCTCGGCCGGGCATTTTGCCGAGCGCTTCGGGCTGATCGTGATCATCGCCCTCGGCGAGTCGATCGTCGCAATCGGCACCGGGCTCGAGGGCGATGCCCTCACCGGCGGGGTGGTCGTCGCCGCGCTGGCCGGGATCTCGGTGGCGATCGCCCAGTGGTGGACCTACTTCGACGTCGTCGCGATCGTCGCCGAGGGCAAGCTCGTCGCGGCCGAGGGGATCGAGCGCACTCGCCTCGCGCGCGACTCCTGGGGCGTCATGCACGGCCTCTTGATCGCGGGGATCATCCTCACCGCACTCGGGGTCAAGAAGACGCTCGGCGACGTCGACGAGCCGTTGAAGACCGTTCCCGCGGTGGCCCTTTGCGGCGGGGTCGCGCTGTATCTGTTCGGCCACGTCGCGATCCGTTGGCGCAGCGTCCACTCGCTCAACCGCCAGCGGGTCTTCGCCGGGCTCGTGGCGCTGGCCCTGATCCCGTTCGCGGCCGAGGTCGACGCGCTGGCCGCTTTGATCACGATCGCGGCGCTGATGGTGGCGCTGGCGTCGTATGAGGCCTTGCACTTTCGCCGGCGGCGGTCGGAGCTTCGCGCCGCCCACGCCTGACCATGCGCATGCTCGCCTTCAGCGATCTGCACCGCGACCTCGACCAGGCCGCGCTCCTGGTCGAGATGGCCGCCGAGGCCGACGTCGTCGTCGGCGCCGGCGACTTCGCCTCGATTCATGAGGGCCTCGAGGAGACGATCGCAGTCCTGGCCGCGATCGAGACACCCAGCCTCCTCGTCCCGGGCAACAACGAGACCGACGATGCCCTGCGCGAGGCCGCCACGGCGTGGCCGGCAGCGAGCGTCCTGCACGGTGAGGGCGCCGAGCTCGACGGCGTCGAGTTCTTCGGGCTCGGCGCCGGGGTCCCCATCACGCCGTGGGACTGGAGCTTCGACCTCTCCGAGGATCAAGCGGCGGCGCTGCTCGCCGGCTGTCCCGCCGAGGCGGTCCTGATCGTCCACTCTCCGCCGCAGGGTCACGTCGACCGCTCCGGCGCCGGCGATCACCTCGGCAGCACCGCGATCCTCGAGGCGATCGAGAGCAAGCGTCCGTCGCTGGCGATCTGCGGCCACATCCACGAAAGCTGGGGCGCCGAGTCGGAACTCGGACCGACGAGGATCGTCAACCTGGGCCCGTCCGGGAGCTGGTTCGACCTCTAGCCGACCCTGACCCGGGCGCTCGGCTACTCGTACTGCAGCGCCTGGATCACGTCGAGGCGCGAAGCGCGGCGGGCGGGGCCGATCGCGGCGACGACCCCGATCAGGATCGCGGCGATCAGGACGACCAGCGGCAGCGAGGGCGAGATCGAGAGCTCGAGGCCCTCGTCCTCGAGCGCCCGGACCGCCGCGACCGCGAGGATCAGGCCGATCACGGCGCCGACCACGGCTCCGAGCAGGGCGACCACCACGGACTCGTAGCGGATCATGCGCCGTACCTGGCGACGCGAGGTGCCGATCGCGCGCAGCATGCCGAGCTCGCGGGTGCGCTCGAAGATCGTCAACGAGAGCGTGTTGACGACGCCGAAGATCGAGACGAGGACGGAGAGGCCGAGAAGAACGTAGATCAGCGCGATCAGCTGGTTGATCTCGTTCTCGCGATCCTGCTTGAACTCCTCCTGGGAGCGCGCCTCGGCGTTCGGGAAGCGCTCGGCGAGCAACGCGTCGACCTGCTCGCGAGTGGCCTTGGGATCGGCGCCCTCGGCGAAGTTGACGAAGGTGGTCGTGTCGTCGCGGGCGCCGAGCCGCTCGAGCACCGTGTCGCGGGTGAGCGCCACCTGGTCGACGATGAAGCGGCTGCGGGTGGTGATCCCGGCGATCGTGACCGTGATCACATCGCCGCTGGGGCCGGTGATCTCGAGCTCATCGCCGACCCCGACGCCCTCCTGCTCCGCGAAATTCTCATCGAAGATCGCCTCGTCCGGCGCGAGGTTGGCGACGATCTCGTCCGAGCCATCGGTCCAGTCGAGGCTCGCGACCCGGCCCAGCGTCCGCGGCTCGATCCCCCCAACCGTTGCCTCGTTGGCGCTCGGCGCGATCTCGGCCGGAATCAGAGTCGTCGGCGAAACCACGCCGACCCCGTCGAGCGCCGAGACCTCGTCGGCGATCCTCGTCGGGATCGGCGAGAAGCCGTCGGTGTTGACGATCGCGATGTCGCCGACGAACTGGCGATCGAGCGTGTCGGAGAGCGAGGCCCGGATCGAGGAGGCGAAGACGCCGACGAAGACCACCAGGGCGACGCCGATCATCAGTGCCGCGGCGGTGGTCGCGGTGCGGCCGGGCTGCCGCTGCGCATTCTCGCGCGCGAGCCTGCCGGTGACGCCGCGCAGGCGCTCGATCGGCCAGCCGAGCACGCTCGCGATCGGGCCTACAAACCGGTCGCCGACCATGGCCAGGCCGATGAACAGCAGGACCAGTCCGAGGCCGAGCAGCTGCAGCGCCATCTCGATGTCGTCGGTCGCGAACAGGCCGAGCGGCAGCAAGACGACGCCGGCCGCGACGAGGATCGACGCGATGATCGTCCGCCGCCGCGAGCGCTCGTGCTCGCGCTCGGTGCTGCCCGCGCTCTCGACCAGGGCCTCCAGTGGCGCGACCCTGGTCGCCCGCAGCGCCGGGTTGAGTGCCGCGACCATCGTCGTCAACACGCCGACCGCGATCGCGATCGCGACGGTCGAGGCCTCGAGCGCGAGGCCGGAGGTCGGCAGCTCGAAGCCCATCGCCTTGAACAGGCCTTTGATCAGCTCGACGAAGCCGAAGCCGCCGGCGATCCCGAGCAGCGAGGCGAGCAGGCCGACGAGCGCCGCCTCGATCAGGACCGCCGCCATCACCTGCCGGCTCGAGGCGCCGAGCGTACGCAGCATCGCGAACTCGCGCATCCTCTGGGCGACGGTGATCGAGAAGGTGTTGAAGATCAGAAACGCGCCGACGAAGACCGCGATCCCGGCGAAGACGAGCAGCGCCGTGGAGAGAAAGCCGAAGCCCTCCTGGATGTCGCCGGCGTCCTCCTCCGCCGTCTGCTCGCCGGTGCGCACCTCGACCTCGTCGGCGGGCAGCGCGGCGGAGATCGCCGTCGCCAGCTCGGCGGCGGTGGTTCCCTCGGCGGCGGTGGCATCGATCTCGTCGACCCGGCCCCGCTTGCCGGTCAGCCGCTGCGCCTCCGCAAGCGTGAACTCCACCAGGCTGGCGCCACCGAGCGGGGTGCCGGATCCGAACTCGCCGATTCCGGCCACCGTGTAGTCGCGCTCCCCGGCGGCGCCGGTGACCCGGATCGTGTCGCCGACTTCGTAGCCCTCGCTCTCGGCCGTGATGCTGTCGATCGCGACCTCGCCATCGGCGGCCGGGTGAGCGCCGTCAACGATCGTGAAGGACTGGAACGGCGCGTCCTCGGGAAGCCTGCTGATCGCGATGTGAGGTGGGCCGCCCTGCGGCGGGCCGATCCGGTTGCCGTCCTCGTCGACGATCGTGATCGTGTCGTCGCCGATCGCGCCGACGGCGAGGTCGACCCCCTCGACCGCCCACACGTCCTCGACCAGCGTCTCGGGCAGCGCCCGCGCGAACGAGGTACCGAACTCGCCCTCGACCGCGACTTTAGGCCGGACGGTGACGTCGATCCCCTCGTTGACCTCGGCGAAGATGTCGTCGAAGGAGTTGTTCACCGACGCCGTCAGCATCAGTGTCCCGGCGATCATCGCGACGCCGAAGAAGACCGCCGCGGCCGTCGAGAGCGCCCGCAGCTTGCGGGCGCTGAAGTTGCGGATCGCGAGCGAGAACACCGGCGGCGGGCTAGACCGTCTGCATCAAGCGCAGCACCTGGTCCTCGCCCTCGACTCTGGTGTCGCTGGAGACCTTGCCGTCGACGAGCATCACCATGCGGTCGGCGTACGAGGCGACACGGGGATCGTGGGTGACCAGGATCACGGAGCGCCCGAGCAGGTCAACGGAACGGCGCAACAGCTCCAGCACCTGAGTGCTCGCGGCGGAGTCGAGGTTGCCGGTCGGCTCGTCGGCGAACACGACCGCGGGCTTCGAGATCAGCGCCCGCGCGACCGCGACGCGCTGCTGCTGGCCGCCGGAGAGTTCCGCCGGCCGGTGGGTGCTGCGATCGGCGATCCCAACCGTCTCGAGCAGGGCGGCAAGCCACTCGGCATCGACGTCGCGCCCGGCGATCCGCAGCGGCAGGGTGATGTTCTCCTCGGCGCTCAGCACCGGGATCAGGTTGAAGAACTGGAAGACGAAGCCGAGCTTGTCGCGGCGCAGCTCGGTGAGCCTGCCGTCATCGAGACCGGTGATCTCGGTGCCCGCGACCCAGGCCCGGCCCGACGTCGGCCGGTCGAGGCCGGCGAGCACGTGCATGAGCGTCGACTTGCCCGATCCCGAGGGCCCGACGATGCTGGTCAGCTCGCCGCTCGGAAAGCCCAGGCTGACGCCGTCGACGGCGGCCACCGCCGCCTCGCCCGCGCCGAAGACCCGGCGCAAATCTTCGCAGCGGACCGCGGATCTCCCGCCAACCTCCATGCGGCGAGAAGTTATCTCAGCCGCGGCGCCGTGGGGATACGGCTAACCGAACAATCGCCGGCGGCCGCTCGGGCGAATCAGGGCGCCGGCGACATTTCCGCTACATGAACGAGGAGCGAAGCCGCCCCCGAAACCCTTACGGCGTGCGCAGAGCACCCCCCACTTCGGTGACGACTCCGCCAGGCCTCCGAACATCCGGTCCCCGGCCCTGGGGGCCAACCGTCTCATCGATCCCGTCGCGGGGCAAGGGTGGCCGACCGCAGACCGACTGCGGGAAACTACGGACGGGCGCGGATTGGGGATGATCCGGGCCGATGGCGGCATCCCACCTCGAGGCCGCTCGGGCGCTGGCGCCGCGAGCGGCGGAGCTGGCGACCGAGGCCGAGCGCGCGCGCCGGCTGCCGGCCGAGCTCTGCGGCGCCCTCGCGGACGCCGGCCTGTACCGGCTCTGCGTACCGGCGCGGCTCGACGGTGCCGAGGCGCCGCCCCGGGAGTTGCTCGAGGTGGTCGAGACGCTCGCCGAGGCCGATGCCGCAACCGGCTGGTGCGTCGCCGTGTGCGCGACGGCCGGCATGCTCGCCGCCTACGTCGAGCCGGCGGCGGCGGACGAGGTCTTCGGTGATCGGGGATCGATTGCCGGCGGCGTTTTCGCTCCCTCGGGTCGCGCTACCGAGTCGGCCGATCGGCTCGAGGTGAGCGGGCGCTGGCGCTTCGCCAGCAACGTCGAGAACTGTGACTGGCTGATGGGCGGCTGCCTGATGCTCGAAAACGGCGCCCCGCGCACGCTCGCCGGCGGGCGATCCGACGTGCGGTTGGTGCTCTTTCCCGCCGCAGCGGTCGCGGTGATCGACACCTGGTCGGTTTCCGGTCTGCGGGCGACCGGCAGCCACGACATGGCTGTCGAGGACCTGGGCGTCCCCTCCGGCCACTCGGCTTCGCTGATCGCCGATGCGCCGCGGGAGCGCGGTCCCCTGTACGCGTTCCCGCCCTTCGGCCTGCTCGCGGCCTCGATCGCCGCGGTCGCGCTCGGGATCGCTCGCGGCGCCCTCGACGACCTCGCCGAGCTCGCCGGGGCGAAGACGCCTACCCTCTCGGCCCGCAAGCTGGCCGAACGCGCCGGCGTCCAGGCCGACGCCGCCCGGGCGGAGGCCCGGCTGCGCGCGGCCCGCTCGCTGCACTACGCGGCGACCGCCGAGGCCTGGGAGGTTGCCCGGGCCGGCGGCTCGATTCCGCTCGACCGACGCGTCGGCCTGCGGCTCGCCGCGACCCATGCGGTCGAGTCCGCGACCGTGGCCGTCGACACCGCACAACGACTCGGCGGCGGCGGCGCCATTTACGAGAGCAGCCCACTCGAGCGCCGCTTCCGCGACATCCACGCCGCCACGCAGCACATGCTCGTCGGCCCGGCCACCTGGGAGCTCACCGGCCGCTCGCTGCTCGGCCTCGAGCTCGACGACTCACAGCTGTAGCCGCGGGCGGGCTAGGAGGATCCCTCGCAGGCCGCGATCGCGCCCGCGAGCCGGTCGAGCCGACGCCGAACTTCACCCGGCGGAGCCTACGCGGTAGCCGCGGGCCCGGCCGGCGATCGCGAGCGCCGCGAAGGCGACGCGCAGCAGCGGGTCCGGGCCGACGAGGCGGAAGACGTCGCGGTACTCGGTCAGCAACACGCCGAACGCCAGCGGCGACGGCATCCCGTTGCGACCCACGCGCCCCGATGCCTGCAGACCACCGAGCTCGCGGAACCACTGCTCGGTGCGCCCGGCCGGGCGCGTCCTCCAGAGCGCGCGTGTGCGGCTCGAGCCCGGGTTCCACATCTGATGCACCGCCTCGCGGGGGATCTCGATCTCGTCGCCGGCCGCAAGCTCGTGCTCGACCCCGTCGACGCGCGCCTGCAGCTGTCCCTCGAGCACCCGGAACTGCTCGTCCTGGGCCGGATGCCAGTGCTTGGGCGGGGGATCGCCGTCGGGTCCGTACTCCGCCTCGACCTCGAGCAGCTCCGGGCTGCTGCTGCGGATCGTCACCGAGTCGCTCGGGGTCAGATTCAGCCTCTCCGTCATCTCGTCTCCGTTCGTTCCTGGGGTCCTCGAAGCTGATCGAGCGTTGGAGCCGCGTGACCGGGCGGTTGTGAGGCTCAGCCTATGCGCTCCGGCGAAAGGCGAGCTCGTTGAGAAGCCAGAGCGCAACCCCGATCCCGACCAGAATCCCTGCGCGGGCGAAGGTCTCACCCTCGATCTGGGTCAGCAGCGCGATCGAGACCCCGACGCCGAGCCCCGGAAACACGCTCGGCACCTTGAAGTGCTCGTGATCCACCGGATCGCGCCGCAGATAGAGAACGGTCACGTTCACGATCGCGAACACGATCACCAGCAGGGCGACGGTGGTGTCGGCGAGCTTCTCGAGGTCGGCCTCGATGATCAGGCCGGCGGCGATCGCGCTCGTGAACAGGATCGCGATCCAGGGAGTGCGACGACGCTCCCAGACCCGACCCAACGGCCGCGGGACCACGTCCTCGCGCGCCATCCCGTAGAGCAGCCGCGAGGCCATGATCAGGTTGATCAACGCTCCGTTCGCCAGCGCCACCAGCCCGATCGCCGAGAACAGCTTCTCGGGGATCCCCAGCGGTCCCTGCTTGACGACCTCGAGCAGGGGACCGCTGGAAGCCGAGAGGTCGTTCGTCGGAACGACGGCCGAGGCGCCGACGGTGACCAGCAAATAGAGGACCCCGGCGATCGCCAGCCCGCCGAAGAGCACCCGCGGGTAGGTGGGGACCGGGTCCTTGGCCTCCTCGGCGACGTTGACCGAGTCCTCGAACCCGATCAGGGCGTAGAAGGCCAGCGCGGCGCCGGCGAGCACCGCGGCGAACACGCTCGTTCCCTCCTTGAACTCGAACGCGCGACCCGGCTCGGCATCGCCCTGGCCAATCGCGACCACCGCGATCACCACGATCAGCAGCAGCCCGGCGATCTCGATCAGGGTGAAACCGACGTTCACCTTCACCGACTCCGCGATCCCGCGCAGGTTGAGCAGGGTGATCGCGACGAGCAGCAGCAGGGCGCCGAACACAACTTTCAGGTCGACGAACTCGGTCAGGTAGTCGCCGCCGAAGCCACGCGCGAGCGCGCTCGCGGAGGTAACCCCCGACATGATCACCGCGAAGGCGACGATGAAGCTGACGAACCGGTTCTTGAACGCGCGGTGGACGTAGAGTGCGGCGCCGCCCGCGTGCGGGTACTTCGAGACCAGCTCCGCGTAGGAGCCGGCGGTGAACGCGGCCATCACCAGTGCGAGCGCGAACGCCGACCAGATCGCCCCGCCGGTCTCCGCGCCAACCTCGCCGACGAGGGCATAGATCCCGCCACCGAGGATGTCGCCGACGATGAACAGCAGCAGCAACCCCGGGGTGATCGTTCGCGCCAGCGCGGAATTCCGACCGGGCTCGGACACCGTCGTCCCCGGCGCCGGCACCGTTCGCTCACTGCCCGCCGCCATGCCCTGACTCCTACCCGCTCGCGGCCGACCGCTCATCGATGCCTCCGCCGCGACGGGCCAGGAGCGCGACCGCGAAGCTGACGACGAAGAGGCCGGCGACGAAGGTGTAGGCGAGGGCGTCGGAAGTCTCGTCGGCGAGCGAGACGACGGCCGAGCCGCCGAGCACCTGGCCGCCGGCCCAGGCCAGGCTGACCAGCGCGGTGGCGAAGGCGAGGTCGAGACCCGCTCCCTCGGCGTTGTCGGAGAGCAGCGCCATCGCCGGGGTCCAGATCAGGCTCATGGCGAGGAAGATCCCGACCACGACCGCCCCGAGCACGACGACGCTCCCCGGCAGCGGCGCGGTCACGGCGACCAGCGCGGAGGCGAGGAGCCCGGCCCGGATCGGAGTCATCCGGCCGCGCCGGTCCGAGAGCCGCCCGATCGAAGGGCTCAGCGTCGCCTCGATCGCCGAGGCGATCAAGAACACCGCGCCGACCGCGATTCCGCTGGCGCCGAGGTCATCCAGTCGCAGCGGGGCGAGCACGTCGACCAAGCCTGCGAGCATCGACGGCAGAGCAACGAGCCAGAACGCGACCATCACCGGCCCGGTGAGGATTGCGGCGCCCACGCTGCGCAGGCGGGGCACGCCGGAGGAGGCGATCCCCGGGGTCGCCAGCACCCAGGCGGCGAGGCCCGCGCCGATCGCCGCGACCCCGCAGAACACCGCCTCGGGCCCGAGCACCGTCGCGGCGCCCCCGATCACCGGTCCGAGCAGCAACCCGACGACGGCTACCGCGAGCACCGAGCCGACCAGCTCCCCGCGGCGCTCGCGCGGACCCGCCGCCAGCAGCCACGCGAGCCCACCCGTCCAGGCACAGGCGCCGCCGACGCCCTGGGCGAAGCGGGCGCCGTCGAGCACGACGACGTCGTCGGCGAACGCGAACGCCAGGCTCGAGGCGCTGAGCAACCCGAGCCCGATGAGCATCGACCGCCGAACCCCGATCCGCGTCGCGAGCCAGCCCGCCGGCAGCGACGCGAGCAGGGTCCCGGCCGCGTACGAGGCACTGAGGACACCCGCCGCGGTCTTCGACAGCCCGAGATCGTCGGAGTACTCGGGCAGCAGCGGCACGATCGCCGCGTAGAACATCGTGTCGACGAGGATCACCGCGGCGACGAGGACAAACAACCGACGCATCAGCCCACGCTAGCGGGGGGCGCGAGCCCAGTGCGGCGAACGCCGTGCGCGCGCCGCTCGCGGCGACTCAGACCGCCGGGGCGGTGGGCGCGACCTGGGTATCGGCCGCGGGCGCCTCGCCGCGGAGCTCGAAGAAGAGCACGCTCGAAACGAGCGCGGCGAAAGGCGCCGCGAGGGTGTTGGCGATGATCGTGAGCACGATCGCGCCGACGAGGTCCGCGATCGCGGCGCCGATCAGCGCGCCCAGGAAGGCGAGACCGACGAGGATCAGGAAGGCGACCACGATCACGCCGAAGACCGTCCACCCATCGCCCCTGACAAGCTCGTAACTGCGCCCGAACGCCTCGATCGCGCCACGGCGCTCGACCACGATCGCCGGCGCGGTCACGGCCCAGATAGTCAGCAGGTAGAGGCCGGGGACGATCAGCAAGAAGAGGCCGATACCGACCCCGATCGCGAGCAGGATGCCGTTGCCGATCAGGCGCGCGATCGCGTGCGAGGCCGAGCGCAGCAGCTCACCGATGGTGAAGTCGCGCCTGCCGTCGCGGACGTCGGCGACCAGGCTGACGACGAAGCCGGTGTAGAGCACCGAGGCGATCAGCGAGACCAGCGAGCCGAGCAGCTGGAGCACCCAGCTGTCGGTCTCCCGCAGCACCCCCTGGATCACGCCGGCGATGACGAAGACGACAAGCGCCGTGCCGATCAGAACCGCGGCGTGCGCGACGTAGAGCCGGAACGCCTCGCTGATCACGCCGCCGACCGTCAGGCGGCGGGCCGGCGTTGGAGTCGCGGCCTCCATCGGACGGGAACCTATCCGATCTCGAGGACGGGGTCCCGCTCGCGCTCGAGCACCCGCATCGCGGCGATCCTCCCGTTGAGCCCAATCACCGAGCCTCCCGGATGGGTGGCGGCGCCGCAGAGGTAGAGGCCCTCGACCGGCGTCGCGGCCTCGAGCCGCCGATCCCACATCTGCCTGGGCAGCGCCTCGCCCTGAAAGATGTGTCCGCCGGTGAGCCCGATCCGCCGCTCGATGTCGGGGGGCCCGAGCACCTGCGCCTCCTCGATGCAATCGCGGATGTCGGGCGCATGGACCGCGACCGCATCGATCACGGCGTCGGCGAGCTCCTCGCGGCGCGAATCCCAGTCGCCCGCGGCGAGCGCATAGGGCGCGTACTGAGCGAAAACGCTCATCACCTCGCGCCCGGGAGGGACGACCGAGTCGTCATAGGCGCTTTGGAAGTAGAGCTCGGCGAAGCCGAGCGCGGGCTCGCCGCGCCGGCAGGCGGCGACCGCCTCCTGCGCGGCGTCGAGGCCCGGGGTCACGGTCACCATCGCCCGGTGCGCTTCTACCCCGGTGCCGACGGCCGCCGGGAAGCTCGGCATCCGCCCGAGCGCCAGGTTGAGCTTCATCACCGGCGACTCGGTGTCCCAGCGCTCGAGCCGCTCGCGGTAGTCGCCTGGCACGGCGTCCGAGTCGCCCAGCATCGCCAGCAGCCGCTTGGGGTCCGCGTTGCAGACGACCACCCGCGCCCGCACCCCCTCGCCCGACTCGAGCTCGACGCCCTCGCCGGGCCGGATCCGCGCCACGGGCACCCCGGCGGCGATCTCGGCGCCGGCCTCGAGCGCCGCCTGCGCGATCGCGAACGAGACCCTCCCCATGCCGCCCTCGACGAAGCCCCAGACGGACCCCAGGCCGAGCAGGTCGCCCTGGTGGTGCATGAGCTTGATCGATGCCGTGCCCGCGTCCCTGGGTCCGGCGAAGGTGCCGATCAGGCCCTGGCCGAAGAGGGCGTGCTTGATCCGCTCGTCGCCGATGTAGCGGTCGAGCGTCTCGGCGATCGACTCCTCGAACACGATCGAGATCAGCTCCTCGTCGCCGAGCATCCGCTCGACCTCGTCGCGATCCGGCGAGGGCGATCGCCAGGTGTCGCCGGCGGGGCCGTAGCGCAGCGCGCGGCGGCAGCGCTCGAACGCTTCCTCGTAGGCGAACAGGCCCTCGATCTCGCGGTCGGCGAAGCCCTGCTCGCGCAGATAGGCGGTGGTGCGACCGCGCTCGAGGAACTGAGCGAACGACCCGCCGCCCGGGAGGGGGCACCAGAGGTTCGGGTCGGCGGGCGTCACCCGGTAGCCGTGGCGCCCGAGCTCGAGCTCGTCGACGACCAGCTTGTCGAGCAGGCCGACGACGTACGCGCACGGGCTGATCAAATAACGCCGGTCGGCGAACGGCCGCTCGAGCGTGCACGCGCCGCCGAGCTGCTCGCGGCGCTCGAGCACCAGCACCGACCGCCCGCCAAGCGCAGGTAGGCGGCGGCGGCGAGGCCGTTGTGGCCGGCGCCGACCACGACCGCGTCCCAATCGCGAGCGGCGAGCTCCGAGAGCGGCTGCGGCAATCCCACCCTGCCCAGCGCCGCGTTGACGTCGACTCCGCTCATCGCGGAGCGCCACACTACTCCCCGGGATCGGTGGCTTGCGCATAGGATTGGCCCGTCCAGTCACCGAGCCCAAGGATGAGGCCACAGTGTCCAGATCTCGCATCGCGCTCATGCTCTTCGCCCTTCTCGCCGTGGCGCTGCTCGCCGGCTGCGGAGACGACGACGAATCCGAGGACTCGGGGTCCGAGACCACGGTGTCGCTGGAGGACTGCACTCCGGATCAGCTCGAGACGCAGACCGCCGGGAAGCTGACGGTCGCCACCGACAGTCCAGCCTTCCCGCCCTACTTCGTCGACGACGACCCGACCAACGGCAAAGGCTTCGAGAGCGCGGTCGCCTACGCGATCGCCGAGCAGCTCGGCTATGCCGAGGCCGACGTCGAGTGGGTGGTCGAGCCGTTCAACTCGTCCTATGCGCCCGGACCGAAGGACTTCGACTTCGACGTCAACCAGATCTCGATCACGCCGAAGCGCGCCGAGCAGGTGGACTTCTCCTCCCCCTACTACGTCGCCGAGCAGGCGATCGTCGCGCTGAAGGCCTCCGAGTTCGCCGACGCGACCTCGCTCGACGACTTCGCCGACGCGACCATCGGAGTCCAGATCGGGACCACGAGCCAGGAGGCGGTCGACGCCTCGATCGCTCCCAGCACCCCGCCGAAGGTGTTCGACACATCCAACGACGTGGTCACCGCGCTCAAGAACGAGCAGGTCGACGCCGTGGTCGTCGACGTGCCGACCGCGTACTTCTTGACCGCGGTCCAGGTCCCCGAGGGCACCACCGTGGGCCAGTTCCCCGCCCCGGGCGGCGATGAATGGGGTGCGCTGCTGGAGAAGGGCTCGCCGCTCACCGACTGTGTCTCGGCTGCGATCGACGAGCTCAACGACTCCGGTGAGCTGCCCGCGCTCGAGAAGCGTTGGATGAGCGACGTCACCAACGCGCCGGTGCTCGAGTAGCGCCCGCTGAGACGACAGCCGCGGACACGGCGACCGATCGCCGTGCCGAACGCGCCGCCGCGCGTCGCGCTCGGACGCTTCGCGGTCAGGCTGTGGCCGCGATCTCGACGATCGTGGTGCTCGGCGGCCTCGGGCTGCTGATCCTCACGAGCCCGGGCTGGCCCGTGTTTCGCGACTCGTTCTTCAACGCCGAGGTCTTTGCCGACTCCTTCCCCGACGTAGCCGAGGCGTTCTGGCTCGACATCCGGATCTTCCTCGTGGTCGAGATCGTGGTCCTCGTCATCGGCCTCGCCGTGGCTCTGGTCCGCACGGTGAAGCTGCCGGCGCTGTTCCCAGTGCGGGTCCTCGCGGTGGTCTACACCGACGTCTTTCGGGGCATCCCGACGATCCTGCTCGTCTATCTGATCGGCTTCGGCGTCCCGGCGATCGCGCTCGGGACCGCCGACGACGGATCCCAACCGCTCGATTGGCTGCCGACCGACCCGATCGTGCTCGGCGGCTTCGCTCTGGCGCTGTCCTACGGCGCCTACGTCGCCGAGGTCTATCGCGCCGGTCTCAACTCGATTCACCGCGGCCAACGCGACGCGGCGCTCGCGATCGGCCTCACCGAGCGCGGCGCGCTGCGCCACGTGATCGTGCCCCAGGCCGTGCGCCGGGTCGGGCCGCCGCTGCTCAACGACTTCATCGCCCTGCAGAAGGACGTCGCCCTGATCTCGATCCTGGGCGTCGCCGGCGAGGCGTTTCGGACCGCGCAGATCCAGACGGCCGCCGACTTCAACTACACCCCGTTGGTCGCCGCCGCCCTGCTCTATCTCTGCATCACGATCCCGATGGCGCGTCTGCTCGACCGCTGGGAGCGCGGGAGGGCGAGGGGATGAGCGGGCCGTCGCCCGGCGCGCCGGTGCTCGAGTTTCGCGGCGTCACCAAAGCCTTCGGTGAGCTCGAGGTCCTGCGCGGCATCAACCTGGCGCTGCGCGAGCACCAGGCGATCGCGGTGATCGGCGCCTCCGGCTCGGGCAAGTCGACCCTGCTGCGCTGCGTCGACCTGCTCGAGGAGATCGACGACGGCGACATCTTCCTCGACGGCGAGGTGATCACCGACCCGGCGGTGGATGCCGTCGCGGTGCGGCGGCGGCTCGGGCTCATCTTCCAGGCCTACAACCTCTTTCCCCACCTGACCGCGCTTCAGAACGTCGTCCTCGGGATGGTCCGCGGTCACGGCGTCGACCGGCGCGAGGCCGAGCAGGCGGCGCGCGTGCTGCTCGGGCGCTTCGGGCTCGCCGGCCGCGAGCACGAGCACCCTGACAACCTCTCCGGCGGCCAGCAGCAGCGAGTGGCGATCGCCCGCGCGTTCGCCGCCCGGCCGCGCGCGATGCTGCTCGACGAGGTCACCAGCGCCCTCGACCCGGAGCTGGTCGGCGAGGTCCTGGCGGCGGTCCGCGACCTCAAGGCCGAGGGCGTGACGATGCTCCTCGCCACCCACGAGATGAGCTTCGCCCGCGAGGTCGCCGACACGGTCTGTTTTTTGCACGAGGGCAGGTTGCTCGAGGTCGGGGCGCCCGAGCAGGTGCTCGAGTCGCCGCGCGAGCCGGAGACCCAGCGCTTCCTGCGGCGCCTGCTCGAGGCCGGACGGGCATGATTCGTGCGTGGCTCGTCACGGCCGTGAGGCAACGCAGTGTCCAACCAGAACATCGAGATCGTCCGCCGGCTCTACGAAGCGATGAATGCACGTGACTCGGAGGCCGTCGCTGAGCTCGCGCACCGAGACGCGGAGTGGATTCCCGACAGCAGGGTCGGCGAGAAACCGATCCGAGGTCGCGAGAAGGTGATCCGCTTCTTCAGCGACAGGGCTGAGATGTTCGACGAGCTTCGCATGGAGACGGAGCGCTTCTGGGGCAGCGACGACAGGGTGCTCGCCTTCGTCCGGGTAACGGGACGCGGCCACGCCAGCGGCGCGGAGTTCGAGATCCGAATCGCCCACCTGTGGACCGTCCGTGACGGCGTGGTCGTGCGAGGCGAGGGATATGGCGACCGCGGCGAGGCCCTCGAAGCCGCCGGACTGAGCGCCTAGGCAGGCGAGGCACCGAGGCTGAGCGCCGCGGCGGTGATCGCGAGCGCGACCTCGGCGCGAGAGCGCAGCGACTCGGCGAGCACGAACTCATCCGGGTGGTGGGCGTTGCCGCCACGCGGGCCGAGCCCGTCCACGGTCACCGGCACGTGGGCGGCGAGGTGGCTCGCGTCGCTGGCGCCGCCGCGCTCCGTGGCGATCAACTTCCGGCCGAGCAGCGCTCCGGCGGGCTCGAGCAGGCGGGCGCTTACCAGGTGGCCAGTGTCCATGCCGGGCCACCGGCGGATGATCTCGGCCTCGAGCTCGACCCCGGCGAGGGACTCGGGGACCGCGGCAAGCACCGGGCCGAACGCGTCGAGCCGATCGGCGCGCAGGTCGCAGATCAGCTCGCCGTGGGCTGGGACGACGTTGAAGGCGTCGCCGGCGCGAAGCACGGTGGGTACGGCGGTGAGCCGGTCGGGGCCGCCCGGATCGCCGAGGCCGGCCACCCGCCGCGACGCTTCGCCGAGCGCCAGCAGCGCGTTGCGACCGGACTCCGGCGCGGAGCCGGAATGAGCGGCGACGCCGTGGGCGCGCACCCGCAGGGTGCCGGCGGCCTTGCGCCGGCAGACCAGGCCATCCTCCCCCCCGGGCCCGCGCTCCCCGGCCTCGAAGCAAAGGCAGGCGTCGTAGTCGGCGAATCGGGCCCCGTGGGCGAACTCGCCGGTGCGCCACTCCTCGTCGTTGACCGCCAGCAGGCTGAGGCGATCGTATGACGCGGATGACTCCGCGAGGGCGCGGACGACTCCGAGCGCGAGCGCGATCCCACCCTTCATGTCGACCGCGCCCGAGCCGACCAGGCGCTCACCGCGGCGCTCGAGCGGCCGGTGATCGCCGTGGGCGTGGACCGTGTCCAGATGGCCCAGCAACAGCACCCTGGCGGCGCCGGTGCCGGTGAGCGTCGCGAGCAGGTCCGGGGCGTGGCCGGCGGTCGAGCAGGGGAGGCGCTCGATCACCGCCGCGCCCGGAAGCAGGGCCGAGACCACGGCACACATCTCCTCCGCCCCGTGGACGTCACCCGAGGGAGAGGAAACGGCAACCAGCGCCTCGAGCTCGCGCTCGGCGTGCTCTGCGATCGCCTCCGTGGCCCTCCCCAGCCACGCCGCCGAGAACTGGGGACGCATCAGCGAAGCTCTGGGATGTGGCGCTCGACGTGCTCGGCGAGCGTCCGTCGCACCCAGCCGCGCATCGCTTCGTCGGCCATCCGGTAGCGCCCCAGCAGCAGCTTCTGATCGGTCAGCGGCAGGCCGGCGATCTCCCAGCGCACCGCGAGACGCTCGAACAAGAGCTCGGAACGCCGCTGCCAGGCGTCCTCGGGCGAGGTTGCGGCGCTGCCGACGGGCTCGCGGAGCTTCGCGATCGTGCCGGTGCTGAGCTCGGCGCGCAGGGTGAGCACGTTGCCCTCGGCATCCGCATAGTCGTGCGTGGGGACCACCTCGCGCCGGCGACGTCGTTGCTTTCGCTTCGCCACCCGAAGATCCTCTCAAAGCCCCCGCCGGCAGGACGCACGGCGAGGCGGCGAATCTCCTCCCGGACGGCAAGCGGCCTACGACAAGGGGACCGCATACATGGAAGGCACAGATGCTTCGGCCCGTGAGGCGGTACGCGGATTCTCGCGGCTGTGGTGGCTCTGGATCGTGTTCGGAGTGTTCTGGATCGCCGTCGACGAGCTGGTGTAAGCCCCGCCTTCGCCCAGCCCGCGATGATCGCGCTGCCGGCCCCGTAGCGAGCGGCCACTCGGCGCTACCATTGAAGGCACATACCGGGGGCGAACCAGATTCGACGTGGAAGTTTCGTCCCGGTGTTGCGAGTCGAGGATTCCG
>JAJNAZ010000022.1 GCA_021155855.1 Solirubrobacterales bacterium
TGGCCGCGTTGCTCCTCGGCGCCGGCACGGTCTTGGGGATCGTGCTGTTCGTCGTCGCCGGCATCATGCTGGCCACATCCGCCACGGGGTACTGCCCCAACTACACGCTGATCGGCATCTCCACCGAGCGCGGACTCCATCGCGTCGGCCATGGCATCCGTCACGGCCACGCTTAGTGCGAGCCCACCGTTAGGAGTGAGTGCAGATGCGACGGATAGCGATCGGTGCGGCTCTCGCCGGTCTTGGAGTCCTGGCCGTGCGTCGGCTGGCGCCGAAGCTGCACGAGCGCCTGCTCGCGCGCTGTGAGCGGATGTTCGAGAAGATGCCCGACGACTTCCCGCCCAAGCGGATGATGCGGGGCATCGAGGAGATCCGCGCCAACACCGCGCGAACCCTTGAGCTCGTTGAGCAGCGTAAGCAGGCGGGGTCCGAGCCGATCGGCGACCCGCCCTCGACTACGGCGGTCGATCATGCGGCTTGAGCAACGGGAGAAGGAGCTCGCCGCGATCGGTGCGAGTATCGGGGCCAGCTGCCGACCCTGCATCGAGCACCACCTGCCGGCGGGACGCGAGGCTGGCATTTCTGAGACCGAGCTGGGCGACGCGGTCGCCACCGCCCAAGCCGTCCGCCACGAGGCGGTCGAGCTGTTCACGGCGAGGGTCGAGGAGCTCCTCGGGCATGGCGGCCCTCCCCCCGAACCGGGCGCGCTCGCCGAGACCTCGAAGGCGCGCGAGCTCGTCGCCCTGGGGGCAAGCGTCGGCGCCAACTCGCACCGCTTGCTTGCCCTCCACATCGCCGCCGCCCTTGACGCGGGGCTCACCGGCGCGCAGGTCGAGGCCGCGTTCAAGATGGCCGGGTACGTACAGCAGCGCGCAGCCGAGATGACCGCGGAGAAGGCGCGCCACGCGCTCGAGGATCGAGCTGCTGGGTTCGCCACGGCCGGAGGAGGTGGAAGATGAACTTCATCGTGACCCTTCCGATCGCCGACACCTGGGGCATGCATGGCGACGACATCGGCGCGGGCTGGATGGTCGTGATGATGGGCGTGATGGTGCTGTTCTGGGCAGCGGTGATCCTCGGGATCGTCTGGCTCGTGCGCGGCGGCTTCGACGGCCGGCGCGAAAGACGAGAACAGAGCCGGATGCCGACCGCGATCGAGATCCTCGAGCGCCGGTTCGCCGAAGGTGCGATCTCCGTCGACGAGTATCGCGAGCGGCGTGAGGTGATCGGAAATGGAACCGCTGAGCGAAACGCCGACGATCACCACCACGAGCCGGTGACGCCGCCCACAGCGGGCGAAGGGAGAGAGTGATGAACAAGTTGATCATCGCACTTCGTTGCCGCCTCGTGCAAGCTCGCACGGCCTGTTCTGGTGACTGCTCACCCGCGGAGAGGACTACGCCTACTCGCAGCCCTCGCTGACGAGCAAGAAGCTCCGCCGGCTCGAGCTCCGAGCTGGCGCCCCACGGGGCGAGGCAAAGCCCGGGACGAACAGGTGCGGCCGTTTGACAGCCCTTCATCGAGGCGATGATCGCCCACCACCAGGGAGCTATCCGGATGGCGCCAGTGCAGCTCGAACGCGGTAGCGACGACGAGGTTCAGAATCTGGCCGAGGCGATCATCGCGGCGCACAGAATCTGGCCGAGGCGATCATCGCGGCGCACAGAATCTGGCCGAGGCGATCATCGCGGCGCAGTCACGAGAGATCGAGCAGATGAATGCCTGGCACGAGCGCTGGTGCGGGTCGCCCTCGCTGGCCGGTGGGGTTCCGGACGAGGACATGGCGATGCCGGGTCATGACGAGATGGGTCAGTGAGGTGCCGTCACCGAGGAGAGGAGGTCGAGCATGAGGGCCTGGCACATGCTCGTCTGCGCGGGGCTGGTCGTTGCCGGCGTCGCGCTCGCGGCCACCGGCGCGAGCGCGGTCGCGCTGGTTCCAGTCGCGGCATGCGCGCTCATGATGGGCGCAATGGTCTGGATGATGATGCGGGGCGGCGGTGGTCACTGAGGCGGGCGCCGTCAATCCGGTGCTGAGCACCGACCGGGCGGCCCGACCGGACGCGCGGAGCCGGTTGCGCGTTGGCGCCGGCGCCGCCGGCGCGGCCGTCCTCGGTGCGGCCCCGCATGTTCTCCATCACGCCGGACCGCTGGCCGGAGCGGCGCTCCTGGCTGGGGCTGCCGGAACGGCGCTCTTCGTAGCGTTCGGGCTGCTCGCCGCCGTGCCAATGCTCCTGCGGCTGCATCGGCGGACGGGTTCCTGGCGCGCTCCGGCTGGGCTGCTTGTGCTGTTTGCCGCGGTCTTCGTCGTTTCGACGGTGAACATTGGTCCCGCCCTGAGCGATGACGACGAGCCGGCCGCTCAGGCCTCGGAACCGAGCGGGCATGAGGCGCACCACCCATGAGCGCGCGTGGCGGTGCACCGGAGCCTGCCGCGCCCCGTGGCGCGGCCGTGCTCTCGGTCACCGACGTGAGCAAGAGCTTTCGCCGCGGTGTCCTGCGCCGGAGACGCACCGATGTCCTCAAGGGGGCGAGCATGGAGGTGAGGCCGGGCGAGCTGGTCGGACTCGTCGGCGAGAACGGCTCCGGCAAGAGCGTGTTGATGAAGATCGTCGTCGGGCTGCTCGCCCGCGACGGCGGCGAGGTGGGGCGCACCGGAACGCTCGGCTACTGCCCTCAGGAGCCGCTGCTGTGGGAGAAGCTCACGGTCGGGGAGCACTTCGAGCTCTTCGCTCGAGCCTACGGACTCGCCGACGACGCGGCGACGGGCGCCGAGGAGCTGCTGCTGGATGAGCTCGAGTTCTCTCGCTATCGCGGTTACCGGGTCGAGGAGCTCTCGGGCGGAACGCGGCAGAAGCTCAACCTGGCACTGGCGCTGATGCACGAGCCGGCGCTCCTGCTCCTCGACGAGCCCTACGCCGGCTTCGACTGGGAGACCTACGTCCATTTCTGGGAGATGGCCGAGCGTCGTCGCGAACGCGGGATGGCGATCCTGGTCGTCTCCCACTTGCTCACCGAGCGTGAGCGGCTGACCCGCGTATTCACCCTGCGCGACGGTCGGATGGTGTCGGAGTGAGCACGACGCTTGCCTTCGCGCGCGAGCACCTGAGGGCGCCGCTGACGATCGTCCTCCTGGTCGCCCTGCCGGCGGCGTTCGTCGTCCTCGCAGCCAGCGTCCTCGGGGAGTTCGCCGACGCGCTCGGGGGGTCGCTCGTAGCCGACGCGGCGAGCGCCCTCGGCGCAGGGTGGTCGGCGGCGTTCATCGCCGGGTCGCTTGGTTTCTTCCAGGCTTCCTCGAGTCGCGGCGCCGACCGCCGCCTCGCGCTCTCCGGTCTCGGGGTCGCAGGGGTCGCGCTCGCCCGGATCGGCGCGTCGCTGATCCTCGCGGTCGTCGCCGGCCTGGCGGCCTTCATCGCCCTCGCGGCGGAGACGGGGATCGCGCATCCGTGGCACGCCGCAGTGGCGATCCTCGGCTTCGCGATCATCTACCTCGGAGTCGGGACGGTCATCGGCGCACTGATTCCGTCGCCACTCGAGGGGTCGCTGGCCGTCGCCTTCATCTTCATCCTCGACGTCTTCTCGGGGCCGGGGATGACCGAGGGCGATGGATCTCCCGTGAGCATCAGCCGCAGCGCGGCCGATGTCCTGATCTCCTCGGCCGTCGGTCAGGGCTCGTCGGCAGAGGACTGGATTGAGCTATCGCTGTGGCTGGCCGGCTCGCTCCTCGTCGCGCTCGGTGTCTTCGTCGCCTCCGCGCGGAGCCGGCTGTGACGTCGCGGGTGGCCGATGCGACGCGGCTCGAGCTGCGCGAGCTTGCGCGGCGACCGCTTCTGCTCGTTCTACTGGTGGCGCTGCCGTTGTTCTTCATCACCCGCGCGATCGCGACGACCGTACCCCAGCCGAGGACGGTGCCGCTGCCCGGGGGTGGTGAGGTGCTGTCAAACATGCAGGACGTCCACGGAGCGACAATGGCGGCGATCACGATCGCATTCCTCGCCGGGCTCTGCGGCCTCTTCATCATGCAGTCCGCGCGCGAGGCGGACCGACGTCTGGTCGTCGCCGGGTTCAGGCCGGCGGAGGTCGTCGTGCCTCGGCTCGTCCTGATCGGGGCCACCACTGGCATCGTCGTCTTCGTCTCGCTCGTGGTGACCGCCCTCAGCTTCACTCCGCAGCAGTGGCCACCGTTCGTTGCCGCCAACCTGTTGATCGGCCTCACGTACGCCTCGATCGGGGCGATCGCGGGTGTCGCCTTCGGCCGCCTCGGGGGCACCTACTTCATGCTCTTCCTGCCGATGATCGATCTCGGCATCGCCCAAACGCCGATGTTCGGTGACGGAGCACCCGACGGCTGGGCGACGCTGCTGCCGGGGTACGGGGGCGGGCGGGTGTTAGTGGATGCGTCGTTCGCCTCGTCGTTGCACGTCGGCGCCGATCTGCTCGTCGGGATCGGTTGGGCGGTCGTCGCGCTGGCGGCGGTGGTCGTGGTTCTCACGCGCTCAATCGGGCGCCCGGCGGCTGCGAGGGGCAATGGGTGAAGTGCTCGTCACGCTTGGCGGAGCGCTGGCGATTGCGGCGCTGGCCCGGTTCTTCTTCGGCCGCCGCACAGCCGAGACCGCCGAGCTTCGAGCGGGGCGCCAAGAGGTCGAGGTCAGGGTCAAGGGCGGCTACTCGCCGAACCTGATCCGAGCCCGCGAGGGAGTCCCCCTGACTCTCGTGTTCGATCGTCAGGAGGCTGGCGACTGCACGGCCCGCGTCGTCTTTCCCGAGCTCGGACTAAGCCGCTCGCTGGCGCCGTTCGCACGCACGAGGCTCGATCTAACGCCCGATCATGCCGGTGAGTTCGGCTTCGCCTGCGGCATGAACATGGTCCACGGGACGCTCCTCGTGGAAGCCGATGAGGAGGCGGACCTCGCCGACGAGCGGGCCGGTAGAGGTGGCGCGCTGGGTGGAGGCGGGGATGGAGGGCGGGTGGCTTTGGCGGTCGGTGTCGGTCCGGAGCGCGAGGTCAGCGAACCGGCGACGGCCGAGCTGGCGCTCAAGCCGGGCGGTCTCAGCTGTGCCTCCTGCGTGAAGACGATCGAGAGCGCTCTCCTGGCGCTGCCCGGGGTCGATCGCGCCAGCGTCAACATGGGAACCGAACGGGTCACGGTCGAGTACGACCCCGAGCGCCTGACCACATCGAATCTGGCCGACGTGATCAGAGGCGCCGGCTACGAGCTCCTTGGCGGAGCGGGCGAGGCCGCACCGGACGAGGACGCCGAGGCCGAGGCGCGCAACGCCGAGGTCGCCGATCTGAGTCGCCGGGTCCTGCTCGGCGCGCTGCTCACCGCACCGGTCCTGATCGCGGTGATGGCCACAGATGTCTTCGGCGCGACCTGGGTACCGGAGCTTCTCCTCGACAGCTGGGTTCAGCTGGCGCTGATCGCGCCGGTGATGCTGTACGCCGGATGGCCGATCCACCGCACCGGATGGCTCTCGCTCGTTCACCGGAGCGCCGACATGAACACGCTGATCGCGGTCGGAACCGCCGCGGCCTTCGGTTACAGCCTCTTCGTCACCGTATTCCCCGGCGCGCTACCCGAGAACCTGCGCGACGTCTACTCCGAGGCGGTGGGCGTGATCATCACGCTGATCCTGCTGGGGCGCCTGCTCGAGGTGCGGGCCAAGGCCGGAACCGGGGAAGCGATCCGCAGGCTGATCGGACTCCAGGCGCGGACCGCGCGCGTTCTCAGGGGCGGCACCGAGCGGGACATCCCGATCGCCGACGTGGTCCAGGGGGACGTGGTTGTTGTTCGCCCGGGCGAGAAGGTGCCCGTGGACGGGGAGGTGATCGAAGGTCGTTCGAGCCTCGACGAGTCGATTGTCACCGGCGAGTCGCTGCCGGTGACCAAGGAGCCGGGAGATCAGGTGATCGGAGCAACGGTCAACCAGACGGGCTCGTTCCGCCTTCGTGCGATGAGCGTCGGCCGCGACACGATGCTCGCCCAGATCATCCACCTGGTCGAGCAGGCCCAGGGGTCGAAGGCCCCGATCCAGCGGGTTGCTGATCGCGTCGCCGGCTACTTCGTGCCGGCGGTGATCATCATCGCGATCGCCACCTTCGTGGTTTGGTTCGACTTCGGTCCCGAGCCTGCGCTCACCTTCGGGCTGGTGTCTGCGGTGGCGGTGATGATCATTGCCTGTCCCTGCGCGCTCGGCCTGGCGACGCCCTTGTCGATCATGGTCGGAACCGGCAAGGGGGCACAGAGCGGGATCCTGATCCGCTCGGCGGAGGCGCTGGAGACCGCACAGAAGCTCGATGCGATCGTCCTCGATAAGACCGGCACGATCACTCGCGGCGAGCCCACCCTTACCGATGTCGTCAGCGTTGACGGCAGCGACGCGGAGCTCGTGGGGTTGGCCGCCTCGGCCGAGGCGCCGTCCGAGCACCCGCTGGCTCAGGCGATCGTGGGCGGTGGGAGGGAGCGAGGCCTGGCTCTCGCCGATCCGGAGGAGTTTGACTCGGTGACCGGTGGCGGCCTACGCGCGCGGGTAAAGAGTCGCGAGCTTCTAATCGGGACACGGCGTCTGCTGGCGGATGCCGAGGTTGATTCGTCCACGTTGGAGGAGGAGGCAACAGCCCTCGAGGCCGACGGCAAGACGGCGATCCTGGTGGCGATCGACGGCCGGCCCGCCGGGGTCCTGGCCGTGGCGGATACGGTGAAGCCGGATTCGGCGGCGGCGATCGCGACCCTGAGGCGGATCGGCCTCGAGGTCGTGATGATCACTGGCGACAACCGCCGCACCGCCGAGGCAATCGCTAGTCAGGTGGGGATCGATCGAGTCCTGGCGGAGGTGCTTCCAGGCGACAAAGCGCTCGAGGTCCGTCAGCTCCAAGACGAGGGGAAGTTGGTCGCGATGGTGGGAGACGGCATCAACGACGCCCCCGCCCTTGCGCAGGCGGACGTCGGAATCGCGATCGGGACCGGCACCGATGTCGCGATCGAGGCAGCGGACGTCACGCTGATCTCGGGAGAGCTGAAGGGAGTCGGCACGGCGCTCGACCTGAGTCGAGCGACGATGCGCAACATCCGCCAGAACCTGGTCTTCGCCTTCGGGTACAACGCCCTCGGGATCCCGATCGCCGCCGGCGTCCTTTATCCGCTCATCGAGCTCCAGCTCAGCCCGATGATCGCCGCCGCCGCAATGGCGGCAAGCTCGCTCTCAGTGGTGACGAACGCGAACCGACTGCGCCGCTGGCATGCACTGTGAGGTGAGTACTCCTTCTCGGCAACAGAAGCCACGGAAGAGGAGCTCCTCGCCGAGCACGCTCTCGACAGCAGGACTGCGCTTTCCCTCCGCGTGGAAGCGAGCACCGGGGGCATCCTCGCGCTGAGCCGGCTCGCTCCCGGATTGGACGAGGACCGGGAGCCACGACGTCCAGGAATACCGTCCCTTTCCCTCAGGGCTGACGCTGCCCGCCTTGATCCTCGAGACACCCGGCGGGTGAGTCGCTGGGAGGCTTTTGAGCCCTTCCTCCTTGGCGGGAACGGAGGGCGCGGCTACGGCGATGCGCTCCCGCTGTAGAAAGCGGTCACGCCGGCACTGCCTCGGACTCGACCCGCCGCTTGAGGTTCGCGAACTGCCGAGTCTGCATGATCCAATGCGCGGGCTCCCAGAAGATGAAGTTCTGGATCGCCTGAACGAGGCGCGGTCGAGCCGACTGGTAGCCGCTGACCACGAGCCGCGTTCGGTCCTCCGCCAGCTCCTCCAGCAGGAATGCCCAGAGGGAGTCGCTATACAGATTCGGCCGAACGCCTGACGTGTCGAACGGGTGGCCGCGCAAGTCCAGTGGTGCCCGCAGGCCCAGGAACCGCTGCGGCTCGAGCGCCGCGACCTCGAACCACGTGCTGCCGCTCGGGGTCGAGGCGAGGTGATCCCCCACCGAGATCTCCTGCCACTCGGGGTGAATCTCCTCGGCGCTGGGGACACCCCCGTTGTCGAGGCGGTCCCAGCTGTACCAGCCCGCGCGGTCGCATCCCATCTGCACGAGCCACGGCCATAGCCGCGACGGTGGCGCGTCGATGGTGATGGCCATGGTCGCTCCCCGCTTTCCGCCGGGCACAAGATCGGCGCCCGGATACGTCTGCCGCACCTCCTCGTCCGTCGCACCCCACCGAAGCAGGCGAGGGCGGACCGCAAGCGTGTAGCCCCCGACAATGGTTAGAACAGCGGCGAGTCTGCGAGCGGTCGCCATGACCGCTCAAGGGTAGGTTCTCCGCAAGGGATTTGGCCGGACCGAGGCAGGCGGCGCCCCTGCCACCGAATGCGACGCTCCGCGCTGCCGTGACCACGGTCTGCACGCCTTCCGGAAGGCCGAAGCCCGCGAGAATGGGGATGAGTCCCCGAGGTTGGTCGCCTCGATCGTGACCTCGCTGTTCTGGTCGACGTGCAGCGTCGGGCCTGGAATGGAGCCGTTGTAGCCGAGCATCCGCACCTCGGCGTCACCGCTCCGCTTCCGCACCGGCTGATCTCGATCTCGTGGGACTGGCCGTCACGGAGGCGAACAACCTCGGAGCTCCGCGCCTGGTCCAGACCCTCGACGTCGGTGGTGAAGTTGACCTCGTGACGGGTGTGCATCTCGTCCTCCTTGGGTTACGAAGTTGCCTCGGCCAGCGCCTCGGACCCGGCCGGGGCGTGCTTGGTCGCCTCGATTCGATCAGCCAGGAAGGCGGCGTCATCGCCAACCCAGCCGAGCAGCGCCGAGGTTCGCGTGTGCTGCCACGTCATCCCGAGCAGATATAGGCCGGGCGAGCCGGTCACACCGCGCACGTGCCGGACTTGGTCCCGCTCGTCCTTGACCTCGGGCACCTCGATCCATGAGTGATCGATCCGAAAGCCCGTCGCCCAGACGACGCCGTCGTAGTCGACAGACTCGCCGCCCTCGAAGGTGATCGTCCGGCCACTGGCATCAGTCACTCGCGGACGGACGGCAACCCCATGACGCCGCAGCTCGCGCAAGCCTCCACCGATGACCACATCACGCTGCGAGAGGCGCTGACCGAGCCGCGATGACACCGGCACGCGGGCAAGCCTGGTTGCGGTCAGCCACCACCAGATGTCGCGGCCCAGCGGTCGCTGCGGCAGCGTCGGCAGTTTCTGTCCGACGGCGATCTCGACGTCGCGGGAGTCGGCCAGTTCGAGCGCGATCTGCTGCCCCGAGTTGGCCCCGCCGGCCACAAGGATTCGTCCTTCGGGCAGATCCTCGGGGCTCTGATAGGAAGCGCTGTGGAGCTGGCTCAGCTCGGGATCGAGCTCGTTGGCGATCGGCGGCGTGAAGGGCACCTGGAACGGACCGGTGGCGACGACCACTTGGTCAGCTCGAATCTGACCGGTCGTCGTCTCGGCGAGATATGCGCCGTTGTCGGTCCGAGTCAGGCGGGTCACGGTCGTATCAAGGCGCACCGGTAGCTCGAACTTCTCGACATAGGTCTGCAGGAAGTCGGCGACGTCGTCCTTACCTGGGTAGGCCTCGCGCTCGGCCGGGAAAGGCATCCCCGGCAGGCTGTTGTAGCGGCCCGCGGTGAACAGCTTCAGCGACTGCCAGCGCGAGCGCCAGATATGGCCGACCTCGGGGTTGGCGTCCGCGATCACAGACGAGAGCCCGCGCTCGGCGAGGTAGTAGCCCATCGCCAGCCCGGCTTGCCCCCCGCCAATGACCAAGACATCGACCCCCTCGGTGACCACCGAGTTGTCGTTTGTCACGCGACGAATTTAGCGACTCACAATCGGCAAGTGAGGACGCGGCTGCCGGCCTCAGTCAAGACTCGAAGGCGCCTCGTGCTCATAAGGGATCCGACTAAGCGAGCGCCCGGGCGTTCGTTGGGCCCTTTCTCAGAGATGATGGAGACTCAAGCGAAGCAGGAGCCCGTCCGGCAGATCAACCCGCTGTCGCTTTCGCGTGAAGGCGAGCGTCAGCGGGGCCCGCCGACCCGGTCCGCTCGCTCCCGCTTCGGACGAGGACCGGGAGCCACGGCATCCACGAATAGCGTTCGGCTACCCGTACGGGGCGATACCAGACGCCCACTGGCGCGGCGTCTAGGCGGCCGTCGCCCGGCACTAATCCGGTCTCGGCTCCGCCAGCGGATCGGGCACCGCGCGCGAGGTCGCGGCTGCCATCGGACCTGATCACGATGCAGCCGACGTAGCCCGCGACAATCGGAGCCAGGCTTACGACCGCGTGCACGTCCTCGCCAGCGTTGGCGAAGTAGGCGCCGGTGCCCTGCGGACCAGGAGCCGTTGACGAGGGTTCCAAAGCGTCTGGCCGCCAATGCGGTTACGGACCAAGAGCCCTTGGGTAGAGAGCGGGTGGGCGAAGGAACGGAGAGACAATGATCATCCTCGGCATCGTTCTGATCATCCTCGGAGCGCTCCTCGATATTGGGATCCTCTACACGATCGGGGTGATCCTTCTCGTGGTCGGCGTCGTCCTCTGGATCTTGGGAGCGATCGGACGTCCCGTCCTCGGGCGCCGGTACTACTACTGACGGGTGTCGGCCTGGCCTCTGGGTCAGGACGTATTTGCGCAGCGCGCTAGGCGCCGATCTTTCACACACGCTGTCCAAAAACCCGGCGCGGTCGTGCTGTCGCGGTGCAGTCTGATTCGCGGATAGAGTCGCTTTGCCAAAACCAGCGACAAAGGAGGCACCCGATGCAAGCTGTAGTCGTTAGGGTCTCGATCGCCGACCGAGAGTCTGCCGAGACCCATTTGCGCGAGAACGTGGTGCCGGGCGTATCGCAGGCTCCAGGGTTTGTAGCCGGGCACTGGACATATAAGGACGGCACGGGCCTGGCGATGGTTGTGTTCGAGTCCGAGGAAGCCGCCAACGGAATGAGCGAACGGGTCCCGTCGATGCTCCCTGACGGAGTCACCCTCGAGGACGTCGAGGTGCGCGAGGTCGTAGCGCACGCCTGATCTAGCGGCCTGCGAGCGCCGACAGCCCCCCGTGCCAGGCGACGCGGCCGCGATCCTCCGCGGGAACGCGGGCCCAGCGTCCGGTCGAACTTGGGCGTGTCGGCTCGCCAATGAGCTTTAGATTCCGGTTGCGGATCCGGCGCTCGGGGTAGGCGATGCCTGATGTGAACCAGAAGACCAAGCCGACAAAGAAGGCGAAGTCGGAGGACGCAAAGGCCGACGGCGTGCGTCCCGTCGCCGAGACCGGGCCACGGCAGAAGCTGAGCCGCAAGTTCTTCGAGAGGGAGCTAGCGAGGCTGCAGCGCGAGCTCGTCCTCCAGCAGGAGTACATCAAGGCCCAGGGGCTGAAGGTAGTCGTGATCTTCGAGGGGCGCGACGCCGCCGGCAAGGGTGGGGTGATCAAGCGGATAGCCGAGCGGACCAACCCCCGTATCGTCCGGGTCGTCGCGCTCGCCACGCCGACGGAGCGCGAGAAGACGCAGTGGTACTTCCAGCGCTATGTGGCGCACCTGCCCGCCGCCGGGGAGATGGTCCTCTTCGACCGCTCCTGGTACAACCGCGCCGGGGTCGAGCGGGTGATGGGCTTCTGCACGGCGGCCGAGTACGAGGAGTTCATGCGCTCCGCGCCCGACTTCGAGCGCATGCTGGTCCGCTCCGGCATCAAGCTGATCAAGTACTGGTTCTCGGTCTCCAACGAGGAGCAGGAACGCCGCTTCCAGGCCCGCGCCAACGATCCGATGCGACGCTGGAAGCTGAGCCCGATGGACCTCGAGGCGCGCGAGAAGTGGGTCGAGTACTCGCGGGCCAAGGACGAGATGTTCCGCTACACGGACATCAATCGCGCCCCGTGGTACGTCGTCAACGCCGACGACAAGCGCCGGGCGCGGCTCAACTGCATTCGGCACCTACTCTCGATGGTCCCCTACGAGGACCTCACGCCGCCCCCCCTGGAGCTGCCGCCGCGCCAGCCCGACACGGGCTACGTCCGCCCGCCGCTCGAAGAGCAGACCTTCGTCCCCGAGCTCTACTGAGCGGGGCGGCCGCGGGATACGGAGCGGGTTGAACCACCGAAAGCTCGGCCCTCCCACATGCGATGGCACCACACGGATCGGTTCGCTCGCTCTCCTTGGCGCGACGCGCGAGAGTCGTCCTGAGCGGGAGCGGGCCACGAGCGAGCGATACGCCCGCATCGCCCTAACCGCTACCTTGGCGCCGGGTGCCGCTCACCGTCTCGCAGCGGCGAACGCGGTCGCCGCGGTTGATGGCGACAGCGTCTTCGCCGGGGCCGCAATCGATCTGGTCGCGGCCGGACGGATCACTCAAGGTTCCCTTCTTCGCGTTGATCAGATCATCGCCACCACCACCGACGAGAACGTCCCTCTCCGGTCCGCCCTCGATGACGTCGTCCCCGCGGCCGCCGCTCATGCGGTCGGCGCCGTAGCCGCCAAAGAGCCGATCGGCTCCTCCGCGGCCCCTGACGACGCCGTTGCCGCCACCGTCGCGTAGCAACTGGTCGCCGGCGTTACCAACCATGACGTCGTCCTTTGAGCCGACGAAGGCGCTCTCGATCCCGGTGATGTTGTCGTGCTCTCGGGGGCCGCCGTCGTTGGGGCGTCCGTCGATTTCCAGCCGCAGCGAGTAGCGCGTGTCGTACTCCGCCAGATCGTGACCCGCTCCGCCCTCGAAGTAGTCGCTTGCGTCCGGGCGCCTGCCGTACTGCGCCCAGCTGTCGTTGCCGCCGCCGCCCAGGACGCGGTCGGCACCTCTTCCCGGTACGACGGTGTCCGCTCCCTCGCCGCCGCGCATGAGGTCCGAGCCGCGGCCCGCCTCGAGCCGTACCCCGACGGCCGGATCGAGTTCGGTCGTGTCCGCGGCGTCCGCCTCATCCCCAAGCTCCAGAGCGACGAAGACGAACGGCCCTGGAAGCGAGCAGGAAACCGGAGCTCCCGCAGTCCCACCGCCCGCGCATCCCTCGCCGGCGACCGTGGGCGCGCCGGCATCCACCAGCGTAATCACGCCATCATCCGCAGTCACCGTGACGGCGTTCCGCTCGCTCGGCGCCGCGATGTAGCGGACGCGAATGTCGCCGGCCACCTCGACCGTTCCCGCGTGGGCGGCCGTCGGCAGCGCGACCAAGGCGAGCGCTGCGGCTGCCGCAGCCGCCCTCGCCATCGAAAATACTCCCTCCGCGGCTGGACTCGACTCCATGTGGGTGCTTAAACCCGAAGACGCCGCGGTCGGAGCGGGAAGCCGAACGTGCGTGGGTTCTGCTTCTGTCGGCTGCCGCTCGGTTAACCCGCCGGTCGTGGACCCGACCCACCAGCGCTGACGGCGCCGGGGTACGCGACCCGCACCTTCCCGCGCCCCAGCACCTCGACCTCGTCGCCGGGTGCGCAGGCGGCGATGTCGTGCGCCTCGGTCTGCAGGCGGCGGCGCAGGACCGCCAGGGCGGGCAGCCCGAGCAACGCCGGAATCAAGAGCAGCAGGCCGCGGTAGGCGATCACGGCGACCGCGGCGTCGGTGACGTCGACCCCGTAGAGGACGAGCGTGCCGATCAGGGCGCCGTCGACGCCACCGATGCCGCCCGGCAGCGGGATCAGGCTTCCCAACTGGCCGATGATGTAAGCGAGCAACAGCACCCCGACCGGCGGCACGTCGTTGCCGAAGGCCGCGAAGCAGACGCCGAGCATGGCGACGTCGAAGAGCATGTAGCCGGCGGCGCCGAGGATGATCAGCGGCTCGTAGGAGCGCAGCAGCGCCAGCGCCTCGTCGACGCCCTCCCCGACAGCTCGAAACACGCGGGCGACCCGGTCGCGCTGCGTGCGTTGCGCCAGCCTGCCCGCCGCCCAGCGCGCCCCGAGCGCGAGCGAGATCAGCAGGGCTCCCCCGAGCGCGGGAACGATCCCGTAGAGCACGCTCGGAGCTCCGGACAATGCACCCGTGGCCAGGGCGATGCCGCCGAGGGTGAGGAAGCCGACGTTGGCGAGGCTGGTGAGAAGAAAGAAGGCGACGGTGCGGCGGGCGATGTGGCCGACCGCGACCCCCCCGCGACGCAGGATCCATGCTCCGAGCGCGAGGCCGCCGGCGCCGCCGACCGAGAGGATCGAGTTCGCGGCCAGCTCGGAGAGACCGATCTCGGCGCTCGTGCGCCAGCTCATCCGCTGGCAGAACACGGCCCGGAAGACGAGCACATAGGACGCGCACGAGAGCACCTGCAGGCCGGCCGCGACCACCAGCAAACCCGCCTCTGCGCCCGCGAACCGTTCCCTCAGCGACGCCAGGCCCGGAACCAGGACGACGACGGCGACCACGACCACGGCGACCGCCGCCAGCACGAGCAGCGAGTGGCGCAGCCGCGATGAGGAGAACTCCTCCGGAAGCGGCTCCGCCTCGACCGTCTCGAGGTAGTTGACGGTGAAGGAGGGCGTCTCAGGCACTGGCGGGCCGCCAACATTAGCCGCGCTGACATTCGCTAAGCGGGGTCGATTCGGTCGCGGAATCCCGCCGCGGGTTCGACCGTTGCACCCAGGCCGTGGACGAGGTCGGTGAGCACGTGGTCGGAGGTGACGACCCGGATCGAGCGCGGATCCGGATCGGCCCGCACGCGGCGGACGATCTCATCATCGGCGGCGTTGGGTCCAGGCGCCGGCGCGTGCGCGATCTCGATCACCGGCGAGGCGATCGGCGGCCGGGGCCTGCGCTCGAAGACGACGGTGACGTCGTCGCCGCTGGAGGCGGACCAGCGCTCGAGCCGATCGACCAGAAGAGCCATCGCCCGGTCACGGTCGCGCCACCAGCCGTCCGGCCGGCTCCCGATCACGTTCATGCCGTCGACGAGGAGCCGCATCGGCCCAGGATCGCAATAGACGACGGTCAGCGCCGCGCCGGGCACGTGGGGAAGGGCGGTCGGGGTTGACGCCGCCGCGGAACCCGGCTACGGTCGACTGGTCGTCTCGGACTTGGAGCGGCCTGGGGGGTGGGAGGTCCGGACCACACTTGGCTCGTCGTTGCATCAACCCCAACCCGGCTCACATCGGCGCGCATTTCGCGGCCGTGCGAGGCTGCGGGCCCCGGACCGGGCTGGGCGTGCTACTCGCGGCCCTAGCCCTCCTCGCATTGGCGCCGCCGGCGCTCGCCCAGGTCAGCTTCAGCGGCCCGACCAACTTCCCGGCCGACCAGCGCCCCCGCTCGGTGGCGGTCGGCGACTTCAACGCCGACTCCGATCCCGATATGGCGGTCGCGAACGCCTTCTCCAACGACGTCTCGGTGCTGCTCGGGGGGTCCGGCGGCGGCTTCAGCGGCCCGACCAACTTCCACGCCGACCAGGGTCCCAGCTCGGTTGCGGTCGGCGACTTCAACGCCGACTCCGACCCCGACCTGGCGGTCGCCAACAATGACTCCGGCGACGTCTCGGTGCTGCTCGGCGGGCCCGGCGGCAGCTTCAGCGGCCCGACGAACTTCCCCGCCGGCAGCTCCCCCAGCTCGGTGGCGGTCGGCGACTTCGACGCCGACTCCGACCCCGATCTGGCGGTCGCCAACGACGGCTCTGACAACGTCTCGGTGCTGCTCGGCGGGTCCGGCGGGAGCTTCAGCGGCCCGACCAACTTCCCCGCCGACCAGGGGCCGAGCTCGGTCGCGGTCGCCGACTTCAACGCCGACTCCGACCCCGACCTGGCAGTCGCCAACGCCCTCTCCAACGACGTCTCGGTGCTGTTCGGTAGGGCTGGCGGCGGCTTCAGCGGCCCGACCAACTTGCCCGCGGGCACGAGCCCCTTTTCAGTCGCGGTCGGCGCCTTCAACGCCGACTCGGAATCCGACCTGGCGGTCGCCAACAACCTCTCAAACAACGTCTCGGTGCTGCTGAACCGCATGGGAGTCGGCGCGTGTGCCGGTAGCGCCCCGACGATCGTCGGCACGGCGAGGCCCGAGACCCTGCGAGGGACGAACGACGACGACGTGATTGCCGGCCTGGGCGGAGAAGACACCGTTGTCGGGCTCAAGGGCGATGACACGGTTTGCGGCGGGGGCGGCGACGACGTGATCCGGGGCAAGGGCGGCGACGACGAGCTTCGGGCCGGAGGCGGCGACGACCAGGTGACGGCCGGCGGGGGCCAGGACGAGTTGCGCGGAAAGGGCGGCGACGACACCCTCAAGGGAGGAGACGGAAACGACGTGCACAGGGGCGGGGGCGGCGACGACGATTGCCGGGGCGGGGGCGGCTCGGACAGCAAGCACAACTGCTGACCGGCGCCAGCCCGGTCCGCTTGACAGAGCGTAATACGGGTGTAGGCTGGCCCCGCCACTTTGGAAGGTGGCGCCCCCCCGGGAATGCCCGGGGCGGAAAGGGGGGCGACTCGCGTGGATGCACGGTACGTTCAAGGCGGCTTCCAAGCTCAGGGTTACGGGCTCAAGGGCGTCGCGCTAACGCGCGGAAGGCCTCGCAAATGACAGGAAGGGGATACCCGCATGAAGCGGTATCTAGCATTGGTTGTTGGCGTCGCGGTGCTCGCGTTGGCGCCCGCAGCGATCGCGGCCAGCCCGCACTACATCAGGGGTCCGGACGCCACCGTCTCGGGCAACAGCCTGACGGTCTCGTGGAAGGCGGCCGGGCTGGGGAACACGGTGGACTCGGTGGACTTCACCCTCACGGGGACCGCCAACGTGACGTCGCAGTGCTTCACCAGGAGCGGCAACCCGGTCCAGGGCGTGCCGAAGTCCGAGCAGGTCGACGTCAACGTCACCGGTGAGTTCCCGGTGCGTAACGGCCAGGTGACCGGATCGCTTTCGGTCTCACCGCTGTCGACGCTCACCTGCACCGGCAACCAGCAGGTTCGCATCCTGGACGTTTCGTTTGACCTGTTCCTGAACGGTGACGACCTGCCGGAGGTCCACCTCACGGGCTGAGGGACGGCCTCTCGCGTGGAGCCACACCGGCTCTGACGCCAGTGTCCGACAACGCCCGGGGGCGTCGCCCCCGGGCGTTGTCTCGGCAGAGGCGCTACATCTGACCCGGCCCCCCGCCACGCGTGTCCCGGCGGTGTCTGTCAGGCAAACCCTAATTGCGAGCCGCGCCTGGCCTGATGCAGTGGAGACCCGTCGTCCGCTTAGGGAAACCGCTCTACCGACGTTCGCCAGGTATGCGGGCTCGTTGGCGTGGCGAGCGAGGTGCTCAATTGTCCGGTGAGCCGCCGGGCGCTTCCCTCTGCTCGGCGTCGTCCGCGTCGTGGACCGCCCAACCGACGCGCTCGATCAGCTGCGCGGAGTGGTGTCCGCTTCGCATGTCCGCGGATGCGACCCGCTCGTCAAGGGTGATCGCGCCCTCACGCTCGCTGCTTGACTCGCTCATCACGATGATTCTCGGCATGACCGTCTTCCTTTCGGTGGCTGGACCCCTGGGGACCACCGGCCGGTCAAGCTTCGATGGCGATATGAGGCTCTCGATCAAGCTACCGGGTGCGGGCCGTCGGCGTCGACCAGTGGTATCTAGGCGTTCTCTCGAAGGGGAGTCACGTCTCTCGAAGGGGAGTCACGTCCGCTGGCGCCCCTGCACTCGAGCCGCTCAGCACCGCGAGCAAATCCCCGACCTCGTGCTCCTGGACCAGGGGGTGGCGCATGCGACGCCCGTCGACGACCTGGTAGCGGTTTCGTCGGCCGTGTCGCTCGCGCAGCACGTAACCCTCTTCGACCAGCTCGGACAGGATGCGGTGCGCGGCGCGCTCGGTGATCCCGACCGCTGCCGCGATGTCGCGCAGCCGGACGCCCGGATCATGAGCCACGCACATGAGCACATGGGCGTGGTTGGTCAGAAAGTCCCAGCGGGCCGCCGCGGCCTCCGACCTTTGCTGCTGATCTCTGGAAAAGGAATTCATGAATCTATGATACACTTTGTGGGCAGTCAGCGATCTCGCCGCTTCATCCGTCCCGGCGGGATCGCTGGGAAGGGAACGGCCCATGACCATCCTCAGCGCGATCCGCGATCGCTTTTCGAGCCGCGGGTCCTCAGCCGTCCCATCAGGCGATGCCCAGGGGGATGCCCGGGCAGATCCAGCCGCCGAGGCTCGCCTCCCGTTCGTCGGCTATGACGGCCTCAACGCCAAGCAGGTGGTGACAGGGCTCTCCGATCACTCGCAGCTCGAGCTCGAGGCGGTCGAAGCCTATGAGCGGTCGCATCAGAACCGACAGGCCGTGCTGGACAAGCTGCGCTACATGCGCCAGGGCGAGCCGCTGCCGGGCTACGACGCTCTCAGCGTCGAGGAGATCGTGACCGCGCTCGAGGAGGCCGACCTGGTCACGATCGACAAGGTCCGCGGCTATGAGCGCAAGTTCGCCAACCGCCCCGTCGTCTTGGAGGCGGTCGGTCGCCTTCACCACCGGCGTCAGGCAACCCAACCTGCGAGCGCGGCGCCCGCTTACCAGCCGCTGAGTGCGACCTCCGCCTCGAGCGTTCCCGCCGACCACTCGGCGAAAAGCGGCAGGCCATGACCGACTTCCCAACATTGGCAGCCGAGTTGACCAGGTCGCTCACCGCGCTTTGGACGCGCTACGCGGGCAAGCGGCCGACCGGCGGGCGAACCGAGATCCACGGCAACGTCGTCACCTACGTGCTCGCTGGGGCCGTCGGCGACTTCAACCGCAACATGATCGCTCCGCAGGCCCACGACACCGTCGGCGGTGTCGGCAAGCTCACCCCAGCCGCCTTCACCCCGGCCGCCTACAAGCGAGAGGCGGTCGCAGCGGTCGTGCGGCTGACCCGCCAGCGCGTCGCCTCGTTCGTGAGCAGCCACGACCGAGACACGGACGTGGCCACCGAGATCTTCACCCTGGAGCCATCCCTCGGCCGAGGAGCGCCCCGGGCCGAGAGGCGATCCTCAGGGGCCTCCTTCCTGGCCCACCGCGGGCCTGAACGGGGTGTTCCCCACCACGGCCCGCGGGCCTGAACGGGGGACCCGCCGATGGTCTCCGCTACGAGCGCCGACTCAAAGCGCCGCCTCGTCGAGCTCGAGGCGGCGGCGCGCCACGCCCGTGAGCGTTACCAGCTCTATCGGGCGAAGGCCTACGGTCCGCGGTTGACCAGCGCCGGGCGCCTGCGCGAGCTCGAGCGACAATCGAAGCTGGCGGAGAGTCGGCTGAGCCGGGCGAAGGCCGACCAAGGCCACCGCGCCTCAGCGCGACCGCGGGGCGCGGGCGCGAGCGCGCCGTAACGCCGCCCGGCGACTGAGGGACCAGAGCCAGTCCGCGCCGGCCCAGGCGGCGAAGCACAGTCCGCCGACCGTGCCCGTCACGGTCATCAGAACCCCGGCGGCCGCTGCCGCCGCCACCCCGTCTCTGCCGAGGATGAGCACCGACGCCGCGGCGCCCACGCTGGGTCCGACCGGAAGCTGAGCGAGCGCCGCCAGGGCGATCAGCACGGCGATCGCGTCGAAGAACGAGGCATCGACGCCGACCGCGTGCAACAGCAGCCAGTTGCGAAAGATCTGCGCGAACACGGCCACCAGCACGAAGCCGATCACGCGGCTTCCGTGGCCCAGCCTGCGGAGCACCGCGAGGCCGCTCCACAGCTCGCGACCCTTGCGGAGGGCGAGCTGCCGCAGGCCGGCGCTCGCCGCCCCGACCACCGCAAGGATTATGACCGGCACCCACCATGGCAGCCCGAGCGGAGCGATCAGGGTGAACGACCCCAGCGCGGCCAGCATCCCCTCGACCGCGAGGATCGGAAACTCGGCGGCGATCAGCGTCGGCACCTGCGGGCTCACCTCCGGGGACGAGCGCCGCAGTGCGGCGATCCGCGCGGCTACCCCGAGCTGCGTGTTGATCACGCTGCCGACGACCTGCATGCTCGAGGCGCGATAGAGGATCCGGCGCTCGACGCTTCCACCGGCCGCCTCGATCGTCAGGTGCCAGGCCTCGCTGCGCGCGAGCAGGCCGATGACCTGCAACAGCACGGTCGCGGCGAGCACCGACGCCGAGGCCGCGGAAAGCGCGGCCTCAAACTCATCGGCCCTTCCGGCGAGCAGGAACGCGAGGACCGCCGCGGTCGCCAGCGACCCGACCACCGCGATCAACGCGCGGTGGCGGCGACCGAAAGCGCGGAGGCGGGCAATCAGCTCTGCCAGCCGACTCGCGCCGCGCGGCCGCGGGGACGGGCCGATCGGTTCCCTACTCGCGTCCGGCACCGCCGCTTCCGTTCAGCGGGTCGAGGCAGCCCATCGAAACGACCCTACAGAGCGCCAGGTCGATCGCCAACGCGGGAAGCGGCGGCTGCGGCGAGACATATGGCCCGGAAGATGCAAGGGTCTGCTTCGTGGACGGTATTCGAGCGCTGGCATTTGCGTTCGTAGTCGCTGGGCCCACGATGACGTCGCCAACAGCTCGGCCCAGATGATCCGGCGGCTGTGCCATCCGGCCGACAGCTTTCGTGCCACTAAGGGACGGTGGTGGGCGTGATCGTGGGACTCGCGCTCGCGCTCGCGTGCGCGGTCGCGACCAGCGTCTCCTTTCTGCTCAAGCACCGCGGCGCCGTCCTCGCCCCGCCCGTGCGGGTCCGACACCCGCTACGAAGCGCCGCCGACCTCTTTCGCTCCAGGTGGTTCGCGATTGGCTGGGGGGTGGCGGTCGGCGCCTGGGTGCTTCACGTCGGCGCGCTCGCCCTCGCGCCACTGTCGATTGTGCAGGCGGTGCTCTCGGGCGGGCTGGTGTTCCTCGCCGTCTTCGCCGAGCGCTTCTTCGGCTTTCGACTCGGACGGCGCCAATGGGTCGGGGTGATCGTCACGGCGGCGGGGCTTGCGATCATCGGGCTGACCTCGGGGGACGCCGACGAGCCGCCGGAGTATGCGGTTGCGGCTTTGATCGCGATCGAGTGCGGCATCCTCGTCGTCAGCGCCGCGGTCGCCGCGATCTCGACCCACCGCCGCATCTCGCCCGCGGCGCAGGGCCTGCTCCTCGGCGTCGTCGCCGGCGCGCTCTTCGGCGTCTCCGACATCGCGATCAAGTTCTTGGCGGACGACGTTGCCAGCGGGGCGCTCGAGCTGATCAGCCCGTGGACGGTGGCGGCGCTCATCGCCTCGGTGGGTGCCTTCTATGCCTCGGCCCGGGGACTGCAGCTGGGGCCGGGCGTCGAGGTCATCGCCCTCACCTCTGTTGCGGCCAACCTGACCGGGATCGTCGGCGGCATCCTGATCTTCCGTGACCCGGTCGGCACGGGGGTGCTGGAGATCAGCGGGCGGATGCTCGCCTTCTGTCTCGTGGTTGCAGGGGCGGCCCTGATCCCGGCCCCGGTCAGGGCCACCGATGCATCGTCTGATGCCTCCGAGGGGCCGAGCACGGTGGCGCCGCCTTCGAACCGAGACGGTGTCCCGAAGGGGGCTCCGAACTGAGCAGATCCGAAGGTCGCGGGTTCGAGACCCGTCGTCCGCTGGCCCTTGAGATCGGTCGCGGTCAACTCGTCGAAGGCGCTCTCGGTCGCCTCCGCGTATCGCGAGGGCGCTAGCGCCTCGCAAACAGTTGCGAGACGAACGAGTTGACCCTTGCCACGGGGCCACGGATGCGAGAGGGTGGCGAGGACCGTCGAGCCCGGAGGTCGTCGATAAAAGGCACTACGAACCTCGCCGCACGCGCCGGACGCTGGAGCGCCCGCCACCGCCGCAAGGCGATCATCGGCTGGTTGGTCTTCGTCGTTCTCGCCCTGCTGGTCGGCGGCGCGATTGGCACCGAGGAGCTTCAGGACGAGGACGCCGGGGTCGGCGAGGCGCGCGAGGCCGACCAGGCCGTCGCCGACGCCTTCCCCGAGAACCCGGACGAGACCGTGCTCGTGCAAAGCCGCGACGGTGCGACCGCCGACCAGCCCGCCTTCCGCGCGGCTGTCGACGATGTCGTCCGCGAGCTCGAGTCGACCGAGAGCGTCGTCGATGTCGAGAGCCCCTATTCGGCCGGTAGCCAGGGGGTGATCTCCGAGGACGGGAGCTCGGCGCTGGTCACCTTCGAGATCCCCGACCCCGGCGACGACGCCGAGGTCACGGCCGAGGACCTGGTCGAGGCCCCGCTGGCGACGGTGGCGAGCCTCAGCGAGGCGCACCCCGAGTTCCGGATCGAGGAGTTCGGCGATGCGAGCGCCAGCAAGGCGCTGAGCGAGTCGTTCGAGGACGACTTCCAGAAGGCCGAGGTGACCTCGCTGCCGATCACGCTGATCATCCTCCTGCTCGCCTTCGGCGCCGTGGTCGCAGCCTTGGTGCCGCTGCTGCTGGCCGCGACCGCGGTCGCGGCGGCCCTCGGGCTGCTCGGGCCACTGAGTCAGATCTGGCCGCTCGACCAGTCCGCCACCTCGGTGGTCCTGCTGGTCGGGCTCGCGGTCGGGGTCGACTATTCGATGTTCTATCTGCGCCGCGAGCGCGAGGAGCGGGCGCGGGGGAACGAGGCCGTAGCGTCGCTCGAGGCCGCCGCAGCTACCTCCGGGCGCGCCGTGCTGGTCTCCGGAGTCACCGTGGCGATCTCGATGGCGGGCATGTTCCTCGCCGGGGCCTCCACCTTCACCTCGTTTGCGGTGGGGACGATCACCGTCGTCGCCATCGCAGTCCTCGGTTCGCTCACCGTCCTGCCCGCGGTCCTGTCCGCGCTCGGCGACCGGGTCAACAAGGGCAGGGTCCCGTTCCTGACCCCGCCCGAGGAGCGCGCCGCGCGCGACTCGCGGATCTGGGCGGCGATCCTCGACCCGGTCCTGCGCCGGCCGGTGGTCTCGACCGTGCTCGCGGGCGGGCTGCTGCTGGTGCTCGCTATCCCCGTGCTGAACCTGAAGATGGCGGTGCCCGGAATCGAGACGCTGCCGAAGGACCTCGAGGTGATCCAGACCTACGATCGGATCCAGGCGGCGTTTCCGGGCAATCAGATTCCGGCCGAGGTTGTGATCGAGCAGGGCGGCGCCTCCAACGTGGAGCTGACGATCGCGGTCCACAATCTGCGCGAGGCGGTTGAAGCCAGCGACCGGTTCGAGCCGCCGGTCACGGTCGACTTCAGCGCGGATCACACGGTCGCGGTGATGGACGTGCCGATCGTCGGTGACGGGACCAACGACGCCTCCTACGCGGCGCTGGCCGAGCTTCGCGACGAGATCATCCCGGCGACCGTCGATCCCGAGGGCGCCGAGGCGAACGTGACCGGGTTCACCGCCGGCTCGAACGACTTCAACGAACTCATGGAGACTCGAGTGCCGATCGTATTCGCGTTCGTTCTCGGCTTCGCCTTCCTCCTGCTGCTCGCGACGTTCCGCTCGATCGTGATCCCGATCAAGGCGATCCTGCTCAACCTGCTCTCTGTCGGCGCGGCCTACGGAATCGTGGTCTTCATCTTCCAGGAGGGCCACTTCGAATCGCTGCTCGGCTTCGAGTCGACCGGCGCGATCACCTCGTGGCTGCCGTTGTTCCTGTTCGTGCTCCTGTTCGGGCTCTCGATGGACTACCACGTGTTCATCCTCAGCCGGGTCCGAGAGCTGTACGACGGCGGCCTGTCGACCGAGGTGGCGGTCAGCCGGGGCATCAAGCACACCGCCTCGGTCGTGACCGCGGCGGCGGCGGTGATGATCGCGGTGTTCGCGATCTTCGCGACGCTGTCGGCGATCGAGTTCAAGCAGTTCGGCGTCGGTCTCGCCGCCGCCGTGCTGATCGACGCGACGATCATCCGTGGCGTCCTGCTGCCGGCGACGATGACACTGCTCGGCGACTGGAACTGGTATCTGCCCCGCTCGCTTGATTGGCTGCCGAAGATCGGGATCGGCGAACGACCGGGCCCCGAACCGCGGACCAAGCCGACCGCGGCCTAGGCGTCTCCGCAACACTTCCGCGTCCCCACGACGCCGGCACGCCGGAACCGGGTCTCCCCACCGGCCAGCGGTCCGGGCCGGCGGCCGCCCGCGAGGCGACTCAGGCGCAGCTCTATTACCCGCGGTCGCCCGGCGGCACCGACGACGGCGCTCACGGCTGGTACGACGTGGAGGTCGATCGCGACCGCCTCGTCGGCGTGACGATGGCGTCGGCGACATCGCGATCCAGGGCTCGGACACGGAGGGCAACTACCAACGGATCACCGACGGCGCGCGGCGGATCGCCCAGCGCGGCGCGCTGATGGTCGCGATCGGCGGCGATCATTCGATCAGCTACCCGCTCGGGTGCGGGATGGAGTCGTTCGGTCGGATCGACGTCGTGCACGTCGACGCGCACGCCGATTTCCTCGACGAGTTGGAGGGCGCGCGGCTCACCGGCGCGAGCCAGCTGCGGCGGCTCGCAGAGCTCCCGTTCGTGGACAACGTGGCCGCCCTCGGGATTCGAAACGTCGACCGTGAGGAGGTGGACGGGCTGCGTGAGCTCGGCGGCCGTTGGGCAACCAGTCACGACGCGATCGAGCGCGGGAGCGCCGAGGTGGTTCGCGAGACCGTCCCGGAGGCCGACTCCCTCTACGTTTCGATCGATCTCGACGTGCTCGACTCGTCCGTCGCCCCCGGGCCCTCGCTGCCGGAGCCGGGCGGGCTCAGCTACCGCGAGCTGCGCGCGCTCTTGGCCGAGGTGGCGCGGCGCGGGCGCGTGATCGGCTTCGACGTCGTCGAGCTGAACCCGGCGCGCGACCCCTCGGGGATCACGGCCCGCGCCGCAACCTGGACCGTCACCCACTTCCTGAGTGAGATCTTCGAGCAGCCGCGCTGAGCGCCTCGGAAGCGTCGGCCGGGTGGTCAGGCGACGACGAGCGCCGCTTCGGCCGCTCCGCGCAGCTCGGCAACCCGCTCCGCCTCCTGCTCGAGGTCCCGGCGCGCCAGGCGGCCGAGCTTCTCGACGGTGAGCTCTGCCTTCCTTCCCTTTGCCTTCACCCGCCAGAGGCCGGCCAAGCGGCCGTCCTTGAGCACCGCTCCGGGGCTGGCCACGGGCCGGAACAGCCGCTTGCGCAGCTTGGTGTCCGGGGCGAGCAGCGGCCGGTTGGGCTTCTGCAGGTAGGGGTCGCCCGGTGGGATCAGGCGGATGCCCTGCGCGGCGGGTGGCGACTCGAGCGCGCCCGTGTCCGCGCTCATCAGCCATCCCCTGCTCTTGCCGACCGGCACCTCGGCGAGGTCGCCCGCCACCTCGTCCCACAGCCGCTGGGCGTGGGGCTTGGCGAGCCCGGCCCACTCGGCGAAGTCGCCGGGATTGGCCGGTCCGTGGAAGCCGAGGAAGCGTCCAACGGCCTCGCTCGCGGCCGGCGTCCGGCCCGGCTTGCCCATCCGGTAGCGGCGCTCGGAGTCGAGTCGGGCGCCCGCCTTCACCGTGGCGTACCGCCACAGCATGGGAGCCACGTGGTGGCTCCGGCAGCTGCGGCACCAGGGCAGCAGGTCGGCGCGAACGCGCTGCCTCAGCTCCTCGTGCAGCTCGTTCTTGTTGAGCGCCCGGCCCTTCGCCAGCGCGTCCTTCGTTGCCGTCGCCACCTCCTCAAGCGCCTCGCTGGGGGCGAATCTCTTCTCGGCGGCGAGCCGCTGGACCTGCCGGCCGAGTTGCGCGCCAAGCTCGCCGTCATCGTGGGCGATCAAGGCGCGCCCGTAGAGCGCCAGGTCGCCGGGCGCGAGCGCGTGGATGGCCCCGCGGACGATGTGGGCGACCACCAGGTCGCCGGTGTCGACCGCGTGGTCGTAGGCCTCCCGCGAGACGTCCTCGGCCCGCGCCGCAAGCGCCAGCAGCGCGGCGTCGCGGGCGAAGTCCGAGGCGGGGCAGGCCGCGGCCTCGGCGAGCTCGCGCGCGTCGCGGTCGGCGAGCCCGGAGCGGGCGAGCCGGAAGGCGAGAACCTGATCAGCGTCCATGTCTTCAGATCACCGGCTTCAGATCGACGATCGGCGTGCCGTCGAGCGCCTCCATGTCCGTCACCAGTACCCGGTTGCCCTCGACAGCGACCACCCCGACCTCGTGCAGCCCGATCGGGTTCGGGCGCTCGGCGGAGCGGGTGCTGAACACGCCTCGCTCGGGGTTGGCGGGGTCGTCGCGCGGATGGACGCGAAGCACGTCGCGGCGGGCGCGATCGAGCCAGGTGAGCACGATCACTCGCTCGCCTGGCTCGACCTCGCGCAGACCGTCGAGCACGCCCGGCTCGAACACCAGCCAAGCCTCGGGCCCGCCCTCGGTGCCCTGCTTGGGCGCGGCGGCCGGATCGGTGAGCGGCGATTCGACCACTCCGATCGGGTTCAGCTCGGGGCGGCTCGGCTCGCTCGCGATCACGCCGTCGCGAGGAATCGTTTCAGCGACGGCGCGACCGCCTTCGCCTCGACCATCTGCGGCTGCCGGGCGAAGGCGATCGTGGTTCCGTCGCTGGAGCGGGTGGTGCTCAGGACTCCGCGGCCGCCCGCCGGTAGGTCGCGTAGACCACGCCGGTGCCGAACGTCCTCGAGTCGGCCAGCTCGAGCGCGTGCTTGTCGCCGTCGGCGAACAGCTTCGCGCCCTCGCCGACGACCACCGGATGGATCATCAGGTGCAGCTCGTCGACGAGGCCCTCGCGCAGCAGCGAGCGGGCCAGCGTCGCGCTGCCGGACATGACGATGTCCTTGCCCGGCTGTCGTTTGAGCGCGGCGACGGCCGCCGGAACATCGCCATCGAGCAGCTGCGAGTTCTGCCATTCGACCGCCTCGAGCGTAGTCGAGGCGACGTACTTGGGGGTGTTGTTCATGTAGTCGGCCATCTCGTTGTCTGCCTCGGGCCAGAATCCGGCCCACTCTTGGTAGGTCACTCGTCCGCACAGCATCGCGTCGGACGAGCCCATCGACGCGCCGATCGCGGCCGCCATCTCGTCGTTGAAGTACGGGAAGTGCCAATCCTGGGGCGCCTCGACGACGCCGTCGAGGGCGACGAAGAAGGTCGAGATCACTTTCCTGCTCATCGGAATTGCTCCTTGAATCGGTGGTGGTGTGTGCTTCTGCCCCTACTACTCCCGCCGGGCCGAAAACTCATCGCGACCGTCCTCGCGGTCTAACCTCGTCGGCGAATGAGCGCCGACGCCACGCCGGTGAAGCAGAGCCCGCGGCTGCTGGCGGCGGCCCGCGGCGGCGACGAACGGGCCTTCGGCGCGCTCGTCGAGCCGCACCGGCGCGAGCTTCACTCCCACTGCTATCGAATGCTCGGCTCGCCGTACGACGCCGACGACGCGCTCCAGGAGACGCTGCTTCGGGCATGGCGCGGCCTGGCGGGATTCGAGACCGGGCGCCCGCTGCGCCCGTGGCTGTATCGGATCGCGACCAACGTCTGCCTCGACGCGATCGCGAAGCGCCCGAAGCGGGTGCTGCCGGTCGACCACGGGCCTCCGGCGGGCGCGGGCGAGGGCCCCGGCGAGCCGGTGGTCGAGCTGATCTGGCTCGAGCCCTACCCCGACGAGGCGCTCGGCCCCGAGAGCGGGCTCGCCGCGCCCGAGGCGCGCTACGAGCAGCGGGAGAGCGTCGAGCTCGCCTTCGTCGTCGCGCTGCAGCACCTGCCTCCCACCCAGCGCGCGGTGCTGATCCTGCGCGACGTGCTCGGCTTCTCGGCCCGCGAAGTCGCCGAGTCGCTGGGGACGACCGTCGCTGCGGTCAACAGCTCGATGCAGCGCGCGCAGAAGACGGTCGCGGAGAGGCTGCCTGCGCGCAGCCAGCACCAGACGCTGCGCGAGCTGGGAGACGACCGGCTACGCGAGCTGGTGCGCAACTACGTCGCCGCCTGGGGAGTCGCGACATCGAGGCGATGGTCGCGATGCTGGTCGAAGGCGCGACCTTCGCGATGCCGCCGCACCCGCACTGGTTCCGCGGCCGCGATGCGGTGATCGCCTTCCTCGCCGCCACCGGCGAGCCCGACCTGCGCCACCTGATCACGGGTGCGAACGGACAGCCGGCGATCGGCTGGTATCTGTGGGACCCGCCGAACGAGCGCTACAGGCCGGCGTCGCTCGAGGTGCTGGCGCTCGAGCGCGACCGGGTGAGCGAGATCACCGCGTTCACGGGCCGGGTGGGAGCGAGCACCGAGACGGGCTCGCTGCCGGACCTGTTCCCGCGCTTCGGCCTGCCCGCGGAGCTGCCCCGCGGGCGTCCGTGGCCGCGATAGGTCTTCGCGTCGAGCCGCTCGGGGCCTCGATCCATCCCGCGTCGCTAGGGCGTCCGGTAACGCAGGAGCACGATCCCGCAGCGAAACGGCCGCGTCTCGGTGAGCTCCAGCCTCGGGACTCCGCTCGCGTCCGCGAACAACCGCTCACCATGACCGAGGACCACCGGGTAGACGAACAGCCGGTACTCGTCGACGAACCCGCCGGCGATCAGCTCGCGCACCAGCGTGATGCTGCCGGTGGTGACGATGTCCTTGCCCGGCTCGCTCTTCAGCGCTTCGATCTCGTCGCCGAGCGGGCCGCGCAGCACCGTGGTCGGTTCCCACTCCGGGTCCTGCAGCGTGCTGGAGACGACGTACTTCGACACCGCGTTCAGGTAATCGCTGATGCCCGTGGTGTCGTCGGTCTGCTGCGGCCAGTAGCCGCGCATCTGCTCGAAGGTCACCCGTCCGACCAGGAAGGCATCGGCCGCCTCGCGCTGCTCGCGGATCGCCTCCTCGACGTCGGAGCTATCGACCTCAGACTCGTCGCCGGCCGGGGCGAACCAGCCCTCGGTCGCCTCGATCACGCCGTCCAGGGTGATGTTCTCGGTGACGATCAGATCCCTCACCTCGGACCTCCAAGCGTTGACTCGTATAGGCGTGAGGACCGCCACGGGCGCTCAAACTCATCGGCGCTCGCTCAGAGGCCGAGGCCGCGCACCCCGTGCTCATCCCAGCCCAGGTGATGGGCGAGCTCGTGGCGCACGGTGCGCGCGACCTGCGCCCGCAGCAGCTCGGGATGGTGGCCGAAGTCGCGCTCCAGCGTGTCCTGGTAGATCACGATCCGGTCGGGGTAGATGTCGCGGGCGACGGTCCCGCCGATGTAATGGCCGTAGGCGTGGTGCTCGTGTCCGCGGTTGGAGACGACCACGGGCGTGCGCTCGAGCAGCCCGCGGAACGGCTCCGGCAGGTCGTCGAGGGCCTGCATCACCAGCTCGTCGAACTCGCTCGGCGGCCGGTCGGGCGGCGGCAGCGAGGCGAGCGCCTCGCTGCGGTCGACCAGCCGCCGGAACTCGGGCTCGGGAATCTCCTTGCCGATCAGCGCCACGGCCGCCCACGCGGCGATCAGGACGATCGCCACCGCCCCGGCCAGCACCGTCAGCACGCCACCGAGGCCGTCGAGCGACGGCGGGTTGAGCAGCAGCAGGACGAGGCCGGTGATGAAGGCGCTCAGCGCTGCCGCCCGCAGCGGTGGGCCCAGGGTTTCCCACATCGAACGGAGATTAGAGCGGGGGAGTGGCGAGCTCGCGTCGGTCGACATCACGCACCCGTTCGGCGCGCCCGTCGGTCGGTCCGACTCGTGGACGCGATGAGTTTCGGCGCGGGCGACAGTCTCAATGGGCAGTAATGTCGTTCGCAGGCGCAGTCCCGCGCCCGACCTCCGTCCCGGCGCCCACGCCGCCGGCCGCGGGAGGTAAAGGTGGCCTCGAGCCATCGGGACGCCGGTCAACGAGCCCTTTCCGGCGGGGCATCGGGAGCGTGGGTCTCGGCGCCGACCGCCGCGAAGGAGCAACGAAATGACAAGGCAGAAGACGTTCAAGCGCCGGATTCGCGAGCGCATGAGAAAGACGGGCGAGAGCTACACGGCCGCCCGCCGGATGCTGATCGCCGCCGGCGATCGTCCCGAGGCGGCGACCGCGAAGTTCGAGCCGCCGGTCGCGAACGAGAGGGTCATCGAGGCCACCGGGCGCGGGTGGCAGGCGTGGTTCGACGTGCTCGACGAGTGGGGCGCGGCGCGCCGCACGCACACGGAGATCGCCCGCTGGCTCCGAGAGGAGCACGGGGTGGCGGGCTGGTACTCGCAGTCGATCACCGTCGGCTACGAGCGGGCCCGCGGACTGCGAGCGCCGGGTGAGCACGCCGACGGGTTCGCGGTGACCGCGTCGAAGACGGTCGCCGTCCCCGTCGAGCGGCTGTTCGATGCGTTCGACGACCGGGCGCTGCTCGAGCGGTGGCTGCCGGGAGCGGACCTGCGCCTGCGCACCGCGACGGCGCCGAAGTCGGCCCGCTATGACTGGGAGGACGGCTCCACCCGGGTGATCGTCGGCTTCGACGATCTCGGCGAGACCAAGAGCAGGGTGGCGCTCTCGCACGAGCGCCTGCCCGACGCGGATACGGCCGACGGGATGCAGACGTGGTGGCGCGAGCGCCTGACCGTGCTCAAGCCGCTGCTCGAAGGGGGTGGCGAGGATGACTGAGGTGAGCTGCGTGGCGCCGCCGACCGGCGCCGGCGAACCGGCTCACACTCTCATCGATCCTTCGAGCTCCAGCAGCCGGGCCTTGGCCTCCGGCCCGCCGAGGTAGGAGCCGAGCTCACCGCCCGAGCGGAGCACGCGATGACAGGGCACCAGGATCGGCAGCGGGTTGTGCGCCAGCGCGCTGCCGGCGGCCCGGACCGCCTTCGGGTTTCCGGCCTCGGTCGCCACCTCGCGATAGGACGCCGTGGTTCCGTAGGGAATCCGGGCGGTGGCGAGCAGGACCGAGCGGCGAAAGCCCTTCGTTAGGCGCCAGTCGAGCTCGAGTTCGAACCGGCGCCGGCGCCCGGCGAAGTACTGGTCGAGCTGCCGCCGGGCGTCGGCCACCGAGGCGCGCGAGGCGAACAGCACCCTGGCCGAGACGCGCATGGCGAGCTCGGCGAGCACCGCGTCCTCGCCTTCGACCGGCAGGCCGACACGGACCAGGCCCTCGCCGGTGGCGCCGATCAGCATCGTGCCCAGGGGCGAGTCGTGGCGCTCGAAGGCGACGTCGACGAGCCCGGCCGCATCGGCCCGGCCCGCGAGGTCGTCGCGGATCCGCGTCCACGCCTCGGGGTCGAGCTCATCGCCCGCGCGCAGTGAGCGCTCGAGTTGGTCCAGGTCCGTTGTTTGGTTGTTGCTGTTCATCGTCATGCTCCTTGGACGGGGCCGTGCTCGCGAACGTGAGATCAATCCGCGTCGGCCTTGCTGCGCAACCGCCTCAGGCCCTCGAACACGTTTCTTCGCGCGGCCGGCTCGCTGGTCTGCATCACCTCGGCGATCTCTCGGTGAGAGAGGTCGGCGCGGTAGCGCAGCGTCACCGCCTGGCGCTGCTTTTCCGGCAGCGCGCGCACCCGGGCCCAGATCTCGTCCTCGAGGGCGGGCGCGGCGTGGGCGTCCGCCAACGGCTCCAGATCCTCGACCGGCTTTGGAACCGACGCGTGCGCGCGGTGGATGTCGATCGCCTTGCGGGCGGCAATCGAGAACAGCCAGGAGCGGATCGCGTCGGCGTCGCGGACCCCCTCGTAGGCGCGAAGCGCCGACAGCATCGTCTCCTGAAAGCAGTCCTCGGCGCGCTCGGAGCCGACCCGCGCGGCGCAGAAGCGCAGCACGGTCGGGCCGTGGAGGTCGATCACGCGCTCGAACGGCGGCAGCGGCTTGGCTCCTGCCCGCAAGGTCACTTGGCGTCGTGGAAGATGATGCCCGTCGGGCGCTGCTGGCCGGCGGAACGGCAGCGCTCGAGCAGCCCCTCGTGGGTGGCCGGAAAGGTCTCGTGCTCGCCGCGCAGGCGGGTCGACCACTCGTTGGCGATCGGCGCCAGGTGGCGGTAGAAGCCGGCGCGCAGCTCGGCGATCGCCTCCGGCAGCGGGTGGTCGAAGTAGGCGGTGAGCGAGAGCTCGGTGGCGGTGGCCATCTGATCGTTCCTTTCCGGTCGGCGCCGAACGTGTTAGACGCCCTGCGGCGCGGTTGTGTGAGATCGCGAGCGGATCGGGGCCGGCCTCCGCCGGCCGCCGGACCGTGGTTGACCGCGCCGAAACCGGGTGTACGCTCGCACCATCAGGTGGCCGTGTGTCTTGCGGACGGGCTGACGAGGCGCCACCGGGGAGGAGCGAGCTGAATGGCGACCCATCTCGAGACGGCAACGGCGCGCGAGGGCGAGGCGCAACCCGTCGCCGGCGCCGCCGACGACCTGGCCCTGCTCGAGCGCCACAAACCGCTGTTGCGCTTCGACCGCCAGTACGACTACCGGCTCGCGTCGGTGCTCGGCGTCGTCGAGAACCCGGGGAACCTGCTGCGGACCGCCGACGGTGAGGTGATCGCGCGCGTCGGCGGCGACCCGCCGCTGACGCTGGAGCTGCTGACCTCCTACCCGGATGGCCGCGAGCCGAGCACCGGCGACTGTCTCTGCCAGGCGCCCGACGTGCTCGGGGACTCGCGCCGGATGGAGTATGAGGCGCAATACGCGGGCCGGCTCTACGGCCGCGTCGTGCGCGGCGACGGCGGGCGCGACTGGCTTCAGTACTGGTTCTGGCTCTACTACAACCCGAAGAACCTGTTCGGCTTCGGCAAGCACGAGGGCGACTGGGAGATGATCCAGATCGGCCTCGGTGACGACGGTGAGCCCGAGCTGCTCGCCTACGCCCAGCACGATTCGGGTGAGGCGCGCAAGGCGGCCGACGCAGAGTGGGTGGAGCGCGACCGCGCCCGGCATCCGGTCGTCTACGTCTCACCGCTCTCGCACGCCTCCTACTTCGAGGCGCGCACCCATCCGTACCCGGTCGGGATCGACCACCCCTACGGCGACGGGCCCGAGGCGTGGCTGGCGGTGGAGCCGTTCGGCGACTGGGTGCGCTGGCCGGGACGTTGGGGCAACAGCGAGCGGGTGATCGCGCAGAAGGTCGGAAACGGGCCGCCCACTCCCTCGCGGCAGGGCTCGAAGTGGACCAGCCCGGCGGCGTTTCAGGCGAAGCTGGGCCGGCGCAAGTTCCGCGCCCTCCTCGGCCGGCTGCTTCACCGCCTCGGGGGGCCGTTCTATCCGAACCCGCCGGACTTGCGAGCGCGGCTCGAGGGACGCCACTGCGTCGTCGACTACCGCACGCACAGCACCCGGTGGCGGCGCTCGCGGCACCTGTATCTGACCGTGCACGAAGGCGAGTGCGTGATCGCGAGCCGCGCGGTGCGCTCCGCCGGCGAGTCCGGCACCGAGATCTTCCGGCTCGCGGAGGCGTCGGACTCGCTCGAGGTCTGGGGCAGCACGTTCAACTTGGTCCGCCAACGCAGCGATCTGGCGGAGGCGGTGCAGGGTTGATCGTCGACCTGCACGCCCACTACGGAATGCATCTGGTGCCGCAGGTCGACGGCACTGCGATCGATCTCTTCGCCACGGCGAAGGGGCGCAGGCGGCTGCGCGACCGGCTTCGCGCCCGGCTGATCGCCCTCGCCAGCCGCTTCGCCAACTACCGTTCGTTCGAGAGCGGGCCGCGGGTGACGATGCCGCAGCTGCGCGAAGGCGACGTCGGCGTGGCGCTTTCGGTCGTCTATTCGTTCTTCGACGAGCTCGATCTCGACGCCCCCTACGGGGCGCCGCCGGAGGCGCGCTACCTGCCGCGGCTGATGCGTCAACTGGACACGGTCGAGGCCGACATCACCGAGCACCACGGCGACGAAGCCGTTGTCGTGCGCGACCGCGATGCGCTCGACCGAGCGCTCGCCGATGGTCGCGTCGCCCTCATACACAGCGTTGAAGGCGGCTTTCACCTCGGCGATACGCCGGAGGCGGTCGACCGCGCAGTGACCAAGCTCGCGCGGCGCGGCGTCGGCTACATCATCCTCCCGCACCTGCTGTGGCGTGGCGTGGCGACCAACTCGCCCGCGCTGCCGTTCCTGCCCGACTGGCTCTACCGAGTGTTGTTCAGCCAGCCGAAGGTCGGCCTCTCCGAGCTCGGCACGGCCGCGGTCAGAGCGATGGTCCGCGAGCGGGTGCTGATCGATCTCTCGCACATGAGCACCCGAGCCGTCGCCGACACCTTCGACCTCCTCGACGAGCTCGACCCCGAACGGACGGTGCCGGTGCTCGCTTCGCACACCGCGTTTCGCTTCGGAGGCCAGGAGTACGGCGTCGATGAGGACACCATGCGGCGGATCGCCGCGCGCGAGGGCGTCGCCGGTCTGATCCTCGCCCAGCACCAGCTCAATGACGGCATCCGGCGCAGCCGCACGAAGAGCTTTGAGGAGTCGGTCGAGGTGATCTGCAAGCACCTCGACCGGATCGCCGAGATCACCGGCTCGCACGAATACGCGGCGATCGGCTCCGACCTCGACGGGTTCATCAAGCCGACCATGGGCGGCCTCGAGTCGGCCAGCGACATGGCGAGCCTGCAACGGGCGCTGCGCGACCGCTACGGCGTCGAGGACGCCGAGCGGATCTGCTCGGGCAACGCCCTGCGCGTACTGCGAGCCGGGTGGGGGGCGTAACAGAGCCCGGCCGGCTCGGGCCGGTCTCCCGACGGCGGCCGGCGGACGAAGCCTTACCGCTCCCCGCCATCGGCTGCGCTCACTCGCACCGCGTCGGAGGCGAGGGGCTGTCCGGCGGCGAGCCCCGCCGACCGCAGCGCGGCCTCGCGGTCGGAGAAGATCTCGAGCCGGACCGCGCGCCCCTCGCGGACCGTCCACACATGCGCCCCGAGGGACTCGATCGCCACCTCGCTTCCCTTCCCCCGGCCGGTGTATCGCGCCAGGACCACCACCCGGTCGGCGGCGGCGACGTACTCCTGGGGCTCGACGCGCCAGCCTTCCCACGGGCTCAACCATTCACGCAGCCTGCTGCTGCGTAGCTCCGGATCGCGCACCACGCCCTCCAGCCCGGGGAACTCTCGCGACCAGCCCCACTCCATATCCGGGGCGTAGAGGTCGAAGCGCTCGCGGAAGTTGCCCCGTCTCCATTCGGCGTACACCGTCTCCAGGGCCGCTACGTTCTCGCGGGCGAGGTCGGCGCCGGTCCCGCGGGCGGGTTCGCGGTCTCCGAGGCCGCGGGCGGTCGATATCAGGTCGAGCAGGATCTGGAGCATCCGCGCCTTCGCATCTTCCCAGTTGGTGGCGGCGGTCAGTCCGTGCTCGCGCGGCGAATCGGCGCCAGCGTCGGCACCGGATCGGTTGCGAGGAAGTCGACGATGATCGTGTTGCACAGCGCCGGCTTTTCGACCACTCCTCTCGATCCGCCTTGCATTCCTATCGACCCGCGGCGCCTCCGGAACTCATCGGCCGGCGGCGATCGCGATCGCCGGGCAGCAGCGATGCGGACAGGCGCGAGCCCCGGTGGAGCAGGGCCGCCCGCGTCAGCGCGGCCGAACCGAAGCGGGCGCGGACCTCGTCGAGCGCGGCGTCGAGGGCGATCCGATCGGGGTGCTCGAGCGGCAGCTCGAGCTGCACGCCGGCGCCCGCCTCGAGGTTGGTCACCGTGATCCCGAGGAGCGTGACGCCGCGGCGTTCGATCGTCGGCATCGCCGCGGCCAGCAGCGCCCTCGCGGTGACCAGGATCGTCCCCGTCGCCGCCGTCGCCTGGGAGATCGTCCGCGAACGGGTCGCGCGCGAGAAGTCGCCGAAACGCAACCGGAGCACCACGGTGCGGCCGATCCGCCCGCCCGCCCGCATTCGGCGCGTCACCCGGTCGACCAGGCCGACGACCACGCCATCGAGGGCGGCGGGCGAGCGCGACGAACGCCCGAGCGCGCACTGCGATCCGACCGAGCGCCGCCGCCGCCCCGAGCGCACGCGCCGCGGGTCGCGATTGTGGGCCAGGGCATGGACGTGGCGACCGGCGGCGCGCCCGATGATCGAGACGAGAGCCGTCTCGGTGAGCCGCGCGAGCTCCCCGACGGTGGTGATCCCGCGCTCATGCAGCTTCCTCGCGGTCGCCGGACCTACCCCCCAGAGCCGTTCCACCGCGAGCGGGTGCAGAAAGTCCCGTTCGCGTTCAGGCGGGACCACCAGCAGGCCGTCGGGCTTGGCGACCCCGCTTGCGACCTTCGCGAGTGCCTTGGTCCTCGCGACCCCGATCGTGATCGACAGCCCGACCCACTCGCGCACATCGCGCCGCAGGCGCACCGCGATCTCGGTCGGCGAGCCCGAGATCCGCCCCAGCCCGCTGACATCGAGGAACGCCTCCTCCATCGACAGCGCCTCGACCACCGGCGCCGCCCGCTCGAAGACCTCGAACACGGCGCGGCTCGCCGCCACGTAGGCGGAGAAGCGCGGCTCGACCACGACCGCGTGCGGACACAGCCGCCGGGCCTGGGCGCCGCCCATCGCCCCCCGCACGCCGAACGCCCGGGCCTCGTAGCTGGCGGTCATCACCACTCCCGAGCCGACGATCACCGGCCGGCCGCGCAGCCGAGGATCGTCTCGCTGCTCCACCGAGGCGAAGAACGCGTCGACGTCCGCGTGCAAGATTGAGGCCTCGCCCGGCACGAACATACGTTCGCATTTCGGGCGGCGTAACGCAAGCGCTATGCGGCCAACCCCGCCGCCTCGAGCGCGCTGACGGGTAGCCGGCCCCCGCGCGCGGGACAATGCGGCGATGTCAGCGAAGCCGCCGATAGCGATCGCCCGGAGGCGCCGATGAGCAGCCTCCAGCGGGCGCTCTTGGCGCTCGGGGTCGTCGGCTTCGTCGCCGGGGCGCTGCCCCTGGCGCTCGCCCTCGGGATGCCCGAGGGCCATCAGCGGCTCCTGCTCGCGATCTTCGGGCCGCTGACCGGCTGGGCGTTCATCGGCGCGGGCATCTACGCCTGGCTGCGCCGGCCCGAGAACCGGGTCGGGGCGCTGATGACCGCGCTCGGCTTCGCCGCCTGCCTGGCGGCGCTTCGGGTGGCGACCGAGCCCGCGGTGTTCATCGCCGGCCTGCTCGCGATTGCGCTCCAATACGCGGTTCTCTACCACCTGCTGGTCGCCTTCCCGACCGGCACGCTGCAGACCGGCTTCGAGCGGATCGTGGTCGGGATCGGCTACTTCAGCGCGCTCGTCGTGCATCCGGTCCAGGTCCTGTTCCAGGACACCGCAGCCCAGGGCCTGCCGGAGAACCCGCTGCTGGTCGCGAGCGAGCGCGACGTCGTCGCGGCGCTCAGCGACTTTCGGTTCTGGCTCGGTATCGCTCTGCTGGTACCTCTCGCGGTCATCCTCGCGCGACGCTGGCGCACCGCGGGCGACGCCCAGCGACGTGCGCTGGCCCCGGTGCTGATCAGCGGCGGACTGGTCATGGGGCTACTCGGGGTCTGGTACGCGGCCGTGTTGGCCGAGGCGAGCAGCGATCTGCAGGAGGCCCTGGAGGAAACCCGGGTGGTGCTGCTCGCCCTTGTCCCGTTCGCGTTCCTCGCCGGGCTGCTTCGCAGTCGCGTCGCCGGGGCGACCGCGGTCAGCGAACTGGTCACCCGCCTCGGGGATCCGAGCGACAGGCGCCACGGCCTGCGCGACGCGCTCGCCGACGCACTCGGGGACCGCTCGCTGATGCTCGCCTACTGGCTTCCCGAGCGCGGCGAGTACGTCGACTCGGACGGGCGGCCGTTCGAGCTCCCAGGGCCCGGGTCGGGCCGCACCTGCACCGCGGTGGAGTCGAACGGCGACCGCGTCGCAGTGATCGTCCACGACGCTGCGCTCGAGAACGAGCGCGAGCTGGTCCGCACCGTCGGCGCGGCTGCCTCGCTGACGCTCGAGAACGAGCGCCTGGATGCCGAGTTGCGGGCGAAGGTCGAGGAGCTGAGGGTCTCCCGCGTCCGGATCGTCGATTCCGGCGACGCCGCCCGCCGCCGGCTCGAGCGCGACCTCCACGACGGGGCCCAGCAGCGACTGGTCTCGCTCGCGCTCAGTCTGGCGATGCTGCAACCGCGGGTCGAGTCCGACCCGGAGGCGATGCGCGAGCTCGAGCTCGCGCGCTCCGAGCTCGAGC
>JAJNAZ010000070.1 GCA_021155855.1 Solirubrobacterales bacterium
CGGTCGCCGGATCGGGATCGAGGAGGCCGAGCACGGCGCGATGCACCCCGCCATCGGCGATCGCCTCGGCCTTGGCGTTCGCGACCAGGTTGCGGGCGAGGCGCGCCTCGGTCCGCGTGCTGGACGCGAAGCTCGCCGCGATCACCGCCAGCAGGCCGGTGATCCAGAGCACCGAGATCAGGGCGATGCCGCGGCTCGAGCCGAGCCTCATCGAACCCTGTCCCGCTCGGTGCGCAGCGGCGATGCGCCACGCATCCGGCGACGCAGCTCCTCGGTCGCGGCGCGGGCTTCCACCGGGTTGCCGATCACCGAAGGGGTCAGCATCACCAGCAGCTCGGTCCGGCGCGCGACGTTGCTCCGCGTGCTGAACAGCGCGCCCAGAATCGGGATCCGTGACAGGATCGGCACGCCGCTCCGGGAGCGGTTGCGGTCGTTGGTGATCAGCCCGCCGAGCGCCACGGTCTCGCCGCTCTGCACGGCGACCGTGCTGCTGATCTGGCGCTGGTTGATGGTCGGCGTGGTCTGCTCGACCGAGGTCTCGGTCTCGCTCTGGACGACGTTGCTGACCTCCTGCTGGATCTCCAGGATGACGAGGCCGTTGGCGTTGACCCGCGGTGTGACGGTGAGGATCACGCCGGTGTCACGCAGCTCGACCGAGCTGACGATCCGATCGAGGTCGCCGTCGATCGGGGTTGCCTGCTGCACGGTGATCGGCACCTGATCGCCGACCTGGAGGCGGGCCGTCTGATTGTCCAGCACCAACAGTTGAGGCGACGAGATCACGTCGACGTCGGTGACCTCCTCGAGCGCGTTGAGGACCACGACGAGGTCGTCGCTGCTGAACAGCGCGGAGAAGACGCCGCCCCGCGCGATCGCGGGAATCCGCCCCCGCGAGAAGTTGAGCTGGAAGTCGCCGGTGCGGAAGAACCACTCGACGCCGTAGCGCAGCTCGTCGGACAAGGTCACCTCGGCGATGGTCGCCTCGATCAGCACCTGGAGCGGCAGGACGTCCAGCTTCTCCAGCGCCTGCTGAATCCTGCGGTACTCGCGCGGCCGCGCCTGGATGACCAGGGAGTTGGTGGTGTCGTCGGCGATGATGCGGATGTCGGTCTCGGGGGTTTCCGCCGCCGCCCCGAGCGGGCTGAGCGCCGCCGACGGTCGCCCGAGTCCGCGCTCCTGGCGCAGCGCGCGCTCCCGGCGCAACGGGCGCTCCCGCTCGGCGTCCTCATCCGGCTCGTCGAGCTGCCTGTCCCGGGTCTGCTCGGCACCGAGCTCGAACGGGCGGGTCGAGCGCAGCTCGGTCGGCTCGAGCCCGGGGGCGAGCAGGCTCGGCTCGCCCACCGTGGTGGCCCGGGCGCCGAAGATCTCGCCCAGCACCTCGGCGAGATTGGTCGCGCGGGCGTTCTGCACCGGGTAGACGTAGATCTGCGGCTCATCGCCCTCGCCCTCGCGATCGAGGCGCCGGACCCAGGTCTCCGCCTGGTCGAGATAGGCCGGCTGGGCCGAGACCACCAGGACCGCGTTGAGGCGCTCGATCGGGACCACGCGGACTACCCCGGCGAGTGGGCCCTCGGCAGTGTCGCCGAAGATCTGGTCGAGCTCGAGCGCCAGCTCGGCCGCGCTCGCGGTCTCGAGCGGGAACAGCCCGAACGACATCCCCTCCATCCAGTTGACGTCGAAGATCCCGATCAGCTCCTGGAGCGTCGCGAGCTGCTCGGTGGTCCCCGCCAGGATCAGGAGATTGCGCGTCGCGTCGAGCCCGATCGTGCCGCCGGGCGGCGCGAACGGCTCGAGCAGCCGGGCGAGTTCGCTCGCCGCCACGAAACGGAGCGGCACCACCGCCACGCTGAAGCCGGGCAGGCGCGCGCCGGGCAGCGGCCGGACGTCGGGGATCGGGCCGCTGGTCAGAGCCTGGTCGATCGGCACCACCTGGTAGAGATCGCCGCTCTGGATCAGCGCCGCGCCGTTCATGCGCAGGATCGCATCGAGCGCCGGGACGAGGTCCTCCGGCGGCAGCGGGCGGGTGGTCTGCACGGTGATGCGCCCCGCGACCGACGGATCGATCACGTAGTTGACGCCGAGCGCGTCCTCGAGGACCAGGCGGACGACCTCGCGCAGCTCGGCGTCGACCACGTTGAGCGAGATCTCGCCGGCGGCATCGGTCGCGATCAGCGCGCGCGAGCGGGCGGCGGGCGGCGATGCCACGAAGCTGCCGGTGCCGCGCTCGACGACCCGATCGACGGTCGGCACCTCCTCCTCGGTCACCAACGGGGTCGGGCGCGACGGCGGCGCCGGCCCGGTGACCGGCGGCCGCGCTACGGGCTCGAGCGACGGCTCGGCGGGCGCTCGCTCCGGCCAGCGCTCGCAGCTCGCCAGCCCGAGGGCGAGCACGGCAGAGGCGCAGGTCCGTGCCAGCGCGACGATCACAGCCCAGGGCATCCCTGCCACCATAGCGCCCCATTACACAAGCTTGCGCGCCATTCATGCTGTACTCGATCAAGATGGC
>JAJNAZ010000023.1 GCA_021155855.1 Solirubrobacterales bacterium
GTGACCTCGAGCGCGCCGGGATTGGCGCTCGGCTCGGGCAACCGCTCGGCCGCGGCCGCATCGAGGTCGAGCACCACCCCGCGCTCGAAGATCTCCTCCACCTGCGAGGCATCGACGAAGCGGTGGCCGCCGGGCAACACGCTGCCGTCGATCACGATCCCGTCGAAGATGTCGGTGTCCTCGTCGGCGAGCACGTGCTCGACCTCGCCGAGCTTGACGCCGTCGCTGGAATAGACCGGCGTGCCGTCGGCGAGCGCGAGATACGAGCTCGGTGCTCCGTAGTCCGCCATCGCCGGCGAAATCTACTCGCCGGTCGGCGGGCTACTCGCCGACCGCGCGCCGCAGGATGTCGCGCAGGGTGCGCTGGTCGCTTGGCGACAGGGCCTCGAGCGCCTCGGGGGGCTGCGCGATCGCCCGGCTGAGTCGCTCGCGGATCCGCTCGCCCTCCTCGGTGAGCGCGATCAGCTTCACCCGGCGGTCGTGCTCGGCGACGAGTCGCCGCACCAGCCCGCGCTCCTCGAGCCGGTCGATGATCCCGGTGATGTTCGAGTTGTCGCAGTGCATCATCCGCGCCAGCTCGCCCATCGGCCGCGGCGCGTGCAGAAGGCGCAGCGCGTGGCCCTGGGGCGGCGAGAGGTCGAGCTCCTGGCCGACCGCCACGAAGCGCGGCTTGCCGCTGGTGAAGAACAGCCTCATCGCCAGCGCCCACGCCTCCCCGGCCGGCCCCTCCGCGTAGCGGGTCAGCTCGAGGCCCGGGTCGCCGCCCTTCGACGGCATCGGCGTGGCGGCCGGGGCCTGCGCGGCGGGAGCTGGTTTCGGCGAGGACGCGCCCATGGCGGATCGATGTTACTCTATCCCAGCAAAGATTGATGGGATCAAATATCTAGGGGGTCTGAGATCGCGCACCTCACTGAGCATCTGGAGATGGCCAAAGAGGCGAGACGGAGGCTAGACCGCAATGGAGACGGCAAACGGGATCGAGGTCGAAGGCCTCGTGCGCGAGTTCAAGAAGGGGCCGCGGGCGGTCGACGGGATCGACCTCCGCGTCGGCGAAGGTGAGATCTACGGCTTCCTCGGCCCCAACGGCGCCGGGAAGTCGACCACGGTCCACATGCTGACCACCCTCTTGCCGCCCACCGCTGGCACCGCGCGGGTCGCCGGTCACGACATCGTTCGCGAGGGCCCCGCGGTGCGCGACGCGATCGGGGTGGCGCTGCAGGAGGCAGCGCTGGACCAGTATTTGACGGCGCGCGAGCACATGCGGCTGCAGGCCGGGATGCACGGGATCCCGAAGGGCGAGGCGTTGCGCCGGGGCGACGAGCTGATCGACCGAGTCGGCCTCGCCGACGCCGCGGATCGCAAGGTCGGCGGCTACTCGGGCGGGATGAGACGACGGCTCGACCTCGCGCTGGCGCTGGTCCACGGGCCCCGGATCCTGTTCCTCGACGAGCCGACCACCGGCCTCGACGTGCAGAGCCGCACCTCGCTCTGGGACGAGGTCGCGCGACTCGCCAACGACGAGGGCGTGACCGTCTTCTTGACCACTCAGTACCTCGAGGAGGCGGACTCGCTCGCCGACCGGGTCGGGATCATCGACGTCGGCAGGATCGTCGCCGAGGGGACCCCCGACGCGCTCAAGGCCGAGATCGGCCGCCCGACGGTCGAGGCGGCGCCGCTGGAGCGGGAAGACATCGAGCGGATGGGCGCCGTGCTGCGGCGCTTCGGCTCCCCGCAACGCGCGGAGCGCAACCACCTCGCGGTCCGGCTCGACGAGGGCAGCGCCGAGCTCGCCGACGTCGTCCGCGCCCTTGACGCCGAGCAAATCCCGGTCCGGGAGCTGGAGATCCACGCTCCGACGCTCGACGACGTCTTCCTCGCCAAGACCGGCCGGCGCCTCGAGGGCGCGGCGAAGGAGGGTGAGGAGTCGGCGGCCGAATCCACCGGCGAGCTCGAGGCCGTGCCGGCGTGAGGCGGAGTCCGAGAGGACGAAGCCGACCCGCGCCGCCGTTGAGGCGCCTGCCGTGAACGCGACGGCGACAGCCCTGCGCGGCGTCGGCCTCGGCGGCGTCAGCGCCGGGACCCTGACCCAGGTCGGCTACCTGGCGCGGCGCTCGATCACCCGCACCGTGCGCCAGCCGATCTTGATCATCCCGAGCCTCGTCTTTCCGCTCTTCCTGCTCGCGGTCAATTCGAGCGGGCTCGACGCCGCGACCCTGCTGCCGGGTTTTCCGACCAACTCCTACCTCACCTTCGCGCTCGGGCTCACGTTCATGCAGGGGGCGCTGTTCGCGACCATGGGCGCCGGGCAGTCGATCGCCGGCGACATCCAGCACGGCTTCTTCAACCGCCTGCAGCTGACGCCGCTGCGCGGCCCGGCGCTGATCGGCGGCCAGCTCGCCGGGGTCACCCTGCAGGGGCTGATCCAGGGCGTCGCGTACCTGATCATCGCGCTCGCCTTCGGCGCCCACCTCGAGGCGGGGATCGCCGGTGTCCCCGTGCTGTTCGCGCTCTCGGCGCTGGTCGGCGTCGCGTTCGGCTCGCTCGGGCTGGCGATCGGTCTGCGCACCGGCAACGGCGAGGCGGTCCAGGGCGTCTTCCCGCTCATGTTCGTGCTCCTGTTCTTGAGCTCCGGAGCGCTGCCGCGGCACCTGATCGAGGCCGACTGGTTTCAGACGGTGGCGACGATCAACCCGGTCAGCTACCTGATCGAGGGCTTCCGCAGCCTGTTCGTCAGCGGCTGGGACGGCGAGGCGCTCGGGCTCGCCTTCGGCGTCGCGCTCGCCGTGCTCGCCTTTGGCATGTGGGCCGCGACCACGGCGCTGCGGGGAAGGATGGAGCGCACGTGAACCCGTTCACGACCAGATTCGGGCGCGCCGCGCGAGCGATCGCCTGGCGCCAGCTGCACGTAATGGTCACGAAGCCGACGCTGATCCTGCCCTCGGTGATCTTTCCGTTGTTCTTCTTCGCCGCCTTCGCCGGCGGCCTCTCGGCGGTGAGCGCGGCGCCGAGCTTCGACTATCCGAGCTACACGACCTTTCAGTACGTATTCGTGCTCATGCAGTCCGCGATCTTCGGCGGCGTCTTCACCGGCTTCGCGATCGCCGCCGACTTCGAGTTCGGGTTCGCGCGCCGGATGCTGCTCGCGACCCACAACCGCTCCGCACTGATCGGCGGCTACGCGATCGCCGCGCTGGTGCGCGCCCTGCTCGTCTGGGTCGTGGTCACGGTCGTCGCCCTGGCGACCGGCGCCGAGGTCGCCGGCAGCGTCGGCGACCTGCTCGGGATCCTCGCGATCGCGGTGATGCTGAACTTCGCCGCGACGCTGTTCGCATCCGGGGTCGCAATGCGCTTTCGCACCCTGCAGGCGGCGCCGTTGATCCAGCTACCGGCCTTCCTGATCATCATGACCGCGCCGGTCTACGTGCCCCGTGACCTGATCGAGGGCTGGGTGGCGACTGTCGCCGACTTCAACCCGATGACGGCGACGCTCGAGGCCGGGCGCGCCCTGATCATCGGTGCCCCGGCCGAGACGCTGCTCGCGCTCGGCGTCGCCGGCGGCCTGATCGCGGTGATGATCAACTGGGCCCGGACCGGTCTGCGACGCGCCGAGGCGGCCGGCTAGCCACCCCGGGCCGCGCTTCGCCCGCGAGCGCATAGGCTTGCGCCGATGGCCCACGAGACGGTGAAGCTCGAGGTCGCCGAGGGCGCCGCGCGGATCACGCTCGACCGGCCCGAGACGCTCAACGCCTGGAACGAGCAGTTCGGGCGCGACCTGCTCGAGGTCGTGGAGCAGGTCGCCGGCGACGAGGCGGTTCGGGCGGTGATGGTCACCGGCGCCGGGCGCGCGTTCTCCTCCGGCGCCGACCTGCGCGAGCAGCGCGGTGACGGCGGCGCCCCCGACCTGAGCCGGCGCCTGCGTGAGCTCTATCACCCGATCATCTTCGGCATCCGCGAAATGCCGAAGCCGGTGGTCGCGGCTGTCAACGGGCCGGCGGCGGGGATCGGCTGCTCGCTGGCGCTGACCTGCGACCTGGTGGTGGCCGCGGAGTCGGCCTTCTTCGTGCTCGCGTTCGTCAACATCGGCCTCGTCCCCGACGGCGGTTCGACCGCGGTCGTCCCCGCTCGGATCGGCGCCGCGCGGGCGTTCGAGATGGCGCTGCTCGGCGAGCGGGTCTCGTCGACGACCGCGCTCGAGTGGGGGCTCGTCAACCGGGTGCTCCCCGACGCCGACCTCGAGCAGGGGACGAGCCTGCTGCTCGCCCACCTCGCCGGCGGGCCGACCCGCGCCTACGCGAACGCGAAGCGGCTGCTCAACCGCACCCTTTACCCGGGACTGGGCGACCAGCTCGAGGCCGAGGCCGAAGCGCAGCGCGAGCAGGGCCTGACCTCGGACTTCATCGAGGGGGTGATGGCATTCGCGGAGAAGCGGCCGCCCAGGTTCTCCGGTACCTGAGCCGCCGCTGTCTCGCTTTCGGGGCAAAGACGCACGACTCGGCGCTCGCCGCGGCTTCGCCGGCCTGGAACCAGTGTCAGCCGCAGTCGCCCTCGAACGGCGGCGGCTCGTTGCGCTCCTACTTCCGCCCCTACCCGGCCGCCTCCCGGGCCTCGGCGAGTTTCGCCTCGACCGTGCCGAGCTGGCCGTCGTCGAACTCGAGCCGTTGCTCGAGGTAGGGGATCGCCTCGTCCGGGCGCCCGGCCTGGACCAGGGCGTCGCCGAGGTTGTAAAGCGCGTAGTAGTAGGTCGCTCCGCCGCTGCCCTCGAGCGCATTCACGGCTTTCTCGAGCACCGGGACCGCCGCCTCGGGATCGCCCGACTGCAGCAGCTGGAAGCCCTCCTCGTTGAGCGCCGCCCCGTCGTTGGTGGCCGGCTCCTCGGCGGGGGAGTCCTCGACGGGCTCGGTGGCCGAGCCGTCGTTGGAGACCGGCTCCTCGGCGGGGGCGCCCTCGGCGGGCTCGGTGGCCGAGCCGTCTGGGGGCGGAGTCGGGGTCGTCGCGGGGCCGCTCTCCGGTCCGCCTCCCGCGGTCGCGTTTTGGGACCCCTCACCGCGCTCGCGCACGTTGACGCCCGAGGGGTCGTCGCCGCCATCCGACCCCAGGGCGAGGCCGATGACCAGCGCGAGGCCGATCAGGCCGAGGGCGATCAGCCCGACTACGGTGCGCCGGCTGCGCGCCTCCTGCACCCGGGTCGGCGAGGGGCGAAACGGCCGCGGCGCGGGCGGGCCGTCGGCCTCGGCCCCGGCCGCCGCGGGCGCGGCCGGCTGCGTCGCGGGCGGGCCGTCGGCCTCGGCCTCGGCCGCATCGGTGGGCGTGAACGGCTGCGTCGCGGTCCCCGAGAAGCCGGCGGGGGCCGACCGGCGCTGGGCCAGGGTCCCCAGGGCGGCGGCGGCGGAACGGGGTCGGCGATCTGGATCGGGATCCCGCAGCCGCTCGGTCAGCTCCCGGACACCCGCGCCGGCGCCCTCGCGGGCGAGGTCGGCGAGGACCACCCCGAGCGCGAACAGGTCGGCGCGCTCGCTGGCGGGGGCCCCTTGCTTGACCTCCGGCGCGAGGTAGGTCTCGGTGCCGATCACCTGGCCCGTCTTGGTGAGCGCGGTCGCGTCGCGGGGCTGGGCGATGCCGAAATCGGTCAGCCGCGCATGCCCGGCGGCGTCGATGAGCACGTTCTGCGGCTTGATGTCACGGTGCAGGACACCCGCCGCGTGGATATGTCGCAGGGCGGAGAGCAGCTCCTCGGCGAGGCTCTCGACATCGGGAACGTCGCCGGCCTCGACCCGCTCGGCGAGATCGCCGCCGGGGATGTACTCCATCACCAGGTAGGGCCGCTCGCCGGCGCCGAAGTCGTAGACCGGGACCAGGTTCGGGTGCTGGAGGCCGGCGGCGACGCGCGCCTCGCGCCGGAAGCGGTACAGGTACTCGGCGTCGTGGGCGAGCGTGTCGGAGAGGACCTTGACCGCGACCGAACGGCCGAGCCGCTCGTCGGTCGCCAGCCAGACCGCCGCCATCCCCCCGTGGCCGAGCGCCCGCTCGAGCCGGTAGCGACCTCCGAGGCGCCGGCCGGAGGCGATCAGGAACGGGTTAACGACCGCCGTTGCCGCCTTGTTCCCCGGCAGGTCCGTCTCGTCGGTCGGTTGGTTCTCGTGTGCCACGCCTGCTGTCTGGTTTCCCGCTCCTGCCCGGACCTAACCTCCGCGGCTGCGCTTGTGAGGTTCAAAACGCTCCCGGTCAGCGAGCCACGCGCTTGTACGCCCGCCACGCGGGCTTCGCCTTGGCGCCCTTCGAGTACAGGCCCGAGCTCGCGCACCACTCGCAGATCGAGGTCCGCGAGTCCCGCCAGCTGAACCAGGTCACGTTCTTCACGTTCATCCGTCGGCGGTTTCGCTGGAAGTAGCGGTATGCCTGTCCGAGCCGCCTCGCCTGGCCCCGCTTGCCGACGCTGAGCGGGTTGCTCCCCCGGGCAGAACCCCAGCCGATCTCGGTGACCCAGAGGCCGACCCCGTGATCACCGGCGCGCTTGATCTCCCTGCGAAAGCCCGCGACCTGTTGCCGCACGCCTTTCAATTGCGCGCCGTAGGGATGCGGCGCCACCCCGTCGAAATCGCGCTTCACCCCCTTGCGGCGGTAGAGCTTGCGCAGGTAGTTGGAGCCGGGAACGGCGGCGCGCACGCCCGCGAGCTCTGCCATCCCGCCGAGGACGACGTCGGAGCGCCGGTCGCGGGCGTTGATCGCCGCGGCGGCCGCATCGAGCAGCTTCGCATAGCCCTTCACCGTCGGGCGCGGCGCGTAGAAGCTCGCCGAGTTCTGCTCGTTCCAGATCTGCCAGGCACGGATCGGGCGCTTCGGCAGGCGCGGGTTCTCGGCCCAGAACTCCCCCCCGCGCCCGTAGCGCTCGGCGGCCTCGCCGAGGAACGCCCGCCACGCCTCGCGTGCGGCCTTGCGTCGCGGCGCGTAGTGCTCGCAGCTCGAGCCGCAGTTGCGGCCGTCGAGGCCCTTCGCCACCCAATTCGGGGTGCCGAAGATGAACGGCAGCACGGTGATCTTGTGCTGCGCTGCCTCGGCGACTACCGCGTCGAATCCGCCCCAGCGGTAGTCGCCCTCCGCCCGGGTCGGGTTGGCCGAGGCCCAGTTCAGCATCGAGCGCAGGGTGCCGACCCCACCCGCGCCCATGCGCTGGAACTCGCGCCCTTCGAGCGACGTCTGCGGGGAGACGCCGTAGAAGGTGCGCGGCGCCGCCTGCGCCTGCGTCGCGACGCCCACGGCGAGCGCCAGCGCGAGCATGGATACGACTGTGCCTGCCCCCCGGCGTAACCCGATCACGCCTCCCCGAACACATCGCGGCGGTCGAGGTTGCGTTGGACCCGGGGCGCTAGGGCTCGAGGTCGTAGCGGTAGTCGGTGAGCGTCTCGCAGCCGTCGTCGGTGACCAGCAGCAGGTCTTCGAAGCGCACCCCGCCGAGCGCTCGGTCCCAGAGGCCCGGCTCGACCGCGATCACGTCGCCGGCTACCAGCACCTCGTGGCCGGATTGGCCGAGGCTGGGCGCTTCGTGGACCTGGAGGCCGACGCCGTGGCCGAGCGAGAACTGAAATCCCTCGCTCGGATCGTCCCCGGGGCCGGTGCGCTGGGTCCGGTGTCCGGCGCCTTCGAACACCTCGCAGGCGAGCGCGTGCAGCTCGCGGCCGCTGACGCCGGGCCGGGTCGCCTCGTGCGCCCGCTCGAGCGCCTCGCGGACCAGCGCCTCCTGCGCGCGCACCTCCTCGGGCACCTCGCCGACGACGAAGGTCCGGGTCATGTCGGCCCAGCACCCCGAGCGCTCGTCGCGCGGCCAGACGTCGACCTGGATCGGCAGGCCGGTGGGCAGCGGGCCCGAGCCCGCCTCGTGGCCGAAGCCCTGGCGGACCGAGGCGACGATCACCTCCGGAGGTGCCGGGGCCCCCTGCGACGCGCACGCCGCGCGCAGCGCCGCGCGCAGCGCCTCGGCGGTCAGGACATCGCCGTCGACCGTGAGCGTGCCGCCGTCGTCGGCGACCGACCGCCGCAGCAGTCCCGCCGCCGACGCCATCCCGGCCTCCGCCGCCCGCTGGGCGCGCCGGATCCCCTCGAGCTCGGCCGCCGATTTCACCCGTCGCCGTGCCTCGAAGGTCTCGGCGTCCGCCGTCAGCGAGATCCCGTCGGCGCGCAGCCGATCGGCCACCAGGAGCGGGAACTCCGGGTCGACGATCGCCTCGCTCACCCCCATCCGGGCGGCGGCGCGACTCGCGAGCTCGAGGTCGAGCTCGGTCGACGAGATGCCGCTCTCGAGCAGCTCGTGGAAGCCGAGCTCGCCGAGCTCGTGCAGCTCGGCGTCGGGGACGACCGCGGCGATCCGCTCGCGCTCGATGATGCTGGTCAGCACGTGCCGGCGTCCGTCGACGATCCCGAACAGCAGCGGATCGCCGATCGCGAGCGGCAGCTCGTGGCGCAGGGCGGCGCTGCGCTCGGTATCGCCGTAGAACAGCAGCGCGGGAGCGTCGGCTGCCACTCAGCCGTCGGCCGGACCCGCCGGCGGCTCGATCTCGCGCTTGAGGATCTTCCCGGTCGGGCCCTTGGGCAGCTCGTCCACGAACCAGACCTTGCGCGGGTACTTGTAGGCGGCGACCTGCTCCTTGCAGTGCTCGCGGATGTCGTCCTCGGTGCAGGGGGCGTCCTCCTTGAGCGCGATCGCGGCGCCCACCTCCTCGCCGAGATCGTCGTGGGGGACTCCGACCACGGCCGCCTCGCGGACCGCCGGGTGCTCGTAGATCACCTCCTCGACCTCGCGCGGGTAGACGTTGTAGCCGCCGCGGATGATCAGGTCCTTCTTGCGGTCGACGATGAAGAAGTAGCCGTCCTCGTCGACGGTGGCCACGTCGCCGCTCTTGAACCAGCCGTCGTCGGTGATCGCCTCCGCGGTCGCCTCGGGCCGGTCCCAATAGCCCTTCATCACGTTGTGGCCGCGGATCACGATCTCGCCCGGCTCGCCCGCGGGGACCTCGTTACCGGCGTCGTCGACCACCTTCATCTCGACGCCCTCGATCGGGATGCCGATCGAGCCCGGCTTGCGCTCGCGGTCGGGATGGTTGAAGGAGGCGACGGGCGAGGTCTCGGAGAGTCCGTAGCCCTCGAGCACCTTGCAGTCGAAGGCCTGCTCGAACGCCCGCATCACCTCGACCGGCATCGCCGAGCCGCCGGAGGCACAGAGCTCGAGACAGGAGGTGTCGAAGCTCGCCTTGTCGGGGTGATGGAGCATCGCCGCGTACATCGTCGGCACGCCCTCGAACACGGTCACCCGGTCGCGGTCGATGATCTCGAGCGCCTTGCCGGGGTCGAAGCGCGGGATCAGGCTCAGGCAGGCACCAGCCCGGACCGCCGCGTTGAGCCCGCAGGTCTGGCCGAAGGAGTGAAACAGCGGCAGCGCCCCGAGCACGACCGCGGTGTTGTCGACGCCGGCGAAGCCGACGAAGGCGTCGACGTTGCGAGCCAGGTTGGCGTGGGTGAGCTCGGCGCCCTTCGGTGTCCCGGTGGTCCCGGACGTGTAGAGGATCACCGCGGTGTCGTTGTCGGCGCGCTCGGCGGTCTCGAAGCTGTGCTCGTAGCGGCCTATCAGCTGCTCGAACTCGCCCGGCTCGACCAGGATTAGGTCCGCTCCGGCCTCCCCCGCCCCGGCCTCCGCCGCCTCCGCGAACCCGTGCCAGGCGAACAGCAGCTTGGCACCGGAGTCGGAGAGGTAGAAGCCGACCTCGCGCTGCTTCAGCAACACGTTCATCGGCACGACCACGGCCCCAAGCTTCAGCACGCCGTAGTAGATGACCGGGAAGTAGGGAACGTTCGGGAGCATGATCCCGACCCGGTCGCCGGGCTCGATCCCGCGGTCGGCGAGCAGGTTCGCCACTCCGCTGGCGGCCGCGTCGAGGTGCTTGTAGGCGAGCTCGGCGTCATCGAGCTTGATCGCTACCGAGTCCGCGTGCTCGCGCGCCGACCGGGACAGATTCTCGGCCAGGTTCATCCTCGTCTCCTCTCCTCGCACAGGAACGCGAGTCTATTGCGGCGTGGTTGTCGCCGTTCACGGTGAGCTCGACGTCCGCCACGTCGGCGACTTCAACCGCACCCTGCTCGAGCTCGTCCCGGATCCCGATCGTGCCCTGATCGTCTCGCTGATCGAGTGCGACTTCGTCGACTCGGTCGGGGTCGCGGCGCTGCTCGCCGCGTACCGGCGTGTGCAGGCCCGCGGCCGGCGTCCGATGGCGATCGTCAGCCCCGCCGGCTCGGAGGTCCGCGGGCGCCTGCGCCGGGCCGGGCTCGAGGAGCTGATCCCCACCTTCGGGTCCTCGAAGATGCCGACGCGGCGACGCTCTCGCTGCCGCCGCGCGACCGGCCCACGGAGATGTTCGGACCCTAGTCGACGGCGAGGTGGACGGCCTCCGGCCGTCCTCGGGACTAGATCCGCACGGTCTCGGCGCCGAGCTCTTCGGCGATCGCGATCTCCGGCGAGTAGTCGACCGGGACGACGATCAGCGAGGGCAGACCCAGGGCCAGCGCCTCGGCCAGGCGACGGCCGTAGTCGTCGACCGATTCACAGCGCCAGGCCGGCATCCCGAACGACTCGGCGAAGCGGACGAAGTCGGGATTGGTGAAGTCGGTGCCGAAGTGGCGCCCGAAGCGCTGGTCCTGCTTCCAGACGATCGAGCCGTACTGGCGGTTCTCCAGGACCACGTTGACGAAGCCGGTCCCGAGGCGCTTCGCGGTCTCCAGCTCCTGGGCGTTCATCAAAAAGCCGCCGTCGCCCGAGACCGCGACCACCTTGCGGTTCGGGCGCACCAGCTTCGCCGCGATCGCCGCCGGGACCGCGAACCCCATCCCGGCGAGGCCGTTGGCGATCAGCACCGTGTTCGGCTCGTGGGCGGGCCACAGGCGTCCGATCCAGAGCTTGTGCAGGCCGACGTCGGAGACGAGGATGTCCTCGCGGCCGAGCAGCCTGCGGATCTCGAGCAGGGCGCGGGGCGGGCGGATCGGAAAGGCGTCGTCGGAGCCGGCGACCTCGAGCCTGCCGATCACGGCCTCACGCAGCCGGGAGCCGCCCGAGAGGGTCGTTCGACGGCACTCCTCCGCCAGCCGCGAGAGGGTCGTGTAGGGGTCGCCGATCAGCTCGACCTCGCAGATGAAGTTCTCGTCGGTCTCCGCCGGCACCGAGTCGATGCAGACGATGCGCCGGTCGCGGTCCGGGTTCCAGAGCGCCGGCGAGTGCTCGACCAGGTCGTAGCCGACCGTGATCACGAGGTCGGCCTCGTCGAAGCCGGCCATGTCGAAGTCGCCCGCCTGCAGGCCGACCGCGCCCAGCGCCCGCTCGGAGTCGGCGTCCATGAGGCCCTTGGCCATGAACGTCTCCGCGACCGGGATCCCGGTCGCGCGCGAGAACTCGCGCAGCGCCGGCGCCGCCCGCGCCCGGACGACCCCGTTGCCGGCGAGCACGATCGGGCGCTCGGCGCCGTTGATCAGTGTCGCCGCCTGGAGGATCAGCCGCGCCGGGGGCTCCACGTTGGTCGCCGGGGGGTGGGCGAGCGGCGCGGCGGGCCCGTCCGCGGGCACCGGCGCCGCCATCACGTCCTCGGGCAGTTCGAGGTGCGTCGCCCCCGGCTTCTCCTGCTCGGCGAGCTTGAATGCCTTGCGCACCGCCTCCGCGGTGATCCCGGGATCGGAGATCCGCGCGTTCCACTTCGTGATCGGGCGCATCAGGCTGACCACGTCGATGTGCTGGTGCGACTCCTTGTGCTGGCGCTCGAGCTCCGCCTGGCCGGTGAGCGCGACCAGCGGCGCGCGGTCGAGGTAGGCGTCGGCGACCGCGGTGACCAGGTTGGTGGCCCCGGGGCCGAGCGTGCCCAGGCAGACCCCGGCGTGGCCCGTGAGCCGGCCGTAGACGTCGGCGATGAACGCCCCACCCTGCTCGTGTCGGACCGGGACGAAACGGATCGCGCTCGCCTCCAGGGCCGCGTTGAGGTCGAGCGTCTCCTCGCCCGGGATCCCGAACACATACTCGACCCCCTCGGACTCGAGGCAGCGGACGAGCAGCTCGGCGGCGGTTGGCGTCACTGCGAGGCAGGCTACGAGATGCGCGCGCCCCGCCCCGCCGCTCGTGCGCCCGGGCAGCCGGCGCTGGACTACGCTGGCGCGCGATGGCCACCACGACCGCCGCGACCGCACCGATCACCGAGCGCTCGGCGACGGCACTTGCCGGTGCGATCCGTGCCGGAGAGCTGCGCTCGCGCCAGGTCGTCGACGAGCACATTGAGCTGATCGAGCGGGTGAACCCGCGCCTGAACGCGCTCGTCGCCGACCGCTTCGAGGCGGCGCGCGCGGAGGCGGATGCCGCCGACGCCCGCGTCGCGAAGAGCGCGGGCCAGGGCGAGCTGCCGCCGCTGCTCGGCGTCCCGTGCACGATCAAGGAGTCGTTCGCGGTCGCCGGACTGCCGAACTCGGCCGGGCTGCACCACCGCAGGGACGTCTGCGCACCGGCGCACGCGGTCGCGGTCGAGCGCCTGGTCGAGGCCGGCGCGATCCCGCTCGGGGTCACCAACGTCTCCGAGCTGACCCTGTGGATCGAGTCCACCAACCGCGTCTACGGGCGCACGAACAACGCCTACGACCACCGGCGCACCGCGGGCGGCTCGTCGGGCGGCGAGGGGGCCGCGATCGGCTCCGGCTTCGCCCCGTTCGGGATCGGCACCGACTTCGGCGGTTCGATCCGGATCCCGGCGTTCTTCAACGGCGTCTTCGGCCACAAGCCGACCGGCCGCCTGGTCCCCCACACCGGCCACTTCCCGGCGCCGAAGAACGAGATCGGCGCGCGGCTGCTCGGGATCGGCCCGCTCGCCCGCCGGGCCGAGGACCTGTGGCCGGTGGTGCGGGCGCTCGCCGGACCCGACGGCGTCGACACCACGGTCGAGGAGTTCGAGCTCGGCGATCCTGGCGAGGTCTCGATCGAGGGCCTGCAGGTGACGATCACCGACGACGCCACCGTGCTCCCCGTGTCGGCCGAGCTTCGCAACGCGCGCCTGCACGCAGCGAGCGCGCTCGCCGAGCGCGGCGCCCTGGTGCGGCGGGTCTCGCTGCGCGGCCTGCGCCGGGCGGTCCAGCCCTATCTCGAGGCGGTGCGCCAGTCCGGCAGCCTCACCGAGATGTTCGAGGAGGAGGGCTATGACTTTCCGCCTCTGCGGCGGCTGCTCGTCGACGGGATTCGCCGACGATCCGTCCACACCCCGGCCCTGGTGATCTCGCATCTGGCCGAGAAGGCCTCCGGGCGCCTACCCGAGCGGCTCGAGCGGCGCGCCGCTGCCGCTACCAGGACGCTGGAGGCCGAGGTCGAGGAGGCGATCGGCGACGGGGTCCTTTTGCACCCGCCGTTTGCTCGCGTGGCCCCGCGCCACGGGGGCACCGTCGGACGCCCGTGGATCCTCGGCCCGATGGCCGCCTTCAACCTGCTCGGCCTACCCGCGACCGAGATCCCCCTCGGCCTCAACCAGCGGGGCCTGCCGCTCGGCGTCCAGGCCGCCGCCGCCCGCGGCCACGACCACCTGTCGGTCGCGGTCGCAGTCGAGCTCGAGCGCGCCTTCGGCGGCTGGGTGCCGCCGCGCCCAAGCGCCGGCCCCGGGCGCGCTATTCGACCGTGACCGTGCCCTCCATCCCCTCCTCGCGATGCCCGGGGATCGCGCAGTACATCTCGTACTCGCCCGGTTCGAGCTCGACCGTGAGGTCGGTCTTCTGGCCGCCCTCGACCGTGTCGGAGACCTCCTCGACCCCGTTGCCCTCGACCTCGAGGTTGTGCGGGGCCGAGCCGTCGTTGCTGACCGCGAACGTCACCTCGCCCGCCTGCGCGGTCACGTCGGCGGGCTTGATCGCGAACTCGACCTCGGAGATGTCGATCGTCTCGCCACCACCCCCGCCCGCGACCTCGGTGGTGGTGTCCTCGGTGGTGGTCTCCTCGGCAGTCGTCTCGCTTGCCGCCGGCGTGGTCTCGTCGTCGTCATCGTCCCCGCAGGCGGCGACTGCAAGCGGGATCGCGAGCAGGATGGCGACGAGGGCGAAGGATTTGCGGATCAAGTTAGCCTCCTCGAGGAGCTTTGGATGGATCCCCTCTGCCTGTCGATACGGGCGAGCCCGGCCGCGGGATTGCGCGCCCGACAATCCCGGCGCACGCGGCGCTCGTAAGACCGGATGTGGTCGCTTTCAGATGAGGCGCTCGTAGCCGGCCTCGCCGCCGGCGACCAGGGCGCGGCAACCGCGTTCGTGCGTCGCTTCCAGGCGCGGGTCTTCGGGCTCGCGGTGACCATGGTCGGCGATCGCGCGGTCGCCGAGGAGATCGCGCAGGAGGCGTTCACGCGGGCGTGGCGCCACGCGGGCGCCTACGACGCGCGCCGCGGCCGGGTGACCACGTGGCTGCTCTCGATCACCCGCAACCTGGCGATCGACCATCTGCGGGCGAAGCGAACCGAGCCGCTCGACCCGGACGCGATCGGCGACGCGGAGCGCGCGATGTGGGCGACCGCGGCACGCTCGGCGGCGACGCCGGGGGACGGTGAGACCGATGAGCTGCGCGCGATGCTCGGCGACTTGCCCGGCGAGCAGCGCCGCGCCTTGCTGCTCGCCGCCCTGTTCGGCTACACGGCGCGCGAGATCGGCGCGATCGAGCAGATCCCCCTGGGGACGGCGAAGACGCGAATCCGCGCCGCGATGCGGAAGCTCGGCCGCGACACACCCGGCCGCGACGACGAACGACGCCGGGGAGGGATGCGATGAGCACCGACTGCGAGCGGGTGCGCGAGATCGCCGCGGAGCTGGCGCTCGGGATCGCCGACGGCGAGGACCGCGCCCGAGCGCTGGAGCACCTCGCGGAGTGCACCGGCTGCAGGGCCGCGGTCGAGCGGCTCTCGTCGGTCGCCGACGAGCTGCTTTTGCTCGCACCGGCCCAGGAGCCGCCGCCGGGGTTCGAGGGCCGGGTCGCCGAGTCGCTGCGACCGGCGGCGCGGCGCGCCTGGCGTGGCCGCCGCCTGGCACTGCCGGTGGTGGCCGCGCTCAGCGCTGCGGCGCTAGCGGCGGGCGCCGTCTGGTTCGCGCTCGGCGACGATCGCGAGCTCGCCGATTCCTACCGCCAGGAGCTCGCGGTCGCCAACGGCGAGTACTTCGACGCCTCCTCCCTGGAGCTTCCCGGCGGCGAGAAGGTCGGCTACATCTACGGCTATCAGGGGCGGGCGTCGTGGGTGCTGGCCCTGATCTACGACGGCGTTGACGACGGCACCTACCGGCTCGAGCTGGTCGCCGAGGGCGGCGAGAAGCTGCCCCTGACCGAGCTCGAGATTGCCCGCGAGGAGGGCAGCGCCGGCGCCGCGACCCCGATCGACTACGAGCGGCTGACCGAGGTGCGGCTGCTCGACGAGCGCGGGCGCGAGGTGGCCGACTCGGAGCTGCGGGAGTAGGCGAGCTTCTCGCTATACCCCTAAGGGGTATGTGATATCGTCCCGGCCATGGAGGCCCAGGCCGATGCTCACGCGCACGCCCATGAGATGCCGACCCAGGGCAGCGCGCTCACCGCGGTCGCGGTCAGCGCCACCCTGCACTGCCTCACCGGCTGTGCGATCGGCGAGGTCCTGGGAATGGTCCTCGGCACCGCCTGGGGATTCTCCGATTGGGGCACGGTCGCGCTCGCGGTCGCGCTTGCCTTCTTCTTCGGCTACCTGCTGACCAGCATCCCTCTGCTGCGGGCCGGGCTTGCGATCGCCGCCGTGATCCCGATCGCGCTCGCCACCGACACGCTCAGCATCGCGGTGATGGAGGTGGTCGACAACGCAATCATCCTCGCGATTCCGGGAGCGATGGAGGCCGGGCTCGGCGACGTCCTCTTCTGGGGCACGCTCTCGTTCGCGCTCGCGATCGCGTTCGTCGTCACCGTGCCGGTCAACCGCTGGCTGATCACCCGCGGCAGGGGCCACGCCGTCCTGCACCGGACCGGCATCCACGGCGGCCCGCCGATCTGGCTGATCGGGGCGCTGACGGCCGTAGGGGCGGCCTTCGGGCTCGTGGTCCTGCTCGCCGAGGCCTTCGGGTAGCGCGATTGACATCGTCGGCGCGCGGGTAGCTGACCGGCGTGTCAACCGCACTGATCATCGTCATCGTCATCGCCGCGATCGTCCTCGTCGCCGTGATCGCGATCCTGCTCCGCCGTCGCGCCGCCGAACGCGAGATCGAGCGCCGACGGCTCTCGGGCGAGGCGAGCGCCCATCGCGATCAGGCCGACTCGAACGTCTCGCGGGCGCGCGAGCTCGGCCGTGAGGCCGGCCTGCATCGCCGCCAGGCGGAGCAGCACTCGGCCAAGGCCGACGAGCACGCCGCGGTGGCCGACGAGCACGCCGCCAAGGCGGACGAGCTCGACGAGAAGGTCCAGACCGCCGGCAAGGCGGCCGCCTTTCACGACGAGCAGGCCGCGGAGCGCGAGCAGAAGCTGAGCTGAGCGCGGCCCACCGCGTCGATTACCGGCACCGCTAGGTTTCAGCTGGTGCGATTGGCTACGCCCAGGCAGCCGGCCGGCGCAGTGGCTGTCGCGATCACGGCGGTGGCGCTGCTTGTCGCCGGTTGCGGCGGCGCCGGCGGCGACGCCGAGCCCAGCGCCGCAACCGGTGCCTTCGAGCGCCAGGCGCCCAACGTGGTCGTGGTGATGACCGACGACCAGGCGCTGGACACGATGGGCGCGATGCCGCTCACCCGGCGGCTGATCGGCGAGCGGGGGACCAGCTTCGAGCGTGCGTTCGTCAGCTTCCCGCTCTGCTGCCCGTCGCGGGCGACCTTCCTCACCGGCCAGTACGCGCACAACCACGGGGTGCGCGACAACAGAGGGCCCAACGGCGGCTATCAGAGCCTCGACCCCGAGCACACGCTTCCGGTCTGGCTCTCGCGCGCCGGCTATCGCACCGGCTTCGTCGGCAAGTTCCTCAACGGCTACGGCGAGGGGGCCGCAGTGCGCGAGGTCCCGCCCGGGTGGAGCGATTGGTACGGGCTGCCGGGGAAGAACAAGCAGCGCGCCTTCGACTTCGACCTGATCGAAAACGGCGAGATCGTCCACTACGGCGATTCGGGCGAGCAGAGCCCGTACAAGACCGACGTGCTCTCCGACAAGGCGGCGGGCTTTGTCCGCGACGCCGCGGCCAAGCGCCGCCCGTTCTTCCTCTGGGTGGCGACCAACGGCCCACACAGGGACTCCGGCCTGCCCGACGAGGCCGAGCGCAACCCCGAGCCCGCGCCCCGCGACCGGGGCAAATTCGACGGCCGCCGGGCACCGCGGCGCGCCGCCGTCGACGAGAGCGACGTCTCCGACAAGCCGCGCGACGTGCGCAAGCGGCCACGGCTCGACCGCAGGGCGCGCGAGCGGCTCGACCGCGAGTACGTGAGCCAGCTCGAGTCGCTGGCGAGCATCGACCGGCTCGTCGGCCGCCTAATCGCCCGTCTGCGCGCGGCCGGCGAGCTCGAGCGGACCCTGTTCGTGTTCACCAGCGACAACGGCTACCTGCGCGGCCAACACCGACTCGAGGGCAAGTCGCGCCCCTACGACGAGGCGATCCGGGTGCCGCTGCTGGTCCGCGGACCCGGGTTCGCCGCCGGCGAGCGCGAGCGCCGCCTGGTCGCCAACGTCGATCTCGCGGCGACGATCCTCGAGGCGGCGGGGGCGAAGGCCGACCGCGAGCTCGACGGATGGTCATTGCGGCCCGGCGCCGATCGGCCCGGAACCCAACGCGACGCGGTGCTGCTCGAGGTGTTCGAGCGCAAGCAGGCGTTCACGGGTCTGCGCACCCACCGCTACACGTACGCCGAGTACGAGAGCGGCGACCGCGAGCTCTACGACATGCGCCGCGATCCCGAGCAGCTCGACAACCTCGCCAGGGGCGACCGCCGGCCGCAGGTGCGGTTGCGCCTCGCCCGGCGGCTGGCCGAGCTGCGCGCCTGTGCCGGCGCGCAGGAATGCGGCTGAGCCGCGCGGCAGCGGCTGGCTGATCCGCCGCGATCACGCACCCTGACAACGGGGCGAACCCAAGATGCGGATTTTTCGACGCTCGTACAGGGGGAGGCGGCACCCCACCCCCTAGGCTAAGCGGCGAAATTGCCACGCAAACAGATCGCGGACCTCGCGCCGAGGCCCGCTGCCGCAAGGAGGAAGACCCGAGGATGACGAGGCTTCGTCAGGAGAACGTGACCGCCGCCAAGTGGAGCTCGAACGGGGGGGCGCTCGGCACCGTTGATCTCACCGAGGCCGAGAACAACCCGTTCGGCCAGAACGTGTTCTCGCTCGCGACCCAGAGGCAGCGCCTGTCGAAGGACACCTTCAAGCAGCTGCGCTCGACGCTCGAGCACGGCGAGGCGCTCGACCCGGCGCTCGCCGACGAGGTCGCCGAGGCGATGAAGCGCTGGGCGCTGGAGCGCGGCGCGACCCACTACACCCACGTCTTCCAGCCGCTCACCGGCCTGACCGCGGAGAAGCACGACTCGTTCTTCGAGCCCGACGGGGAGGGCGGCGCGATCGCCGACTTCTCCGGCAAGGAGCTGATCCAGGGTGAGCCCGACGCGTCTTCGTTTCCGACCGGCGGCGTCCGGGCCACCTTCGAGGCCCGCGGCTACACCGCCTGGGACCCGACCAGCCCCGCGTTCGTGCTCGAGAACCCGAACGGCGCCCTGCTCTGCATCCCGACCGCGTTCACCTCGTGGACGGGCGAGGCGCTGGACGCGAAGATCCCGCTGCTGCGCTCGATGGACGCGCTCTCCAAGTCGGCGATCCGGGCGCTGAAGCTGCTCGGCGACGCCGAGTCGAAGCGCGTCTTCACCACCGTCGGGCCCGAGCAGGAGTACTTCCTCATCGACGAGCAGTACTTCTTCGAGCGCCCCGACCTGGTGACCACCGGGCGGACCCTGTTCGGCGCCAAGCCCCCCAAGGGCCACGAGCTCGACGACCATTACTTCGGCTCGATCCCCGAGCGGATCCTCGCCTGCATGATGGAGACCGAGAACGAGCTGCGCAAGCTCGGCGTCCCGGTGAAGACCCGTCACAACGAGGTCGCGCCCGGCCAGTACGAGATCGCGCCGATCTTCGAGAACTCCAACGTCGGCTCCGACCACCAGCAGCTGACGATGCAGATGATGCAGAACGTCGCCCGCAACTACGGGCTCGTCTGCCTGCTGCACGAGAAGCCGTTCGCCGGCGTCAACGGCTCCGGCAAGCACAACAACTGGTCGATGGGGACCGACACCGGCGTGAACCTGATGGATCCCGGCGAGACCCCGGCCGACAACACCAGCTTCCTGTTCTTCTGCGCCGCGGTGATCCAGGCGGTCAACCGCCACCAGGGCCTGCTGCGAGCCTCGGTCGCCAACATCGGACAGGACCACCGGCTGGGAGCCAACGAGGCGCCGCCGGCGATCCTCTCGATCTTCCTCGGCGCCGAGCTCGAGAAGGTGTTCGAGGCGATCGAGTCGGGCCAGGGCGACCCGCACACGCCGGGCTCGTTCTTGGGACTCGGGACCCCGGTGCTGCCGGCGCTGCCGATGCACGGCGGCGATCGCAACCGGACCTCGCCGTTCGCCTTCACCGGCAACAAGTTCGAGTTCCGAGCGGTCGGGTCGAGCGATTCGCTCGCCTTCCCGAACACGGTCCTGAACACGATCGTCGCCGAGGCCGTCGACGAGCTCGCCGAGCAGGTCGAGAAGCGGATCGCCGGCGGAGACGACGTCGCCGAGGCGGTCACGGCGGTGGTCAAGGACTCCTACGCGGCCAACAAGCAGATCCTGTTCGGCGGCGACAACTACGACGAGGAGTGGCACGCCGAGGCCGTGCGCCGCGGGCTGAAGAATCTGCGCACGACCCCCGACGCGTTACCCGAGGTGCTCGCCCCGGCGACGGTGAAGGCGTTCGGTGCCTACGGCGTGCTCTCCGAGCGCGAGCTCGAGTCGCGCTACGAGGTCTGGCTCGAGCAGTACATCACCCGCGCCAACATCGAGGCCGAGACCGCCGAGTCGATCGCGCGGACGATGATCGTGCCCGCGGCGCTTCGCCACCTGGCCCTGATCGACGCGGCCGAGGTCGGCGAGCTCGCGGGCGAGACCCGGCGGCTGCTCGACGAGCTGCTGGCGGCGATCGCCACCCTCGACGAGGCGAACGCCTACCCCGAGGGGATCGAGGGCCTGGAGCTGGCCAAGCACGCCCGCGACCGCCAGCTCACCGCGATGGCGGGTGTGCGCGAGGCCGCCGACCGGCTCGAGAAGGTGGTCGCCGACGACCTCTGGCCGCTGCCGAAGTACTCCGAGATCCTGTTCGTGCGCTGAGCCCGGCTCGACGCCTGCTCGTGCCGATCATCACCGGCTGAGGGAGGCGGTCAGGGAGTAGAGGATGCCTCGCCGGGTAGGCGAGTGGTGAACGCACGAACGAGGAGGAGATGACGAGATGGAAGCGACGACCGCGACCGAGACCGGCCAGCTCACCGGGACCAAGGACAAGGACTACAACGTGATCTGGTTCACGGAGCAGTGCCTGAGCAACGTGCTGCGCCTCGAGCAGTACATCGAGGACGCCGAGCGCGACGGCGACTCCGAGCTCGCCGAGTTCTTCCGCCGCGCCCAGGGCGCCAGCCGCAAGGGCGCCGAGGAGGGCAAGGCGCTGCTCAAGCAGCGGCTGGCGAGCTGACCGCAGCGCACCCTTGAACCCGAAAGGCCCGCAGCTGCGGGCCTTTCTCGTTGCGGTGGGGGCGCGTCAGCGGCGCTTTTCGGAGCTCGCCTCGAGGCGGCGGCGGGCCTTGAGCACCGCGGGAACCGAGCAGCGCACGACCTTGGCGATCTCGCCATTGGGGCGATCGGGGTCGCGCCGGATCTCGAACTCGATCAGCGCCTCGGCGCGGAGCTTGGCCCGCTCCTCGCGGGTCGCGCCCGCCGGTGCGGTCTCGTTCGCCGCCTCGGCCGCTATCGCGCGCCGGCACTGCAGGCAGTGAGCCTTGTCGCCACGCCGCGTCCAACCTGCCGGCAGCCCCTTGCAGTCGAAGCCGGGCATCCAGGTGATCGTGACCGCGCAGCGGTCACAGCACCAGGCGGCGCGGGTCGAATTGCGGGTGGGCGTGGCGGTCGCTGACATGGGCGTGCAGAACTCCTTGGATAAGCGCGTTTCAGAAAGAGGGAGAGGTCCTGAGACCCCGCGCGCGCTCAGCAGGGCACGCGGCGGTACGGAACTCCTCGGGCGCCAGGCAGGCAACCCGACCCGGGCAGGATAGCAAGGACATCAGTTCGTAACGATTGTATCTAATGCCGAGGTCGGCGCATGGCGTGGGCGGCCCCGGACCCGGCGCGTAAGCTGCCAGCCGTGAACTACCTCGACCTCGCCGAGCGCAGCTGGCCGGTGCTCAACCGGCTGATGGACGTCCACACCTGGGTCTACCGGGCGAGCGGCGGGCGGATCGGCGAGCACGTCCCGTTCGTGAAGGCGCCGATGCTGCTGCTCGACCACGTCGGCGCCCGCAGCGGCGCCCACCGGACCTCCGCCCTGCTCTACATCGCCGACGGCGACGAGGTCGCGATCATCGCCTCGAAGGGCGGCTTTCCCAGGCACCCCGCCTGGTACCACAACCTCAAGGCGAACCCGGAGACGAGCGTGCAGATCGGTTCCGAGCGCCGGCCGGTGCGGGCCCGCGAGGCGACGCCCGAGGAGCGCGCGCGGATCTGGAAGCGCGCGGTCGAGCTCTGGCCGCAGTACGCGGCCTACCAGACGCGGACCGAGCGCCAGATCCCGGTGGTCGTGCTCGAGCGCCGCGCGAGCTAGCGCCGGCCCCGCCCCTCGCTCGTACTGGACGACAACGACTCGGTCGCCGGCATCGATGATCTCGGTGGCCTCCAGGATGTATTGCCCAATCACAATCCATCAGATTGATTTGATGTATATTTCTCAGCTTGGTCGCTGCATCGATGCCGAACCCCGCGCCACCCACGGTGCTTCGCACCGTCGGCCACCCGCTGCGCTGGGGGCTTTTGAGCGAGCTCGCGCGCAGCGACCGCAGGGTGCGGGAGCTGTGCGACTTGCTCGGCCAACCCCAGAGCCTCGTCTCCTACCATCTCGGCCGCCTGCGAGCGGACGGGCTCCTGTCGACCCGTCGAAGCGCCGCCGACGGCCGCGACAGCTACTACACGCTCGATCTCGCCCGCTGCGGCGAGCTGCTCGCGGTGGCAGCCGGTGCGCTGCACCCCGGGCTGCGCGCGGCCGCGCCGCCGGGCCCTGCGTGGGAGAAATCGCTGCCGCGCGTTCGGATCCTGTTCCTCTGCACCGGGAACAGCGCCAGATCACAGATCGCTGAGGCCTTGGTCGAACATCTGACCGGCGGCGCGATCGAGGTTGCGAGTGCCGGCAGCCACCCGAAGCCGCTGCACCCGAACGCCGTACGCGTGATGCGCGACCACGGCATCGATCTGCGGGGGCGGCGCTCCAAGCACCTCGACGAGTTCGCCGGGCAACCGTTCGACCGGGTGATCAGCCTCTGCGACCGCGTGCGCGAGGTGTGCCCCGAGTTTCCCGGGCGTCCCGACCTGATCCATTGGAGCATCCCCGACCCGGCCCGAGAGGGCGACACCGACGAAGAGAGTTACCCGGCGTTCGAGCGAACCGCCGCCGAGCTCGCCGCGCGAATCCCTTTCCTGCTCGCACTGATCGAGCACACCGAGTCAACCAGGAGGTGACCTGAATATGTCCGAGGACCTGGTCAGCGTCCGCTACATGGTCGACGACGTCGACACCGCCGTCGACTTCTACACCCGCCACATCGACTTCGAGCTTCGCTCGAGCGCGGCACCCGCGTTCGCCGACGTTGTCCGCGGCCGTCTGCGGCTGCTCCTCGCCGGGCCGACGAGCTCGGCCGGACGGCCGATGCCCGACGGCCGCACCCCCGGTCCCGGCGGCTGGAACCGAATCCACCTGATCGTCGACGACATCGCCGGCGAGGTGGAGCGCCTGCGCGCGGCCGGGCTTACCTTCCGCAACGACATCGTCACCGGGCCGGGCGGGCAGCAGATCCTCCTCGACGATCCGTCCGGCAATCCGATCGAGCTCTTCCAGCCGGCCGACCGAGCTGAGCGTTAGGCGACGGCTGCGAGCGGGAGGTCTCAGCGCCGGCGGCGACGGCGTCGCCCGCCGCCTCCGCGCTCGTGAGCGCGCCCGTGTGAGCCCGGCGCGCCGTTGCGCCCCGGACGGGCCCGATCAAACTCGGAGGCGAGGCCGAGCCCGGCGGCGATCCGCCGCATCTCGGCGTCCTGGTCGGGGATCACGAAGCTGATCCCGGCGCCGTCGCGACCCGCGCGGCCGGATCGGCCGACCCGGTGCACGTAAGCGTCGCGATCGCCGGGGGCGTCGAAGTTGATCACGCGAGCGATCTCTTCGACGTCGATGCCGCGAGCGGCAACGTCTGTGGCGACCAGGGTGTCGATCTTGCCGGAGGCAAAGCTCGCCAGGGCCCGCTGGCGCTGGCCCTGCGACTTGTTTCCGTGCATGGCGACGGAGGCCACGCCCCTCTGCTGCAGGCGCTTGACCAGCCGGTCGGCCCCTCGCTTGGTGCGCACGAAGACCAGCGTCCGGCCGTGCTCGCCGTCGCGCAGCTCGGTGACCAGCGCGCCGACCTTGTCGGCGTGCTCGAGGTGGACGAAGCGGTGCTCGACCTCGCCGGCGTCCTCGATCGTCGGCTCGTGCACGTGGCGGCGGGCGTCGCGGGTGTAGGCGCGCGCGACCTTGCCGGCGGCGGCCTCCAGCGTCGCCGAGAAGAACAGGGTCTGGCGGTCCCGGGGGGTGCGGGCGACGATCCGGTCGACGGCGGGCTTGAAGCCCATGTCGAGCATCCGGTCGGCCTCGTCGATGACCAGCACGCGGACGTGGTCGAGGGTGAAGGCGCGGCGCTGAAGCAGGTCCTCGAGCCGGCCAGGGGTGGCGACGACGATGTGGGCGCGCGCGGCGCGCTTGGCCTGCTCTTCGAGCCCCACGCCGCCGTAGACCGGGGCGACCGAGAGTGCCCGGGCGGCGGCGAGATCGCGCAACTCGTCGACGATCTGCAGCGCGAGCTCACGCGTCGGCGCGAGGATCAGCGCCGCGGGCCGGCGGTCGCCGGCCTCGATCAGATCCGCAAGCGGCGCGCCGAAGGCGAGCGTCTTGCCCGACCCGGTCGGCGATTGGACGAGGACGTCGCGGCCGTCGAGCACGTCGGCGATGACGAGCTCCTGGACCGCGAAGGGCGCGGTGATGCCGCGCTTTGCGAGCGCGCCCGCAACAGGGCGCGAGACGCCGAGATCGGCGAAAGACATGTGGTGCAACTCCTTGTGAGCGGTGGGATTCCTGAGACCCGGACGCACTCACGAGTGCACGGAAGAAACGGAACTCCTCGGGCGCCTGATTGGCGACCCGACGCAGATCACGGTAGCAGGTGCGCTGAAAACCACTGAATTTGCGGGGGAGTTGGGCAGGCTCGCCCGCCAAGGCGGCGCTGGAGGCCGCCGCTACCGCTGTGACGGCGGCAGTACACTCATATCACCGCCGGCTGGGCCCTTTCACCTCCTCCTCCGCCCTTCTCGAGACCGGCCTTCTGCGAGGAGAAGGGAAAGGGGTTGCGATGAGCGACCCAGTGGGCGACGTTGCGGAGACCCGGCGAAGGCCGGGAGTATCGGACGAACTGACGAGATCGCTGAGCTCGATCTGGGAGCGACATGCGGGCGGGCGGCCGAACGACGTCAGCATCGAGATCTCGGGCGATGTGGTCAAGTTCGTGATCCGCGATGCGGTGATCGCCGTCCCCGACGAGAACGGGGACGGGTCTGAGCCGGCCGAGCTCCTCTCGCCGGACTCACCCGGCTACAGGCATGAGGTGATCACGGCGGTCGGGAGGATCACCCGCCGCCGAGTGCGCGGCTTCATCCCCAAGCGCGACCCGAAGATTGAGGTCGCCAGCGACACCTTCATCCTCGAGCCGGTCCACATCGCGCGCTGAGCCCCCGACGCCCGGAGGCGGAATCGCCACCAATCGCGCGAATGCGTGGCATCGCCCCCGCGGGGGCGATGTCCGGCGGCGCCTCCGCCCCAGGATCAGCCCTGGCGCCCGAGCACGCCGCGGCTGCTGATCTTGCCGCCGCGGAAGACGTACTCGACCCTGTCGTCGGTCAGCGGCGTCAGCGCGACCGTCCCGGTTCCCTTGCACTTCTTGCCCTCGCCGCGGTCGATCACCTCGCGGAAGCGGTAGGCGGTCTCGGTCGCGCCGAGGTACTCCCAGGTCCCCGCGCACTCGATCCCGCCGTAGCGGACGACGTTCTGCTTCGAGCGCTCGAGCGAGACGATCGTCGCCGTGACCGTGAACGGCTCGAGGTTCTTCTGGGTCAGCCGCCCCCGCCACTCGCCGGTGATCTCGAACTCCGGCTCCGCCATGGTGACCTCCGGCTCCTCCCTCTCGCCGCAGCCGACGACGGCGATTGCGACGAGCGCGAGGGCGATGGCTGCTGCCTTGCGCACGCCGTGATCTAAGCAACTCGCGCGGCGTCCCCGAGCCGTGCGGCCGGTCGCCGCAGACGCACCACCGGCTGCTTCAGAGCGGCGCTCGCTAGAGTCGCGGCGATGAGCTCGGCGGCCTCGAGGGTGCTGGTGACGGGCGGCGCGGGCTTTATCGGCTCGCATCTCGCCGAGCGGCTCTACCGCGAGGGCCAGCGCGTCCGGGTGCTCGACAACCTCGCCACCGGCAGGCGCGAGAACCTGCTCGCGCTGCCCGACGAGATCGAGTTCATCGAGGGCGACGTTCGCAGCTACGAGCAGGTCCACCGCTGCGTGCGCGAGTGCGACCTGGTGTTTCATCAGGCCGCCGTCCCGTCGGTGCCGCGATCGGTCCGCGACCCGCTGACCAGCCACGCGGCAAACGTGACCGGGACGCTCAACGTGCTACTCGCCGCGCGCGACGAGGGGGTTCGCCGGGTGGTCTTCGCCTCGTCGTCTTCGACCTATGGCGCGAATCGCGAGTTGCCGGCGCGCGAGGAGACGCCCGCGCTGCCGATCTCCCCCTACGCGGTCGGCAAGCTTGCCGCCGAGGGCTACTGCCGCGCGTTCTTCGAGGTCTACGGGCAGGAGACGGTCGCGCTGCGCTACTTCAACGTCTTCGGACCGCGCCAGGACCCGCTCTCGGAGTATGCGGCGGTCGTGCCCCGGTTCATCACCGCGATGCTGGAGGGGCGCTCCCCGGTGGTCCACGGGGACGGCGAGCAGTCGCGCGACTTCACCTATGTGGACAACGCCGTCGCGGCCAACCTGCTCGCCGCTGATCGCGACGGTGTCGCGGGAGAGACCTTCAACATCGCCTGCGGAGAGACGATCACGCTGAACGCGCTGCTGGAGGAGCTACGGGGGATCATCGGGGTCGAGGCCGAGGCGGATCACGGCGAGCCGCGGCCGGGAGACGTGCGGAATTCGCTCGCCGACATCTCCCGGGCCCGCGCCGCCTTGGGCTACGAGCCCGCGATCGGGCTGCGCGAAGGATTATCGAGGACCGTGGAGTCGCTGAGGTCCGCGGCCCAGACTGCGGTATTACCCGGTTGAGGTTGCGGCACTTCCCCCTTGACGCGCGGCAGACGGAGCGGATAGCGTTGGCGGTCAATCATTCAGCGGGATCAGCCACCGGCGATGGATCGCGTAGGCGTGTTCGACCAAGGGGAGCTGGGAGTCTAGGTTGCGGCATTTGATCACTGGCGGGGCGGGCTTCGTCGGCTCGCATCTTGCGGACAAACTGGCGGGAAGAGGCGACGAGGTGACGATCCTCGACGACCTCAGCACCGGGAAGATCGAGAACGTGGATGCCGTTCTCGACGGTGGGCGGGCGCGCCTGGTCGTCGAGTCAGCGGAGGACGCAGGCGTGATCGACGAGTTGATGGGGGGCGCGGACACGTGCTTCCATCTGGCCTCGGCGGTCGGAGTGAAACTGATCGTCGAGCGACCGCTCGACTGCGTGCTTCGCAACGTGCGCGCAATCGACACCGTGATGGCCGCCGGCGCCCGCCACCGCACCAGGCTCCTGTTCACCTCGACGTCGGAGGTCTACGGAAAGAGCAACGGCGTGGCGCTGCGAGAGCACGACGACCGGCTCGTCGGATCGCCGGCGGTCTCGCGCTGGTCGTATGCGACGGCGAAGGCCTTTGGAGAGGTGCTGGCCCATGGATACACGCGCGAGCAGGGCGCGAGGATGACGGTCGCGCGGCTGTTCAACGCCGTCGGCCCGCGGCAGGCGAGCGCCTACGGGATGGTGCTTCCCCGGTTAGTGCGCCAGGCGCTCGCCGGGGACGACCTGACCGTGTACGGAGACGGGGGTCAGTCGCGCTGCTTCACTCACGTCCACGACACGGTCGAGGCGCTCGTCGACCTGATCGACGCGGACGCGGCGATCGGCAACGTCTACAACGTCGGGGCAACCGAGCAGATCACGATCCTCGAGCTCGCCCAGCGCGTGCTCGAGCGCACGGGCTCGAGCTCGAGCCTCCGCCTGGTCCCCTACGAGGAGGCCTATGCCGGGGGCTTCGAGGAGCTCGGGAACCGGCAGCCGGATTGCACTGAAATCGAGCGCCTGATCGGCTGGCGGCCGCGGCGCTCGGTCGACGACGCGATCGACGACGTGATCGCCTGCGAGGAGGCAGCGACCCGGCTTAGCGTGGCGGCCTGACCGGAGCGCCCGGCCCGGCCCGCATCCGCGTCCTCCGGGTAATCGCGAGGATGAACCTGGGCGGTCCCGCCCAGCAGGCGGCGCTGCTCAGCGGGCGACGACTCGACCCGAGTCGTTACGAGACCCTGCTCGTCCACGGCTCCGTGGCCGCCGGCGAGGAGTCGATGGCCGATCTCGCCGACCGGGAGGGAGCCCGGACCGAGTTCGTGCCCAGCCTCAGTCAGGCCCCACACCCCCCTCACGACGCCGCCGCCCTGGCGCGGATCGTCGCCATCGCCCGTCGCTTTCGCCCCCACCTGATCCACACCCACATGGCGAAGGCCGGCTTTCTCGCTCGGCTGGCGGCGCTTACCACGCTGCGGTCGCGTCCGGTAATCGTCCACACCTACCACGGGCACGTGCTCGAGCGCTACTTCGGCCCGCGAAAGAGCGCGCTGTACCGCTCACTGGAGCGGCTGCTCGGGCGGCGAAGCGACTGCCTGATCGGGGTCAGCCAGGCGACGGTCGATGATCTGGTCCGACTCGGCGTCGCGGCGCGGGATCGCTTCCGCGTGATCCCGCTCGGGCTGGACCTGGAGCCGTTCGCGAACAGCGACCGGGGGGCGGGGGGCGAGCTTCGTCGCCGCCTCGGGATCGGCGAGGACGACATCGTCCTCAGCTTCGTCGGCCGGGTGGTGCCGATCAAGCGCTTGGACGTCCTGCTTCGCGCCCTGGCGCTCACAGGAGACGCCGCACCGCTGCGGCTGCTGGTGGTCGGCGACGGCGAGATCAGGCCCCGCCTGCAGCCGATCTCGCGCGAGCTCGGGATCGAGGATCGGATCCGGTTCCTGGGCTACCGGCGCGACCTGACCACGATCACGGCCGCCGCCGACATCGCGGTCCTCACCTCCGCCAACGAGGGGACCCCCGTGTCGCTGATCGAGGCGGCTGCCGCCGGGTTGCCCGCCGTGGCGACCCGGGTTGGGGGCGTCGGCGAGGTGGTGACGCCGGACACCGGGGTCCTCGTCCCCCCGGATGATCCCGAGGCGGTGGCGACCGCGCTCCTGCGGCTCGCCGCTGAACCGGAACTACGCGCCCGGCTCGGCGCCGGCGCCCGCGAGCACGCCCTGCGCCGCTACTCTGCCTCCCGCCTGGTCGCCGACATCGACGCGCTCTACGGCGAGCTGCTGACTCGTCGCGGAGTGAATGACAGAATGAGGGTCCGTTCCGCACGACGGCAGGGCAGGCGCCAAGCACCAATCCGATGAACGTTTTTTCAAGCGGCCAGCACGAGAAGGAGATCCGGCAGCTCGAGCCGCAGATCCTGCCGAGACAGCTTCGGGCCCTGGAACTGATCGCCGCGCGGCTCAGCGACCAGCGGCCGGCACCCGACCAGGCCTTCGTCGCCCGGCTCGAGGATCGGATCGCCGGGCTGCCGCGCGACACCGACCAGCCCCGGGATTATGCCCCGCGGTCAAGCTGGCTGCTCGGGACCGCCGTATGCCTCGCGATCGGCTTCGGCCTGCTCCTGGTCGCCGCCCTGCTGGTCGCCGGCGGGTCCTGATCGAGGCTCGGCCGGATCGGGACGCTGCGAACGCTCGAGCTCGGTCCGCACACGGCGAAGCCCGCGGGAGTGGGCTCTGCGAACGCGATTCTCGCTCACACCGAGCACCCGGGCGATCTCCGGGGCCGCAAGGCGGGCACCGTAACGGAGGGAAAGCACGGAACGGTCGAGCCGCTCGAGCCGCTCGAGCGCCCCGGCCAGGTCCGCCTCGATGCCCAGATCGTGCCGGTCCGCAATCCCCGCCCGCTCCCCGTTGCGCCGCGTCTCGCGCGCGATCTTCAGCAGGTGGACGCTCGTCTCCTTGCGCTCGGAGCCGAACGTTGCCCGCTCGCGAAATGCTCGCTCGAAAGTGGCCTGGGTCAGCTGCTCGGCCTCTGCTCGCGATCCGACTCGGTAGGCGAAGTAGCCATAGACATCGGCGACGTGCTCGTTGTAGAGGCGGCTGAAGCTGTCGCTCATTTCCCTTGCCGGGCCGTTCGGGATTACCCTTAGCCTCGCGGTCGCGACCCGCGCACCGCTAGTCGATCGAGGCTCGAACTCACCATACCCACGATAGGCGACCAGCAGATCCACGACTACCTGGCTGCGGCGCTGATGCTCCTGCTGGTGGGCTTCGCCCTGTACGGCCTGATTCGGCTGCTCGCTCGCGGCCGTCCCGGGTTGGCGATCGGGTGGCCGATCGCGGTCGCCGTGGTCCTTCGGGTTGTCGCCGCGGCGGGCGTCTCGCTGACCTCGATCGCCTCGGAGCTGCGCGGCGGCGACGAGCGCACCTTCTTGGGCAACGCGAGGGAGGTGGCGGACTCCGGCTTCGGCTCCGAAGAGTGGCTCTCGTCCCTGACCGGCACGCTGCATGAGTGGCTACTCGCCGCCCAGGCCTGGACGGTCGACGCGCCCGATTTCGCGCTTCGCATCACCGAGATCGGGCTCGCGGTCGCCGGGCTCGTGCTGCTCGTCACCGCTGTCTACGAGCTGGTGGGTCCCAAGCCGGCGATCATCGCCGCCTGGATCCTCGCCTTCGAGCCCAGCGGGGTCTTCTTCTCCAGCCTCCTGCACAAGGAGTCCGCCATGTTCCTGGCCGAGGGCCTGGTCGCCTTCGGCGGGGCCCGCCTCTGGAAGCGAGGCGACTTCACCTCCTTCGCGGTCATCGTCGCCGGCTGTCTGGTCGGGGTCGCCACTCGCCCCTACGCCGGCTGGCTCCTGATCACTGCCGGGGTCGTGATCGCCCTGCACGCCAGCGTGCGAACCTCGCGGACAAGCGAGGCCACCTCCATGGCCCTGATCGCGATCGTCGCCGCGTTCGTCGTACTCGCGACCCCCACCGTGCTCGAGGCATCCTCCGACGAGAACCTGGATCAAAACGTCCAGCAATCCCAGGACGCAAACGCGGCCGACGACGCCAACCTGGCGCTGGAGCAGGTCGACTTCTCGACCCGCGAGGCGATCATCACCAACCTACCGACCCGGATCTTCGACGTCACCTTCAAGCCATTCGTGTGGCAGCTCGGGAATTCGAGCCAGCGGCTGGGAGCGATCGGGGGGCTCATCACTCTCGCCCTGCTGTATTTCCTCGCGAGGGCGCTGACAGACCGCCGCGGCGAGATCTTCGCCCGCGCCGGACCCCTGATCTACCTGGCGTTCTTTCTGCTGGTCGCCTACTCGCTGAGCACCGGCAACGCCGGCACCGGCTTTCGCTACCGCACCCACCTCGTGGCGATCGCGATCTGCATCGTGGTCGCGCTGTGGCACTGGCGCACCGAGCGAGCCGCTCAGCCGCTGCCGACCGCCGCGCCGGAGACCGCTCCAAGGGAGCGCTACGTGCCGACGCCGACGTAGGGGTCGGCGCTCAGGCGGCGGGCCGCTCCAGCTCGGCGAGCGGGATCGGGGGTGGATCCTATGTGTCCCGCCGTACCGCGATGCCTCTCGGTGCGGCTCGGGTATCTTGCGCAGGAGCCGGGGCCCCGATAACTGGACGATACGACGTGAGCAACGCAGAAGTGCAGGAGCGCGCGACCCTTGAGTCGCCCGTGGCCGCCCCCCTCGTGTGGCCTGCCGAGCGGGTGATCCGGCCGACCAAGCGACGGCTGCGGCTTCGCGACTTCGTCGCTAACGCTCCTGTCACCCGGGTTCTCACGGCGCGCGACCTGAAGGTGAAGTACAAGCAGTCCCTGTTCGGGCCGCTGTGGCTGGTGTTTCAGCCGCTGGCCCTGCTCGCCGGCTTCCTGGTCGCCTTCCAGGGCCTGGCGGGCGTGGATACGGGCGGGCTGCCCTACGTGGTCTTCGCGCTAGTCGGCCTTAGCGTGTGGTCCTTCTTTCAGGCCGCGATGACGATCGGCACGGCCTCCTTGATCTCGAGCGCCAACCTGGTCCGCTATACGCCGTGTCCGCGCCTCGCATTCCCGCTGGCGGCGGTGATCGCCTCGCTGCCGGCCTTCGGGGTCACGGCGACCGGCGCCGTGGTGGCCACGACCGTAACGGGCCATATCACGATCAAGGTCCTCCTGCTGCCGCTGGTGCTGATCTGGCTGGTGTTGCTCACGCTGGCGGTGGTCGCGATCCTGTCGTCGCTTGCGGTGCGGTACCGCGACATCAACAGCGCGCTGCCGTTCCTGCTTCAGGTGGGAGTGTTCCTTGCCCCGATCGGCTATCCGCTTGCCGAAGTCTCCTCCACCGCCCGTGCGCTCCTCGGCCTCAACCCCCTGACGGGCGTCATGGAGGGCGCCCGCTGGATGGTGCTATCGGGATACCAGCCGGACATCGAGCCGATCGTCATCTCGCTCGCGGCTACGGCATTGCTCGTGGTGGCCGGCTGGCGGCTGTTCTCGCGGCGCGAGACCACGATGGCGGACGAGATCTGATGTCGGCGACGGCTCACGATGCGGCGCCGCCGATCGCGATCCGCGCCGAGGGACTGCGAAAGCGCTACCAGCTCGGCGAGCACCGCAGCCTGCAGCAGACCGTCGCCAGTCTGCTGCGCCGACGAGCGACTACGGTGACCTTCGAGGCTCTCGCCGGCGTGGACCTCACCTGCCACCGCGGCGAGGCGATCGGCCTCGTGGGGATCAACGGGTCGGGAAAGTCCACCCTGCTTCAGATCCTGGCGGGCATGATTGTGCCCACGGGCGGGGAGATGCGAGTCTGGGGCCGGGTGCTGCCCCTGCTGGCGGTCGGGCAGGGATTCCATCCCGAGCTGACCGGCCGCGAAAACGTCACTCTGTTCGCGTCGTCGCTCGGCTTTCCGCCCAAGACGGTCGCGGAGCGGATGGACGCGGTCATGGAGTTCGCCGAGCTTGAAAGCCACATCGATACTCCCACGAAGCGCTTTTCGAGCGGGATGATCTCGCGGCTTTCGTTCGCCGTCGGAATCATTTTCCCGGCCGACATCTACGTCTTCGATGAGGTCCTCGCGGTAGTCGACGGCGAGTTCCAGGCTCGCTGCCTGGAGGAGATCAAGGGCCTCCACGCGGCCGGACGCACCGTGATCTTCGTCAGCCACAACCGCAACCAGGTGGCCGAGGTCTGCGAACGGGTGTTCTGGCTCGAGGCGGGAGTAGTGCGGGAGCACGGTCCCACCGCGGATGTGCTCGACCAGTACGAGCGCGAGCACGGCCGCGCGAGCGCTGAACGACCGCGTGCCCGTCGGCGATTTCGTGGGCCACGCCCGTCCAGGTCGTCGCCCCGCTAGCCCCCGCACCGGCGCTCCGATGAGCGCCGCCCTGAGCACGGGTTCAGCGGCTGCGGCGTCCTCCGCGCCGGTACTTCGCGCCGAGGTACCGGCGCGCCCTCGGCGAGAGCAGCCGACGTCCGTAGCGAAGGGTCAACCCCCCCGCAGCCAGACGGACCGCCGTCGTGCCCTTGAGAGCCGCTTGGACGAGGACGTCCACCCTTTGCTCGTCGGCGATTCCGGCGATCTCCAACACCGAGCGGGGTTCGCGGGCCATGAAGCTTTCTTCGATGCGGTCGAGACAGCGCAGACCTTCGCTCAGGTCCCGGGCGGTCACGGCTCGATCGATCCGATTGACCAGCACCCTGTGGGCGCCGGGCTTCGGCCGGAGGTCAAGCGTCCGCTCCAGGTGGCGGCGGGCACAGGTGACGAAGTTGTCGACCTGGATGGTCTCGTGACGCCGGGAGACGCCCTCGCTGCCGACGCGATAGGCGACCAGCGGCTCGTCGAGGTTCAGGAATCCGACTCCGGCGGCAAGCATGCGGGTGAAGAGCTCGTAGTCCTCCGTGTGGAGGCTGTCGTCCGATGCCCCGTACGAGTGCGTCCGCATCACCGAGGCCCGCGCGAGAAGCGTCGGATGGGCGAGAGGGGTGGCGAAGAGGGCCATGAACCGCGCCGCCCCCGGCTCAAGGGAGCGTGGTCGCACCGGGCGCCCAATAACGCGGCCTTCTTCGTCGATCAGCTCGACGCCCGTTGCCACCACGCCGATCTCGGAACGAGGCGCGAGGGCCTCGACCTGACGCTCAATGCGTTGAGGTGCCGAGATGTCGTCGGCGTCCATGCGAGCGATGAACTCGCCCCGGGCCTCGGCGACGCCCCGATTGAGCGTCCGGATCAGCCCGAGATTCGTCTCGTTACGCAGGATCCGAACCCGCTCGTCTCTGGCGGCGGACCCCTCGAGGATGCCGGGTGTCGCGTCGCGGGAGCCGTCATCGATGGCGATGATCTCGAGATGCCCATGGGTCTGCCCAAGCAGCGAGTCCAGGGCCTCGGGTAGGAAGCGCTCGGCGTCGAAGCAGGGAAGGACGACCGAGACCAGCGGGGCATGGCTCATCTCCTTAGTGCCATTTTCAAACGATGCCGCAAGGCCGGATTGGCAGGCCAGTCCCAGGTCGCGGCCACGAGGGCGCTCGCTCGCTCTGAGAGCGTCGCGGCGGACTGGGAGCGCCACAGGTTGTAGTCGGAGCGACACTGGCGCCGCTCTCCGCCGTCGACCAGCGGATACCGCTCCCCAGCGTCGAAAACCGCCGCAAGTCGGGCCGGGCGACCGAGTGGTACTGCGTTCACGTGGTGGGCAGATATCGTCTCGACGGATACGTGGGTCAGCTCTTGGTCCATGAGCTCGCGCTCCGGCGCGGCGATCTGATCGGCGTCGATCGGCACCCCATCCACGCGCGTCACCGCCGGCGGCGAGTGCCAGATGCAGGCATCGGCCAGGTCCTCCGCCACGTTGAATGGTGCGGGTGCCAACCCGGCGCGAACGAAGCGATAGCTGTGCTCTGTGTGACCCCACCGACGGTACTCGGCAAAGCGGGGGTGCCATCCTCCAACCTGCCTTAGGCCGGCACCTGTGTAAAAGCTGAAGTCAGCGCCCCCGTAGAGACCATGCAGGACCCGATGACCGGCCGCCATCGACTGCGTCGTGACCTTCCGTGTGCCGCCACGCTCGAAGAGGGTGAAGTGGTGGATCCCGCTTGTTTGGGACAGCTCGACGTGAGCTGGAAACACCCGACCATCGACGACCTCGACGTCGTCCTCGAGGAAGAAGTAGCAGTCGAAGTCGGGAAAGCGCTCGAGCACGCGGTTCTTCGAGATCCCGACACCCTCGCGTTGGTCTGAATAGACCAGCGGCACCTCCCACCTCTCGCAGAAGCGTCGGGTATCGGCCCCGTCTCCGTCGAGGGAGACGAGCAGCGAGAAGCGAGAGTCCCGTGCACAGAAGCTGGCCAGGTGTGGCAGGTAGCGCCGCAGGTACCGCAGTCGCTGGCAGGTAGTGACGCACACAAGAGCCTGGTAGTCCACCGGATCGACGAAGACCTGCAAAGGCCGGCCATTCGCAGGGACGGAAGCGGACATCGGTCGCATTATGGTCGGGTCCGCACCCAGCGAACGAGCTTGTCCTCCGCGGACACCATGCGCCTTAACCCCGCCAGCTCGGGCCTGGTCGGCTCGAACGTCGCCTCTGACTTCCTGACCCCTGCGACGTTGGGTAAGCGCAGCCCCAGCTTGGTGTTCAGCTGCTCCAGTCCCTTGGTGAACTCCTCCATGACCATGACGTGGGAGCAGGATGCGACGTTCGCGATCGCCTCATCGACGTCGAAGGACCGCGAGAACATGTAGAGCTGCTGCTGAACCATCTCCCGCGGCAGGCGCTCGAGGAAGTCCGAGAACGAATCGCCCATCCAGTGGCGCTCGCGGAAGAACCACGCCGGAGCATTCCCCTCGTCCTGAGCCAGGTCGAGGTACATGCGGTAGAGCGAGATCATGCGATCGACCGGATCCCGCAGGCAGGTGATGGTGAAGGTTCCGGGCGGCAGAGCGATCTCGTGCATCGGATAGTGCGACGCCGCGTAGTGGAAATAGCCACGCTCGATCAGCTCCTTGTTCCAGATCACAAAGATCTTGTCGCCCGCGATCGCGAAATCGCCTCGCGAGGCGGTCAGGCGCCGGTAGAGGGCGGCGGGCTCCTCCCCGCTCAACGAGAAAAAGCAGTGGTTGAGTGCGGTGCCGGCTGTCTTTCTGACGTGGTAGAGGTAGACGTGTCGGTAGCCGTTCATATTGAAGCTAGACTTCTCGTACGCCCTGCCGACCGTCCGGTTAGCCCGCATCCGTGTGAGCTTGCCTCGTACGCGCGCACCGATCGTCATCGCGGGCACCTCATGCGGCGACCTGTTCTGCGAGCCGTTCCATGACC
>JAJNAZ010000071.1 GCA_021155855.1 Solirubrobacterales bacterium
GGCGGCCTCGCGGGTCCGGACGAGCGCCTCGACCTCGATGCCGCCGTGGCTCAGACGAAAACCCTCGGCGCACGGATCGACCTGGACCACCGCGGGGCGCCCCTCGATCGTGGCGCGCGCGAGCGGCGCGCCTGGCCGCCAGTCGAGCAGGAGCTCGTGGCGCGCGCCGGCGACGTCGACCACGAACACCGGCGGCTCCAGTCGGGCCTCGACCGCGACGTCCTCCTCGCCGAGCCGGACCACCCAGTCCGAGCGCAGGCCCGGCCGCCAGCCCGGCAGCTGGCCCGAGATCTGCGCCTCGCGCTGGGCCTGAGTGAGGCGCAGCGCGACCGCCACCGCGACCAGCCCGGTCCGCGTCGCCGCGGTGGGCAGGACGCCCTCGAAGCGGTCGCCGAACTCCGCGGCGATGAAGTCGGTCGAGAGCTCACCCATCCGGAAGCGGCGGTGGTTGAGGAGCGCGGTCAGGAAGGCGACGTTGTGGCTGAGGCGCCGCGCTCAGCCGCTCGACCGCGGCGGCGCGATCGGGCCCGTGGGCGCAGACCTTGGCGATCATCGGGTCGTAGAAGAGCGACACCTCGCTGCCCTCGACCACTCCGGAATCGATCCGGATCGCCTCGCCCTTGGGCTCCAGATAGCCCCGCAGGCGACCGGTCGAGGGCAGGAAGCCGCGCCCCGGATCCTCGGCGTAGACCCGGGCCTCGATCGCCCAGCCGTCGAGGCGCACGTCGTCCTGGGTCAGCGCGAGCGGCTCGCCGGCCGCGATGCGCAGCATCTGCTCGACCAGATCGAGCCCGGTCACGAGCTCGGTCACCGGATGCTCGACCTGCAGCCGGGTGTTCATCTCGAGAAAGTAGAACCGGCGCTCGGCATCGACGATGAACTCGACCGTGCCGGCCGAGCGATAGTCGGCCGCGCGCGCGAGCGCCACCGCCTGCTCACCCATCGCACGCCGCGTCGCCTCGTCGAGGAACGGGCTCGGCGCCTCCTCGATCACCTTCTGATGGCGGCGCTGGATCGAGCACTCGCGCTCGCCGAGATGGACGACGTGGCCCCGCTGATCGGCCAGCACCTGGATCTCGATGTGGCGCGGCTCGCGCACGAACTTCTCGAGGAACACCCGGTCGTCGCCGAAGGACGAGCGCGCCTCGCTCTGCGCGCGCTCGATGCCCGCGCGCAGGTCCTGCTCGTCGAGCGCGATCCGCATGCCCTTGCCGCCGCCGCCCGCCGCCGATCGCCGATCGCCTCGGGATGGCCCGGGACGATGCTGACGCCGGCCGCCGCCGCGAGGCGCTTGGCCGCGAGCTTGTCGCCCATGGCGCGAATCGCCGCGACCGGCGGGCCGATGAAGACGATTCCCTCGGCCGCGAGCGCCTCGGCGAAGGCGGCGTTCTCGGCGAGGAAGCCGTAGCCCGGGTGAACCGCCTGGGCGCCGCTCAGCCGGGCCGCCTCGACGATGCGCTCGATCCGCAGATAACTCTGGCTGGCGGCCGCCGGCCCGATCGGCAGGGCCTCGTCGGCCATGCGCACGTGCAGCGCGTCGGCATCGGCCTCGGAGTGGACCGCGACCGCGGCGATGCCGAGCCGCCTGCAGGTCCGGATGATCCGGCAGGCGATCTCGCCCCGATTGGCGATCAGGAGCTTCTCGAACATGGCCGGCCGGGTTCCTCGTAGATTGGCGCGCCAATCTACGGAGGCGGCCGCGGCGATACAACTCCGCCGCTTTTGTGGCGCCGCGACGCGTCGCGGCGCCACGATGCTGCTCCTCGAACGAACGGCAAACAGGTCGCACGTTCCCGCTGAGAGCCGGTGGACAGGAACGGCTGCGCGAGTCCGGCGGTCCTCAGCCCAAGCCCTCGAACGGGACGATGGTCGATTTGACCGTGCGCATGGCGATCGCAGCGTCGATCGCGTCCGCGAGGCCCGCCTCGGTGAACGGGAACAGCGTCTGCATCTCGTACCAGGGATAGCGGTCGCGGGCGCGGTCGAGCATGGCGACGCCCTGCGGCAGATCGTTGGCCGTGAACGCCCAGGAGCCGAGCAGGTTGAGGTCCTTGGTGCAGATCCGATGCCAGTTGGTCAGAATCGCGCCGGCGTCGGTGAACTGGCCCATCTCGACGTAGGTCCCGCCGTCGCGCAGCATCTCGATGCCCTCCGGCCCGGCGGACGGATGGCCGGAACAGTCCATCACCAGGTCGGCGCCATAGCCGCCGACGAGGTCGCGGACGTGCATGATGCGCGCCTCAGGCGTCTCATCTTCCTCAAGATTCACAGTCGCTTCCGCGCCGAACCTACGGCAGAGCGCGAGGCGCGGCTGCTCCGGGGCGCCGACCACGATCACCCGCCCCGCGCCCATCTCCCGCGCCGCCGCGACCGCGAGGACCCCGATCGGGCCCGAGCCCTGGATCACCACCGTGTCGCCGACCCGGAAGCCGCCAATCCGCTGGGCGCGGGAGAGCGCGCGGATGCAGGAGGTGAGCGGCTCCGAGAGCGCGCCGAGGCGCAGCGGCATGTCGTCCGGCAGCCTGTAGATCTTGGTGCCCGGCAGCTCCTCGAGGTCGACGTAGACCATCTCGGCGAACCCGCCCCAGAGGTGCGGCGGCATCTCGAACCCGAGATAGCGGCCGTAGTAGACCGGCGTCAGGCACTTGTTCGCGGTCTCGGGGTAGTGCGTGCACCAGTAGCAGGTGCCGCACGGCATGAGCGGCGGCAGCATGACCTTGGAGCCGACCGCGAGCGGCTGGCCGCTCCAGTCGTGGGTCAGCTCGGGACCGATCTCGACGATCACGCCGGCGAGTTCGTGGCCGAGCGTGAACGGCCAGGGCAAGGGCTTCGGCCAGTGGCCTTTCAGGATGTGCAGATCGGTGCCGCACACCCCGCAGGCGCCGATCTGGATCAGCGCAGCTTTCCTCGGCACCTCCGGCCTTGGCACCTCCCGGATGACCGGCGACGCCCCCGGCCCGGCGAAGGTCGCGACGCGGACAGTCGTCATCGGCGATCCTCCCGCGAGATCAATGCCGGAACTCGAACGGGTTGAGGCAGGCGACGTCGGTGTCTGCGAAATCCCGGATGTTGCGCGTCACCATGACCAGACCATGGACCCAAGCGGTCGCAGCCAGCAGCGCATCGACGGCCGCCCGTTTCCTCTCCGCATCAGCCTCCCCCACCGCTCCGCGACCCGGTGGTCAATGCTGATTATCCGATCGGCGAACAAATCGATGGTGAGGATCAAGCGCCGCTCGAAATCGCTCGCCCGTTTGGGCCGGTCGACCCGCAGCTTCTCGATCCCCGCCCGAATCTCGCCGATGACCAGCACGCTGAGACAAACGCTGTCCCGCTCCACCGAATTGTACCAAGCAACCACATTCGCATCAGCTTTGTCATGCTTGCTGACCTCGGAAATGACGTTGGTATCCAAGAGATACTTCACAGATCGATCTCACGCGGACCGCTCTTGTCGCGCTCGAG
>JAJNAZ010000024.1 GCA_021155855.1 Solirubrobacterales bacterium
GTGGCGCAACCCGCCGGTCAGATGTGTAGTCTGCCGCCAGTTCGTTAGCACCCGTTAATGCCGAATCCCCACTCGCACGCGAGCGGGGAACGGGGGACCCACATGTTGGGGCTAACCCACCGCAGGAGGCGGTGGGGGCGCAGCTTCTTTGCGCCAGTCCGTCAGCTAACCCCGTAGGCCGAAAAGGAGACGGAACCGCCGTGCCCAGTTCGACCTGCAGCCGCCTACGTGCCCCGCTGGCGCTCTGCGCTGCGGCGATCGCGCTCGCCCTGCCCGCCTCCGCCTCCGCCGGTTCCGGCGGCATCGGCATCGAGGGGACCGAGGAGCCGGCCCAGACGACGCCGGTCGCGGGCGAGAAGGCGAAGCTGCTGAAGAGCGGGCTCGCCGCGGCGCCCGAGAGCGCCCCGGAGGGGGTCGCCCGCGCGATAGAGGCCGCCAACCGCATCGACGGCGCCGGCTACTGTCTCGGCGGCGGTCACGGCAAGTGGCGCTCGCACTGCTACGACTGCTCGGGCGCGGTTAGCTACGTGCTTGGCCCCAAGGGCGCCGACATTCTCGACTCGCCGTTGCCCTCGGGCGCCTTCAACAAGTGGGGCGAGCGCGGCAAGGGAAGCTGGATCACCGTCTACTACAACGGTGGCCACGCCTACGTCGTGATCGCCGGCCTGCGCTTCGACACCTCGCTGCCCGACGACGGCGCCGAGGGCCCGGGTTGGAGCAAGAGGGTCAAGCGCGGCAAGGTCAACGGCCCGTTCAAGAAGCGCCACTACCTCGGGCTCTAAGCGCCGCCGCCGCGGGCCACGAACTCCACGCCGGGCTTCCGGCGGTCGGTAGCTTGAGCGCATGAGCGACCTCGAGCGCGCCGTCGCCGCCGTGATCCGCGACTGCCTCGGCGTTCGCGAGCACGAGACCGTGCTCGTCGTCTGCAATCCGCCGACGATCGGGCTCGGCGAGCGCCTGCGGGGCGAGGCCGGGCGCGCCGGGGCCGACGGGATCCTCTGCCTGATGGCCGAGCGCGGGACGCACGCGGCGGAGCCGCCGGCGCCCGTCGCCGCGGCGATGGCTGCCGCGGATGTCGTCCTCGCCCCGACGGTCCAGTCGCTCTCGCACACCGCGGCGCGCAAGGCCGCGACCGCGGTAGGGGTGCGGATCGCGACCCTGCCGGGCGCGACCGAGGAGATGCTCGCCCGGGTGATGAGCGCCGACATGGAGGGCCTGCGTCGCCGCGGCGCCGCGATCGCCGAGGTCCTCACCCGGGGATCGGAGGCGCGGATCACGTGCGCCAACGGCTCCGACCTGCGGCTCGGGCTCGGCGACCGCGAGGCGATCCCCGACGCCGGCGACCTGACCGCGCCCGGCGCCTTCGGCAACCTTCCATGCGGCGAGGGCTTCATCGCCCCGATCGAGGGCAGCGGCGATGGGACGCTTGTCGTCGACGGTGGGATCGCGACGATCGGCCGCCTCGCCGAGCCGGTCAGGCTGACGATCGAGAGTGGGCACCTGGTCGCTGCGAATGGCGCCGCGGGCGAGCGCCTGATGGAGCTGCTCACCGCGGGCGGGGAGGAGGGCACCAACGTCGCCGAGCTCGGCATCGGCACAAATGAGCGGGCGGTCCTCACCGGCGAGGTGCTCGAGGACGAGAAGATCCTCGGCAGCTGCCATGTCGCCTTCGGCGCCTCGGCGGCGATCGGCGGCACCGTCCAGGTCCCGGTGCATCTCGATTGCGTGGTGATGAAGCCGGACGTGAGCGTCGACGGCGAGCCGGTCGTCCGCGCCGGCGAGCTGCTCGTCGGGGACTGAGACCGCGGGGGCGATGGCGCTCGCGGTCCCGAACTTCTCCGAGGGGCGCGACCCGGCCGTGATCGGGGCGATCGCCGCGGCGTTCGGGCGGGTCGCCGAGATCCTCGACCGCCACAGCGACGCGGTCCACAACCGCACCGTGGTGACGCTGTCGGCGCCGGATCGGGGGCTGCTCGCGGCGCTGATCGCCGGCGCCGCCGCCTGCGTCGAGCGGATCGACATGTCCGCACACGCGGGCGAGCATCCGTGCATCGGCGCGCTCGACATCTGCCCGCTGGTCTTCGTCGACCAGCGCGGTCGCGGGCTCGCCCGCGAGCTGGCGCTCGAGGCTGCGGCGGCGATCGGCGAGCTCGGGGTTCCCGTCTTCCTCTACGGCGAGCTGGCCTCCGCGCCGGCGCGCCGCGAGCGCGCCTACTTTCGCCGCGGCGGCCTCGCCGAGCTCGGCGAGCGGATGCGCGGCGGCCGGCTCGACCCCGACTTCGGACCAGCCGAGCCGCACCCGAGCGCCGGTGCCACCCGGGTCGGCGCGCGGCCGCCGCTCGCGGCCTTCAACCTAGAGCTCGACAGCGCTGATCTGTCGATCGCCCGCGCGGTGGCGGCGGCGCTGCGCGAGTCCGGCGGCGGGCTCGCCGGGGTGCGGGCGCTCGCGATCGACCTCGGCGACCGTGCCCAGGTCTCGACCAACGTCCACGACCCGGTCGCGACCCCGCTCGGGGCGGTGGTCGAGAGGGTCCGCGCGCTGGCAGCCGCACACGGCGCCGCCCCGGTGGCGGCCGAGGTCGTCGGCCTCGTCCCGGCGGCGGCCCTCGCCGGCCTGCCCGAGGACGTGCCGCTGCGAGGCTTCGACCCCGCCCGTCAGGTGCTCGAGAACCGGCTAGGACCCGACCGCGCTAGCGGGCCGGCTTAGTACGCTGCCTGACCGATGGCCCAGACGAAGAAGAAGCGCCGCCGCAAGCATCGCGGCACCCAGACCGGACGGGTCGACACCCGCGGGCGGCGCGGGCGACCGCGCTCCAAGGACGAGGCGCGGGCGCAGGCGCGTCGGCGCTCGGAGACCCGCCGCGACCTGGCGCCGACCTGGGGCTCGGCCTTTCGCCGCGGCCTGTTGGGCGCCGGCATCTTCTTGCTCTTGATGTTCTTTGCCTTCGGCCGCTCGTTCGGCGAGTCGCTGGCGCTCTCGGTGGTAATGCTGGCGATGTACGTGCCGCTCGGCTACTACGTCGACCGCTTCTTCTACAACCGCCGCCGCGCCCGCGAGCGCGCCCAGAAGCCCGCCCGTTAGCTATGGACGTGCGCGTACTCACCGTCGGCCCGGTGGCAGAGAACTGCTTCGTGGTCCGCGGCGACGGCGGCGCGCGTGCGCTGGTCGTCGATCCCGGCGACGAGGCCGAGCGGATCCTGGCGCTCGTCGACGAGCTCGGGATCGGGATCGACGCGATCCTGCTGACCCACACTCACTTCGACCACATCGGCGCCGTGGCTCCGGTGGCGCGGGCGACCGGCGCGCCGGTCTACTGCCCCGAGATCGAGCTGCCGGTGCTGGCCGACATCATGTCCTGGGTCCCGCCCGGATTTGGTCCCTTCGAGAGCTACGAGGCCGAGCACTCGCTCACCGGCGGCGAGCGGCTCGAGCTCGCCGGCTTCGAGATCGACGTCATCCATACGCCCGGCCACAGCCCCGGGCACGTCACCTACTCGATCCCCGCCGAGGCGGCGCTGTTCTCGGGCGACGTGCTCTTTCAGGGCTCGGTCGGACGGGTCGACCTGCCCGGCGGCGACGGGCCGACGCTGATGGCCACCCTACGCGGGCTCGCCGAGGGCTTTCCCGAACAGACGACCGTCTATCCCGGCCACATGGGGATCACGACACTTGGCGCGGAACGGGCGACGAATCCGTTTCTAGCCGAGCTGGCGCGCTAGTAGCGGGCCCCCGCGCCGGCGGGATGCGGAGCACGAACAGGAGGATGTCGTCGCGCGGATCGCTCGGCCGGCCGTCGAGCACCGAGTGGGTGAGCTTGCGCGCGATCGCGTCGGCGTCGAGGCCCGCGCACGCCCGCAACGCGATCGCGAGCTCCTTCTGGGTGATCGCGTGGCTCGGAGCATGCGCATCGGTCAACCCGTCGGTGTAGAAGACGAGCGCGTCCCCGGCGGCGAGGTCGACGGAGTCGTCCTCGAGCAGGGGGTCGGGCCGCACGCCGAGCACCATCCCTGGGGCGCCGGCGCTCTCGACCCCACCGTAGGCGCGCAGGACGAGCGGCAGCGGCTGACCGCCGCTGGCCAAGGTGACGTGCACCCCACCCCGATCGCGAAGCTCGAGCCGTGAGTAGACGACCGTGCAGCTCTGGCCGGGGGCCTGGCGCAGGATCGCGTCGTTCAGCTCGCGCAGGATGCTGCTCGGCAGCTGGCTGCGGACCGCCGCGGCGCGCAGCGTGTAGCGGGCGAGGGCGGTGGTCGCGGCCGCGGTCGCGCCGTGGCCGAGCACGTCGCCGACGACCACCGTCCAGCTGCCGTCCTCGGCCGTGTAGAGGTCGTAGAAGTCCCCGCCGACGATCTGGTGCTCGCCCGCGGGCCGGTAGTCGATCGCGGTCTCGATCCCGGGAACGGTGGGCAGTCGCGACGGCAGCAGGCTCTCCTGGAGCGTGTTCGCGATCTGCTCGAGCGTGTACTCGACCCGCCGTCGTTCCGTGACCACGGCGGCCAGCAGCAGCGTGGTCAGGCTGGCGACGGCGATCAGGGCCTGTGCGAGCAGCAGCCGCTCGTCGGGGGAGTTGTCGGCGAACGGGCCGAGTGCGTCCGCGGTCAGCGGGATCGCGATGCAGGCGACCAGCAGGCAGCCGGCGACCGCGCCCGGCTGCCAGAAGCGCATCGCGGCGGCGATCAGGGGCGGGATGATCAGGAACGTGAACGAGCTTTCGCTGGTGAACACGAACGCGGTGAGGCCGGCGATCAGCACTGCCAGCGCGGCGGCCTCGAGCGCCCTCCCCGGCGCCCGCGCATAGGGCCAGTGAGTCACTGCGACCAGCAGCGCCGGGGCGACCACCAAATCGCCCCCCATGTCGCCCAGCCACCAGGTGCGCCAGGTGGAGCCGGCGTCGGCGAACGCGATCTCGTCGCCCGCGAGCAGGCTGCCGACGCCGACGGTCGCGCTGACCATGGTGCTGAGGACCCCGCCGAGCACGGCGAGCGCGACCACGTCACGGACCCGCTCCAGCGAGGGCCGGAAGTCGGTGACGCGGCGCAGCAGAAAGCCGCCCGCCAGCGCCTCGGCGGTGTTGCCGGCGGTGATCCCGAGCGCCGTGTACAGCGGCACGTCGGTCCAGGCGTTGGCGAGGAAGGCGCCGAGCGCGATTCCGGGCCAGACCCGGTAGCCCCAGAGGATGACCGCGGCGAGCGCGATCCCGGTCGGTGCCCAGATCGCGGTCACGCTCTCGGTCGTGAAGGCGAGGTCGAGACCGAGCTTCGCGGCGGCGTAGTAGGCGGCGGCGAGACCGGCGATCCTGATCAGCAACACGCGCCGGCTGCCACCGGGTTCGCTTCCATGCGACACCCCATGCGACTCCGCCACGACTGGCACCGGGCCAGCCTACCCGCATCTTGGGTGACCGCGGGCGGAATTGCTCGTTAGGCTCGCCCAGCCATGAGCTCCCGATTCCAGGCCCCGCGGGGGACCTTCGACATCCTCCCCGCCGGCTGGGAGCAGCGGGCGCGGGTCTACGCGGCCGCCGCCCAGATCTTCGAGCGCGCCGGCTACGGGCGGATCGAGACCCCGGCGTTCGAGGACAGGGAGCTGTTCGCGCGCGGGGTGGGTCAGTCGACCGACATCGTGCAGAAGGAGATGTTCAGCTTCACCGATCAGGGCGGGCGGGGGCTGACCCTGCGCCCCGAGGGCACGGCACCGATCGTCCGCGCGTACGTCGAGCACGGCATGCACAGGCTCGCCCAGCCGGTGAAGCTCTGGCACTGGGGCCCCTACTTCCGCCACGAGCGCCCCCAGTCGGGCCGCTTCCGGGAGTTCAACCAGATCGGCGCCGAGGCGATCGGCTCGGACTCGCCCCTGGTCGACGCCGAGCTGATCATCCTGCTCGACGAGCTGTTCCGGGAGCTCGGCATTGCCGGCATTCGCCTGCGGCTCGGCAGCCTCGGCTCGCCCGCCACCAGGGCCGCCTACCGAGACGAGCTGCAGGCCTACTTGCGCCAGCGCGAGGCGGAGCTGGCGCCGACCGTGCGCGAGCGGATCGACCTCAACCCGATGCGCGCCTTCGACTCCGACGATCCGGGCACGCGTGCGGTGATGGAGGAGGCGCCGACGATGCTCGAGCGCCTCGACGACGCCGACGCAGAGCACTTCGCCGCCGTCCGGGCGATGGTCGATCGCGCCGGGATCAGCTACCAGCTCGATCCGACCCTGGTCCGCGGGCTCGACTACTACACCCGCACCGTGTTCGAGTTCGAGTCCGACCGCCTCGGCGCCCAGGCGGCGCTCGGCGGCGGCGGCCGCTACGACGGCCTGGTCGAGCAGCTCGGCGGGCCCTCGACCCCCGCCTGCGGCTGGGCCGCCGGGATCGAGCGGATCCTGCTGGCGCTCGACGAGGAGGCCGACGAGCCCGGCGTCGACGTCTTCGTCGCCGCCTCCGAGGATCAACGCGAGCGCGCCTTCGCGCTCGTGCGCGAGCTGCGGCGGGCCGGACTGCGCGCCGAGCTCGACCTCGCCGAGCGCTCGCTCAAGGGCCAGATGAAGCAGGCGGACCGGCTCGGCGCCCGGGCGGCGATCGTGCTCGACGAACAGCAGCCGGCCCAGCTTCGCGACATGACCAGCGGCGAGCAGCGCGAGCTCGACCTGGCACGGGCGGTGGAGGAGCTGGGCCCATGACGCGAAGTCCGGCGAGACGAAGCCGAATCGCGCGGCTGTCGAGGCGGTCTCCGTGAGCGGACGCGGCTTCCCGGCCCTGCGCGCGAACGAGTACCGCGACGCGTGGTGCGGCCAAGTGCTCGCCGACCGGGTCGACTTCGAGCTCCGGCTCGCCGGCTGGATCCACCGGCGCCGCGACCACGGCGGGCTCGTGTTCGTCGACCTGCGCGACCGCACCGGCCTCGTCCAGCTCGTCTTCGATCCCGACGAGTCCGGCGCCGCGTTCGAGCTTTCCCACCAGCTGCGCGCCGAGGACGTGATCAGCGTCGCCGGCCGGGTGGTTCGCCGCGCCCCCGAAACCGTCAACCCCGAGCTGCCGACGGGGGAGTTCGAGCTTCGCGTCGACGAGGCCGAGCGGCTCGGCGGGGCGGCCACCCCGCCGTTCGAGATCGAGGCGTACTCGGGCGAGGTCGGCGAGGAGATGCGGCTGCGCTACCGCTATCTCGACCTGCGTCGGGAGCGCATGCGCGAGGCGATCGAGCTTCGCCACGGGGTGGCGAAGGCGATCCGCGACTTCCTCGGCGGCGAGGGCTTTCTCGAGATCGAGACGCCGATGCTCTCGCGCTCGACCCCGGAGGGCGCCCGCGACTTCCTCGTCCCCTCGCGGCGCGAGCCGGGCTCCTTCTACGCCCTGCCGCAGTCGCCGCAGCTGTTCAAGCAGCTGTTGATGGTCGCCGGGTTCGAGCGCTACTTCCAGATCGTGCGCTGCTTTCGCGACGAGGACCAGCGCGCCGACCGTCAGCCCGACTTCACCCAGCTCGACCTCGAGATGTCCTTCGTCGGGGTCGAGGACGTGCTCGACCTCAACGAGCGCCTGCTCGCCGCCGTCTTCGAGGCGGTCGGCGGCCCGGCGCTCGAGCTGCCGCTGCCGCGGCTGCCCTACGACGAGACGCTGACCCGCTACGGCACCGACCGCCCCGACCTGCGCTTCGGGCTCGAGCTGGTCGAGCTCACCGACCTGGTCGCCGAGACCGAGTTCAAGGTCTTTCGCCGCACGATCGAGGGCGGCGGCGTGGTCAAGGGCCTCAACGCCGGCGCCCGCGAGGTGCCGCGCTCGGTCCTCGACGGGCTGATCGAGCGCGCCCAGGAGCTCGGCGCCAAGGGGCTGGTGTGGGCGTTTCGCGAGGGCGAGGGCTGGCGCTCGCCGACGGCGAAGTTCCTCTCCGCGGAAGAGCTGTCAGCGCTCAACGAGCGGCTCGGAGCGGAGGAGGGCGCCCTGTTGCTGGTGGTCGCCGACCGCGCCGAGGTCGCGAACTCGGTGCTCGCCCAGCTGCGGCTCGAGCTCGGCGAACGCTTCGGGCTCGTCGACCCCGGCGCGGAGGCGTTCTGCTGGATCACCGAGTGGCCGATGTTCGGCTGGAACGAGGACGAGCGGCGCTGGGACCCGCACCACCATCCCTTCACCGCGCCCGCCGAGGGCTTCGATCCCGAGCGCCCCGGCGAGGCGCGGGCGCTCGCCTACGACCTGGTCTGGAACGGTCAGGAGCTCGGCGGCGGCTCGATCCGGATCTCAGACCCCGAGCTGCAACAGCGGGTCCTGGAGACGATCGGGATCGGCGCCGAGGAGGCGCGCGATCGGTTCGGCTTTCTGCTCGAGGCGCTTCGCTACGGCGCGCCGCCGCACGGCGGGATCGCCTACGGGCTCGACCGCTGGGTGCAGCGGCTGCTGCACGCGGACTCGATCCGCGACACGATCGCCTTCCCGAAGGCGGCCTCGGGCGCCGACCCGCTCACCGGCGCCCCGGCGCCGGTGGGCGAGGCCCAGCTTCGCGAGCTCGGGCTGGCGCTGCGCTCGCCGGGCCGCTGATGGACGCCGTCTCCGCCAAGGCCAACCGACCGGCGACCCGCTAACTTCTAGGAAGGCTCGAGCGTGTTCGCGAGCCGCTCCAATTGTGAGCCAACACAATCGCCTTGGGAGTCAGCGTCCGGTAGCGCCCTGCGGGTAGCGCCGGCAAGACACCCACCTGTTCACTCAGGTTCTCAGGCAGAGCGGTAACGGCAGGCTGGGGCCTCTTTTCTGCGCCGCGCACGAGACGCCCCTGAACGACGTCAGCTCGTCCCAGGCCGTGGCGATCGCGCGGGACCTTCCCCGCCACCGAGAGTGGAGCGTCAGGCTCCGCCCCAGGGGTCGTCGACGAGGATTCCCCAGGTCCCGTCCGCGCGGCGGCGCATCACGTCGGCGCTGGTCCCGCTCATCTCGACCGCCGCGCCCGTCGGGTTGGTGCCCGCGAGTCGCCAGCGGTTGATGATCAGGGCGGTGTCGCCGGCCTCGTGGACCCGCTGCACCTCGCCCGTGATCGTCGGCTCGAGCGCGAACAAGGCCCGCAGCGCCTCGCCGATCCGCTCGCGTCCGCTGATCGCGTCCTGGTCGGGCGCCGGGCGGAACACGGCTCCGGGCAGATAGAGGGCGAGCGCGCCGCCGAGGTCGCCCGCGTTCAGGCACGCCGCAAACCGCGCCAGCGCCTCGACCGGAGTTGACGCTTGAGCCGTCGTCGAGTCAGTGGTCATTTCTCTTACTCCTCTCGGTCGTCCGGGTCGGCCCGGATTCAGGCCTCGATCACGCTTCGCAGCCCGCGCTTCATCGTCTCGCTGGTTGTCCGTGTCAGGTGCTCCTCGATCCGCGAATCGAGGCCGGCGAGCACCTCCTCGGCCACCGGCCGGAAGAGGTGCGCCCGGGGGAGCAGGACCACGCGGCGGGCCCGGCGGTCGACGTCGTCGCGGTCGCGGCGCACGAGCGCGTCGCGCTCCATCTGCGCGACGAGCGTGGTCATCGTCTGCTTCGACAGTCGCGCCCGGCGCCCGAGCTCGCCCATCCGCAGCCCGTCCTGCTCGAACAGGGGCAAGAGCACCGAGCCGTACGAGGGCTGAACCTCGCCAAACCCTCGCTCGGCGAAGGCCGCGGCCAGGAGCTGGTTCCAGCGCGCGCTCGCCTTGGCGAGCAGAAAGCCGAGGTTGTCGGTGCTCGCGCGTGATCCGATCGATGTGGGGGCGCCGGAACTCAAAATAGTCTGAGTTCAGACTATATCACTATCCCGGGCACGGATTCCCCGGCGCGAGCGCGACTACCCTGAGCGCATGGACCACGAGGCCATGGACCTGTATCTGCGCGACTCGAGCCGGCGCGGCGCGGCGCTGAGCGGCGGTTTCGACGGTGCCGCCGGGGGCGCACCGTGTGGCGACCTGGTGCGGCTCTCGGTGGTGCTCGAGCGTGGCCGGGTCGCCCGGGTGAGCTTCGACGCCGAGGGCTGCGCGACGGTCAACGCCGCCGCCGCCGCCGCCGCGGAGTTCGCCGACGGCGAGCCGGCGCTCGATCTCGCCCGGATCGGGCCCGACGAGATCGCCGCCGCGCTCGGGGGCATCGGGCCGCAGGGCCGCCATGCCGCCGAGCTGGCGGCCGACGCGCTTCACCGAGCCCTGGCGGCGGCGGCCGGATCCGAGACGGCCCTCGCCGCGCCGCCGGCAAGCTGGGAGCGGGTGCTGGTCGCGCTCAGCGGCGGCGTCGACTCCGCGGTGGCGGCGCTGCGCGAGCGCGAGCGTGGGGCGGAGGTGGTCGCCGTGACGCTGAAGCTGTGGGCCGACCGGCGCACCGACGCGACCCGAAGCTGCTGCTCGCCGCTCGCCGTGCTCGGAGCCCGCGAGCTCGCGCACTCGCTCGGCATCGCCCACTTCACCCTCGACCTCGAGGCGGACTTCCGCGCCCGGGTCGTCGACGGCTTCGTCTCCGGCTACCGCGCGGGGCGGACCCCGAACCCGTGCGTGATCTGCAACGGCGAGCTGCGCATCGACGCGATGCTGGCGCTCGCCGATCGGCTCGGGTGCTCCGCGCTCGCCACCGGCCATTACGCCCGCCTGGTCGACGACGGCGAGGGGTCGCTGCTGACCGCGGCCGCCGATCCGGCCAAGGACCAGACCTACATGCTCTCCGGCCTGCGCCCGGCATCGCTGGCGCGGCTGCGCTTCCCGCTCGCGGAGCTGACCAAGCCCGAGGTGCGTGCGCTCGCCGCCGACGCCGGCCTGCCGGTCGCCGCGAAGGCCGAGAGCCAGGACCTCTGCTTCCTCGCCGGTGAGGGCAAGCGCGGCTTTCTCGCCCGCAACGGCGGGCTCTCCGAGCGGCCCGGGCCGATCGTCGACCGCCGCGGCCGGCGCCTCGGCGAGCACCGCGGCCACCACGAGTTCACCGTCGGCCAGCGCCGCGGGATCGGCCTCGGCGGGCCTGAGCCGCTCTACGTGCTCGCCACCGACGCGCGCGCGAACGAGGTCATGGTCGGCACGCGCGAGGACCTCGCCCGGCGGCGGGTACGGGTTCGCGAGGCGACGCTGCACCGCCCCGGCGGGCGGGTCGACCGGGTGCGGCTGCGCTACCACGCGAAGCCGCTCGCCTGCGAGCTTCCCGGCGTCCCCGCCGGGCGCCACGACGAGCTCGAGCTCGAGCTCGCCGAGCCCGCCCACGGCGTCGCCCCGGGGCAGACGGCCTGCCTGATGTCGGGCGACGTGGTGGTCGGCCGGGCGACGATCGCCTGAACACCGATTGTGCGTTGAGACCGCAAACAAGCTGCCGAGGCGCACTCGCAGCGACCTCGGCCCGTATTTCGGGGTCAACTGTGGTCTCGGTGGGCATCTCGGCGCCTAGACTCAGGCCGGGATGAGACCGGACGAGATCCGCGAGACGTTCCTGTCGTACTTCGAGCGGCGCGGGCACCTGCGCCTGCCCTCGGCGTCGCTGGTGCCGGCGCCCGACGACACCTCGACCCTGCTCACGGTCGCCGGCATGCAGCCGCTGAAGCCCTACTTCGAGGGCCGCGAGGAGCCACCGAAGCGGCGCCTGACCTCACCGCAGCGCTCGTTCCGGACGGTCGACATCGAGGTGGTCGGCTCGACCAAGCGCCATCTGACCTTCTTCGAGATGCTCGGCAACTTCAGCATCGGCGACTACTTCAAGGCCGAATCGATGGCCTACGGCTGGGAGCTCTCGCTCGAGGGCTTCGACTTTGACCCGGACCGGATCTGGGTGACCGTGTTCGCGGGCGACGAGGAGCTCGGTCTCGGGCCCGACACCGAGTCGATCGAGATCTGGCGCGAGATCGGGGTCCCCGAGCAGCGGATCGTGCGCCTGCCGCGGGCGGAGAACTTCTGGCAGGGCGGCGAGACCGGCCCCTGCGGACCGTGCTCGGAGATGTACATCGATCGCGGGCCGCAGTTCGGCTCCGACGACCTGCGTCCTGGCGACGACACCGATCGATACCTCGAATACTGGAACCACGTGTTCATGACCTATGAGCTGCACGAGGACGGCTCGCTCACCGACCTGCCGCAGAAGAACATCGACACCGGGCTCGGCCTCGAGCGCATGGCGGTAATCCAGCAGGGCGTCGACTCGGTCTTCGACACCGACGCCCTCTCGCCGCTGATCGCGCTCGCAGAACAGCTCTCGGGGTCGAAGTACAACTCCGATCCGAAGGTGACCCGGGCGATGCGGATCATCGCCGACCACTCGCGCGGCACCGTCAACCTGATCGCCGACGGGGTCGTGCCCTCGAACGAGGACCGCGGCTACGTGCTGCGGCGGATCATGCGACGGGCGATCCAGCAGGGCCGGGTGCTCGGGCTCGAGCCGCCCTACTTCGGCCGCTTCGCCGAGCGCGCGATCGAGCTGATGGCGGATGCCTACCCGCACCTCGCCGCCGAGTACGGATCGATCCTGCGCTGGGTCGGCGACGAGGAGCAGAGTTTCGGCCGCACGCTCGACCGCGGCACCGAGCTGCTCAAGCGCCTCGTCGCCGAGGCCAAGTCGAAAAACACCTCGTGGATCGACGCGGAGGACGCCTTCCGCCTCCACGACACCTACGGCTTCCCCTACGACCTGACCAAGGAGCTGCTCGCCGGCGAGGGCCTCTCGGTCGACGACGAGGGCTTCGAGGCGCTGATGGAGCAGCAGCGCACGCGCGCTCGGGCCGACTCGGGCGCCCCGGCCGCCGATCGTCACGAGGCGGTGATCTCGTTCGTCAACGCGAGCCCGCCGACGCGCTTCGTCGGTTACGAGGAGCTCAGCGCGCAGACCAGCGTCGCCGCGGCCGAGCCGCTGGGCGACGACGGCGCGCTGCTGGTCAAGCTCGAGGAGAGCCCCTTCTACCCCGAGGGCGGCGGCCAGGTCGCCGACTCGGGGGTCGTGCGGTGGGATGGGGGAGGGACCGCCGTCGACGACGTCTACCGGGTCGGCGATGACCAGGCCCTCCGCCTCGCCTCCGCCGAGCAACGAGCGACCAGTGACGGCCACCTGGCCCCGGGATCCCGCGTGATCGCCAGCGTCGATCACACCACCCGCCACGCCACCATGCGCAACCACACCGCCACCCACCTGCTGCACGCGGCGCTGCGCGAGCGGCTCGGGACTCACGTTCGGCAGGCGGGCTCGGCGGTGCGGCCCGACAAGCTGCGCTTCGACTTCACCCACGGGGCGCCGCTGAGCCGCGAGGAGGTGCGCGCGATCGAGGACCGGGTCAACAATTGGGTCAAGGCGAGCAGGCCGGTGCGGGCGCTGGAGATGGAGCGTGCCGAAGCCGAGGCGCTCGGGGCGATGGCGCTGTTCGGCGAGAAGTACGGCGACTGGGTGCGGGTGATCGAGGTCGACGATGTCTCGCGTGAGCTCTGCGGCGGCACCCACGTCGCCAACACCGCCGAGATCGGCATCGTGGCGATCGTCTCGGAGGGGTCAAGCGCCGCCAACGTGCGCCGGCTCGAGGCGCTCAGCGGGCCGGCGGCGATCGATTGGTACCGCGGGCGCAGCGACGAGCTGAGCGAGGCCGGAGCGCTGCTCGGCTCGCCGCGCGACGCCCTTGCGGCCGCGGCGCGCGCCGCCGAGCGCCTGGCCGAGCTCGAGCGCCGGATCGAGGAGCTGCGGCGCGATGAGGCCGGTGCCGAGGCCAAGCGGCTCGGCGAGCAGGGCGAGGAGATCGCCGGCGTTCGGGTGATCGTCAGCGAGGGCCAGGGCGCCAACCAGCGCGAGCTGCTCGACCTCGCCGACCGGATCAAGCAGCGCGCCGGCGACGCGGCGGTGGTGCTCGGCGGCACCGACGACGGCAAGGTCGCGCTGGTCGCGAGCTTCACCCGGAGCGCCGTCGAGCGCGGACTGTCGGCGGCCGAGGTGATCCGCGAGGCGGCCGGCGTCGTCGGCGGCGGGGGCGGTGGGCGCGACGATGTCGCTCAGGCCGGAGGCCGCGACCCGCAGCGCCTCGGCGAGGCGCTCGAGACGGCGCGAGCTGCGATCCGCCGCGGCCTTTCCTCGTAATCTGCCCCGGATGCGCATCCTCGCGATCGACCACGGAGACGCCCGCGCCGGCACCGCCGTCTGCGACCCGAGCGAGACCATCGTCCGACCCCTCGGGGTCGTCGAGCCGCCCGATCCGCGGGCGGTGGCGCGGGTCGCCGCAGACGAGGGCGCGGAGCTGATCGTTGTCGGCCTGCCGGTCTCGCTCGACGGCGCCGAGCGCGCCCAGGCGGCCGCGGCGCGCGCGTTCGCCGACGAGCTGGCGGAGTTGGCCGCGGTGCGGGTGGAGACCTACGACGAGCGGCTGACCACGAGGATGGCGGCCGAGACCGCCCGCGGCGGGGCGAGCGCCCCCGCCGACGCGCTCGCGGCCTCCCATCTGCTCGAGTCCTATCTGCGCGCCCGCGATGTCGCCGACCCCGGGCGCGGAGCGGGGGAGGCCGCGTGATGTCGGGCGACGACTGGAACTGGCACGACCCGTTCGTCGAGGACCAGGAGGGCCTCGAGCGCGAGCGCCGCCGCGCCGAGCGCGAGGCGCGCCGCCGCGAGCGCCAGGGCCTGCTCGCGGAAAAGGTCCGCGAGCAGGGCGAGCGACCCGAGACAGCCCAGGTCGCGAGCGCAGCGCCGCGGCGCACCCCCGAGCGACCGCAGCGAGCAGCCCAGCGGGCGCCGCAAGCCGCCGAGGGACCGCAGCGATCAGCCCGGCAACCGCCGCACCCGATCCCGCCCCGCGCCGGCGACGGCAACGGCGGATCGCCGCCGGGTCCCACGGCGCCGCCCCGTTCGGCCGGCGGTGGCGACGAGGTCCCGCGTGAGGCGCTGTTTGCTCGCCGGGCGCTCGGTCTGTTGGCGGTGGCCGTGGTCGTCGTACTTCTCTATTTCGTCGGCAAGGAGGTCAAGGACCTGTTCGGCGACGACCCACAGCCGGTAGCGCAGGAGCCACAACCGTCGAAGGTGAGCGAGGTCGTCGTTCCCGAGGGGCTCGATCGCCGCCAGATCGCCGAGCTCGCCGACGAGGCGGGCCTGACCGGCAGCTACGCCGACGCCAGCAACGAGTTCGAGGGCTTCAACCCCGGCAAGTACGGAGCGGACGGGAGCTCGAACCTCGAGGGCTTTCTCTTCCCCGCCACGTATGAGTTGCCGAAGAAGGCAACTTCCAGGGACCTGGTCGAGCGCCAGCTAGCCGCCTTCGAGGACAACATCGCCGAAGTGGATCTCTCCTACGCGAAATCGAAGAACCTCAATGTCTACGACGTGCTCAAGATCGCCTCGATGATCGAGCGGGAGATCCAGGTCGCCGACGAGCGCCGGCTGGCGGCGGCCGTGATCTACAACCGGCTTGCCGCCGACGACACGCTCGGGATCGACGCGACGATCCGCTACGAGGATCGCAACTACGACGAGCCGCTGACCGAGAGCCGCCTCGCCGAGGACACCCCGTACAACACGCGGATCAACCCCGGCCTGCCGCCGACTCCGATCGGCAACCCCGGCCTCGCCTCGATCGAGGCGGCGGCGAAGCCGGCGCGCAGCGACGCCTATTACTTCGTCGTCAAGCCGGGGACCTGCGGCGAGCACGCGTTCGTCGAGACCGAGCAGGAGTTCGCCCGCGCCGAGGCCAAGTACCAGCAGGCGCTCGAGGCCGAGGGCGGCTCGCCGACCGATTGCTGAGACCCGCCAAGCGTCGAGTCGTACGGTGACCGTCTCAGGGACCGCGAACGTACGACTCGGCGCCTGGGCCCGAGCGGCGCGCTCGCTCTAGCATCGCGCTGATGCCCCGCCTCGCGGTCCTCGGCCGGCCGGTCGCTCACTCGCGCTCGCCGGCAATGCAAAACGCGGCGCTCGCCGAGCTCGGGCTCGCCGGCGAGTGGAGCTACGAGGCGATCGAGGTCGCGGCGGAGGAGTTCGAGCCGCTGGTCCGCTCGCTGCCGGGCCGCGACTTCGCCGGCGTCAACGTCACCGTCCCGCACAAGCTCGCCGCTCTGGCGGTCGCCGACCGTGCCTCGGCGGCGGCGCGCGAGATCGGCGCCTCGAACACGCTCAGCTTCACCGCCGCCGGGATCGAGGCCGAGAACACCGATGCCAGCGGGCTGATCGCTGCCCTGCCGGAGTCCCCGCGGGGTAGGCGCGCCCTCGTGCTCGGCGCCGGCGGCTCGGCCCGCGCCGCCGTCTGGGCGTTGAAGCGCGCCGGAGCATTGGTCGAGATCTGGAACCGGACGCCCGAGAAAGCGCAGCGGCTTGCGGCGAAGCTCGGCGTCGCGGTCAAGAGCACCGGGTCCCGATCGGACGACGCCGAGGGCCGATACATCGTCGACGGCGCCGAGTTCGACCTGCTCGTCAACTGCACCACCGTCGGGCTCGCCTCGGCAAACGAGTCCACCGACCTAGAGCCGCTCCCGCTCGATGCCGATTCTGTCCGAGACACGCACGTAGTCGTGGACCTGGCCTACGGGCCGTCACCGACCCCGCTGATCGCCGCGGCCACCAGCCGCGGGGCGCGAGCCGTCGACGGCCTCGACGTCCTCGTCCACCAGGGAGCTGCCTCGCTGCGGATCTGGACCGGTCGCAATCCGCCGCTGGAGACGATGCGACGGGCGGCGCGCGAGCGTCGAACACCGGCTTGACACCCGGCGGTGATCGCCGAGGATGCCGCCGTTCGCAACCGGACGGGCACGCACGCGTCGAGCGGTTCTTGCGCGAGCGGGCGGGCACACGTTCGGGGATCGGCCCGGGCGGGTAGTCCTAGTCAAATGGTAGGGGCCACCGTTGAAACGCTTGACTTGATGCTGCCCGCGTCGCCCTCGAGCGTGGCCGAGGCACGGCACGAGCTGACCGCGTACGCGGAGCGCTGCGGGTGGTACGACCTGTGGCCGGTCAAGGTCGCGGTCTCGGAGGCGGTTGGTAACGCCGTGGTTCACGCGTATCCGGACGGCAGCGGCCGCGATCACGTGCGAATCCGTGCCCACCTCGATCAGGGTCGGCTGCTGGTCTCGATCGAGGACGATGGCGTCGGGATGCGGCCGCGCATCGACAGCCCCGGGCTCGGCATCGGGATCTCGCTGATCCAGCGCCTGACCGACCGGTTGGTGATGAAGGAGCGCTCCGAGGGAGGGGTCCAGGTCGAGCTCTGCTTCGCCCGTCACGCGGGCCAGGACGCCTGCGCCTGAGGCGCCGGCGGCCCCGGCCGGCTCAGCGAGCCGACCGGGTACCCCCTCCGCCGGCGCCGGGATGCCCATCCCTTCCTGGAGAGCTGGACGTACGCGGTCTCCTCTCGCCTCGAGCCAGCCGGGTGAAGCCCGGCCCTCGAGAGCAGCAACGCGGCCGGCGCGCGGGCGTCAGGGCCTACTTGTCGAAATCGCCCTGGGCCGGTGCCGGGTCGCGGTTCGCGGCGGCGGCGCCACCAGCGGCCTGCGCCTTGCTCGCGGACACCGTCGCCGGGGTCTGCCGCTCGGGCTTGACCAGGCCCGGCGGCGTCGGGGGCTGGCCCGATGGTGTGGTCGTCTGCCCGGGCGGAGTCTGTGCCTGACCCGGGGGTGGCTGCGACTGGCCAGGCGGAGTCTGTGCCTGACCCGGGGGTGGCTGCGACTGGCCAGGCGGCGTCTTCACCTGCCCGGGAGATGTCAGCGACTGGCCCGGCGGGGGCGCCGCCTGGTCGGGTGGCGTCCTCCCCTGAACCGCTGGAGTCTTCACCTGGCCGGGGGGTACGTCCACCCGACCCGGCGGCGGGTTCGCCTGGTCGGGCGAGGTCATGGATGGCTCCGATTGGCCCCCCGCCTTGCCCGGCGCGGCCGCCCCTGTCGGTGGTATCCGGGCGGTGGCGCCCTGCTCCTGACCGGAGACCGATCCGCCCGCGCCATTTGCAGGTGGCCCCGGGCCGGCGCCCTCGGCGGGCGCGCTCGAGCCCGAGCGCTCGCCGCCTGCCCCGCGATCACCGAGGCCGGGTAGTTCGACGACGTCGCCGACCTGGGCCGCGCCCGCGCCGATCGCCGCCGCGGCGAACACTGCGGTAGCGGACTTGACCGCAGCCGAGCCGCCGAGCGCCGTACCGGCGCTCGCGGCGCCCGCACCGCCGGCGCCACCGCCGCCGAGCCCGGCGCTTTTCATTAGCCCGAGCACGGCCGGCAACGACAGGACCGGGGCAAGCTGGGCGAGGTCCTCGCGGCGCTCGACGATCCCCGCCTTGAAATCAGCGCACGCCTCGCACTCGCGCAGGTGTGCGCGCAGCCGACGGGCCCGTAGCATCCGTCCGTCGCGCTCGGAAATCGCTCTGCGGATGAGCTCGCAGTCCATCTCGCGACCCTCAGCAATCTCCTGGAGCGCGATCCGCGCCTCGTAGATGAGCTGTCGCGCGGCCGACGCGGTGCAGCCGAGACTGGCGCCGATCTCCTCGCAGTTGATCCCGTTGAGCTCGCGCATCACGAGCGCCCCCCGCTGGCGGTCGGGAAGCTGTCCGAGGTCGCGTACCAGCCGGCGCAGTCGCTCCGCGGTCGCGGCGCCGGCGTCCGCGCCCGGGACCGTCAGCTGTTCGGGGTCGAGCTCGGCCGCGGGACGTCGCTGGCGCAGCAAGGAGATCGCCTCGTTGTGGGCGACCCGGAACAGCCACGGCTTCAGCGCGATCTCTCGCCGTTCGCCGGGCAAAGCGCGCAGCGCGCTCACCATCGTGTTCTGGAGCGCGTCGGCGGCGTCCTCGGAGCTGCCGAGGATCGCCCGGCAGTAACGATGCAACTCGCCCCCGTAGCGGCGGTAGATCGCGGCGAAGGCGCGCTCGTCGCCGGCGGCGGCCAGCCGCGCGAGCCGCTCGTCGCCGAGCAGACGCGGAAGGGCAAGGCCCATCCCCCGCGGCTGTTCGCGCACCGCTTCGTTCACGCCGGACATTCTCAGGCCAGATACCCATTCGTGCAATAAAACGCACCCGGCCGCCGGGCGTCAGGGCCAATCGGCCGCCGGGCGTCAGGGCGGAGCGGTCGCATAGGATCGCCCGATGGGCTGCCTCGCGGCGTTGCTGGCGCTGATCTCGCCCCGACTGGCGCTGTTCTTCATCTGGATCTTCAGCGACTTGCTCGGACGCGCGTTCGAGGAGTGGTATGTGCCCCTGCTGGGCTTCTTCTTCCTCCCCTGGACGACGCTCGCCTACGCCGTGATGTGGAGCTCAGCCGACGGGGTCCGCGACTTCGAGTGGTTCATCGTCATCCTCGCCTTCGTCGTCGACCTGGCGTCCTGGTTCGGCGGCTCCCGGGCTCGGGGCTAGCTCGCACGGACTCCCCGTTTCTTCGTTGCGGCCCCCGGGCGGGAGGGTGCCGCCGAGGTCCCGACAGACCACCCCGCCGTCGGTCACCTCGACCCGTCCGGGCTCGAGCGCGGCGATGAAGCCACGCGGCCCGTCCTCGAGATCTCGTTCGTCGGCGGACATCGCTCCCCCCTCGGCGGCGGTGGTGCCGCAGCCTATTGTTGGGCTGGCTTGGCGACCCGCAACGAGACCGAGAGGGCCCGCAGCCGGGAGTCGCTCGGCGATCGCTTCGAGCGCGAGATCGAGGAGCACGTCGATGTCGAGGGCGAGATCGAGCGCGGTGAGGCCGAGTCCGAGCGCGCTGCCCCGAGCCTGCGCCGGACCGCGATCTGGCTCGCGATCACCGGGGTCTCGCTGTACCTGGTCGGGCCCAGCCTGCTCGACGTGCTCGGATCCTGGCAGGACCTCAACCGGATCGACTGGCTCTGGTTCCCGGCGATGCTGGTGCTTCAGGTCGGCGGCCTTGCCTGTCTGTGGGCGGTGCAGCGGATGGCGCTTCACCGCGCCCGCTGGCCCGACGTGATCGAGTCCCAGCTCGCCGGCAACGCGGTCTCCAAGATCGCCCCCGCGGGCGGCGCGGTGGGCGCCGCGCTCCAGTACAAGATGCTGGTCGCGGCGGGGCTCGAGCGGGGCCGCACGGTGGCGGGGATAACCGCGGTCAACCTGCTCACCTTCGCGGTCGTGCTGGTGCTGCCGGTGCTGGCCCTGCCCGTGTTCGTCCGCGGCTCGGTCGACCGCAATCTGGTCGAGGCGACGGTGATCGGGGTCCTCGTCTTTGCGCTCCTGCTCGGCGCGGGGATCGCCCTGCTTGCCTTCGACCGCCCGCTGGACCTCGTCGGCCGGGCGGTGCAGTCGGTGCGCAACCGGATCCGGCGCCGGTCGCAGCCGCTGCGGACGCTGCCCGCGCGCTTGACCCGCGAGCGCGACAAGCTGCTCGGGACTCTGGGGCCGCGCTGGAAGGGGGCGCTGGTGGCGACGGTCGGTCGCTGGGCGTTCGACTACGCGACTCTGCTCGCGGCGCTGGCGGCGGTCGGCGCGACCCCGAGCCCGGCGCTGGTGCTGCTCGCCTTCTGCGCTGCGCAGGTGCTCGCCCAGGTGCCGGTGACGCCGGGCGGCCTCGGCTTCGTCGAGGCCGGGCTGACCGCGACCCTGGCGCTTGCCGGCGTCTCCCCCGGCAAGGCGGTGCTGGCGACGCTCGCCTACCGCCTGTTCGCCTACTGGCTTCAGCTCCCGGCCGGGCTGGTCGGCTTCTTGCTCCACAAGCGGCGCTACGCGGGGGTGGCGGCGCCGTGAGCGCCGATCGGATCACCTACGTCGGCCATGCCACGGCACTGCTCGAGCTCGACGGCGTCCGCGTGCTCACCGACCCGATGCTGCGCTCGCGGCTGCTTCGGGTGATCGTCCGCCATTCGCCCGCACCGGACCCCGAGATCGCCGAGCGGATCGACGCGGTGCTGATCTCTCATCTGCACCACGACCATCTCGACTTCGCCTCGCTGCGCCGGATCGGACTCGGGGTGCGGGTGATCGCCCCGCCCGGCGGCGGTCGCGTGATCCGCCGCCGCGGGTTCGAAAACGTGATCGAGCTCGCCTCCGGCGAGACGACGCTGGTGCGTGGGGTGGAGGTGCGGGCGACCGATGCGATCCACGACGGTCGCCGGCACAAGATCGGCCCGCGGGTCGACGCGATCGGCTACCTGCTGCGCACGCCCGCGCGCACGGTCTACTTCGCCGGCGACACGGACCTGTTCGAGGGCATGGACGAGCTCGCCGGCAACCTCGACGCGGCGCTGCTGCCGATCGGCGGCTGGGGCACGAAGGTCGGCGCCGGCCATCTCGACCCGGGCCGCGCCGCCGTCGCGGCGGCGATGCTGCGCCCGCGCCTGGCGATTCCGATTCACTGGGGCACGCTGCTGCGCGCCGACCTCGGGCGCCGCGCCGACGACCTTCTGCACGCGCCGCCGCGGCGGTTCGTCGCTCAGCTCGCCGAGCGCGCGCCCACGGTAGAGGCGGTCGTGCTCGAACCAGGAGAGTCGCTGGGACTCTGACCTGGACTGTCATCGGGCTGGTCGGGTGGGTCGCGCCGTCCTGGCTCGTCCGGCCGGTTCCGTTCGCCGGTGTCCCGGCGCTCCGCGATCTCGATCCAGCCGATGGTCCGGTCGGCGTCGAGCAGGCGCACCTCGTATCTGCCGGCCTCACGCGGTAGGAGGCTGAAGCGTGCTGCGGCGTTCGGGTCGACCTGCTCGAGCAGCCCGAGGCCCGCGATCTCGACCTCGTCGACGCGTCTGGCCGTCACCTGGAGCTCGAGCTGGTCGCCGAGCTCGAGCGCGATCCTCGCCGGCTTTCGCTCACCGGCGTCGATCGTCTCGCGCAGCAGCTCGCCGGGCGGCGGCTCGGTGGCCGTCGTCGACGTCGTTGACGTGTCCTCGCCGGCATCGCGGACAGGGGCCAGCGCGGCGGCGATGCTGGAAACGACCAGCAGCGCCAGCATGAGGACGATCAACCGGCGGGCGGCCACCACCTGAGCGTAGCCCGAGCGCCCGCGGAGGCCACGAAGTAGGTTCCCCCCTCCGATGATCGCGATCGTGGCGGCCCTGTTTCTGCTCGGTTGCGTATTCGGCAGTTTCGTCAGCCTGGTTGCGCACCGGCTGCCGCGGAAGGAGTCGTTGGTAACCGGTCGCTCCCGCGATCCCTCGTGCGGGGCGCGGATCGCCGCCCGCGACAAAGTGCCCGTGTTCTCCTGGCCCCTCCTGGGAGCGCGTTGTCGCAGCTGCGGCGAGCGGATCTCGGCCGGCTATCCCCTCGCCGAGCTCGGTCTCGGAGCGCTGTGGGCGACCACCTACCTGATCCTCGGCTCCGAGGACGGTGGCCGGCTGGCCCTCGGCCTGCTGCTCTGTGCGCTGCTGCTGGCGATCACGCTCACCGACCTCGAGCTGCGGGTGATCCCGAACCCGATCGTGCTCGTCGGGGCGCTCGCGGCGGTCTTGATTGTGATCGCCACCGATCCGGGCTCCCTGGCCGAGAACCTGATCGCGGCGGCGGCGGGCGGCGGCGTTCTGTTCCTGGTCGCGCTCGCGTATCCAGACGGGATGGGGATGGGCGACGTGAAGCTGGTCGCGATGATGGGTCTCTACCTCGGCCGTGCGATTGCCCCCGCGGTGCTGATCGGGTTGCTGGCCGGTGCCGCGGTGGGCGCCGCGCTGATCACCCGCCACGGGTCTGCGGCCCGCAGGCGGGCGATCCCGTTCGGGCCGTTTCTGGCCCTCGGCGGCGTGATCGCGCTCTGGTTCGGCGACGAGATCGTCGACTGGTATCTGGACGAGTTCTTCCTCGACAGCTGACCGGGCCGAATAGCTCAGGGACGGCCCCGGTCGCCGGCAAGCGCCGAACCGCGGGCCCTTCGGCGCGCCCCTCGCGCCGCACTCCGCCACTAACTTAGGCGGACGATGGCCGACCTTCGTTTCACCACCGCCGGCGAGTCGCACGGGCCGGGGCTCGTCGCGATAGTCGAGGGGCTGCCCGCCGGATTGACGGTCGACCGCGAGCGGATCGACCGCGAGATGGCGCGCCGTCAGCTCGGCCACGGCCGCGGGGGGCGGATGAAGATCGAGCGCGATGCGGTCGAGGTGCGGTCGGGGATCCGCCACGGGCGCACCCTGGGAAGCCCGATCGCGCTCCTGGTCGACAACCGCGACTACGCCAACTGGGAGGAGCGGATGAACCCGTGGCCGGTCGAGGCCGAGGTCGAGGAATCCCATCTGCCGCGACCCGGCCACGCCGACCTGGTTGGGGCGCTCAAGTACGCCCACCGCGACGTTCGCAATGTGCTCGAGCGCGCCAGCGCGCGCGAGACCGCGGCCAGGGTCGCCGCCGGGGCGATCGCGAAGGAGTTCCTCGCCGCGCTCGGGGTCACCGTCCACAGCCACGTGCTGCGGATCGCCTCGGTGGCCGCCGCCGAGCGCGGCGACCTCACGCCCGCCGACTTCGCCGCCGTCGACGACTCGCCGGTGCGCTGCCTCGACGGCGAGGCCGCCGAGGCGATGGTTGCGGAGATCGACCGGCTGCGGAAGGCGAACGAGAGCCTGGGCGGCGTGTTCGAGGTCCGCGCCTTCGGCCTCGTCCCGGGGCTCGGCTCGCACGTGAGCGCAGAGGAGCGCCTCGACGGCCGACTCGCCCAAGCAATCGTCTCAATCCAGGCGGTAAAGGGGGTCTCGGTCGGGGAGGCGTGGGAGGTCGCCGAGCTGCCCGGGTCGGAGTCCCACGACGAGATCTTCTGGTCGGCCGAGCGCGGCTATCACCGCGAGACAAACCGCGCCGGCGGCGTCGAGGGCGGGATGTCGAACGGCGAGCCGCTGGTGGTCCGCGGCGCGCTGAAGCCGATCTCGACCCTGACGAAGCCGCTGCGCTCGGTCGACACCGAGACCAAGCGGCCGGCGGAGGCGATGCGCGAGCGCACCGACTCGACCGTTGTCCCGGCCGCGGGCGTGGTCGGCGAGGCGATGGTCGCGCTGGTGCTCGCGCGTTGCTACCGGGAGAAGTTCGGCGGCGACCACATCGACGACGTTCTCGCCGCCGTTGAGGGGTACCGGGAGCGGATCGATTGGCGTCGCTGAGCACCGGCTCGACCGAGCGTGCGCTCGTCTTCATCGGGTTCATGGGGGCGGGCAAGTCGAAGGCCGCCCTGGCGGCGCGCGAGGCTGGGCTCGAGACGATTGACGCCGACGGGGCTCTGGAGCGCGAGCTCGGGGCGCCGATCGACGAGTTCTTCGCCCGCGAGGGGGAGGCGGAGTTTCGCCGTCGCGAGGAGGGGCTGGTGATCGACCTGCTCGAGCGCACCGCGGGCGGCGCGATCGCGCTCGGAGGCGGCAGCGTGCTCTCGGAGGGCGTGCGCCGGGCGCTTCGGCGGCACACAATCGTCTGGCTCGAGGTCGATCCCGAGACGGCGTGGAGGCGGGTCGAGGAATCGGATCGCCCGCTGGCCCGCGATCGCGAGCGATTCGAGGCCCTGCACGCCGAGCGCCGCCCGATCTACGAGTCGCTCGCCGACGCGATCGTGCCCGCCGAGCGCGAGCTCGTGCGCCGGGCGCTACCGGCGCTGATCGCGCTCGGTTCGCTACCCGTCGGCACCCGGCTGGCCTGGGGGCGAAGCGAATCGGGCGATTATCCCGCCTTCGTCGGCCGCGGCCTGCTGGCGAGCGGGTACTGGCCGCTCGAGGGCCGGCGCTTCTTGGTCACCGACCGCGAGGTCGGGCGCCTGTACGCCGACAAGGTCGAGCCGCTCGACGGCCGGGTCGAGGTCGAGCCGGGCGAGCAGGCGAAGACGATGGCCGAGGCGGAGCGCGTTCTGCATCAGCTCGCCGAGCAGGGGATGACCCGCTCCGACCACGTCGCCGCGCTCGGCGGGGGAGTGGTCGGCGACCTGGGCGGCTTCTGCGCCGCCACCTACCAGCGCGGGGTCGAGGTGGTCCAGGTGCCGACCACGCTCGTCGCCCAAGTCGACTCCGCCTACGGCGGCAAGACCGGGGTCGATCTCCCTGAGGCAAAGAATTACGTCGGCGCCTACCACCTGCCTGCCGCGGTCCTCGCCGATCCGTCGCTGCTCGCCACCCTGCCGGCGGCGGAGCTGGCGGCCGGCTTCGTCGAGGTCGTGAAGACGGCGTTGATCGCCGGCGACGTGCTGTGGGAGCGCGTGCGGGCGATTGGCGAGCTCGACCCCGAGGGGCTCGACGAGGTGGTCTTCGCCTGCGCGCGGATGAAGCTAGCCGTCGTCGCTGCCGACGAGCGCGACGCCGGCCGCCGCCAGGTGCTCAACCTCGGCCACACGGTCGGCCATGCGATCGAGGCCGGCGGCGGATACTCGCGTTACCGCCACGGCGAGGCCGTCGGCCTCGGCTTGCTGGCTGCGCTGCGGCTCTCGGGCGCCGACGAGCTGCGCGACGAGGTCGCCGAGCTGCTCGCCCGCCACGGTCTACCCAGCGAGCTCACCCCCGAAATCGGCGTCGACGAGGTGGTCGCGGCGATCGAGCGCGACAAGAAGCGGACCGCGGCGGGAGTGCCCTTCGTGCTCCTGGCCGCGCCCGGAGCGCCGCGGCCGGGCGAGCTCGTCGACCCGGATAGGGTCAGGGCAGCCGTGGAGGAGCTCCAGAATCCCGGATGAGCCCGACCGCCCACAACCGGGTCGAGGTCCTGCACGGGGTCAACCTCGACGCGCTCGGGCGGCGCAGCCCGGAGCACTACGGCACGCTCACCCTCGCCGAGCTGCAGACCCAGATCAAGCGCTACGGCCGCGAGCTGGACCTCGAGGTCGCCTTCTTTCAGACGAACAACGAGGGCGAGTACGTCGAGCGCCTTCACCGCCTGCCCGAGGTCGCCGACGCCGCGCTGCTCAATCCCGGCGCCTGGACCCACTACAGCTGGGCGATCCGCGACGCGCTTGAGATCGCCGGGCTGCCCGCGGTCGAGGTCCATCTCTCCGACGTCGGTGAACGGGAGGACTGGCGCAGGCTCTCGGTGCTCGAGGGCCTCGTGCTACGCACCGTCTCGGGCAAGGGACCCGAGGGCTACCGCGAGGCGCTCGAGGTGCTGAGGCGGGAGCTGGGGTCGTGAGCCACGCACCGGCCGAACGCGCCGAGCGGCTCGCCGAGCTGGTCGCCGAGCGCGGCCTCGACCAACTGCTCGTCGGCGATCTGGTCCGTCCCGGCGACTCGGGTCCCGGCGCGATCGCCGACTCGCGCTGGCTCACCGGCTTCACCGGCACCAGCGCCCTCGCGATCGTCGGCGCCGAGAGCCGGGTGTTGCTCACCGACTTCCGCTACACCGACCGCGCCGAGCGCGAGGTCGGCGAGCCGTTCGAACGGGTCACCGCGAGCGCTCGCCTCTTGCCCGAGCTCGCCGCGCGCCTGCGCGGGCGGGTCGGCTTCGACGCCGCAACCACCAGCGTTGCCAACTTAAAAAGGCTCGAGCAGGCGATCGAGGAGGGGGGCTCGGATGCCGAGCTGGTCGCCGTTGAGGGCCTCGTCTCGAGTCTCCGCCGCCGCAAGGACGAGACCGAGCAGGAGGCGATCGCGCAGGCGGCCCGGCTCGCCGACGAGGTCTACGAGCTGGTGCTCGACCAGGGACTGATCGGGCGCACCGAGCGCGAGATCGCGAGGACCGCCGCGGCGCGGATCCGTGAGCTCGGCGCCGAGCCGTCGTTCCCGACGATCGTCGCCGCGGGCGAGAACGGCGCCCTGCCGCACGCGGAGCCCGGCGAACGGGAGATCCGCGACGGCGATCTGGTCGTCTGGGACATGGGCGCGCTCCTGGATGGCTACTGCTCGGATTGCACTCGCACCTTCGCCGCCGGCGAGCCCTCCGAGGACGTGCGCGAGATCTACCAGCTCGTCCAGCGAGCCCAGGCCGCCGGGCTCGAGGCAGTCGGCCCCGGCGTCGACGGCAGGGACGCGGACGAGGTCGCGCGGTCGATCATCCGCGACGCCGGCTACGAGGAGAACTTCGGCCACGGGCTCGGCCACGGGGTCGGGCTCGAGATCCACGAGCCGCCGCGGATGGGGCCGCGCTCGGAGGACACGCTGATCGAGGGCGACGTGGTCTCGGTCGAGCCGGGCGTCTATCTCCCCGGCCGCTTCGGGGTGCGGATCGAAGACCTGGTGGTGATCACCGCCGACGGGCACCGCAACCTGAGCTCGCTGCCGAAGGAGCTGCGGGTGGTCGGCTGAGGACTGCGAGCGCCCGGGACGGGTAACAATGGGCGCGATGGAAGCGGATGCCGGCGAGCGGTTGCTGCGCGAGTTGACCGCGTGGGACCCCGAGGGCGGCGTGGTCTCGGTATATCTGGCCATCGATCACGCCGACCGCTCGGAGGGCTGGCGGATCGAGCTCAAGGACCGACTCGCCGGTGTCGACCGCGCCGCCGCCGAGCGAATCCTCGCCCGTTTTCGCGGCGACGTGCCGCCGCCCGCGGGCCGCACCCAGGTCGGTTACGTCGAGGTCGGCGGCGAACGCCGCGAGATCTGGAACGGCTTCCAGCTCGACGGCATCGCAACCGAGGTCGTCGCCGCCGGCCGCCCCTACCTGGCGCCGCTGATGCGGATGCTCGACGACGGCTCACCGGTCGGCGTGATCGTCGTCTCGCTCGAGCGGGTGCGGGTGCTCGACTGGGCCCTGGGTCAAATCGAGGAGCTCGACGGCTGGGAGCTGGAGATCACGAGCCTCGACTGGCACGAGCGCAAGGCGCCGCGCCGCGACCCGGCCCGCGGAACGGGCGCGAGCGCCTCCGGTCGCGATCAGCACGCGCAGCGGCTCGAGCACAACCGCGAGCGCTTTCTCAAGCAGGCCGGCGGACTGGTCGTGTCCCGCCACGGTGAGCGCCCCTGGCGCCGGGTCGTCGTCATCGGCGAGGGCGACCGGCCGCGGCTGCTGGCGAGGGGGATGGGGCCCAAGGCCGGGCTCGTGCACGAGGTTCGCCAAGACCTGATCCGCGCCGCGCCAACCGCGATCGGCGAGCGGCTTGCCGAGGAGCTCGAGCACCTCAACAGCAGCCGCGAGGAAGCGCTGATCGCCGAGCTCAAGGAGGCGATTGGCAGCGACCCGGGGGCCGCCCTCGGATCAAAGGAGGTGCTCGAGACGCTCGAGCAGGGCCGGGTCCGGCACGTGATCTTCGACGGCACGCGCGAGTTCGAACGGCACGACGGCGTGCCCGCCTCCGAGCTGATGATCGAGCGCGCGCTCGCCACCAGGGCCCGGGTCACCCCGGTCGAGGGCCTCGCCGCGGCGAGCCTCGCCGAGCACGACGGCGCCGCGGCCCTGCTGCGCTACTGACTCGTAGACTCCGCCCCGTCCCGAGAGCGACCGAGGAGCGAGATGGCCTTGCACGTGGAAAGCGACAGCATCAAGCACGGCGAACGGGTTCCGCACGACCACGCGTTCGGCGTCCCCGACGGTGAGGGCAAGGCGGCGCCCCAGGGCGGGAACCGCAGCCCGCACCTGCGCTGGTCGGGCGCTCCGGCGGGCACGCAGTCGTTCGCGGTGCTGGTCTTCGACCCCGACGTTCCGGCGGACTTCTCCGATGCCAACCAGGAGGGCATGACGCTGGCCCACGACCAGGAGCGCTCCGACTTCACCCATTGGCTGCTGGTCGACATTCCACCCGATGTCAACGAGCTTCCCGAGGGGGCGGGCTCGGACGGGATCGTCCCCGGGGGCAAGCCGACCGGCGAGACCGAGCATGGTGTCACCGGCGCCAACAGCTACACCGAGGCGATGGCCGGCGACCCCGAGATGGGCGGCACCTACGGCGGCTACGACGGCCCGTTCCCACCCTGGAACGACGAGCGCGTGCACCACTACCACTTCATCGTCTACGCCCTCGATGTCCCCAGCCTCGGGCTCTCGGGCGATTTCAACCTCGACCGCTTCCGCGAGGCGATCGAAGGCCACGTGCTCGACCAGGGCGAGATCGTCGGCGAGTACACGCTCTACGCCGAGCACCTGTAGGAGGCTTCAGCGCGCCAGGTCCACGTCCGCCTCGAGCGACTCGGTGAACCCGGCGATCAGCTCGACCACGGCCTCCAGGTCGCCGAGGTCGACCATCTCGACCGGTGAGTGCATGTAGCGCAGCGGGATGCCGACGATCCCGGCCGGCACGCCGCCCTTGGAGATCTGGATCGCGTCGGCGTCGGTGCCCGTGCGCCGGCCCGAGGCCTCGACCGTGTACTCGATCCCGAGGCGCTCGGCGGATTCGCAGAGGAGCTCGAATACCTTCGGCGACAGCGTCGAGCCGCGGCCGATCGACGGGCCGGAGCCGAGCGGGTGGCTGCCGAGCTGCTTCTCCTCCATCCCCGGAGCATCGGTGGCATGGGTGACGTCGATCGCCAGCGCCAGGTCGGGGCCGACGGCGAAGGTGCTCGTCGCCCCGCCGTTGAGCCCGATCTCCTCCTGGACCGAGGCGATCGCGACCATCCGGCCGCTGAGCTTGCCGCGCTCGTGGCAGCGGCGCAGCGACTCGAGCGCGACGTAGGCGCCCAGCCGGTTGTCCATCGAGCGCGACACCAGCCTGCCGCCGTCGACCTGCACCGGGTCGCAGGCGATCACGACAGGGTCGCCGATCCGGATCAGCTCGAGGGCGCGGTCGCGGTCGGCCGCGCCGACGTCGATGTGGAGGGCGTCGAGCTCGACCGCGGCCTTTCGCTGCTCCTCCTTGAGCACGTGGATCGCCTTGCGCCCGACGACACCGACGACGACGCCGTCGCGGGCTTCGACCCGGACCCGCTGTCCGACGAGGATCTGCGGGTCCCAGCCACCGATTGGGGCGAAGTAGATAAAGCCTTTCTCGTCGACGTGGGTGACGACGAGCCCGATCTCGTCGATGTGGCCGACGACCGCGAGCAGCGGCTTCGCTCCCTCGTCGCCGATCTCGGCGATCGACGACCCGATCCCGTCGGTGCTCAGGCGCGCAAATGAGGCCGCCTCGCGCCAAACCGCCGCCGCCGGCCCCTCGTACCCCGAGGGCGCCGGGGCGGAGAGCAACCGCTGGAGCAGTTTCGGGGTCTCGCTCATGCGGGCAGCCTAATGGTCGGCCGCACGCGCGACGCGCTTCGAGACACCCTGCGCGCCACGGGCACGCCACGCGACGCGACACTCCTCGGATGCGCACCGTGACCGCGGTTCGCCACCTATTTCACGGTCAAGTTAAAGAGACGCGAGCGCCTTCTCCACCGGCAGCTCGCCGGAGGTGAGCTCGAAGGTCTTGCCGATCGTCGTCGGGGTGTGGAGGACCGCGGCGACGACGGCGGCGACGTCGTCGCGCGGGATCTCGCCGCGGGGAACGTGCTCGGCAGCCTGCACGCGGCCGGTGTCGGGCTCGTCGGTGAGTCGCACGGGCCGCACGATCGTGTAGTCGAGCCCGCTGGCCTCAAGCTCTGCGTCGGCCTTGCCCTTCGCCCGCAGATAGACACTGAAGGTGTCGTCGCCCGACGCTTCGGGGTCGGCGCCGATCGAACTGATGATCACATAGCGCGCGATCCCGGTTGCCTTGGCGGCGGCGATCAGCTTCACCGCTCCGCCGTAGTCCATCGTCCACTTTCGCTCCGCGCCGCTGCCCGGCCCGGCGCCGGCGGCGAAGACGATCGCGTCGACCGAGCCGACGGCCGCAGCGACCTCCTCCTCGGTCGCGGCCTCGAGGTCGCAGACGACCGGCTCGGCGCCCCACGCCCGGATCTCCTCTCCGTAGTCGGGGCTGCGATCCAGCGAGCGAACCTCGTCGCCGTTCGCGACCAGCAGGCGGATCAGCCTGCGGCCGATCTTGCCATGTCCTCCCGCGATCGCGACTCGCACCTGCCGAGTGAACCAGATCATCGGGCTCCTCGGTCGGCTCGCTACCCTCAGCGCCCGTGATCTCCACCAATCAGTTCAAGAACGGCACCCACATCGAGGTCGATGGAACGACCTACCGGATCATGGAGTTCCAGCACGTGAAGCCGGGCAAGGGCGGGGCGTTCGTACGCACGCGGTTGCGCAAGCTCGGCGACGGCTCGGTGATCGACAAGACCTTCCGCGCCGGGGAGAAGTTCCGCCCAGTGCGCACCGAGACCCGGAAGATGCAATACCTCTATGACGCCGGCGACGCGGCGGTGTTCATGGACACGCGCTCCTACGAGCAGACCGAGATCCCCCGCGACACGATCGCCGAGGAGATGCGCTGGGTGCTGCCCAACCACAACGTCGACCTGCTGCTGGTCGACGAGCGCCCCGCGGGCGTGCAGGTCGCGAGCGCCGTCGACATGACGGTCACCGACACCGACCCGGGGCTCAAGGGTGACACCGCCTCGGGCGGCGGCACCAAGCCGGCGACCCTGGAGTCGGGGGTCACCGTGCAGGTGCCCCTGTTCGTCAACGAGGGCGATCGCGTCCGCGTCGACACCCGCAGCGGCGAGTACGTCTCCCGCGCCTGATCCGGGGTCTTACGGGGCCAGGCCGATCCGCCTCCGCCACCGCGTACGCTGCGTGACCCGATGCGACGCTCCGACCAACGCCGCGACGCCGTCTTCGCGCTCTATCAGCGCGAGGTGACCGGCCGCCCGCTCGCCGAGTTGCTCACCGGCGCGAAGCCGTTCACCCGCGAGCTCACCGAGGGCGTCGACGCCCGGCTCGCCGAGCTCGACCAGGAGATCGCCCGCCTGGCGCGCGGCTGGGAGCTCGACCGGATCGCCCCGCTCGAGCGCTGCATCATGCGGGTTGCCTTGTATGAGATGCGACATCGAGACGAGATTCCGGTCGAGGTCGCGATCGACGAGGCGGTGAACCTGTCGAAGGAGTACTGCGGCGCCGACGCCCCCGGGTTCGTCAACGGGATCCTCGGCTCGGCGGCGCGAGCGCTCGAGGAGGCGCGCTCGTGACCGGCGATCCGGGCGGCGATCCGGGGGTCGAGCGAGGCAGCGAACCGACCGGCGACCCGGCCGCCGAGGTGCGGGAACTGGCCGAGCGACTGCGCGCGGTCGCGGCGCGGCTGCGCGATCCCGAGGTCGGCGACGAGCGGTCGGCGGAGCTCGCGCGCGAGGCGGCGGAGCTCGTCAGCCGCGCGGGCAACGAGATCGACCGGGCGCTGCGCGAGGCCGACGCCGACGGGGGCTGACCGCGAGGTGGTCGCCTACCCCGACGACCTGCGCGAGCTGGTCGAGCACTACCTGGGCGAGCTTCGGTTCTCCGAACGGGCGGCCACCGAGGGGCTGGGCGAGGCGATGCGCTACTCGCTGCTTGCGGGCGGTAAGCGGATCCGCCCGGTGCTCTGCCTGGCGGCGGCACGCTCAGCGGGCGCTGAGCCGGCGGTGGTGCTGCCGGCCGCGGCGGCGATCGAGCTCATCCACACCTATTCGCTGATCCACGACGACCTGCCGGCGATGGACGACGACGAGCTGCGCCGCGGGCGCGCGACCTCGCATGTCGTCTACGGCGAGGACGTCGCGATCCTCGCCGGCGACGGCCTGTTCGCCGAGGCGATCCGCTTGTTCAGCGAGCGCCAGTCCGGCGAACCCGATCGCGTCCTCGCCGCGCTCGCGGAGCTCGTCTCGGCGACCGGGGTGGGGGGAATGGTCGGCGGCCAGTACCGCGATGTCACCCTGGGCACGGCGGGGACCGCCGCATCGGGGGGCGAGCACGAGGAGGCGGCGGGCATTGGTGTCGACGCGCTGCGCGAGCTGCACGGATTGAAGACCGGCCGCCTGATCGCGGCGAGCGTACTCGTGCCGCTGATCCTCGCCGGGGCCGACGAGCGCGCGATGGGCGCCTACCGGCGCTTCGCCGAGGAGCTCGGGGTCCTGTTCCAGATCGTCGACGACATCCTCGACGTCACCGGGAGCGACGCCGAGCTCGGCAAGCCGCACGGCTCCGACGAGCGCCACGGAAAGCTCACCTACGTATCCCTGTTCGGGCTCGAGCGCGCCCGCGAGCTGGCCGCCGAATCTCACGCCAGCGCTCGCACCGCGCTCGCCGCGATCGACGCCCCCACCGCGGACCTAGAGCTGATCACCGACTTCATCCACACCCGCCAGCGCTAGCGCCTCGGCGGTCGATCAGACGTCGAAACGGGCCCGCTCGATCCGGCGGGCGGGGATCTCGCCCGCTTCGCCGAGCACCTCGCGCACCGCGTCGGCGCTGCCCTGAAAGTCGTACGCCACGCGGCGCAGATCGATCGACCCGGCGTCGTCCACCACCGCGTAGGCGGCTCGGTGATCGCCGTCGAGCGGGATCCCGACGCTTCCCGGGTTGAGGAGCTCGATGCCTTCTCCGGTCGGGCGCGAGAACTGCACGTGCGTGTGACCGAAGACGACCCGCCGCTGATCGGCGCCGGCGAGCAGCTCGGCGTCCGAGGCGTCGGGTTCGGGTGAGAACCCGCGCATGTCGGAGAGGGGCGAGGCGTGGCAGTAGCGGACGCCGTCGAGGATCGCCTCCTCCCGCAGGCGGGCGAGCTCGGTGACCGTGTCGGGGCCGAGCAGCTCAGCGCCGCGCGCGACCGCCGCACGGACCGCCCCGGGGATCTCCTCATCGTCGGGCTGCGCCGCCCAGCGGTCGACGTTGCCGCGGATCCAGGTCGCGTCCAGCGTTCGCAGTCGAGCGATCGTCTCGACCGGCCAGGCGCCGAAGACCGCGTAGTCGCCGCCGAGCAGGAACCGCTCGGCGCCGGCCGCGTCGGCGTCGGCGAGCACGGCATCGAGAGCCGGGAGATTGCCGTGGACGTCGTAGAGCAGGGCGAGCATGGCGACCGAGCTTAGGGGGCCGCGGCCAGGGGGCCTCGGCGTCCGGTCAACCGACCGTGGGCGCCGCACTAGCCTGGGCGCGATGCGACGCGAAGCGATCGAACGGCTCGCCCGGCGAGCGGTGCTGCCGTTGGCGGCGCTCGCGCTCGCGGTCGCCGGCGTGACACTCGGCCTGCGCCTCGCCGGCCCGGCCACCGAGGAAACCTCCCTCGGGCGGGTCTCGTTCGAGCTCGCCCCCTCGCTGCCGGGCGGGGTCGAGGCCTACGTGCCGGTCGCCGACTGGGGCCTGCGCTCGGCGGCGTTCACAGGGCCGTTCGAGCTTCGCCTCGAGCTGCGTACCCTCGAGCGCCAGGCGCTGCTCGCCGCGGCCGGCGACGACCGGTCGGTGCTCCAGCGCACCCGCTCGGAGCTCGGCGACGGCGCCGTCGAAGCGGTCCTGCGAGCGATCGCCTGGAGCGTCGGTTCGACCGCGCTCTTGTGCGGGCTTGTGGTCGCCGCCTGGCCGCGGGCGCGACGGGCGACCTGGAGGCTGCCGGCGCTGACCGCGGGGGCGCTGCTCGCGATCGTCGGCGGGGGGGTCGCGCTCACCTCGGCGACCTTCGACGAGGCCGCGCTCGAGACCCCCACCTACTACGCGCGCGGCGCCGAGCTCGACCGCCTGCTGGCCGCCGCCGAGGCCGAGCGGGTCGAGAGCGGTTATGGGTCCGAGCTCGAGAGCATCGTGCGCAGCATGAGCACGGTGCTCGCCAACGAGCCGATCCGCGAGCGCGTCGGCCGCGAGCTCTTCCTCGCCTCCGACCTGCACGCCAACCCGCTTGTGATCGACCCGTTGGCCGCGTTCTTCGACGGCGCGCCGGTGCTGTTCGCGGGCGACTTCGGCCAGCGGGGAACCGCGGCGGAGGCGGCGCTGCTGGCGCGACGGGTGGCGGCGCTCGGCGACCCGGTGCTCGCGGTCTCAGGAAACCACGACTCCGATCTGCTCATGGACCGGCTCGCCGACGCCGGGGTAACGGTGCTCGGCCGCGACCCGGCCGCGGATGAGACGGTGATCGTCGAGGGGCTGCGGATCGCCGGCCACCCGGATCCGCTCGAGGGCCGCGGTCCAGACCTCGCCGATCCCGACCGCGCGCTGACCTTCGATGAGCTGCAGAACGGAGAGCAGCAGGCCGAGCGCGCCGCCGAGGAGCTGCGCGCCTGGTTCGACGAGCTCGCCCCGTCGCCGGACGTGGTGGTCGTGCACCAGAACGCGCTCGCCCAGTCGCTCGCCGCTTCGCTATGGGCGGACGGCTACGAGCGGCCGCTGACGATCGCCACGGGCCACGACCACCACCAGCACGTGGATCGCTACGGGGAGGTCGTCGTCGTCGACGCGGGCACGATCGGAGCCGGCGGGATCTTCGACGCCGGGGTCGCCTTCTCGGGCTTCGCGGAGCTGCATTTCGCCGCCGATCGCCAGGTGCTGCGCGCCGTCGACATGGTCGCGGTCGAGCCGTTCTCCGGCCGCGGTCGCGGCTCGCGGGTGGTCCTCGACACGCTCTGTCCGGACGAGGACCGCTGCACCTTCACCCCGGCCGAGCCCGAGGTCGAGGTGCCGGCTTCGTGAGTGTGCGGGCGGGCGCCGGGTTGCTGCGATGGCGGGTGGGCTGCGAGAATTCGCGGCTCCCAGGATGAGCGACCCCCCCGAGACAGACAGCGACTCGAGCGCCCCGCTGCTCGACTCGATCGCCACCCCCGCCGACCTCAGCGGCCGATCCGACGGGGAGCTGGCGCAGATCGCGCAGGAGGTGCGCGAGCAGATCATCGAAACGATTGGTGAGATCGGCGGCCACTTCGGGGCCAACCTCGGCACCTGCGAGCTGACCACGGTCCTGCACAGCCTGCTCGACT
>JAJNAZ010000025.1 GCA_021155855.1 Solirubrobacterales bacterium
GGAAATCGAAGATCCAGTCCATCGTGTGGCCGGGACCGGCGATGAAGCCGTCAAGCGACATCGCCCTGTTCACGACCACCTTGCCAGTGTCGGTGCTCATAACACGCGCTCCTTCCAGAAGCTTGGGGCCCCGGGCTGAACCATAAGTCCGGGGCGGTGAGCTGGGCGAGGGCGAGACTGAGTGCGGCGAGGGCGATGCCGGTGGGGCGCCCGGGTGACCGGTCCGTCGGCGCGCTCCTGCTTCGCGCGAGAAGTAGCAGCGAGCCCCGCCGCTCCCGCATTCTCTTTAAGCGGGAGCCGCCAGCCGCTCCCGCTTCTCATGGAGGCTGTCGCACAAACCCAAACCGGGCCGATAGGAGCCGATCTCCGCACCGGTTAACAATCCCGGCAACCTTCGGCCTCGTCCACCGCGCGCTCGTCCTGCGGGCCGCCAGCCCACTCGCTCAGTCCCTATCTGAGCCTCGTTAGGGGTGCTTGTCGCCAGGACCCTTTGTGCGACACCCTCCAGCGGAGCAGGCACCTACGCGACACCCGCTCGCGCCCGCTCCTCGGCCTCGGCGTGCTGGGCGGTCAGGTAGGCGTCGAGCAGCCCGGCTGCCTCGGCCTCTGAGCCCGGCATCAGGTGCCCGTAGCGGTCGAGCGTGATCCCGATGTTGGCGTGGCCCATGTAGGTCGAGAGGGCCTTCGCGTTCACGCCCCGCGATCATCAGCGAAGCGAAGGTATGCCGGCACTCGTGCAGAGTGATCCGGTCGAGGCCGCCGGCCTCCCAGGCCTTGTCCGCACGCTTTGTGAGCTTGCCCGGATCGAACGGGACGCCGCCGGTGCCGACGTCTCCGGGGGACGCCCGCGTCCAAAGCAGGCGGTCGCCGACGCACTTTATGTCTCGCTCTCGACCGCCGGTCGACTGATCGCGGCCGCCCGGGATGCGGGCGAGCTTGAGCCAGCGGCGACCGGCTCGAGCTAGTAGCTACTCGCGACGTCCGTCGCGATCATCTGCTCGCGGCCGCGCGGGTTGTGCGTTTGGAGGCACAGGCGGTGATCGCGATAGCCGGTGAAAGCGTCCCGCGCGGGACAATGGCGGGACAATGAACACCCCAGCGGAGCGGTTTCTAACGGTTGTCAGCTGTCCCAAAACCGCTTAGCAGAGCGAAACTTCGCTTTCTGAAGCCACGTAAGCTAGATGTAGTACATCCCCGCGCCCCCCTCGGCGGCCTGTCGGCGGGCGATGTCGGCGATCGTGGTCGAGGCGAAGACGCCGCGAAGCGCCTGCACGCCCTCGAGCCAGATGCCCCCCGCCTCGTCGGCCTCCTGGCCGACCTTGCCGTCGAGCGCCTGCACGACTTCGAGCACGGTGATCTCCTCGGCCGGGCGGGCGAGCGTGTAGCCGCCCTTGACGCCGCGCTGGCTCTGCAGCAGGCCGTCGCGGCGCAGGGTGGAGAAGAGCTGCTCGAGGAACTGGACCGGCATCGCGCGGCGCTCGGCGATCTGGGCGATCGGGACCGGAGCCGGGCCCGAGCGGGCGAGCTCCGCCATCGCGACGACGGCGTATCGCGACTTCGAGGTGACGGAGATCACGCGACTGTTGTAGCGGATGCCGAAACGAAAAACGCGCTCGTACCGAGGCCGGGCCGGTCGCTCTCACTGGACCCGGTTAGGATGGCCGCGGCCGTCGGGTTTCGACCGAACGAGTCGTTCGGAACGGCGACCGAGAGCGTCCCGGGGCCGCGAGGTCCCGTTGTCGGGGCACATGGAGTGAACGAGGAACGGCGCTGCCTGGTGATCGATGCGCACCCAACCATCCGGCTGGGGGTGCGGAGGCTGCTCGCGGACCGCTACGAGGTCGAGGAGGCTGAGGACGGCCAGGGCGCGCTCGAGATGATGACCTCGCTCGGCGACTTCGACGTCGCGATCGTCGAGCTCGCGCCGACCCAGAACCGCGGCCAGCACGGGCTGATCGGGATTCCGGCGATCCGTGCCCTGCGCAAAGCCCGGCCGGGCCTCGGAATCGTCGCCCACGGGCGCCGGCCCGAGCGCCAGGCGGCGAATCGCGCGCTGGACGCGGGCGCCAGCGCCTACGTCGCCAAGAGCTCGCCGACCGAGTCGTTGGCTCAGGCGGTCGACGCCGCCGCCGAGGCGGAGAGGTTCGTCGATCCCGCGGCGAGCAAGCGGGCGCGGACGATCACCAAGCGCCAGCGCGAGATCCTTCAACACTACGCGGACGGTCTCTCGACCACCACGGTTGCGAAGCGGCTCGGGCTCGGCACCGAGACCGTCCGCACCCACACAAAGGCGCTGCTCTCGCGCCTCGGCGCCCGCGACCGCACCCACGCGGTCGCAATCGGGCTGCGCAACTCCCTGATCGAATAGCGCCGGGAACGGCGCTCAGCCAGAGTCGGAACGATCGCGCAGGCGCTCGACCGCCGCTTCGACGCGCTCGAGCGCGCGCTGGCGGCCGAGCGCGGCCAGCGAGTCGAAGATCCCAGGCGACACGGTGGTGCCGGTGATTGCGACGCGCAGCGGCTGATAGACGTCCCTCGCCTTCACCCCGAGTCGCTCCACCAGCGCCGACAGCTCCGCCTCGAGGGTGGTCGAATCGAACGGCTCGGCGGTGCGCAGCGCCTCGAGCGCCGCTTCCAGGTTCGGGCCCGCCCCGTCGCGCATCACCTTGCTCCATGCCTTCGGGTCCTCGAGCGGCGGCTCGAACAGGAATCGCACCAGCGGCCAGAGCTCGCTCAGCGTCTGCGCCTTCTCCTGGGCGATCGCGCAGGCCGCGCGCAGCCGCTCGCGATCGCCCGGCACCTCGGGATGGCCCTCGCGCTCGAGCTGCGCGGCGGCCGCCTCGACGTAGGCGTCGAGCGGCATCTCGCGCATGAAGCGCCCGTTGAGCCAGCGCAGCTTGCGCTCGTCGAACACCGCCGAGGCCCTGCCGACGCGTTCGATCGAGAAGCGCTCGATCAGCTCCGAGGTCGGCATGAACGTGGTGTCGTCGTCGGCGCCCCAGCCAAGCAGGGCGAGGTAATTGCGGACCGCCGCCGGCAGATATCCGGCCTCGCGCAGTTCCTGGACCGAGGCGGCGCCGTGGCGCTTGGAGAGCTTCTTGCCGTCGGGCCCGTGCAGCAGCGGCAGGTGCGCGTAGCGCGGCGGCTCGCACCTGAGCGCTCGCAGCACCAGCAGCTGCTTCGGAGTGTTTGAGAGATGGTCGTCACCGCGGATCACGTCGCTGATCCGCATCTCGGCGTCGTCGACGGCGACGGCGAAGTTGTAGAGCGGGGTCCCGTCCCCGCGAGCGATCACAAAATCGTCCTGGAGCCGGTTCTCGAATCTCACCGGGCCGCGGATCAGATCGTCGACGACCGTCTCTCCTGCGTTCGGCACCCGAAGCCGGATCGCCGCCCCCTCCCCCGGTCTCGGCTCGCCACGGTAGCCGGCGTTGCCATGCGCCCGCTTGAACGCGCGCACGTCCTCGGAGGTCGCGGTGTCGGGGTAGGCCGCCCCCGCCTCGACCAGCTCGGCAATCCGCGCCCTGTGGCGGTCGGAGCGCTCGGCCTGGCTCAGTGGGCCCTCGTCCCAGTCGAGCTCGAGCCAAGCGAGCGCCTCGAGGATCTGCGCGACGTTCTCGGGCGTCGAGCGCTCACGATCGGTGTCCTCGATCCGCAACACCATCGTCCCACCCGATCCTCGCGCCAGAAGCCAGTTGTAGAGTGCGGTGCGGGCCCCACCAATGTGAAGGACGCCGGTCGGCGACGGGGCGAAGCGGACTCTCGGGGACTGGTTCATCACTTGCTGATCGGCGCGCATGTTTCCACAGCCGGCGGGCTCACGAAGGCGGTCGAGCGGGGAACCGAGCTTGGCTGCGACGCGATCCAGATTTTCAATCAGAGCCCGCGGATGTGGCGGCCGACCGCGTATACGGACGGGGACTTCGCCGAGTTTCGCGACGCGATCGGCGGCTCGGCGCTCGCGGCGGTCACCATCCACGCCGTGTACCTGATCAATGGCGCCTCGCGGGAGCGCGAGATCCGCGCCAAGTCGATCGCCTCGCTCACCCACGCGTTGCGCGTCGGCGACGGAATCGGAGCCGAGGGCGTCGTCCTTCACGCCGGCGCCCGGAAAGGCGAGCCATTGGCCGCGTCGATGAAGCGCGCCGCGAAGGCGATCGCCGCCGCGCTCGCCGAGTCCGAGGTCTGCGCGGTGCTGCTCGAGAACACGGCCGGGACGCAGGGACCGCTGGGGCGCGACTTCGACGAGCTCGCCCGCCTGCTGGAGCTGCTCGACCGCGATCGGAGGGTGGGGATCTGCCTCGATTCATGTCACCTGCTGGCGTCCGGGTACGAGATCCGTACGCCGGAGGCGCTGGACCTCGTGCTCGCGGAGTTCGACGCCAAGGTGGGCCTCGAGCGCCTGCGCTGCCTGCACCTCAACGATTCGCAGATCCCGCTGGGCGGAAACCGCGACCGCCACGCGAATCTGGGCGCCGGTGAGATCGGCGAGCGCGGTCTCGCCGTCTTCCTCTCCGAGCCGCGCTTCGAAGAGCTACCGGTCCTGATCGAGACCGGCGGCGAGGACGGCGCGCCCGTGGCGGAGGACATCGAGCACGCCCGCCGGCTGCGCGAGCAGGGGCTCGCGGCCCGGCGCAAGACGCCCTAGCTCAGCGCATTGCGGAGGTCGAAGGCGCGGATGCCCTCGGGGCCCCGATCGGTGCAGTCGAAAAAACGCGGGTTGACGCAGTCGTAGGCCGGCCCGACGCCCTCGTAGCAGGGCTCGACGCTGAACTGGCACTGGGGCAGCGCCTCGCCGGTCATCTTGATTCCGCCGAAGCCGCCGCTCGCCTCGGCGAGCTCGAACATGTCGACGTCGATCTCGGCCCGAAACACCTTGCGCAGGCAGCCCATGTAGCGGCCGCCGGTGAGTTGCTCCTCGTAGCTGTAGAGGTAGCGGCAGCCGAGCTCGATGCAGCCGCGCGGCTCGATCAGCTTGTCGCAGAAGGTACGGCAGCGCCGGCACTCTCCGGACTGGGTCTGGGCTCGCTCAGCGGTTGCCACGTGGAAAGTCTACGCCGTGAGCGGGGAGCGCCAAGCCGGGCAAGGAAGCAGCGAGCGTGGCGTGCTCTGCACGCGAGCGAGCGATGACGCCGCCCGTCGCCGGCGATCGCCGCTCACGCGGCGAGAGCCGCGGGGCCGAGGAGCTGATCGATCTCGGCCCGCAACGCCGGCGAGGCGCAGACACGGTAACCGGTGCCGAAGCGCAACCTGCGGAGGCCCACGCGGGTGCGCATCTCGAGCAGCACCTCGCTGTCGCCGGGGAAGGTCTCGAAGACGGACTTGAGCTCGTCGACCAGCCCGGCGCCGAGTTCGGCGGCGTTGATCCGCAGCACCAGGGGGCCGGTCGCCGCGTTCGCCTTCTCCCGCGCCGCCGCGAGCTCGTCCGCGCCCGGCTCGAAGCGCTCGGCCTCCTGCACCACCAGGCTCATGTCGCCGCGACCCTTGTGGTCGACGCGCCCGCGGACGACGACCACGCGGTCGACCTCGAGCACCGCGGCGGCCTCGCCCGCCGCGTCGCGGACGAAGAGCTCGAGCCCGCCCTCAAGGTCGTCCAGGGTGGCGAACATGACGAATCCTCCGCTGCGTGTGCGCACCTTCTTCGCCTCGCTGACGATCCCGCCGACCGTCACCCAGGAGCCGTCCTCGAGCTCGCCGACCGCCGTCAGCGAGCGCTCGACCCGTGCGCGGAGCGCGTCGCGGACCTCGCTCAACGGGTGCGCCGAGAGGAAGGTCCCCAGGGTCTCCTTCTCCAGCCGCAAGCGCTCGCGCTGGTCGAACTCCCCCTCGGGCACCCGCGGGTGACGCGGCGGCGCCAGGCCCCCGGAGGGACCCTGAGGCCCGGCGTCACCGGCCTCGAGGTCGAAGATCGAGCCCTGGCCGCGGCGCGAGTCCTCCTGGTGCTTCTGGCCCGCCGACTGCGCCTGGGCGAGCACCTCGAGCATCCCCCGCCGGGTGGCGCCGGTGGAGTCGAGCGCGCCGCACTTGACCAGGCACTCGATCGCGCGCTTGTTGACCGTCCGCGAGTCGACTCGGTCGCAGAAGTCCCAGATCGACTCGAACCGCCCGCCCGATTCACGCGCGGCGATGATCGTCTCGACCGCGGCGTGGCCGACGTTCTTGACCGCGTCGAGGCCGAACCGGATCGAGTTCCCGGCGACGACAAACCCGTGCTCGGAGGAGTTGACATCCGGGGGCAGCACCTCGATCCCCATCGCCTCACAGCGGTTGACGAAGAACGGCACCTTGTCCTTGGTCGACATCACCGACGAGATCACCGCCGCCATGTACTCGGCCGGGTAGTTCGCCTTCAGGTAGGCCGTGCGGTAGGCGATCAGCGCGTAGCACGCGGCGTGACTGCGGTTGAAGCTGTAATCGGCCGCGGCGGTCATCAGCGACCACAGGTCCCGGGCCACGCCGGGCTGGGTGCCCGAAGAGGCGAGCCCGGCGAGGAACTGGCTTTCCATGGTCGCCATCAGGTCGCGCTTCTTCTTCCCCACCGCCTTGCGCAGGTCGTCCGCCTCGGCGGGGCTGAAGCCGGCCATCTGCTTGGCGATCTCCATCAGTTGCTCCTGGTATATGCAGCAGCCGTAGGTGGTCTCGGTGATCGCCCGTAGGCGGTCGTCGGCGTAGGTGACCGAGCTCGGGTCGCGCTTGCCCCGCGCGTAGTCGTCGATGTAGCGCATTGCCCCCGGCCGGTAGAGGGAGACGAGCGCGACGATGTCCTGGAACTCGGTCGGCCTGACCTTGCGCAGGGCGTCTCGCATCCCTTCCGACTCGAGCTGGAAGACGCCGATCGAGTCACCTCGGGCGAGCATCTCGAAGCTGCGCGGATCGTCCATCGGGATCGCCTCGATGTCGAGCTCTGCCCCGCGCGAGCGTCGAATGATCTCGACCGCGTCCTCGATCACGTCGAGGTTGCGAAGGCCGAGGAAGTCCATCTTCAGCAGCCCGATCTCCTCGATCGGGCCCATCGAGTACTGGGTGACGATCTTGTAGGAGCGCTCGGGCCTGCCGCTGCCGTTGCCGTTGCCGTTCGAGGCGGCGCCGCCGCTGCGATCCTCCGCGAGCTGCAGCGGGACGATCTCGTTCAGAGGCCGGTCTGCGATCACCACAGCCGCCGCGTGGATCGAGTTGTTGCGGACGATCCCCTCGAGTCCCTTGGCGACGTCGACGATCCGGCGGACGTCGGCGTCCGCGTCATAGGTTCTGCGCAGGTCCTGACCCTGGCGCAGGCAGTCCTCGAAGCTCGGGCTGCGCCCCATGATCGGCTCCGGGATCAGCTTCGCGGCCCGATCGCCGGTGCCGTAGTCATATCCGAGCACCCGTGCGGCGTCGCGGGTGGCCGCCCGCGGGGCCATCTTGCCGAAGGTGATGATCTGGGCCACCGATTCGCGGCCGTATTTCTCCTGCACGTAGCGAATTACGCGCTCGCGGCCGCGAACCGAGAAGTCGATGTCGATGTCGGGCATCGATTTGCGCGCCGGGTTGAGGAAGCGCTCGAACAGCAGGTCGTTGGCGAGCGGGTCCAGGTCGGTGATGTTGAGCGCGTAGGCGACGATCGAGCCGGCCGCCGAGCCGCGCCCGGGCCCGACCGCGATCCCGCTCTCCTTCGCGTAGCGGACGAAGTCCCAGACGATGAGGAAGTAGGAGTCGAAGCCCATCTCGCCGATCACCCCGAGCTCGAAGTCGAGCCGCTCGGCCGCGGCGGCCGGCGGTGGGTCGCCATAGCGACGGGCGAGACCCTCGCGGGCGAGGCGGCGCAGCATCTCCCGCGGCTCCTCGCCCTCGGGGGTGGGAAAGCGCGGCAGCAGCAGCTTGCCGAGCTCGAGCTCGAGCTCGCAGCGAGCGGCGATCTCGAGTGTCGTCGGGACCGCCTCGGGCCAGTCGGCGAACGCCCCCTCCATCTCCGCGGCGCTCTTGAGGAAGAACTCGTTGGTGTCGAAAGTAAGCTTCGGCTGCTCGAGCGTCGACTTGGTCTGCACGCAGAGCAGCGCCGCGTGGTTGTCGTAGTCCTCACGGCGCAGGTAGTGGACGTCTGCGGTGGCGACCAGCGGCCGGTCGAGCTCGCGGGCGTGGCGGACGATGCCCTCGTTGGCCTTCGCCTGCTCGGCGATCCCGTTCGCCTGGATCTCGAAGTACAGGTTCTCGCTTCCATAGATCTGGGCCAGGTCGTCGAGGTGCGCACGGGCGTCCGCCGGGCGGTCCTCGACCAGACGCCGGCAGAAGCGCGACTGAAGGCAGCCGGTGAGCGCGATCACGCCCTCGGAGTGACGGGCCAGAAGCTCGGCGTCGACGTTCGCCTTGCCGCGCGCGAAGCCCTCGAGATAGCCCGCCGAGGTGAGCTTGACCAGGTTGCGGAAGCCGGCGTCTGAGGCGGCGATCAGGGTCAGGTGGTTGCGCTCCACCCGCCCCTCGGCGCGCCGGTCGTCGACCAGGTAGGCCTCGAGCCCGAGGATCGGCTTGACGCCGTGCCTGCGGCAGGCCTTGTAATGCTCGACCGCGCCGTTCATCACCCCGTGGTCGGTGAGCCCGAGCGCCGGCATCCCGAGCTCGGCCGCCCGGGCGGCCATCGCGTCGATCTTGCAGGCGCCGTCGAGCAGCGAGTACTCGCTGTGCACGTGCAGGTGGACCACCTTCCCGCTCACCGCTCGATCATCGCAACCGGCCCGGTCGGCATCGGCGGCCGAACGCGCTAACTGCGACGATCCCGATTCGCGTGATCTGGCTACTGCGACACGGCGACACCGAGGACCTTGCTGCCGACGACGCCTCGCGCGAGCTGACCGCGAAGGGCGAGCGACAGGCCCGGGCCGCGGGTGCGGCCCTGGCGGCGCTCGGGGTCGAGATCGACTGCTGCCTGAGCAGTCCCAAGGCCCGCGCGGTGCAGACGGCGAGGCTCGCATGCGAGCCGCTCGGCGTCCAGCCGGAGGTCGCTGAGGCGCTTCGCGGCGGCGACTTCGATCCCGGCGGGCTCGCCGCCGGCCGCGGCGAGGTGCTGTTGGTCGGCCACGAGCCCGACTTCTCACGCGCGATCCAGCTCGTTACCGGCGGCCGAGCGGAGATCAAGAAGGGCGGAATCGCGGCGCTTCACGGATCGGCCCTGGTCACGCTGCTGCGCCCGGCCGCGCTGCGCCGGATAGCCGGGCTCTGACCCGATCAACCGTGGCGAGCGTCCGGCGAACGGTGGGCCCTCGGTCGAGTCCACTTCGCGGTGGCATCGAGACGTGCAAGTTCTATTGCAGGCGGCGCCCGGGCGCGCACGCCGCTAACCACCCCCCAACACTCCGCTAGTCTCCCGCTCTCGCCGAGTTCCCTGCAAATCGCCGCATCCTGGTGGCGAGGAGCCGGGGATCGGGGGACCCGGGGGCGGCCTGCTCTTCGCCGCCAGGGGCGAATCGCCGGCCGTGGCCGCGTAGCGCCAGCCCATGGGCGCGAGCCCGTCAGCTAACCCCGTAGGCAGGACCGATGGGCAGGCCCAAGCACCACATCTCACCCGCCCCCGCCCGCTCCGCCCCCGCGGTGCCGCTGAGGGCATTCGCCACGCTCACGCTCTGCGGTGCGCTGGCGCTTGGGGCGGCGCAATCGGAGGCACAGTCGATTGGCGAGCTCAACTCGAGAATCGCGGGTGCGCGCGACCAGGCCCAGGCAATGGGCGCGGAGATCGAAGCGGCCTCGGCGGAGCTCGCTTCGGTCCAGGCGGAGGCGATGGCCGCTGCGCAGCGGGAGGCTGAGCTGAGCGCCGTACTCGCACGCGGCCAGGCGCGTGAGGCGAGCCTCGAGGCCACCGTCGCGGTCGCCGAGGGGGAGTTGCGGGCCGCCCGCGCCCAGCTTGCCCGCTCTCTCGACGTGCTCGCCGACCGCTTGGTCGCGATCTACAGGGGCGGGATGCCGGACGCGACCACGCTGCTGCTCGAGGCCGACGGCTTCGACGAGCTCGTGACCCGCGCCGAGTACCTGCGCCGGATCGAGGAGGCCGACGCTGCGCTCGTCGCCCGTGTGCGTGCCCTGCGCGACGAGGTTGCAGCGAGGCTGGCGGCGGTCGAGGATGCCGAGGCGCGCGCCGAGGCTTTCAACCAACGCATCGCCGCCGCGCGCGACGAGATCGCCGCCGTGCGGGCGAACGCTGAGGCTGAGGCCGCGGCGCTGGCCGCGGCCCGCGCACGGCGCGAAGCGGTCGTCGAGAGCCTGCAGTCACAGGTCGCCGGCTGGACATCCGAGGTCCAGCGGCTGGAGCGGATCTCCGCCCGCCAGGCCGAAAAGCAGGTCGGCGACTGGTTCGGCGACTGGGCGATCCCCGAGTCGATCGTGCAGTGTGAGTCGGGCGGCAACTGGGACGCGGTCAACCCCAGCTCCGGTGCCGGCGGCGCCTATCAGATCCTGCCCTCCACCTGGGACCTCTATGGCGGGGAGGGCGATCCCGAGGACGCCTCGCCGGGCGAGCAGTCGGACATCGCGTCCCAGATCTGGGCCGACTCCGGCGGCGGCGCCTGGGTCTGCGCGCGCTGAGCGCTCAGCCTTCCGGCGGCTGGCGCCTGGCGAGCAGGTAACCCCCTGCCAGCACCAACACCGCGAGCACGCCGCCCCCAAGCTTGATCTGGCGGCCGAAGCGAAGCCACGCCAGGCGGACGACCAAACGGCCGATGAGCTCGTAGATCTTGGACATCACCTTCTCTCCTCTCGTCGGTCGTCTACCCCATCGCCGCGGTGGCGAACCCGGTGTGCCAGGCGGCTCTGCAGTGTGAACAACTCGATGAATCCGGGGCCGGCCTGTTGGCTGACCTCGCCGCCCGACTCGCCGAACCCGGCCAGGGCGCTGTCGTACAGAGCGTACGGGGAGGAGCGCGCAACGACGCTCGCCGAGCCCTTGTAGAGCTTCACGGTCAGCTCACCGGTGACGTGGGCGTTGGCCGAGTCCATGTAGGCGTCGAGGTCCGCGTGCAGCGGCTCGTGCCAGAGGCCCGCATAGCAGAGGTAGGCCCACTTGTCCTCGAGCATCCGCTTGAAGCCGTTCTGGTGGCTGGTCGAGACCAGCCGCTCGAGATCGCGGTGCGCCGGCATCAGGATCGCTGCCGCGGGAACCTCATAGATGTCGCGTACCTTGAGCCCGACGATCCGATCCTCGAGCTGGTCGACGATCCCAACCCCGTGCCGGGCGCCGAGCTCCGTCGCCCGCTCGATCAGCTCGACAAGCTCGAGTCGTTCGCCGTCGAGCGACACGGGACAGCCGCGCTCGAACCCGACCCGCAGCAGTTCGGGCTCGTCCGGGGCCTGCTCCGGCCTGGTGACGAGGTTGAAGACGTCTTCGGGCGGGGGCTGCTCGAGATCCTCGATCGAGCGACCCTCCGAGGAGCGGCCCCAGAGGTTGTCGTCGATCGAGTATGGCGGCCGCTCGCTTCCGCCTCTGACCGGGATCCGGTGCTCGCGCGCGTAAGCGATCTCCTCGTCGCGGCCCATCTCCCACTCGCGAACCGGTGCGATCACCTTGAGCCCGGGATCGAGTGTGGCGATCGTGCCGTCGATTCGGACCTGGTCGTTGCCCTTGCCGGTGCAGCCATGGGCGATCGTGTCGCACCCGGTCCGGCGCGCTTGCTCGACCGCGAGCTTGGCGATCAGCGGCCGGGCCAGCGCCGTGAACAGCGGGTAGCCGCCGCCGTAGAGGGCGTTCGCGCGGATCGCCGGCAGCACGTAGTCGCGGGCGAACTCCTCGCGCGCGTCGATGCGGATCGCGTCGACGGCGCCGAGGACGCGCGCCTTGCCGAGGACGGCCTTCCAGTCCTCGCCCGGCTGGCCGAGATCGACGGTCAGGGTGATGATCTCGACTCCGTAGCGCCGCTGGATCCAATGCAGCATCACGGAAGTGTCGAGCCCGCCCGAGTACAGCAACAGGACGCGCCCGATCCGCTCGGGATCGGCCTGATAGCCGGCGATTCGCGCTCTCGGGGCCTCACTCACAGGCGGGCAAGTCTCGCACGCGGGCGGCCGCCGGGAGTGCCGGGGCGCGAGAGCTAGGGCGCTGCAGTGCCGCCGCTGCCCTCGGTGGTCGTCCCGAGGTCGGTCGTCGTCGTCGTCGTCGGCTCGGTCGCCGTCGTCGGCTCGGCGGTCGTCGTCGACGCCGTGGTGGTCGCCTGCGTCGTCGTCGTCGGTTCGGTCGCGGTCGTCTCCGCGGTCGTCGGCTCCTGAGCGGTGGTCGTCGGCTGGGTGGCGGTCGTTGTCCCCTCGTCGCCGTCGTCGGCGGCCACCACCGCCAGCGCGACGCCCAAGCCGATCACCGCGGCGACCAGGATCGCGATCACGGCCTTCATCGCGCCGCTCATCCCTCCACCGCCGTCGGGCGGCGCGGCGCGCCCGTCCTCGGGGCCGGGGCGGCCCGGCGGCGGCGCGTCCATGCGGCGGGTCGGGTCCTCGTGCATCGGCGGCGAGTGTAGACCTGCGCCCGGCCCTCTACGCCATCGCCTCGCCGAGTCGTTCGAGCGCCTCGTCGACCTCCGCCTCGCCGATCACCAGCGGCGGCAGGAAGCGCAGCATGCGCTCGCCCGGCACGTTGATCACCAGCCCCGCCGCGAGCGCGCGCGCGGCGGCCTCGCCCGCTTCCATTCCCTCGGCCAGCGTCACGCCGAGCATCAGCCCGCGGCCGCGGACCTCGACCACCCCGTCGAGGGCGGAGAGCCCGGCGCACAGACGCTCACCGGACTCGCCTACCCGGGCGAGCAGCTCCGGCTCGTCGAGCAGCTCGAGCGCCGTCAGCGCCGCCGCGGCGGCCACCGGCCCACCGGCGAAGGTGGAGCCATGGTCGCCGAGCGCCAGCCCCTCGCCAAGCTCCGGGGAGATCACGACCGCCCCGACCGGCAGGCCGCCGCCGAGCGCCTTCGCCGCGGTGATCGCGTCGGGCCGGACGGGGAGCTGCTCGTATGCCCACAGGGTCCCCGTCCTCCCCATCCCGCATTGGACTTCGTCGAAGACGAGAGCGGCCCCGGTCGCATCGCACGCCTCGCGCGCCGCGATCAGCACCTCGGCGGCGATCGGGAAGATCCCGGCCTCGCCCTGGATCGGCTCGATCAGCACCGCCGCCGTGCGCTCGCCGACCGCCGCCCGCAGCGCAGCGGGATCGTCGCGGGGCACGGCGACGAACCCGCGCGGCAGTGGCCCGAAGAGGTCCTCACGGGCCAGCTTCGGCGTCGCCGCGAGCGCCGCCAGGGTACGGCCATGGAAGGCGCCCTCGAGGCTGACGATCTCGGGCTCGTCGACCCCGCGGGCGTGGGCCCGCTTGCGGGCGAGCTTGATCGCGCACTCGGTCGCCTCGGTGCCGGTGTTGGCGAGAAAGACGCGGCCGCCGAGGCTCGACCGCGCGAGCCGCTCGCAGAGGCGCAGCGCCGGCTCGGAGTAATAGAGGTTGGAGGTCCCGCCGAGGCGTCCCGCCTGCTCGCTGATCGCGGCGACGATCCGCCGGTTGCAGTGGCCGAGGTTGTGGACCGAGAGCCCGGCGAAGAAGTCGAGGTACTCGCGCCCCTCGGAGTCCCACACCCGCGCGCCCTCGCCGCGCACGAACTCGACCGGCGCCCGCGCATAGGTCGGCATTGCGTAGCGGGCCTCGAGCACCCGCATCTCGGCGACGCTCACGGTGTGACCATCGTGCCGATGCCGGCGTCGGTGAACAGCTCCAGCAGCAGCGCATGTGGTCGCCGGCCGTCGATGATGTGCGCCGAGGCGGTCCCGCCGCGAATCGCCTCGACGCAGGCGCCGAGCTTCGGCCGCATGCCGCCACCGACGCCGGCCAGACCGGCCTCGACCTCGCCCACGCCCACCTGCGAGCACAGCGAGCCCTCGTCGGCGGGGTCGGCGAGCCAGCCGCGCACGTCGGTGAGGAAGATCACCTTGTGGGCGGCGAGCGCCGCGGCGACCTTGCCCGCCGCCGTGTCGGCGTTGACGTTGTAGGAGCGACCCTCGCGATCGACGCCGGCAGAGGCGATCACGGGGATGTAGTCGGCGGCGATGTGGTTGAGCACGTCGACGTCGACGCGCTCGATCTCGCCGACGAATCCGATCTCGTCGGTGTTCGGGTGCGGGCCGATCTCGAACAGTGCGCCATCCTCGCCCGAAAGCCCGACCGCCGGCTGGCCATGCCGGTTCAGCCGGGCGACGATGTCGGCGTTGACCTTGCCGAGCAAAACCATCTTCGCGATCTCCACCGTCTCGGCATCGGAGACGCGCACACCCTCGACGAAGCGCACCTCGAGCCCGAGCCGCTCCATGTAACGGGTGATGTCGGGGCCGCCCCCGTGGACGACGACCGGCTTTAGGCCGACGTACTTGAGCAACACGACGTCGGTCGCGAACTCCTCGCGCAGGGCCTCCTCCCGCATCGCCGCGCCGCCGTACTTGATCACCACGGTGCGGCCGTGGAACTGCCGGATGTAGGGCAGCGCCTCGCGCAGGGTCTCGACCCGGGCCTGCTCGGACCGCGACACCCCCGGGCGCGAGGCCGAGGAGGCCTGACGCGAATGTCCGAAAGTGCTCACGTCGTGTACTCCGCGTTGATGCGGATGTACTCGGGCGTCAGGTCGGAGAAGTAGACGTATGCCCCGGCGTCGCCGCGGCCGAGGACGATCGCGAGCTCGGCCTCCTGTAGGGCGCCTGCCAGTTCGTCGGCGTCGATCGCGTCGGCACCCAGCTCCGCGAGCCGCTCGCCGGCGAGCGCCATCCCGGCCGCCTGCGCGATCCGACCCCAGTTCGCATCGCGCCCGTAGAGCGCCGTCTTCACCAGCGGCGAGTTGGCGATCGCCCGCGCGACCCGCTCGGCCTCCTCGGAGGTGGCCGCCCCGCGCACGTGGGCCCGCCCGACCCGGGTAGCGCCCTCGCCGTCGGCGACGACCGCGAGCGCGAGCTGGAGCAGTACCGCCTCGAGCAGCCCGGCGGGCAGGGGCGCGCCCGCGGCGCCCGTCGCCTGCAGCAGCACGGTGTCGTTGGTGCTCAGCTGACCATCGACCGTGATCCGCTCGAACGAGCCGGCGACCGCGCCGCGCAGTGCCGTCTCCGGCTCGGGGACCTCGGCGTCGGTCTGCACGAAGCAGAGCATGGTCGCGAAGCCGGGCTCGATCATCCCGGCGCCCTTAGCCTGGGCGGAGACAGTGACCCCGCCGGCGCGCGCCGTGCACGCCTTGGGCCCCCGGTCGGTGGTCATGATCGCGCGCGCGAGCTCTCCCCCGCCGCGCTCCGAGAGCCTTCTCGAGGTCGCCGCGACCCCGCGGACGACGTCGTCGATTCGCAGCGGCACCCCGATCACCCCGGTCTCGGCGACGGCGACCGAGCGCGGCGGGATGCCGAGCGCGTCCGCGGCCGCGTCGCGCATCGCCAGCGCGTCCGCGTAGCCGCGCTCGCCGGTCGCCGCGTTGGCGTTGCCCGAGTTGACCACCGCTGCGCGGATCGCTCCCGGATCGCACTCCTCGCGGCAGACACGCACCGGGGCCGCGGCGGCGGCGTTGGCGGTCAGCAACAGAGCCGAGCGCAGGTCGTCCGAATCGCAGACAACCAGCCCGACGTCGGTCTCGCCCCCGCCCTTGAGCCCGCAGGCGGTGCCCGCGGCCCGAAACCCCGGCGCCAGCCGGTCGGGGTCGAGCTCCTCGACCCCCGCGGGAGGCGCCACCCAGCGCGAGCGAAAGAAGCGCTGCCTGCTGCCCGGGGCCTGCTGAGTGGTCACACCAAGCCCTCCGTCTCGTCGAGGCCCAGCATCAGGTTCAGGTTCTGGACCGCCTGCCCGGCCGCGCCCTTCCAGAGGTTGTCGATCGCGGCGAAGATCGCCGCCTTGCGCGCGCCGATCGAGGCGGCGTGGATCCGGCAGAGGTTGGTCTCGCGGACCTCGCGCACCCCGGGGGCCCGATCGACCACCTCGACGAACGGCTCGCCAGCGTAGCGCTCGGCGTAGAGCTCGGCCAGCGCCTCGGCCTCGAGCGGCTCGACGAGGTCGACGTAGCAGCTCGCCAGCAGTCCCTGGTCGAGCGGCAACAGGTGCGGCACGAAGGTGACCCGTCCTTCCCAGGACCGCATCGCCCCCGGCAGCGAAGCCGAGGAGGCGAGGCGCAGTAGCTCCTGTTCGATCTCGGGCTGATGGCGGTGGCCCTCGACCCCGTAGGCGGTGAAGTTCTCGGTCAGGTTGACGAACGAGAGCCGCTCCCCCGCACCTCGCCCGGCCCCCGAGACGCCCGACTTGGCGTCGATGACGACCGTGTCGATTACGCCGCGCTCCGCCAGCGGGGCGAGCGCGAGCAGCGCCGCGGTGGGATAACAGCCCGGATTGGCGACCAGGTCGGCATCGCGGATTCGCTCGCGGTCGAGCTCGGCGAGCCCGTAAACGGCGCTGACGAGCAGGTCCGGGTCGCCGTGAGTGCCGTACCACTTCTGATAGGTGGGGATGTCGCGGAGGCGGAAATCGGCGGAGAGGTCGACCACCTCGACCCCCAGGCCCCGCATCGCGGCGCAGACCGGGGCCGAGGCGCCGGCCGGATAGGCGACGATCCCGGCGTCGACCTGCTCGAGTCGGTCAGGGTCGAGCTCGGTGAGCTCGATCGGAACTCGATAACGCGGATGCAGGCGGTCGAGCCGCGTGCCGGCGTCGGTGCGCGAGGTCGCCGCGGCCAGCTCGAGCCGCGGGTGGTTGTAGACCAGCGCGGCGGCGAGCGCGCCCGCGTAGCCCGAGGCGCCGGCGACGATCACCCGGACCTCACTCACGCAGCGACCCCCCGATTTCGGTGAGCTCGGCCTTGATCCGCTCCCGTCGCTCGGCGACCTCGGCGTCGGTGAGCGTGCGGTCGGGCGCCCGGAACTCGAGCCGCAGGGCAAGGCTCTTGTGCCCCTCGCCGAGCTGCTCGCCGCGATAGAGGTCGAATACCTCGGCGCCGCGGAGCAGCTCGCCGCCGCCGGCGCGAACCGCCTCCCGGACCCGCTCGGCCGGGACCTCGTCGGGCAGAGTGACCGCGAGGTCCTGGAACACTGCGGGGAACGTGGTCACGTCCGCGTAGTGCTCGTCCCCAGCCGCTGACGCGGCCAGGATTGGCGCCAGGTCGAGCTCGAACGCGCCCCCGCCGGGAAGGTCCCAGGCGCTGACGACAAGCGGGTGCAGCTCCCCGAGCCAGCCGGCGGCGACACCGCCGACCTCGATGCGGGCGGCGCGCCCGGGGTGCAGGAACGGCTGCGCGCTCGTGGCGAGCGACACCCGGGCGCCGAGCTGGCGGGCGAGGAGCTCGACCGTTCCCTTGAGCGTGAAGAAGCCCGTTGCCTCGCCCGGCTGCGCCGGACTCGCCCACGAGGGCGGCGCCAGGTCACCGACCACGAGCCCGGCGAGCCGGTGCGGCTCGCGCACCGGGGCCGGCATCCCGCCGGCGAACTGACCGGCGAGCGGACCGCCCCGGTCGGGCGCCGGCTCGCGCAAATAGGCGCGCCCGGACTCGAACAAGGCCACCCGTTCGACGTCGCGGGCGAGGTTGTGACGAGCGGCGTCGAGCAGGCCGCCGAGCAGCGTGGTGCGCATCACCGCGTGCTCCTCGGAGATCGGGTTCAGGGTCGCGATCGCGTTGCGCCGAGGGTCGTCGGCCGCCAGTCGCAGCCGATCGGCGAGCCCGCGGTCGACGAACGCCCAGGCGACGATCTGGTCGAAGCCAAGATCGCGAAGCACGTCCTCGGCGCGCCGCCGCGCCGCCTGCTCGCGGCTCAGGCCGCCGACCCGCTCCGCCTGGGCGGGAAGGGTCCGGGGCAGCCGATCGAAACCGTGCAGACGGCCCACCTCTTCGATCGCGTCGACCTCGCGGCTGACGTCGTAATGGCGCTCGACCGGCACCATGACCGAGAGCTCGTCGTCGCCGGCATCGGCGACCGCGAACCCCAGCCGGCCAAGGCTCTCCCGTGCCTGCTCGCGCTCGACGCCGATGCCGAGCAGCGAGTCGAGGCGGGCGCCGTGGAGCGAGATCACGTGCGGCGGCGGGATCTCGGCGGCGACGTCGATCGTCCCAGGGACCAGCTCGGCGCCCGCGAGCTCGACCAGGAGTCGCGAGGCGTACGCCTGGGCGCGCGGCGCCAGCTCCGGGTGAAGCTGCTTCTCGAACCGCGCCGAGGCGTCGGAGCGCAGCCCGAGCAGGCTCGAGGTGCGCAGGATGTTGACCCCGTTCCAGGTCGCCGCCTCGAGCAGCACCCTGGTGGTCTCGTCCGAGACCTCGGAGACCTGACCGCCCATGATTCCCGCGATTCCCGACGGGCGCTCGCGGTCGCAGACCAACACCGTCTCGGCATCGAAAGTGCGCTCGACGCCGTCGAGGGTCGTCATCCGCTCGCCCTCGCGGGCCGTGCGGATGATCAGCTCACCGCCAGGGACACGGTCGAGGTCGAACGCGTGCAGCGGCTGGGCGGTGGTCAGCATGACGTAGTTGGTGATGTCGACGACGTTCGAGATCGGCCGCATCCCCGCGGCGATCAGGCACCCTCGCAGCCACTCCGGGGACCGCCCGACCTCGACCCCGGTGAAGGCGCGGGCGGTGAACCGCGGGCAGAGCGCGGGGACCTCGACCGCGACAGATGCAAGCTCCTCGACGCTCCCCTGTGTGGCCGGCTCGGCGTCGTACTCCCAGGGCGGGTCGGCGAGCGGCGCGCGGGTGATCGCGTGCACCTCGCGCGCGACCCCGTAGACGCCCATGCAGTCGACCCGGTTCGGGTTCAGGTCCAGCTCCAGCACCGACTCCGAGATCGGCAGGACTCGCTCGAGCGGTGTCCCCGCCTCGACATCGGTCTCCAAGACCATGATCCCGGCCTGGTCGTCGCCGAGATCCAGTTCGCGCTCGGAGAGGATCATGCCGTCGGACTCGACCCCGCGCAGCTTCGCCCGCTTCAGCTCCTCGCCGCCGGGCATCCGCGCTCCCGGCAGCGCCACCGCGACCGACTGCCCCGCGGCGACGTTCGGGGCGCCGCAGACGATCGTCCGCACGCTGTCGCCGTCGTCGACCTCGCAGACCCGCAGGCGGTCGGCGTTCGGATGCTGCCCCGCGGAGACCACGCGGCCGACCACGAACCCCTCGCCCGACGGGACTCCGAGCCGATTCACTCGCTCGACCTCGACCGCCCGCATCGAGAGCAGCTCGGCGATCTCCTCCGGCCCCAGCCCCGGATCGCAGTACTCGCACAACCAGCCGAGCGGCACTCTCATGCGAACTGCTCCAAGAACCGCACGTCGCTTTCAACGAACAACCTCAGATCCGGAATCCCGTGCTTGAGCATCGCGATCCGCTCGATCCCCATACCGAACGCGAACCCCTGGGTCGTCTCCGGGTCGTAGCCGTCCTCGACGAACCCGAACACGTTCGGATCGACCATTCCCGCGCCGAGGATCTCGATCCAGCCGGTGCCCTTGCAGAGCGGGTCGCGCTCCCCGCCGGCGAGCCTGCCGCTGCCATCGCAGGCAAAGCACGACACGTCGACCTGCACCGAGGGCTCGGTGAAGGGGAAGTAGTCGGGCTTCAGCCGGGTGCGGCGCTCGGGCCCGAAGAGCGCCTTTGCGGCGTGGTCGAGCGTCCCCGCGAGATCGGCGAGCGAGATCCCCTCGGCAACGGCCAGCCCCTCGACCTGGTGGAACATCGGCAGGTGTGTGGCGTCGATCGTGTCGCGGCGGTAGGCGGCGCCGGGAACGACGATGAACAGCGGCGGCCTCTGGGCCTCCATCCCGCGCACCTGCATCGGGGAGGTGTGGGTGCGCAGGAGCACGTCAGTCGGCCCCGGAGGCAGGCCTCGCTCGTTGACCACTGCCTCGGGCAGCGTTTCAGGGTCGATGTAGAAGCTGTCCTGAGCTTGGCGCGCGGGATGGCCGGGGGGATGGTTGAGCGCGGTGAAGTTGTAGAAGTCGTGCTCGACCTCGGGCCCTTCCATCACCCGGTATCCGAGCCCGACGAAGACATCCTCAATCTCGCGCCGGGTGCGGGTGAGCAGGTTCAAGTGGCCGACGGCGACCGGGGGCGTGCCCGGGAGGGTGACGTCGATCGCCTCGGCGGCGAGCGAGCCCTCGATCTCCGCCGCCTCGAGCCGCTCGCGGCGCGCCGCGAGCTCACCCTCGAGTGCCGCGCGGGCCGCGTTCGCGGCCGCGCCCACCGGGCCACGCTCGGCCGGCTCGAGCTCGGCGATACCTCGCAAGAGACGGGTCAACTCCGACTTGCGGCCCAGGTGTCGCACCCGCAGCTCCTCGAGCGCAACCGCGTCGGGCGCCGCGGCGATCGCCGCGGACGCCTCCGCGCGCAGGCTTTCGATTCGTTTCAGCATCAGCTCGGTCCCCCGAGGTCATCTGCGGGGGCGGCCGACGATATCCGCCCGAGCGCGATCGCCGCCGCGGCGGCGACGTTGAGGGACTCGGCGCCGCCCTTCGCCAGGGGGATCGTCCACAGCCGGTCGCAACGCTCGACGATCTCGGCCGGCAGCCCCTCGCGCTCGGCGCCGAGGGCGAGCGCGCCGACCGGCCCGTCGTCGAGCGGCTCGCCGCCGTGAGCGACCAGGCCGACGATCGGTGGCGCCAGCTCGGCGACCCCGCCGAGCATCGGCGGCTGGGCGAAGATCGAGCCCATGCTCGCGCGCACGGCCTTGGGTCCGAACGGATCGGCGCAGCCGGGGCCGAGGAGCACCGGCGCGTCGAGCAGCGCGTGCGCGATGCGGATGATCGCGCCCACGTTCCCGGGGTCCCTGACCCGGTGCAGATAGACGCAGAAGCGATCGCCGCCGGCGCCCTCGATCCGCTGATAGACCCCGATCACCCTGGTTCCGGAGCCCAACGTCGTCACCGAGTCGAGCAATCCGGCCTCGACGTCGGTGCCGGCGCGTAGCACGAATACGGCCGGTGCGCCCGCCGCCTCCGCAGCCGCCACCAGGTCCTCCCCCTCGGCCACGAACAACCCCTCTCGCCGGCGGTGTTTGCGCTCACCCAGCCGCCGGATCAGCTTCAGCTTCTCGTTGTCCTTGCTCGTGATCATGCGTCTGCGGCCTCAAAAAAGGACGCCCTCTCGGACGCCCGGTCGACCTCGTTCGGCGGTCTTGGTCTCGCTCAGGCCGCCGCGGCCTCCCGGGCTTGCTCGGCAAATCGGCGAAACGCCTCCGGGTCGCGGACGGCGATGTCCGCGAGCATCTTGCGGTTCACGTCGACCCCGGCCTCGCTGAGGCCGTGGATCAGCTCCGAGTAGCTCATCCCCTCGCGCCGGGCCGCGGCGTTGATGCGCACGATCCACAGCCGCCGCATCTCGCGCTTGCGCCGGCGCCGGTCGCGGTAGGCATAGTTGCCCGAACGCATCACCTGCTCGTTGGCGAGCCGGTAGCTCGAGTGCTTGCGACCCCAGTAGCCCTTCGCTTGCTTGAGGACCTTCTTGCGGCGCCGCCTGCGGGCGACGGCGTTCGTCGCCCTGCTCACTTGCCGCCCCCGAGCAGATTGCGAACCCGCTTCGTGTCAGCCGGCGCGATCTCGACCGGCTTCGCCATCCGCCGCTTGCGCTTCGGCGACTTCTTCTCGAGGATGTGGCTCGAGTAGGCGCGCCGCCCGCGGAGCTTGCCGTTGGCGGTCTTGCGAAAGCGCTTCTTGGCCCCCGAATGGGTCTTCATCTTCGGCATTGGAGCCGACTATTGAAGCAGAAGGTCGGGCCTGCTACTGCGACTCGGCCGCCGCCGGCTGACCGTCCTCGGCGGCCTCGGACCGGCTGCGCTGCTCACGTGCCCGCGCCGCGCCCTCCTTCGAGGGGGCCAGCATCATGTGCATGTTCCGCCCCTCCTGCTGGGGATGCTGTTCGATCGTCGCCAGCTCGGCGACGTCCTCGTAGAGGCGGTCCAGCAGCGCGCGGCCGCGCTCCGGATGGGCCTGCTCGCGGCCGCGGAACATGATCGTCACCTTGACCTTGTCCTGGTTGCGCAGGAAGCGTTCGACGTGGCCGCGCTTGGTGGCGTAGTCGTGGTCGGCGATCTTTGGCCGTAGCTTGATCTCGCGCACGTTCACCTGCTGCTGGTGCTTGCGTGCCGCCTTCGCCTTCTGCTCCTGCTCGTACTTGTATTTCGAGTAGTCGAGCAGGCGGGCGACCGGCGGGCGCGAGTCGGGCGCCACCTCGACCAGGTCGAGGTCGCGGTCGTGGGCCATCGCCAGCGCGTCGTCGGTCTTGATCACGCCGATCTGGCTCCCGTCCTCGTCGATCAGACGCACCTCGTTTACGCGGATTCGCTCGTTGATCCGGGTCGGGTCGCGCTCCGGGGGCTGCCGGTCGAACCGCCGTGGGACCGGCACTATGCGATCACGCCGTCGCGGAGCGTCAAGCTGCCTCCGGTCGAGCGGAGGGGGTGGACGGGGCTGACAAAGGGAAGGGCGATGGCGCTAGCGGCGCGCGCGGATCTGGCTGCCCTTCATCGCCGGGCAGTATAGACGCCGATCGCGGGGCGGTCGGCGTCGCGACGATGGTTTCTCATCTACGTCAATGCTTTCGGTGCCCGCGTGGCATGGCGTGAGCCCGGAGACGGCCGCCTCCGCTACTCGCTCGCGAGCAGGCCCGCAACGCGGGCAGGGTCGATCGCGCCCAGGTCCCCCGCGGCGTGCGAGCGCACCGAGACCGTGCCCTCGGCCCGCTCGCGCTCGCCGACGATGAGCATGAACGGGGTCTTTGCCAGCTCCGCATCGCGGATCTTGCGTCCCACCGACTCCGAGCGATCGTCTACGCGGACTCGGACGCCGTCGGCGGCGAGTCGCGCCGCGACCTCGCGCGCGTAGGCGAGCTGTGGATCCGAGACGGGCAGGATCGCCGCCTGCGTCGGGGCCAGCCAGGCCGGAAAGCGGCCGCCGTGGTGCTCGATCAGGATCCCGGCAAAGCGCTCCATCGAGCCGAGCAAAGCGCGGTGGATCATCACCGGGCGGTGCGCGGCGTTGTCCTCGCCCTGGTAGCTGAGCTCGAATCGCTCGGGCATCTGGAAGTCGAGCTGGCAGGTGCCGAGCTGCCACGAACGCCCGAGGGCGTCAGTAACGTGGAAGTCGATCTTCGGGCCGTAGAAGGTCCCCTCCCCCGGGTTGACCTCGTACTCGCGCCCCTGGCGCTCGAGCGCCTGGCGCAGACCGGCCTCGGCACGCTGCCACTGCTGGTCGGTGCCGATCGACTTCTGCGGCCGGGTCGAGAGCTCGACCCGCACCCGGTCGAAGCCGAAGCGGGCGTAGAGCTCGTCGATCGCCTCGCAGATCGAGTCGACCTCCTCGGGGACCTGCTCGAGCGTGCAGTAGACGTGGGCGTCGTCCTGGGTGAAGGCACGCACCCGCAGCAGGCCGTGCAGGACCCCCTCGCGCTCGTAGCGCGAGACGTCGCCGAACTCGGCCAGCCGCAGCGGGAGCTCGCGATAGGAATGGCGCTCCGAGGCGAAGACCAGGCAGGCCCCAGGGCAATTCATCGGCTTGAGCGCGAAGCGGCGCTCGTCGCCCTCGCGTCGGGAGGGCTCGACGAAGTACATGTTGTCGCGGTAGTTGTCCCAGTGTCCGGAGCGGTGCCAGAGCTCCTCGTCGAGCACGCGCGGAGTCTTGATCTCCCGATAGCCGCGACTGTCGAGCTGCGCGCGGACCTCGCCTTCGATCAGCCGCAGAAGCACGGTCCCCTGGGGCAGCCAGAACGGCATCCCCGGGGCCTCGTCTCGGAAGCGGAACAGGCCGAGCTCGGGGCCGAGCCGGCGATGATCGTTCTCGCGGGCGCGCTCGAGCTGCTCGAGGTGCCGATCGAGCTCGGCCTGGGTATGAAAGGCGGTGCCATAGATTCTGGTCAGCATCTGGCGGCTCTCATCGCCACGCCAGTAGGCACCGGCGAGCGAGTTGAGCTTGAAGGCGCCGATCCGCCCGGTCGAGGGCGCGTGCGGGCCGCGGCAGAGGTCGGTGAAGGGGCCATTCCGATACAGCGACACGGTCTCGACGCCCTCGTCGGCGACCAGGTCCTCGATCAGCTCGACCTTGTAGGGCTGGTCCTCCGCGCGGAAACGCTCGATCGCCTCGGTGGCCGGCAGCTCCGAGCGCTCGAACGGTTCGTCGGCCTCGATGTGCGCGCGCATCGAGGCCTCGATCCGCTCCAGGTCGGCCTCGATCGGCCGCTCGCCGTCGGGGAAGTCGAAGTCGTAGTAGAAGCCGTCGGGAATCGGCGGCCCGATCGAGACCCTCGTCCCCGGCCAGAGCTCGGTCACCGCGGTGGCCATCACATGGGCGGCGTCATGGCGCACGAGCCAGAGCGCGTCGTCGGCGTCCTCGCCCTTGCTGGTCGCGGTCACGATCGCGATCGGGGCGCCGTTTGGGAGCGGTGCGCCGAGATCGCGAAGCTCGCCGGCGACCTTGATCCCGAGCGCGTCCCGGGCCAAGCCGGGGCCGATCGCCGCCGCGGCATCGGCTCCCGAGGAGCCCGCGGGCAACTCCAGCGGCGAACCGTCCGGAAGCGTCACGGTGATCGCGGACATCGGCGGCCATGCTAGAGAGGCCGTCGCGACGCTGAACGAGGAGGTCGGAACGATGCTGCGCAACTCGAAGCTGAGGGTGGGGATGCTCGCGCTCGCGGTGGTCGCGCTCGCGATTCCGGCGCTGGCACTGGCGGGCAAGAACACCGTCGTCACGACCGCGAAGCTGCAGGGCAAGAACGAGGTCCCGAGCCCGGAGACCGCAACGGCAAGGGCGCGGTCGAGGTTACGTCAACGTCCATAACCCGGAGTACCCGGACGGCGCGATTCGCGGCCAGCTCGAGCTGGCAACCGCCCCCTGAGGCTGACCTGGCGGTTCAACCGTTCGCCCCGGCCGAGGGGTCGGCCCGCGCCCGGTCGGGAATCAACGGGCAGGGCTCCTCGGCATCGGGGGGACGGGCGGCGCGCTGCAGCGCCTCCGGCACCACCGCGCCGTCTTCGAGGCTCACCGTCAGGGCGCCGGCGCCCGCCGGCGCCCTGGCCGGGCCGTCGGCGGGCAGCTCCTCGACGCAGATCCGGTTGCCGCGCAGCTCCCAGGCAAGGTAGTCGCGGCCGTGCTGTTCGTCGAGCAGCTCCCCCGGGGCGAAGACCACGGTCGACCGAGGCCCGAGCTGGGACCGAAGCTCGGCCAGCGCCGGCGAGTAACCGCTCGGCCCGACCGGCCCGTTGGCGAGGGCAAGCACGCTCGAGCCGCCCGCGGCGACCAGGAACGCGGCGGCCACCAGCGCCGGCGCGGCGGCACCTAGCGCCCTGATCGTTACCAGGGCGACGAGCGGGCTCGCGAGCACGAGCGCCTTCGCCTCCTGATACGGCGTTCCGGCGACCAGCGAGTAGAGCCACAGCAGCGCCGCCGCCACCAGCGCCGCGGGGACCGCGCCCTCGCCGCGCCGCCACCACCAGGCAAGCCCGAAGCCGAGCGCCGCGAGGCCGAAGGCTGCCCCGAGGTAAAAGGCGACCGCGGGCACGGCGCCGTCGCCGGGCTCGACCCGGAAGTCGCCCGAGGGCCAAATCCCCAGGGCCTCGAGTGGCGAGAGGCGGTCGAAGAGGTTGCCGAGGCCCTCACCGTCGGGGTCGAAGGTCTCGAAGTCGGCGAAGTCGGCGATCCGGCCCGCCTCGGGCGCGATCGCGACCACCAGCACCAGCAGCGTGATCAGCGCCGTTGGCGCCGCCCGGCGCGCCAGTCGCAGCGCTTCGGCGAACGGGCGCCGAGGCGCCGCCCGTCCGAGCTCGAACGCCGCCCAGACGGCGAGCGCGCCGATGAGCCAGGCGAGCCCGGGGAAGCTGTAGACGTAGACACTGCCGATCGCGAGCACCGCCAGCGGCATCGCCTCGAGCGCTCCCGGAGCTCGGGACTCGCCCGGCGCTCGGCCCCGGGCGAGGTGACGCAGCGCGATCGCGAAGGCGAGCACGAACAGCGCCTGCATGGTCTCCTTGAACGCACCCTGGACCAGGTAGGCGGCGACCAGGTAAGTGAGGCCGATGCAGAGCGCCCCGGCGGTGCGCCGCCAGGCCCCGCGCATGTCGAACAGCGCCAGCGGCGCCAGGCAGGCGGCGACCGCGACGGCCAGCGTCAGGCCGTTGAACGCCTCGACCGCGCTCGGCCCGAGGGCGCTGACGGCGACGACGATCGAGTGCGGGCCGAGCGGGTAGCCGTCGGCGATCAGCCGCTCGCTGCCGCCGGAGGCGAGCCGGTCGGCCGCGAACAGGTGCTGGGACATGTCGGGGTTGAGCCCCGTGCCGAGGATCCCGAAGCGGGCCTCGACGATGAACGGCAGCGAGGCGAGCAGCAGCGCCGCGAGCCCGACCCACGGCGCGTCGCCCACGGTCGCGGACCGCCACGAGACCCGGCCGCGAAGCAGGAGCGTCGCGGCGGCCGCGGCGGCCGCGATCGCGACCAGCGCCGCGGTTCCCTCCCCCGGCAGGCGGACCGTCCACCAGGCAAGCGGGCAGAGGGCGGCGAGCCCGACCGCCGGCGCCAGCCACGACCACTCGCGCCGCCCGCAAGCGGCGAGGATCGCCTGCCCGGCGAGCGACGAGGCGCCGAAAACGACGACGAAGGACGCGTAGGTCCCGAGCATCGGCGGCGAGCATATTGGCGGCGGCCGCGGCTGCTCATACAGTTGGCGCCCTCACCGTCGTCCCGCTGAGGCAACGATCGAGGCGCTCCCCCCGCCGGCCCCAACCCGGCTACGCGATCAGAATGATCAGCAGAATGATGATCAGCAGCGTCCCGATGCCGATGTACATGTCGTCCTCCTTTCGAGGCCGTCAATGACCTGCCCGAACGAGATACCCGCCGCGTGCGGCGCGAAACGGGCCCAGCGACGGGAACGGCCTCAGAGATCGCGCTCGTAGACGAGCATCTGCGGACCGTCGGGCTCGCCCTCACGGTTGCTGAACCCGCAGCTCTCATAGAGCCCGATCGCCGCGGTGTCGTCGACGCTCGTCCCGAGATCGATGCGAACCGCGCCCGCCTCGCGAGCGGCGTCCATCGTCGCCTCGAGCATGGCGCGACCGATGCCCTGACCGCGCCGCTCGGGGGCGACGTAGAGCTCCTCGAGATAGGCATCGAGCCCCTCGGCCCAGAGCGCCGGCCGGAGCCTCAGCACGGCGATCCCGTCGGGTCGCTCGCCACCGAGCAGCACCGTGATCTCGCCCTCCGCCATCAGCCGCCGGGCCCGTTCGCTGAGCGCCTCGACGCCCGGCGTCGGCTCGTCGAACTCGGTGTTGAAGTCGTGCAGCAGCCGTGCAACCTCCGGGGCATCGGCTGCGCCGGCGCGGCGGACGCGGATCTCCATGACCGTATGGTCGCCGACCGGGGGGCGCCGTTACATGCGCGGACCTCCGGGCCGTGCACTCACAGGCATTAGCATCATCGGACTCCGATGCCGAGCACTCAGAGGCTGATCGCAGCGTTCGCCCTCGGTCGAATTGCATTCGGCGTCGGGCTGATCGCCGCGCCCGAGCGGGTCGCGAGCGGGTGGATCGGCGAGGATGCCCGGCGCCGTGCCGTGAAGATCGCCGTCCGCGGCCTCGGCGCTCGCGACGTTGCACTCTCCGCGGGCGCGCTCGCGTTCGCGCGTGATGGCGACGCGGCGCGGCCGTGGCTGCTCTCGGCGGTCGCCTGCGACTGTGCCGACGTCGCCGCGACGATCGCCGCTGGCGACGCGATTCCCGAACGCGCGCGGGTCGGCACCCTCGCCTTGGCAGGAGGCTCAGCGCTCGTCGGCTCGGCCCTCGCGGCCGCCGTTCGCTAGCGGGCTCCGGCTCGTCGCCTGGAGCCGACGGGCCCATTGACGAGGTTGAATAGCGTCCATCGAACGGGTACTCGGACGACGATGAGAGCGTTGATAACAGGCGCGACCGGCTTCGTCGGCGGCCGACTGGCCCGGGCCCTGGCAGAGGCCGGCATGGATACCCGATGCCTGGTCCGGGATCGCCGTCGCGCTGGCCATCTTCTCGACGCAGGGCACGAGGTCCGGGAGGGTGACGTGCTCGACCCGGCCAGCCTCAGGGGCACCGGCGAGGAGGTCGACGTCGCCTATTACCTGATCCACTCGATGGGCCGAGGTGGAGACGCCGACTTCGCGGAGCGCGAGCGCCGCGCCGCGCGCAACTTCGCTCGCATGGCCGCCACCGATGGCGTACCGCGAGTCGTGTACCTCGGTGGTCTCGGGAACGGGGGTGGCTCCAAGCATCTGCGAAGTCGTCACGAGACGGCGGAGCTGCTCGCCGACGAAGGACCGCCGCTGACCTACTTCCGGGCGTCGATGGTCGTCGGCGCCGGCAGCGAGTCGTATCGCACGCTGCGCTATCTCGTCAGCAGGCTGCCGGTGATGATCGCGCCGTCGTGGCTGCGGACTCCCACTCAGCCGATCGGGATCGATGACGTCGTCGCCTATCTGCGCGCCGCGCCCACCATCGGCGCTGCCGCCGGGCGCGAGGTGCAGATCGGGGGCCCCGACGTGCTCTCCTACGGCGACATGCTCGGCGAGATGGCTGAGGCGCTCGGGGTCGCGCGGCGGCCGATGGTTCCGGTGCCGCTGCTCTCCCCCACGCTCTCCTCGCTCTGGATCGGCCTGGTCACACCCGTCGACGCCGGCGTCGCCAGGCCCCTGATCGAGGGATTGAGCACCAAGACCGTGGTCACTGACCCGAGCGGCGCCGCGCTGTTCGAGGTCGAGCCGGTGCCGTTTCGCGAGGCGCTGGATCGGGCTGTGGCCGAGGAGCGAAGTGGCGTGAGCGACGAGCGATGAGCCGGCAGGGTGCCCTTGCAGTCTCGACCGCAAGCGCCTGAGATGAGCTCGCTCCTGTGGTATCGCCGGGACCTGCGGGTCCGCGATCATCCGGCGCTTCGCGCCGCCTCCAAGGATCGGGTCGTGCCGGTGTTCTGCTTCGATGACCGGCTGCTGCACGGTCGTCACGCCTCGGGCGCGCGAACCCAGTTCCTGCTCGAGTGCCTGGTCGACCTCGACGCGTCCCTGCGCGAGCGGGGGTCGGGCCTCGTGATCAGACATGGCCCGCCCGAGCGAGAGCTGGTTATGCTCGCGCGCGAGCTGGGCGCCGGGCGCGTTCACTTCACCGGCGATGTGAGCCCGTTCGCGCGGCGGCGCGGCGCACGCGTCGAGCGAGCGCTGCGCAAGGCCGGGATCGAATCGCTCGCACACCCGGGCCTGAACGCGGTCGACGACGTCGCCGAGCTGCGGACCAAGGCCGGCAAGCCCTACACCGTGTTCTCGCCCTTTCATCGCGCCTGGCTCACAGCCGAGCGCCGCGCGGTGCTCGAGGCCCCGCGCGAGCTGACACCGTTGCCGTCCGGACTGAGGAAGGGACGCATACCCTCACTGGAATCGCTTGGCCTCGAGCAGGAGGTAGCCGATCCTCCGCCAGGGGGTGAGACCGAGGCGCGGCGGGCAGCGAACCGGTTCCTGCATCGTCCGCTGCACGACTATGCCGCCGACCACGACGCGCTCGGGCGCGACCGCACCTCACGACTCTCCCCCTACCTGCACTTCGGCTGCCTCGCCCCGCGCGAGCTCGAGGGTCGCCTGCCTCGGGGGGAGGGCCCCGAGGCATTCCGCCGGCAGCTGTGCTGGCGCGACTTCCACCATCACGTGCTCGCGCACTTCCCCCGGAACGCGCGCTCGGAGTTCCAGCAGCGCTACCGGGGCAAGATCAAGTGGAGCTACGCGAAGCGGCGATTCGAGGCCTGGACCGAGGGGCACACCGGCTACCCGCTGGTCGACGCCGCGATGCGCCAGCTTCGCAGAGAGGGCTGGATGCACAATCGTGCCCGGCTGGTCGTCGGCTCGTTCTTGACCAAGCACCTGGGGATCGACTGGCGCTGGGGCGAGCGCTGGTTCATGCGCCTGCTGGTCGACGGCGACGAGGCCAACAACAACGGAAACTGGCAGTGGATCGCTTCGGTCGGCACGGATCCCCAGCCGGCGTTCCGGCGCATCTACAACCCCGCCCGCCAGATGGAGCGGTTCGACCCCAACGGCGACTACGTGCGCCGCTACGTCCCCGAGCTTTGCGGCGTACCCGATCGCTATCTCGCCGAGCCCTGGAAGATGCCGGCGGAGGTCCAGCGCGAGGCCGGCTGCGTGATCGGCGAGGACTATCCGGGGCCCATCGTCGATCACAGCAGGGCCCGCGAGGAGGCGCTGGAGCGCTACCGGTCAGGGTGAATTCGTGAGCGACACTGATCCGATGCGGTAGCGGGCGGGTAGTAGGGCCGAAGTCGTGGCCGGTGGCCGCGGCCCCGCCCGTATCCGGACCTCGGAGAAACTCGATTCGTCAGCTCCTCGACAAAGCGTTAGACCTCACCATCGCCCCCGGCTACACGGCGGCCGGGTACCGGCTCCGGGGGCTCTCCTGGGAGGACGCGATCGCGGGCGGCTTCGTCCGTGGCGGGGTCGCACTGGTGACCGGGGCGAGCTCGGGGCTCGGCCAAGCGACTTGCGAAGGCCTCGCCGTCGCCGGCGCGCGGGTTCACATGCTGGTCCGCAACCGGGAACGCGGCGAGCGGGCGCGCGAGCAGATCGTCGAGCGCTTGGGGGAGCGTGGGGTGAGGCCGGAGCTGAGGCTCGAGCTCTGCGATCTCGCCGAGCCTCGCTCGATTCGCGAGTTCGCCTCGCGTTTCACCGAACGGGAGCGCGAGCTCACGGTGCTGGTCAACAACGCGGGCGTCCTGCCCCCCGAGCGGGTTCGGACGAAGGAAGGATTCGAGCTCACCTTCGCAACCAACGTGGTCGGCCCCTTTTTGCTCACGAACCTGCTCCTGCCCGCGCTGCGCCGCGGCGCGCCATCACGGGTGGTCACCGTCACCTCCGGAGGCATGTATGCGGCCGGACTCGACGTGGACGACCTCCAGCTCGAGCGACGTGATTACGCCGGCACCCGGTTCTACGCCCACACGAAGCGGGTCCAGGTCGCGCTCACCGAGCTCTGGGCGGAGCGGGAGCGCGGGCACGGAATCGCCTTCTTTGCCATGCACCCCGGATGGGCGGACACCCCCGGACTGGCGCGCTCGCTGCCACGTTTTCATCGGCTGCTGAAGCCGGCGCTGCGCGACGCCCACCAGGGCGCCGACACGATCGTCTGGCTCGCGACCGTGGCCAAGCCACCCGGAGACTCGGGTGAGCTCTGGCAAGACCGTCGCGTGCGTCCCAAGCACCGACTCCCTCGGACCAGGGAGGGGGCCGCCGAGCGCGAGCGGCTGTGGTCGGAGCTCAGTCGGCTGGTCGAATCGCCGGGGCCGGAGCCGGGGGCGCCGGGGAAGTGAAGGTCGCGATCGTGGGCGCCGGCATCTCCGGACTCGTCGCCGCGCGGATGCTTCACCTCGCCGGCCATCAGGTGTGCGTGTTCGAGGCCGGCGACCATGTCGGCGGGCACGCAAACACGATCAGGGTCGAGACCGAGTCCGGCGCATGGAACGTCGACACGGGATTCGTCGTCCTCAACGATCGCAATTACCCCAACCTCGAGCGCCTGCTCAACGAACTCGCGGTGCCGACCCAGACCGCGCCGATGAGCTTCGGCGTCTCCGACGGCGACGGGCGGTTCGAATGGGCGGCGCGTCCGCTCGGTCTCTTCGCCCGCCCGGCGCACGTGATCGACCCGCGATTTCATCGGATGCTGCTCGACCTGGTTCGTTTCAACCGCGAGGCGCGCGGTCTCATCGGGCTCAATGGACACGGACCATCGCTGCGCCGCTTCCTCGCCGACGGTCGCTACTCGCCCTATTTCGTCGAGCGCTTCATCGCGCCGCAGGCAGCGGCGATCTGGTCCGCACACCCGGAGGAGCTGTGGTCGTTCCCCGCCAGCTTTTTGGCCGAGTTCTTCGACAACCACGGTGCGCTGCAACTTCTCGGCCGCCCGCGCTGGCGCTCGATCACCGGCGGCGCGGCTCGCTACGTGAAGGCGCTGACCGCGCCGTTTCGCGATCGGGTTCACCTGCGCACGCCCGTGCGGACGGTCCGCCGCGACCACGCCGGCGTCGAGATCGTCCTCGACGACACCGTCGAACGCGCCGACGAGGTCGTGATCGCCACCCACTCGGACCAGGCGCTGGCAATGCTCGCCCTGCCCACCCGGGCCGAGGAGGAGCTGCTGGGCGCGTTCCCCTACCGTCGCAACGAAGTGGTGCTGCATACCGACACCAACCTGATGCCCGCGCGGCGAACGGCCTGGGCGAGCTGGAACTACCACCTCGACGGGGGCGACGACGGCGCGACCGTCACCTACCACATGAACCGCTTGCAGGCTCTGGATGCGGACCCCCAGTTCCTCGTCACCTTGAACCGAAGTGCGGCGATCGACCCCGTGCAGGTGATCCGGCGGCTCGACTACTCCCATCCCGTCTACACCCGCGAGGGGATCGCCGCCCAGCGGCGCTGGGAAGAGATATCGGGGCGCAACCGGACCCACTACTGCGGCGCCTACTGGCGTTGGGGCTTCCACGAGGACGGCGTCTGGTCGGCGATGCGCGCCTGCGCGACGCTCGCTGCCGGCGCGCCACCGGATGATGACAGGGCGACGGATGGGCTCGCCGAGGCGCTCGTCGTCGAGACCGGATGATCGGCATTGACCCTAATGGCGACGGTCCCCGGTCCGCCCTCTATGAGGGCTGGGTCGTTCACCGCCGTCTGGCGCCCGTGGCTCACTCGTTTCGCTATCCGATCCTGATCCCCCTGCTGGACCTCGGCGAGCTGCCCGAGCTCCTCGACCGCCATCCCCTCTGGTCGGCGCGCCGGCCGGCGCCGGCGTGGGTGCGGCGGAACGACCTGCTCGGCGGCGGCGAGCGACCACCCGCGCAGGTTGCCCGGACCCTGGTCGCGGATCAGCTGGGCCGCAAGCCCGACGGACCGGTGCTCGTACTCGCCCACCCGCGCTACCTCGGAGTCGGCTTCAACCCGATCCGCGTGTACTTCGTCTGCGATGCGGACGGGCAGGCCGAGGCGGCGGTCGCCGAGGTCACGAACACCCCGGCGGGCGAGCGCCACGCCTACGCCTTCGCGCGCGCCGAGGGCGAGCCGGAGATCCGCGGCCATGCGACGAAGCGGATGCACGTCTCACCGTTCATGTCGCTCGAGCAGGTGTACGAGTGCCGGATCGGCCAGCCGGGGGAACGGCTCGAGATCGCGATTCGCAATCTCGAAGCCGAACGGGTCGTCTTCGAGGCGAGGCTGTCGCTGCGCCGGCTCGGCCTCTCGCGGAGCCTGACGACCCGGGCGCTCCTCTCCTATCCCGCGCAGACTGCGGCGACTCTCGCCCGGATCTACTGGCAGGCGGCAAAACTGCGAGCGATGGGGCTTCGCCCCCGCGCTTCGGGACGCGCGCATTGGCGATGAGCCCGCGGCTCGCCCGCTCGACGACCGCGGGCACGCTCGCGGCCGCGGTCTGGGCAGCCCAGCAGCCGCTCGACAAGCGGATCTTCCGCTGCGCCTACGACGACGTCGAGCTCCTCGGCAAGCTCGTCACGCGCGATCGCTGGTGGCCGCTGGCCAGGATGCTGATACACCTTGGCAACGGGGCCCTGTTCGGGGCCGCGTACACGATCGTCGAGCCGCGGCTGCCCGGCCCAGGCTGGGCCCGTGGCCTGCTCGCGGCGCAGATAGAGAACTTCGGCCTCTGGCCACTCGGGCGGCTCAGCGATCGCCATCACCCCGCTCGCGGCGAGCTGCCTCGATTGGGTGGCAACGATCGAGCCCTGGCGCAGGCGACCTGGCGGCACACCATCTTCGGGCTCATCCTCGGAGTCGCCGAGCGTCGCCTCAACCGCTCGAGCCCCGCGTCGGCTTAACGGTGAGCAACCGGCGCGGCGGTCGCGCGCTCACTCGGGCGGGTCTTCGAAACTCCAGGCCGGAGACACGGCGGCCCGGCAGACCGTGAGTCCATCGGGGCCGTCGACGATCACCCGATCCGCGCGCGCCTCACAGGTGCCGCCCGCCTGGGCGATCGCCCAGGCGCCGGCCGCGTCGGTGAGATCGAAGCCGACGAACACGGGATCGGCGCTGATCTCGTACAGGGAGATCACCCGGTCGGGCTCGCATGCCTCCAGACTGGAGAAGAGCACCCCCCGGAAGGCGCCGTTGCTGGGGCCGCCGGACAAGGTCACCTCGTCGACTGCGACGTCGACTGCAGCCGCTTCGCACACTCGGCTGCCGAAGCGCAACTCCGTGACCGTGATCCGAAGTCCGGAGGCCCCGGCGGGCATCGCTTCCAGGCTGAGCGCGAGGGCTCCAGCGCGATCGCTCGTCGTCGTCTCGATGACAGCCCCGGCGCCGTCGGCGAAGGTCACCGTCCGCTCGCGAAGGCATCCCTTGAAGTCGCTGCTCAGCTGCACTCCGATCGAGTCTGCCGCCGCCTCGAAGACGGTGATCTCCGTGGGCAGGCGCTTCTCCTTGGCCTCCGCGACCCGACGACCGCCAACGCACAGGACGCGACCAACGCTCCTCGCACTGCCGCCTTCACCGGCACCTCCTCGACCGCGAGGTGGGCGCTACCGGCGCAATTTGGCCGCAGTACTCACGAGTCAGCCGCCTTGCTACCGGTTGCGCTACCAGATCCGGCGTCGTTCCACTCGAAGGCCCGTAGTAGCCGGTTCTTAGCCGCGTCCACCGAGGGATGCCCGTAGCGGGCCATGACGAGCGCACCGCCGTCCGTGTGTCCAAGAGAGGCCGAGCTCGAGAAGCTGCGTCGCGCAGAAATGCCGTAGGTCGTGCCAGCGCGTTTCGACCCCGGCGCGCGCCTTCTGCGCTCGGCAGGACCGGCGCCCTCGTGGCCACGCCGCTCCCGCTTCAAAGAGAATGCGGGAGCCGCGGGCTCGCTGTTCTTCCTCGCGCAAGCAGAAGTTCCGCTTTGCATGGCAAGCGAATACTTTCGGCCGTGCGCAAGACGATGGATGTCGACGACATAGATGCATCGACACTCCTACTCGGGACCGGGGTTTGGCCGGCACGGAGGATGAAGCTGCAGCTGAACCGCAAACGTCAGGATCGCGACTGGGAGCGACCTTGCGACGGCGGCCCGGGACGGAACCGAGCACGGAACTGCGAAGCGACGCCGGACGTCCCGTAAGCGCCAGAGACGCGCTGTCCAAGAACGCGAAAGGCGCAGGGTGAACGCTGCGGCCGGCTAGTCGTTGCGCCGCACCGCCTCCGCTTGGCCGCCGAATTGGTCGATAAGCTGCGGCGGCTCGGACCGCAGCGATGGGGGACCGTTGGAGCCGACCAACATGCACCAGGCCACATTGAGGCTCGCAGCCGTCTGGGCCGCGGCCGTTCTCACACTCGGGATCGCCGCCTGTGGCGACTCGGACGACGACAGCTCGGGAGATGACGCGGGGAAGTTGCGGATCGGGCTGGAGGCGCCCCTCTCGGGTGACCTGCAGACCCTGGGCGAGGGGATGCTGAACGGCGCGAAACTCGCAGCCGGCCAGCTCAACGCCGATGGTGGCCTGCTCGGCAGGGACATCGAGATCGTCCCAATCGACGACGGCGGCGACGCCGAGATCGGCGTCCCGGCAGTACAGGACGCAATCGACGAGGGTCTCGACGGCGTGATCGGCCCCTACAACTCCGGCGTCGGGGTCCAAACGCTTCCGCTCTATCAAGACGCGGGCCTGGTCCCGATCAGGCTCACCTCGGACAACGACACCGAGGGCTTCGGGTTCACGTTGCAGCCGATGGGCTCGCAGATCGCTCCGGTGACCGCCGAGGCGCTGACGGACTTCATCGGCGCCTCGAAGGTGGCGATCGTGTATGACAACACCGAGGAGTACACGAAGGGCATTGCGGGCGAAGTCCGCAGCCAGCTCGAGGGCCGTGACGTCGAGGTGACGGTGTTTCAGCAGCTTGAGCCCGGTCAGGAGGACTACTCCGGCGTCGTCAACAAGCTCGCCGCCGGCAAGCCCGACGCGATCTACGCCGCGGTCTACTTCCCGGAGGGCGCCCGAATCGCCAAGGCGATCTCCCCGGGCTCGAGTCCCACCTGCCTGCTCGACTACGGCGCCTACGACACCGGCTACGTGGAGGATGCCGGCGACGCGGCGCCCAACTGCGACGTGGTCGGCGTGCCCGCGCCCAGCGATTTCGCGGGCTCGGAAACCTTCGTCTCCGAGTACGAGGACCAGTTCGACGAGGCGCCGGGCACATGGAGCCCCTACACCTACGACTCGCTGAACGTGCTCGCCCAGGCAGTCGAGCAGGCCGGCGGCTTCGACGCCAAGGCGCTGACCGCCGCGCTCAACGATGTCAAGGCCTTCGAGGGCTGGACCGGCTCGACTACGCTCGTGCCCGGCACCGGCAATCGCGAACCGGCTACGGTCACGGTCGACGAAGTCAACGACGAGGGGGCGTTCAGCGTCGATCGGGCCTGGGCGAAGGCGGTCGGCGCTCCGTACTAGGACAAGCAAAAAGCCCTCCGTAGAGGGCAATCGGTGAATAGGGGGCCCGATTCGTTTCTCGCTACCACCTGCGGATCAGGGAACAGAATCCGCCTCGCACCGTCCACGAGAGAGCCGCTTTCATGGCAAGCAGTACCAATCGTGAGCGCTCCCGCTTCTCGCGTGAGAGCGAGCACGCCGGTGCCCTCGTCCAGAGGTCTGGCTCGCTCCCGCAAGGGACGAGCACCGGGAGCCAGCAGCACGGCTGTCGCTGCTCGCGCGAAGGAGAAGTCGTGTGAGCACGCCCCTCGATGCCGCTAGCGGGGACCCGCTCCCACTGCAGCCGGCGCCGGGGAGACCGTCGTTTGGCTGCGGAGCAAGATGGCCACAGAAAGGGGTGCTCCAGCGCGACCGCGGAGGGCGACCCCGGCGGCGATCAGTGCCGTGACCAGTGCGAGGTTCCCGATGCTTACGAAGACTCCGAAATCGCGAAAGAGGATGTTCTCTGCGAAGTCCTGGGTTAGGTCCTCACGTGTCGCCTGATCGATTCCCGATTGCCCGTTCAGGTCGTCGACGAGAGTGCCGACCCCGATTCCCTGCAACGTCTCGAAGGCGCCGTAGAAGATGATGAATGGCATGAGCGCAATCCGGCTGACCCGCGCCGCAGTCCCCTCAACATCGCGCATGAGCACATAGACCGCAGCGGCAAACAGCGGGATGAAGATCAGCATCCCGATGTGGAC
>JAJNAZ010000003.1 GCA_021155855.1 Solirubrobacterales bacterium
GCCTCGACCACCGCCGGGACGTAGTGGTCGTACATCCCGGCGCCGATGAAGCAGGTCTCGGAGTCCGCGTCGGCGTTGCGCGCCGCGAGCTCTGCGAGCCGGTCGAAGACCTCGGTCTCCGAGAGCCCGTCGGCGAGCTCGAGCGGCTGGCCGAGGCGCAGGTCGGCGGGTATGTCGGCGAACAGCTCCTCGACCGAGCCGGCCCCGATCGCCTCCAGCATCGCCTCCCGATCGGCGTCGGTCGCTGACGTGTAGCGGCTCACCGCCCTGAGGCTAGCGATCCCCGCGGCGAGGCCGAACGGATCGAGCTAGCCCCCGCCGACCTGCGGTGGCTTGGTGATTCCCCCCGCCGGCTCAGCGCTGTCGCCCGGTTCGGACACGGGGCCCGACGGCTTCGGCGGTGCCGCGGGCGCCGGCCCGGGCGCGCCCACCGGCTTCGACGCGATTCCACCCGGCGCCGGGGGCTGGCCCGGCTCGCGGGTCGCTTGCGGGGACCTTGGCTCGCGCCCGTCCGATCCCCCGCCGCCCGGCGGGCGGTCGTCGCCCGCGCCCTCGGACGCCTTCCCCGGCCGGCGCTCGGACGCCGAGTCGCGCTCGCCGTCTGCCGACTGCTTGCCGGCGCCCCGCTTGCGCTCGTCGCGGCTCGGTCGATCGCGATCGCCGGAGTGCGACGAATCGCTCGTGTCCGCGCCCAAAGAGCCGCCCGCCCCGACCGACTCGGCCGCCGTGTCCGCCGACGACTCGGACCCGTCGTCGCCGCAACCGGCGACCGCGACGCCGATCGCCGCCGCTGCGGCGATCGCGAGCACGATCTGCTTGCACGCGGCGACCGGCGGGGCGCACCGCGCCCCGCCGGTCCCGACGCCCATCGGGCGCCGCCGCGAGCTCACGTCCGGGTCACCCGGCGTTGACCAGGCACCGTGCCACCACGGTGAGCGTCTGGTTGGCGCCTGTGTCGTTGCGTGCTGCGGCGATCCAGCCGTTGCCGCTCTGGAAGGACGACACCAGGCGAACCAGGAAGCTCGTCGAGGTGGCGCCGCCATTGATGACCTCCGTGCCGGCGGGGCACGCGACGGCGACAGCCCCGTTGTTGTTGGCCGCGATTACCACGTTGTTCGCGACCTGGACGGTCCCGGCGAGCTGCCTCGATCCGACCGAGTTGTCGTTGATCTTCGCCGCGCTCACAGCGTTAGCGGCGATCTTCGGGTTCGTCACTGCGGCATCGGCAATCTTTCCCTCCGTCACCGCCGCGTCGGCGATCTTCGGGTTTGTTACCGCGGCGTCGGCGATCTTGTCCGTCGTCACCTTCTGATCGCCGATCAGCGGATCCGGGTAGGTGCCCCTCAGGTCACCGCCCGCGGGGCTGCCCAGCTTCACCGCCTTCTTGTTGATCTGCTTCTTCGCCTGCTTCTTGGCGATCTTCTTCACCTGCGACTTGCTCACCGCCCGGGTGAGCGCATCGGGCGCAGCGACCGCCGTTCCGACGAGCGCCACCGACAGCGCAACCACTGCGAAGATCATCGCGGCCGAGGGCCGGGATCGTGACAGGGCACTGAGATTCATTTACTCCCCACTTTCGATAAGCCGCGTCAGCTTCCCCTCGAAGCCCGCGGCGTTGGACGGATTGATGCCCGACCCTCTCCGATCGGCCTCAGCGTGTCAAGTGGCCGAGAGCAACTCGCGATATGCGGCGACGTCGAGGAGCGCGTCGACCTGCGACGGGTCCGACAGCCTCACCCGCACCAACCAGCCCCCCCCGTAGGGGTCGGCGTTGATCCGCTCGGGGCTGTCGGCCAGCGCCTCGTTGACCGCGGTGACCTCGCCGGAGAGGGGCGCGTAGACGTCGGAGACGGCCTTCACCGACTCGACCTCGGCGTAGGGCTGGTCCTTGCTCAGCTCGGCGCCGAGCTCGGGCGGCTCGAAGAAGACCACTTCGCCGAGCGCGTCCTGGGCGTACCAGGTGATCCCAAAGACGGCCTCATCGCCCTCGATCCGCGCCCAGTCGTGCTCGGGGTGGTACTTGAGCTCCTCGGGATAGCTCTCTTCGGCCAATCTTCCTCCTTCGCCTCTGGCGGCGCGAGGCTAACCGATCGCCCGCAGAGCCTCCACCTGGGGGACGGTGGTCCAAGTCCCGCCGCCTAGGTCGTCGCGGCTTGGCGCACTGCCCGCGGTCAAGCCCGCTCGCCGGCGAGCGCCAGCAGGGGGCGCTTTTCGACCCGGGCTGCGCGGCGGCGGCCCCGCACGTCGAGCTCGACCTCCGTGCCGGGCTCGGCCAGCTCTGAGCGAACGTAGGCCATTCCGATGCCCCTCTCCAGCGAGGGCGAGAACGTGCCGCTGGTGACCTCGCCTGCGCGGTCGCCGTCGAACAGCACCGGGTTGCCCTGGCGCGGGATGCCGCGCTCGGTGAGCGCGAACGGCGCCAGGCGCTCGGCCGTACCCTCCAAGCGCGCCGTGGCGACCGCGTCGGCGCCGATGAAGCCGGTCTCCTCCTTGCAGCACCACCCGAGCCCGGCCTCGATCGGGTTGCGCCCCTCGCTGAGGTCGTTGCCGTAGAGGTGGAAGCAGACCTCGAGCCGCAGCGTGTCGCGGGCGCCGAGCCCGGCGGGCGTCGCCCCGGACTCGAGCAGCGCGTCCCAGAGGCCGGCGGCGCTCTGCGGTGCAACCAGGATCTCGACCCCGTCCTCGCCGGTGTAGCCGGTCCCGCAGACGAGCGCCTCGGCGCCGCCGATGCCGGCGACGAGCGGCAGGGTCGCGGTGCGCATCCGCAGCGGCAACTCGGCGTCGACCAGGCGCGCGACAATGCCGCGGGCCTCGGGCCCCTGGACGGCGAGCATCGCGTAGTCGTCGAGGCGATCGCGAACCTCGGCGTCGAAGCCGTGTGCGTGGTCGCGAAACCAACCCAGGTCGCGCCCATGGTTGGCCGCGTTGGTGACCGTCAGGTAGCGGTCGTCGGCAAGCCGGTAGGTGAACAGGTCGTCGAGGACGCCACCGTCGTCTTTGCAGAGGACCGAGTACTGCGCGCCGCCGACCTCGATCCTGGAGACATCGTTGGAGAGCAGGCGCTGGAGCAGGCCGAGGGCCCCTGGCCCCTCGGTCTCGATCTCGCCCATGTGCGAGACGTCGAAGACGCCGCAGCCGTCGCGCACCGCGCGATGCTCGGCGCCCACCCCGGCGTACTGCACCGGCATCTCCCAGCCCGCGAACGCAACCAGCCGTGCGCCGGCGGCGACGTGGGCGTCATACAGCGGGGTGTGCCTGAGAGCCGCGCTGGCCTCCACGGCACCGAGGCTATCGCCGGCGCCGGGGTTCAGCGGCCGCGCAGGAACGGCGGCACGTCGATCTCATCCTCGGAGACGGTGAGCTCGCGGCGCTCGCGGTCGCCCAGGCCCTCGACCTGGCGGCGGCGACTGCGCTCGCGCACCCGCATCGGGCTGCGGGCCATCGTCTCGAAGCCCTCGAAGCCGGTCGCGATCACCGTCACCCGCACCTCGTCGCCGACCGCGCCGTCGATCACGGTGCCGAAGATGATGTTGGCGCCCTTGTCGGCGGTCGAGACGACGATGTCGGCCGCTTCGTTGACCTCGAACAGGTTGAGATCGTCGGAACCGGTGAAGTTGAGCAGCATCCCGGTGGCACCCTCGATCGACTCCTCCATCAGCGGCGAGGAGATCGCCATCTTCGCCGCCTCCGCGGCGCGGTTCTCCCCCGAGGCGGTGCCGACGCCCATCATCGCCGAGCCGGCATCGGCCATCACCGTGCGCACGTCGGCGAAGTCGAGGTTGATCTGGCCGGGAGTGGTGATCAGGTCGGTGATCCCCTGGACGCCCTGGCGCAGGATGTCGTCGGCCATCCGGAAGGCCTCCTGGACCGAGGTTCGCCGTTCGACCACCTCGAGCAGCTTCTGGTTCGGGACGATGATCAGCGTGTCGCACTTGGCGCGCAGCTTGTCGATCCCGTCGAGAGCCTGCTGCATGCGGCGATGGCCCTCGAACTCGAACGGCTTGGTGACCACACCGACGGTCAGCGCGCCGATCTCCTCCTTGGCGATCTCGGCGATCACCGGCGCGGCGCCGGTGCCCGTGCCACCGCCCTCGCCGGCGGTGACGAAGACCATGTCGGCGCCCTTGAGCGCCTCCTTGATGTCGTCGCGCGACTCGGCCGCGGCCCCGGCGCCGACATCGGGGTTGGCCCCGGCGCCGAGCCCGTGGGTGAGCTGATGCCCGACGGCCAGCTTGATGTCGGCCTCACAAGCCTGCAGGGCCTGGACGTCGGTGTTGACGGCGATGAACTCGACGCCCTTGAGCCCGGCGTCGACCATGCGGCTGACGGCGTTGGTGCCACCTCCGCCGGCGCCAACGACCTTGATCACCGCGAGATAGGACGACTCGACCATCTTCTCCCGTTCCTATGAGTTGACCCTTGTTGCGTCCGAGGCTGAAGCAATACTTGAGTGTTTCCGCGCTTTGCAGCCTAGACGTCAAGGCGACGGTAGGGCATCGCGGCGCTTCTGTCAATCGCCCCCGCGGACCGCGGCACGGAATCCTGCAATCGCCTACCCTCGATGCAAAATCGAGGGTTGACATAGATCCTAAAGTCTCTACCTACGCTTGAGGCTCGGCGATTTGCAGGGGCTTCCCGGCTCCCCCGGCGGCGGGTCGCTCCGGCACCCGAACGTCGACGTAGCTGAGCGTGTCGAGCTTCGGGTCGGCCAGCACTGCCGCGGCCGCCGCCCACTTCTGCGCCGCGCCCGCGCTGCTGCCGAACCGCACGGGGATGTCGCCGCGCAGGGTGACCTCGACTCCATAGTCGCTCGAGTGGTCGACCTCCTCGATCAGCGGCAGAAGCGGCTCCGGCGCCGCACCGACGATCAGCGCCTGTTCGAGCGGCTCGCCCCCCAGCGTCCCGGCGGCGGGAACCTGGTCCAGCTCAAGAACGGGCAGATCCTCGTCGGGCACGGCAACGCCTGCGAGCAGGGTCCCATCGGAGCCCACCGGGACCTCGCGCCCGCCCCCGCGGACGACCAGCCTCGGCGGGCGCTCGATGACCTCGATCCGCATCCCGTGCGGGAAGTTGGGGTCCACCGTCACCGCCTTGATCGTCGGGTAGGCAGTCGCGGCTTCGTCGATCCGCGCGCGATCGACGTGCAGGGTGGTCATCTGTTCGGCGACAGCGGTCAGATCGGCGACGATCCGCTCCCGCTCGCCGGCGGTCACGCCGACCACTTCGACGTCGTCGACCGCCACCAGCGAGGAGTCGCGGAGCCAGAGCATGTATCCGGCGCCGAACGCGACGAGGAGCGCAGCGAGCGCCACGAGCCGCCCACGCCAGGAGTGGGGACCGCGTAGCCGCAGGGCCCGCGGGCGGGCGAATCGTCGGCGCGCGGCGCGCCGCGGCCTGCGCCGGCTCGGCCGTGACCTTCGTCGATCGGCAACACGCTGGCTGGCCCGCTTCGGCGCTTGCGACGATCGCCGAGGCGGTCGTGTCGCGGAGGCGTTCGAACGGCGCTTTCCGGCAGCGGTCGTGGCCCGGGATCGGCTCATCGGAGCATCATTCGCCGTCAGCGCTCCCAGCCCTGCGGCCACTCGACCTCGCCGAGCACCTGCACCTCGGGCTCGAGCTCGACCCCGAACCGCTCCTTCACCCGGCGCCGGCCCGCCGCCATCACCGAGAGTACGTCGGCGGTCGTCGCCGAACCCGTGTTCTCGACGAAGTTCGCGTGCTTGGGCGAGAACCTGGCGCCGCCGGCGGCGAGCCCCCGGCAGCCGGCCGCCTCGAGCAGCTGGCCGGCGGTGCGGCCCTCCGCTCGCGGGTCGTCGGGGTTCTTGAAGGTCGAGCCGAAGGTCTTGATCCCCGACGGCTGCGCCTCGCGACGCTTGGCGCGCATCTCGGCGAGGATCGCCTTCACCGCCGCGGGCTCGGCCTCGGCGAGCCCGAAGGCGGCGCGCGAGACGACCTCCCCGGGGCCGAGGTTCGAGCTGCGGTAGGCGAACCCGAGCTCGTCGGGGACCCTTCGCTCGGCGCCCGCCGCGGTGCAGACCTCGACCCACTCCAGCACCCGGGCGAGCTGACCGCCGTACGCGTTCGCATTCATCCGCACGGCGCCACCTACGGTGCCGGGGATGTTGATCCCGAACTCGAGCCCGCCCAGCCCCCACCCGGCCGCCTTCGCCGCAGCCGAGGGCAGCCGGACGCCGCCGCCGCAGACGAGCATCGTCCCCTCGCGCTCGATCGTCGACAGCTCGCCGTCGAGCTTCAGTACCAGGCCCCGGACGCCGGCGTCGGCGACCAGCAGGTTGGAGCCGGAGCCCACCGCCTCGACCGCGATCCCGTCGGCCGCCGCCCAGGCGAGCAGGTCGACGAGCTCGCGCGCCGATCGCGGTCGTGCGAAGAGCTCGGCGTCACCACCGGCGCGCACGGTGGTCAGCCGCGCCAGCGAATAATCGCGCTCGACGCCCCCGGGCAATGCCATCAACCTCGCGCCTCCTCGGACCCTGCCCCTGGAAGCCAAGTGGAGGAGGCGGCAGGCATTTGTTCATCCACGAGCTGGCTCGCCAGCTCGTGGATGTCCCCGGCGCCGATCGTGACCAGCAGGTCGCCCTCGCGCAGGTGGCCCCGAAGCCGCCGCAGCGCCGTCTCGGCGTCGCGTAGCCACCACACCGGCCGCCCCCGCGAGTGGTCGGCGGCGGCGCGGGCGACGTCGAGGCCGCTGACGCCGGCGAGCTCGCCCACCGGCTGCTCGCGCGCCGCGTAGACGTCGAACACGCCGACCTCGTCGGCGGCGGTGAGCGCGGCGCCGAAGCGGGTCGCCAGGGCGCGGGTGCGCGAGTACAGGTGCGGCTGAAAGACGGCGATCAGACGCCGCGGCTCGAGCTCCCGCAGCGCCGCCAGAGTCGCCTCGACCTCGGTCGGGTGGTGCGCGTAGTCGTCGTAGATCTCGGCCCCGTCGCAGCTCCCCTTGCGCTGTAGGCGCCGCAGCATCCCCGGGAAGCGCTCGAGTCGCCGCGCGAGCGAATCGGCGCTCCCGATCCCGGCCAGCTCGGCGGCGGCCAGCGCCGCGCGGGCGTTGAGCACGTTGTGGGCGCCGGGAACCGTGAGGCCCAGCGGCGGGCCGGGACGGTCGCGGTCGAAGCGCACGACCCGCTGCCCGCTCGGGATCGAGTCGAGCGCGGCGTCCGCCGGCAGCACGAGGCTCGAGGCGGGCGCGGCGAACCGGTGGAAGGCCTGGACCAGCTCCGCTCTCCCCGACCAGCGCGAGTGATGGTCGAGCTCGACGTTTGTGACCACGGCGATCTCGGGCTCGAGCTCGAGAAAGCTGGCGTCCGACTCATCGGCCTCCGCGATCACCCACTCCGCGTCGGGCTCCCAGCCCGCGTTCGCGGGCTCGCCCTCGGCGCCGAGACCCGGCAGCTCGCCGCCGAGGAAGAAGGCGCTGCGGCCCACCGCCAGCCAGGTCAGCATGCCCGCGGTCGTGGTCTTGCCGTGCGCGCCGGCGACCGCGATCAGCCGCTTCTGCGAGCACACTTCGGCGAGCAGCCGGCCACGATGGATCACCCGCTGGCCCCGTTCGCGGGCGCGGGCGAGCTCGGGATTGTCGCTCGCGATCGCCGTCGACACGACGACCTCGGCGTCTTCGGGGACGGCGCCGGGATCGTGACCGACCCGGGCCTCGATCCCCGCCGCGCGGAGGCGCCGCAGGTAGGAGCTCTCGGCTCGGTCGCTGCCGCTCACCCGGGCCCCGAGCCGGTGGCAGACGAGCGCCAGGCCGCTCATGCCCGCCCCGCCGATAGCGACGAAGTGAAGCTTTCTGCCGGTCCAGTCCGGGGCGTTCATCACCGATCAGGTTGGCGAATCGCGGCGAGGACCTCGGCCGCGACGCGCTCGGCGGCGTCGGGCCGGGCGCGCGAGCGAGCGGCGACCGCCATCTCGTCCAGGCGCCGCCCGTCGCCGAGCAGCCCGGCGGCCAGCCGTCGCAGGATCCCGGGGTCGAGCTCGGAGTCCTCGATCACCACCGCCGCACCCGCCTCGGCCATCCACCGGGCGTTCGCGTGCTGATGGCGGGCCGTCGCATGGGGATACGGCACCAGGATCGCGGGCCGCCCGGCGGCGGCGATCTCGAAGATCGATCCTCCGGCGCGCGCGAGCACCAGATCCGCAGCGGCGAGCGCCTGACCGAGATCCGGCTCGTAGGAGAGCAACGTGTAGCGAGGCGGGTCGCCGGCCTCCGCGAGCCGCCGGCGTGCCTCGGCGTAGTCGCGCTCGCCGCAGATGTGGAGGACGTCGAAGTCGCGCTCGGCCGGCGGCGAGCCGGCGAACGCCTCGAGCGCACAGCGGTTGATCGAACGCGCGCCCTGGCTGCCGCCGAAGACCAGCAGGCAGCGCGCCTCGGGCGCGATCTCAAAGCGCTCGCGGGCGAGCTCGCGGTCGGCGCCGATGACGGCGGCCGGCACCGGCCTTCCGGTGACCAGGTAGCGGTCGCCCTCGCGACCCTCGATCGGAAACGCGAGGCAGACCCGCCGGGCACGCCGGGCGAGCATCCGGTTGCTGAGCCCGAGGTGGCGGTCGGCCTCGCTCAGTACGAGCGGCAGTCGCAGCGAGAGCGCCGCCAGGCCGACCGGCCCGGCCACGTACCCGCCGCCGCCGAGTACCGCCTCGGCGCCGCGCTCGCGCAGCGCCCGCCTGGCGGCTGGCACGGCGGCGGCCGCAAGGCCGGCCGCGCCGACCGCGCGCATCGGGTTGCGCCGGTCGAGCCCGCGGACATGCAGGAGGTCGATCTCATATCCGGCCCGCGGCACCAGCTCTGCCTCGGCGCGGTCCTCGGCGCCGATGAAGGTGGCCGCGGCGCCCTCAGCCCGGAGCGCGTCGGCGACGGCCAGCGCCGGCACGACGTGCCCCGCGGTTCCCCCCGCGGCTATGACCACCCTGGGCGCCATCGACGACGCGCAGTCTCGCATCGCCGCTCGACGGGCTCGCCGCCGACCCGACGCTGCCACCGCGGGCGACGTTCAAGAGCAGGCCGACGGCGGCCAGCATCACCATCATGCTGGCATTGCCGTAGGAGACGAGCGGCAGCGGGACGCCGGTCAGCGGCGCCATTCCGAACACCGCGAGCAGGTTGACGAGCGCCTGCACGAGGACGAGCGAGGTCAGCCCCGCGGCGAGCAGCTTGCCGTAACGGTCGCGCGCGTTCTGGGCGATCCTCAGGCCCGCGTAGGCGAACATCCCATAGAGGCCGACCAGCGCGGTGATGCCCAGCATCCCGAGCTCCTCACCGATCACGGCCGCGATCATGTCGGTGTGCGCCTCCGGCAAGTAGAAGGCCTTCTGCAGGCTCTCGCCGAGGCCGACCCCGAAGAGGCCGCCCGAGCCGAGTGCGATCTTCGCCTGCAGGAGCTGGAAGCCGGCGCCGCCGGGATCGCCGCCGGGGTCGAGGAAGGTGGTCAGCCGCGTGACGCGGTAGGGCTCGATCAGGATCGCGAGCAGGAGCGCGACCGCGGCGCCGGCCGCGAGCAGTCCGATGTCGCGAACGCCGACGCCGGCGGCGAGCAGCAGCGCGGCGATCGCGAAGCAGATCACGAGCGCCGTGCCGAGGTCGCCGGCGGCGACCAGCAGCAGGCCGGCGCCGGCGATCCCGAGCACCGGCATCAGCGGTGCGATGCCGCCGGCGACGATCCGTGGCCGAGTCGCGAGCAGCTGCGCGACGAACAGGATCAGCGCGATCTTCATCAACTCCGACGGCTGAATCTGCAGCGGCCCGGCCCCGAGCCAGGCCCGCGAGCCGTTGACCTCGATCCCGACTCCCGGGATCAAGACCACGAAGCAAAGGAAGAACGCCCCCGTGAGCACGAGCGGCGTCAGCGAACGCAGCAGCTTCACCCCGCGCGCCGCGAGCAAGTGCATGACCACGAGCCCGAGTGCGCCGAAGATCGCCGTGCGCTTGAGGTAGTAGGCGCCGTCCCCGGAGTCGCCGAGCAGCGAGGTGGTCGAGCTGGCGCTGAACACCATGACCACGCCGAAGGCGAGCAGGCAGAGGGTCGCGGTGAGCAGCAGCGAGTACTCGAGCGAGTTCGTGCCCTTGGCGCGCGACCTCATCGCAGCCCCTCGACCAGCTCGCGGAAGTGCTCGCCGCGAGCCTCGAAGTCGCGGTAGGAATCGAAGCTGGCGCAGGCGGGGGCGAGCAGGACGACCTCGCCCGGCTCCGCCGCCTCGGACGCGGCGGCGACGGCGGCGGCGAGGCCGTCGCAGCGGCGGTGCTCGACCCCGGCGGCCCACGCTGAGGCCAGATCGCGCTCCAACTCGGGGGCGGCGTCGCCGATCAGATAGCAGGCGACGCAGCCCTCGGCGACCGCGGCCGCGAGGTCGGCGAAGCCACCGCCCTTGAGCGAGCCGCCGAGGATCGCGTGTACGCCACCGTCGAAGGAGCGCAGGGCGGCTTTCGCGGCGGCAACGTTGGTCGCCTTCGAGTCGTTCACGTAGAGGACGCCGCCGAGCTCGGCAACCCGCTCGAGCCGGTGTGGCACCCCGGCGAAGTCGCGCAAGCCATCGGCGATCGCCTCGCGCCCGATCCCCATCGCTCCCGCCGCCGCGGCGGCGGCTGCGGCGTTCTCCGCGTTGTGCGGACCGATCAGCCCCAGCTCATCGGTCTCCAGCAGCGGCTCTCCCCAGAGCTCCAGCAGCCCACGCTCGACGACCGCCTGGCAGTCCTCGCTCGCGCCCGGCTCGCGACAGAAGGCCACCCGCCGCCCGCAGCCGCCGAGGTCGAGGCCACGAAGGGCGGGCTCGGAGCCGTTGTAGACGCAGACGTCGTCGGTGGCCTGCCGCGCGAAGATCTTCAGCTTCGCCGCCAGGTATTCGGCGAGGCTGCCGTGGCGGTCGAGGTGGTCGGCGGCGACGTTGAGCAGCACTCCGCACTCCGGCGCGAACGCCTCGGCGTCCTCGAGCTGGAAGCTCGACGCCTCGCAGACGATCGTCGCCTCGGCCGGCACCTGCCCGACCAGCGAGGCGAGCGGGGTGCCGACGTTGCCGGCCACCGCCACCGGCTCTCCCGTCGTCCGCCAGACGTGGCCGAGAAGCTCGCTCACCGTGGTCTTGCCGTTGGTGCCGGTCACGGCTACGAAGCGATTCGAGAGCAGGCGCCAGGCAAGCTCGAGCTCTCCGAGGACCGGCAGCCCGCGCTCCCGCGCCGCGGCGATCGCAGGAGCGCTCCCGGGAACACCGGGACTCTTGACCACGCAGCGCACGCGCCCGACCAGATCCGATCCATCCCCATCCAGGTTCACTTCGACGCCGACCTGCCGAAGTCCTTCCGCGCCCTCGGGGCTCCCTGCATCGACTCCGATCACACCCTCGCCACGCGCGGCCAGCAGCCTCGCCGCCGCCTGGCCCGAGCGGGCGAGACCGACGACCAGGAACGGGCCCGCGGGCAGGGGCGGGCGGTGCTTGGGGCGAGCCATGGGGATAGTTTCGCCTCGGCGCGCCCCGCTACCTTCCCCGCATGGGCGAGCGGGTGAAGACCGCCTCACAGAAGTCGGGCAGGCTCGTACTCGAGGTCGCCGCCGCGATCGTCGTCGGCGCGGGCGTCCCGCTGTTCTGGATCTGGATCGGCTCGCTGCTCCAGGGCGCGCGCGGCGCCCAGGGCGTCGAGGCGAGTACCGCGATCATCATGCTTCTGGGGATCCTGATCAGCTACACGGTGGTGCTGATGATCGCCGGCGCGATCCAGGCCCGCGGCGAGGGCTCGCAACGCCCGCCGACCCGCTATCCGTGGATGCGGAGCATGCGCGACGAGCCCTACCGGCCCGGCACTGACAAGCTGAGCCCGGTCGAGGCGGTCTTTGTCGGCACCGCGATCGTCGCCTCGATCGCGATGCTGATCTGGTTCTTCGCCTTCGCCGGCAGCCCGCTGCCGAGCTAGACGCCCGTGTTCGAGGCCGTTCACTCCGAGCGCTCGTCCGCGGACCCGGCGGCAATCTGGCAGCTGTGGGCAGACCCGGCTCGGTGGCCGGACTGGAACGAGCAGATCGAGCGCGCCGAGACCGACGACGAGCTGCGCCCCGGCGCCGAGCTGCGAATCAAGTTCCGCCGCGGAGGCACGGTGCGCTTCAACGTCACCCAGCTCGAGCCGGAGCGTCTGTTCACCGATGAGGCCCGCTTCCCGGGCGCCCGCCTTGCCCACGAGCATCGCCTCGCGCCCGGGAGGTCGAGCACCGAGATCACCCACCGGATCTCCCTCAGCGGGCCGCTATCGGGCTTCTGGGCGCTGATGATGGGCCGCAAGCGGATGCGCGAGTCGGTGGTCCGCTTCGTCGAGCGCGAACGCGAGCTGACCGAGCCGAAGTCGCAACGGCGCGCGTAGCGACCAGCGCCGGTGGCGGCTGCCGTCGGCGTGGCCGATGGGATCAGGCGGCGAACCGAGCGGGTGCGGGGGTGTCGTCCTAGGTGTAAGACCCGAGCGGGTTGTTCAGCTCGGCGAGCCGAGCTGCGGGCGGTCTTCGGCCGAGGGAGCCGTGTGGACGCTTAAAGTTGTAGCGCCATAGCCAGCCCTCGAGGGCTGCGGTTCGCTCGGCGGAGCTGCGATAGACGCCACCGCTGTAGGCCCAGCCGGCGAGCATCGTGCGGATGAAGCGCTCGGCCTTGCCGTTGGTCTGCGGTCGATAGGGACGGGTCCTGAGGTGGCGGATGCCGAGGGTCCGGCAGGCGATCGCGTGAACGGCGGAACGATAGGCCGAGCCGTTGTCGGTCATCAGCGCTTCGACCGAGACGCCGTGGCGGCGGTAGAAGCGAACGGCGCGGCGCAGGAAGCCGATGGCCGTGGTCGCCTTCTCGTCGGCGAGCACCTCGACGTAGGCAAGCCGGGTCGCGTCGTCGAGGCAGACGTGGACGCACTCGTAACCGACGCTCATGCGACGCACCCCGGCAGCGTCGGTGCGGGTCGGGTTGCGACGCCGCCTCTGGCGGCCGACGATCCGGTGTCCGGCACCACCGACGATCCGACCGAGCTTCTTGACGTCGATGTGAAGCAGCTCGCCGGCGTGAGAGCGCTCATAGCGCTCGGCGGGCTCCATCCCCAGGCGCCCGAGTCGGCCGAGGCCGAAGCGGGTGAGGATGCCCGAGACCGTCGTCTCCGCCATCTCGAGGACCTCGGCGATCTCGGCACCGGTCATCCGCAGATGGCGAAGGGCGCAGATCACCTGGACCCGGTCCTCGGGGGTGCGGTTGTGGACGTGGTGTGCTGCCGAGGGGCGATCGAGCAGGCCGATCTCGCCTTCCGCTTGGTAGCGGCTCACCCACTTGCGGGCAGTTGGATCGCTCACTTCGGCGGCCGCGGCCGCCTTCGTGAGCGGCCATCCCTCTTCGATGACTCTCTGAACGAGGAGCTCGCGCTTTTTCAGGCTGAGAGCCGCGTTAGCGTGCAGCTTCATCCGGATTACCTCCTTGATGCTGGGTGGGTCGACACCCCCAGCCTTCAAGGAGGCCCGGATGAAACAACGGGCTCAGGGATTACACCTAGGACCCGATCGAGTTCTGATACAGGGTGAAGCCGATCCCGGCGCAGACCGCTGCCACGATCCAGAACCGGAGCATGATCTTGGTCTCCGACCAGGCGAGCAGCTCGAAGTGATGGTGCACCGGGGCCATCAGCAGCACCCGGCGGCGGAACATCTTGAAGCTGATCACCTGGACGGCGACCGAGAGGGCCTCGATCACGAAGATGCCGCCGAGGATGATCAGCAGCAGCTCGGTCTGGGTCATGACCGCGAGCGCGCCGATCGCGCCGCCGAGCCCGAGCGAGCCGGTGTCGCCCATGAAGATCGATGCGGGGAAGGCGTTGAACCACAAGAACCCGATCGAGGCGCCGACGAGGCAGGCCGACAGCAGCGCCAGGCCCTCCTGGCCGTTGGTGATCGTGATCGCCGTGTAGGCGAGCAGGACGATCGCGCACGAGCCCGCCGCGAGACCGTCGAGCCCGTCGGTGAGGTTGACGGCGTTCGAGGCGCCGGCGATGACGAAGTAGACGAAGATCAGATAGACGACCGGGCCGACATAGATCTCGTGGTCGAAGATCCGCGACTCGAGCGCCGGCGCAAGGCCGAGCTCCTCATAGGCGATCCACCAGAGCGCCAGCGCCAGCGCGATCTGCACGAGCAGCTTGTAACGGGCGCCGAGGCCGAGCGAGCGGCGCTTGGTGATCTTGATGAAGTCGTCGGCGAAGCCGAGCCCGGCGCAGCCGAGCGCGACACCGAACACGGCGAGGCTGGCGGTGTCACGGTCCGACAGCACCAGGTAGGGGATCGAGATCGCGAAGAAGAGGATCAGGCCGCCCATCGTCGGGGTGCCCGCCTTCGCGTGGTGCTCCTGCGGGCCCTCCTCCCTGATCTGCTGGCCGAACTCCTTGACGCGCAGATACTCGATGAACCTCGGTCCGAGAAAGATCGTGATCAGCATCGCCGCCATTCCGGCGATCAGCACCTCGCCTCGATCGATCGCGGTCGAGGCGATGTCGTCGACGAGCTGGGCGACCGGGGGGATCACGCCGGCTCGCGGTCGTGAGTACGGGCGACGAACGCATCGGTGAAGCGCTCGAGGCCGACCGCGCGCGAGCCCTTGACCAGGATCGCGTCCCCCTCGCCGGCGATCGCCTCGACCACGCTCACCGCCGCCTCGGGATCCGGGGCCCACTCGTCGGCGGCGTAATCGCGCGCCAGCTCGCCGACGCCGACGATCGCATCGATGCCGAGCCCCCGGGCGTGCGCGCCCGCCTCGCGGTGATAGGCGGCCGCGCCAGGGCCGAGCTCGGCCATGCCGCCGAGCACCGCGATGCGCCGCCCCGGGACCTCGATCGAGGCGAGGTGGTCGAGCGCCGCGCGCATCGAGATCGGGTTGGCGTTGTAGCAGTCGTTGACCAGCACCGCGCCTCCGGGGAGCTCGATCCGCTCGCCCCGCAGCCGCGAGAAGGATATGCCCGGCGCCCGACGCGCCATCTGCTCGAGCGGGGCGTCGAGCGCGACCCCGATCGCCACCGCGCAGGTCGCGTTGACCAGGTTGTGCGCCTCGGTGAACGGCAGCTCGAAGATCGCCTCGCCGTGGGGAGTGCCGATGACCGCTTCGAGCCCGTGACCGCGGCGCTCGGAACGACGCGCGAACACGTCGCCGCCGGCGCCGAAGGTGATCGTGGTCAGGCGCTCGTGCAGGTGCGGCTCGAGCGCCTCGGCGTCGGCGGGGATCACGGCCCGGCCCTCGTCAGTGACCCCGGCGAGCACCTCCGCCTTCGCCTCGGCGATTGCCTCGAGCGTTCCGAGGAGCTCGAGGTGCACCGGGCCGACGTTGGTGATCGCGGCGACGTCGGGCTCGGCGATCTCGCACAGCTCCGAGATCTGTCCCAGGCCCCGCATCGCCATCTCCACCACCAGCAGCTCCGTCTCGACCGGCGCCGCGAGCACCGCCAGCGGCAAGCCGACCTCGGTGTTGAAGTTCTCCGGGTTGGCGTGGGTGCGGAAGGGCAGGATCGCGCGGCAGATGTCCTTCACGGAAGTCTTGCCGGTCGAGCCGGTTATCCCGACCACCGGACAGCCGAGCTCACGCCGCCAAGCGCGCGCCAGCGACTGCAGCGCCGCGAGCGGGTCGGCGGCGGCAAGGACCCAGCCCGGCGCTGCCGTGGCCGCGAGCCGCTGCGCCCGTCGGGGCTCGACCACCACTCCCCAGGCGCCGCCGTCGAGGGCGGTGGCCGCGAACTCTCCGCCGTCGGCTCGCTCGCCGCGGAGGCCGAAGAAGAGGTCACCGGGCCCCGTCTCGCGCGAGTCGATCGCCGCGCGGCCGGGCCGGTCGACCGGGCCCTCGCGGACGATCTCCGCGCCCGCCTCCTCGGCGATGCGGTCCGCGCTCAGCTCGATCATCGCCCGCCGGCGCTCGCGGGCGCGGCCGAGCGGCGAAGCTCCTCGCGGGCGACGGTGCGATCGTCGAACGGGACCTTCCGCCCCGCCTCGAACTCCTGGCCCTGCTCGTGCCCCTTGCCCGCGATCACCACGGTGTCCCCCTCCCGCGCGGCGCCGAGCGCCAGCGCGATCGCCGCCCGCCGATCGGGCTCGACCTCGATCTCGGCCGTTCCCGACTCCATTCCCTCCCGGATCTCCGCGATGATCGACAACGGGTCCTCGGAGCGCGGGTTGTCCGAGGTGACCACCGCCAGGTCCGAGAGCCGCGCCGCGATCTCGCCCATCAGCGGTCGCTTGTCGCGGTCACGGTCGCCTCCGCACCCGAACACGCAGACGAGGCGCCCGTCGGTGACCTGGCGCGCGGAGACGAGCACGTTCTCGAGCGAGTCGGGCGTGTGCGCGTAGTCGACCAGGACCACGAACGGCTGGCCCTCGTCGACCGGCTCGAAGCGCCCAGGCACCCGGTCGGCCTCCGCCAGCGCGGCAACCGCGTCGCCGAGCTCGACCCCGAGCGCGCCCACGGACGCGATCGCGCAGAGCGCGTTCTCGACGTTGAAGCGGCCGGGCAGCGGCAGGGTCACCTCGGCCTCGCCACTCGGCCCGAGGCACAGAAAGCGCGACCCGGCGGCGTCGAAGGCCACGTCGAGAGCCCGGTATGCGGCGCGCTCGTCGCCGGCCGCCGAGAAGGTGATCGCATCGAGCTCGGCCGCGAGCTTGTCGCCGTATGGGTCGTCGACATTGATCACGGAGTGCTCGGGACTGCCGGCGGCGAACAGGCGGCGCTTGGCGAGGAAGTAGTCCTCCATGTCGGCGTGAAAGTCGAGATGGTCCTGGGTTAGGTTCGTGAACGCGGCGACCGCGAAGCGGATCCCGTCCGTGCGACGCAGGCTGAGCGCGTGCGACGAGACCTCCATCGCGCAGGCGCGGTCCCCGGCCTCGGCCATGCGCCGGAACGTCGCCTGGAGGTCGATCGCCTCCGGGGTCGTGCGCTCGACCTCCTCCTCGACCCCGCCGACGACCCGCTTCACTGTCCCGAGCAGTCCGGTCTGGACGCCGGCGCGCTCGAGCACGTGGCGAAGCAGAAAGGCGGTCGTCGTCTTGCCGTTCGTGCCGGTGATCCCGGCGACGCGGAGCTCCGCGGTCGGGTCGCCGTAGAAGCGAACCGCCGCGTGGGCCATCGCCGCGCGACCGTCGGCGACGACCGCCTGGGCTACGAACGTCTCGAGCTCGAGGCGCCGCTCGACCACCACCGCGCTCGCGCCGGCCTGGACGGCGAGCGGCGCGAAGTCGTGACCGTCGGCGGTGATCCCCGGATAGCAGAAGTACAGCGAGCCGGGCTCGACCCGGCGGCTGTCGTAGGCCAGGCCCGTGATCTCGGTCCGCGGATCGCCCACGATCTCGATCACGTCGGCCCCCGCGAGCAGCTCTCGAAGCTCCATCGCGGGCCGATTCTAGGCGCCACCACGGCGTGCCCCGCCGCGCATCCCGCCCGCGAGAGCCCACCCCGGCCGGACCCGACCGTCAGTCGTGGTCGGGGGGGATGCCCAGGTACGGAAGCGCGAAGCGGGCGATCTCGCCGAAGGCGGGCGCGGCGACGGTGCCGCCGTAGTAGTCGCCCTTCGGGTTGTCGACTACCACGGTGACGAGTAACTGCGGGTTCTCGGCCGGGGCGAAGCCGACGAATGAGGCGACGAACTCGGTCTCGGAATAGACCCCGTCGACGACCTTCTGAGCGGTGCCGGTCTTGCCCGCGAGCGTGTAGCCGGGGACGGTTACCGCCTCCGCGGTGCCGCCGGCCTCGAGCACGCCCTCGAGCATCTCGCGTAGCTTCTCGGCGTTGGCGCGGCTGATCACCCGCTTGCTCGGCTCCGGATCGGTCCGCACCCCGTCCTCGGCCAGCACCAGCCGAGGTGTTCGCAGGACGCCGTCGGAGGCGATCGCCGAGTAGCCGGCGGCCATCTGCATCGGCGTCACCGAGAGCCCCTGGCCGATCGGCAGGTTGCCCATCGTCGAGCCGGAGTAGTCCTCGGGCGTCGGCACGATTCCCTCCTCCTCGCCTGGATAGGCGATCCCGGTCGGGCTGCCGAAGCCGAACTTGCGGACCCAGGAGTCGAAGCGGTCGCCGAACTGCGGGTCCCCGAACTCGTCGTTGAGCGCCATCCCGATCGTGACCGCGCCGACGTTCGAGGACTGGGCGAGGATCTCGGCCACCGAGAGGGTCACATAGCCGCGCGGGTGCGATTCCTCGATCACCCGGTCGGCGACCTGCAGCGTCGGCGGCAGGTCGAATGGACTCTGCGGGGTCACCACCCGGTCCTCGAGCGCCCCGCCGACGGTGAACGCCTTGAAGGTCGAGCCAGGCTCGTAGGTGAACCCGGTCGCCATATTGCGCAGCTCGTCCGGCGAGGCCGACTCCGGGTGCGCGGGGTCGAAGCCCGGCAGGCTCGCCATCGCCAGCATTTCGGAGCTGCGCGGGTCGATGACGATCGCGGTCGCGCCGTCCGGCCGGTAGGTCTCGGCGATCCCCTTGAGCACCCGCTCGGTCTCCGCCTGGAGGGTGGCGTCGATCGTCAGCCGGAGGTTCGAGCCGGTCTCGGCGCCGGCGATCGTGTTGCGCTCGAGCTCGTCGCCGAGTGCGTCGCGGACGACCTCGCGCTCACCGTCGGTGCCGTGCAGAAGCTCGTCCTCGGCGGCCTCGAGGCCGGTCAGCCCCTGGTTGTCGACCCCCACGGTGCCGATCAGCTGCGAGGCAAGCTCGCCCTGCGGGTAGATCCGCCTGCTATCGGGGAGCAGCCCGATCCCGGCGAGGTCGAGCTCGCGGATCTCCGCCGCCTCGTTGAGGTCCGCCTTGCGCTCGATGTAGGCGAAGCCCGACTCGCGGTCGGCGAGCTCGCCGAGGATCTCCTCCTCGTCGCCACCGAGCACCTTGGCGAGCTTGTGCGCCGTCTCCTCGGGGTGCTTGACCTGGTACGGGGTCGCGAACACGGTCGCCGCATCCTCCGACACGGCCAACTCCTTGCCGGCGCGGTCGAGGATCGTGCCGCGGGAGCCGGGCACGACCACGGTCTCGACCTGCTGGTTCTGCGCCTCGGCGCTCAGCGAGCCGCCGTTGATGCCCTGTACCCAGGCGGCGCGGACCAGGACCAACGCCAAGAGGAGCACGAACGCCGCGAACAGGAGCCCGAGGCGGCGGTCGATCACGCTCACGGCGCCGCCACGCCTCCGCCGTCGACCGGGACCGCGGGCGGCGCTTCGGTTACTGCCTGCGTCTCGGGCGCGACCTCGGTCTCGGGCGCGACCTCGGTCTCGGGCGCGACCTCGGTCTCGGGCGCCACGACGACCTCGGGCGCCGCGACGGCCTCGGGCTCAGCCTCGGCCGCCGGATCGATCACCGGCGCGGTCTCCACCGGCGCCGTCTCGACAGGCGCTACCGCAGCGTCGAGCGCCGGCGCGGCGTAGTCGGCGCTCCCGAGCTCGCCCGCGCGCAGCCGGCGTGCCGCCTCGGCTGCGTCGTCAGCTGACGGGCGCAGGTAACGGATCGAGCCCGCCTCGGGGCTGTAGAGCCCGAGCTCGGCCGCGGCGGCCTGGATCTCCGGGCTCGAGAGCCTGGTCGCGATGTCGCTTCGCAGGGCCGAGTTCTGGCGCTTGAGCTCCTCGGCGCGGCGCGCGGCGTCGCTCGAGGAGGCGCTGAAGCTGAGCGCGATCACGTTGAGCGCCACGATCCCGACCAGTAGCGCGCCGAGCAGGCCGATCCAGAGCCGCGAGCGGGTCAGCCGGACAACGAGCCCGGAGTCGGCGAGCCCGCCGACCGCGCCCGCCGTGCGCCCCACCGCGACCGGGACGAAACCGCTGATCGGAGTTTGGCGGCTGCGCCGCCGGGGGGTGGTCTTGCGGGCTCCGGACCGGCGGGCCGGAGCCCGTTGCGCGGTCGACCGTCCCGCGGTCGACCGCCGCCCCGGTTTCGAGGTTCTCGCTGTCGCAGCCGCCGCCATCTCCTACCCCTGCGGGTTTTCGCCCTCTGTGAGGAAACTTCCTGCGCCCGCCAGCTTCCGCGCCGCGCGCAGGCGTGCCGAGCCCGCGCGGGGATTGCGCTCGATCTCGTCGGGGGTGGGCTTGACCGCCCGCCGGGCCAGCAGCCCGGCCTCGGGCTCGTGGCCGCACCGGCAGACCGGCAACTCGGGCGGACAGACGCAGCCACGGGCGAGCTCGGCGAAGTAGCGCTTCACGCGGCGGTCCTCGAGCGAGTGAAAGGAGATCGCCGCCAGTCGGCCGCCCTCGCGCAGCGACGCCCATGCGGCCGGCAGCGCTCGGTCGAGCGACTCGAGCTCGCCGTTGACCGCGATCCGGATCGCCTGGAAGCTGCGCTTCGCCGGGTGTCCGCGCCCGAAGCGGTAGGCGGGCGGGACCGCCGCCCGGATCGCCTCGACCAGCTCGCCGGTGGTCTCGACCGGGCGCCTGCGGACGATCACGGCGGCGATCGAACGGGCATGGCGCTCCTCGCCGAACTTACGGATGGTGGCCTCGAGGCGCGCCTGAGGCCACTCGTTGACGAGCTCGCGCGCGGAGAGCTCCTGGTTGGTGTCCATTCGCATGTCCAGGGGCGCGTCGTAGGAGTAGGAGAAGCCGCGTTCCGCGGCGTCGAGTTGCAGCGAGGAGACGCCGAGGTCCATATAGACGACATCGGGTCTGCCGCTGTGGCGATCGAGCCGCTCCAACACCTCGGCGAAGTCGCCGCCGACGAAGCGTGCGGGACAGTCGAGCTGCGGCTCGAGCTCGGCGAAACGGTCGGCCGACGCGGGGTCACGGTCGACGCACACGAGCGTGCCCGCGGGGCCGATCCGCTCGGCGACCAGGCGGGCGTGCCCGCCGCCACCGAAGGTGCAGTCGACGACCAGCTCGCCCGGCCGTGGGTCGAGCAACGCGACGAGCTCGGTTGCCAAGACTGGAACGTGCTCGGTGGGCATGTACGTCAGTGTGGCCATCGCCGCTCGTCGTCCGCCATCCGGTCAAGCCGCTCCGGGACCGGCGGCGAGCTCCTCGGCCATCCGCTCGGCCTGCTCGTCGAGCTCCGCGTAATGCTCGGTCCAACGGGTCGTGCTCCAGACCTCAAGATGGTCGGCGACGCCGACGACCATGCAGGCGCCTCCGAGGCCGGCGTGGTCGATCAGGTGCCTCGCGATCCGCACCCGGCCGGCGGAGTCGAGCGACTCGTCCTGAGCCGATGCGTTGAAGCGCCGGTACATCATCCGGCCCTTGCGACCGAGCCGGTTGAGGTCGGTGAGGAACCGCTGGCTGAACTCTTCATAACCACTCGGCGTGTAGAGCTCGACGCAGGGGTCGAGGCCGGCGACGAGAACGATCCCCTCGGACAGCGGGGCGCGGAAACGCGCCGGCACCGTGAGCCGATCTTTGGAGTCGAGGCTGTGCTCGTACTGACCGCGAAATGCCAATGGCTTGAGGAGGGAAGAAATCTGGACCGGAGTGGCGAGGTGGGAGGAGCCTCACCACCCCGGTCCCTGGATCAACTCGTGGGGCCACGCTAACCCACTCTGTCCCACTTTGCAACACAGCCTTGTCGCGGGATTGGAACCGATCCGTCGGACGGACTTGCTATTGGCGCCGACGCGTCGGCCGTTTAGCGCTTGCGCATGCGGCTTCGCGGCCCCTGCGACGGGCCTGTCCGGCGGCACGCAGCGGGGCCTCAGCTGCAACCGTCGTTGCAGATAGGGTCACCGGATGATCGGCGAGCCATCCCCCGAGACGGCCGACGCGGCCGGCCGGCCGCCTCCCGGAGCCGGGCCGGCGATCCCGAAGCCCGAGCCTGCTGATCTGCCCCGGTGCCCGAGGACGCCGATGACACCCGCGGGCACCACCTCGGGCGGCTGCTTCGCCGACCGCTGACGCTGACGCTCGGCGGAATCGCGCTCGCGGTCGCGTTCGTCGCCGGGCTCGCGGCGGTCGGCGTCCTGATCGGCGCCGCGGCCGCGGTCGGTGCGATCCTGCTGACCCTGCTCGTGGTCTGGCCGCTGGACGTGTTCCGCAAGCGCCAGCGAGTCGAGCACGAGTCCGATGCCGTCGACAAGAAGTTCGAGATCTTCACCGGTGAGAACGACGACCTCAACCGCGCTCGTCAGGTCCTCTCCCCCACGTTCCTCGTCTGGCTCGACAGCCACTCACCCGAGGCCTACGCGTTCGAGCTCGTCCGCGGGTCGCTGGTCTGCAACGTCAAGGGCCACAAGAAGTCGGCCCCGGAGCTCGACTTCCTCTGCACCGCCTCGGCCGCGGTTGCCCGCCGGCTGCAGGAGGAGGCGACCGAGCCCAGCGGGCCCGCTGCCTCCGGGACCCTCTGAGGATTCAGAACGGCAGGTTGTCGGCCTCGAGCGTCGCTACCGCCCAGTCGGCGCCGGCGTCGCGAAGCTGCTCGACCGAGTACTCGCCGGTGGCCACGCCCAGCACCTTGACCGCGGCGCCGTGGCCGGCCTCGACGTCGAGCGGCGTGTCACCGACGGCGATCGAGCCGTCGCGGTCGAGTCGGCCGCCGGCAGCGCGCGCCGCGCGGTCGAGCGCCTTGCGGCAGACGTCGACCCGCTCGTCGGCGTCGGAGCCGTAGCCGCCGAAGGCGAAGTAGCGATTGAGGTCGGCGCGGGCGAGCTTGATGTGCGCCGCGGGCTCGGTGTTGCCGGTGATCAGGCCGACCAACCGCCCCTCGCCGGTGAGCCGCCGAAGCAGCGCCTCGACCCCCGGCATCACCCGGTAGCCGGGCGAGGTCTCAACCTCAGCGACCAGGTAGCGCTGGCGGAGCATGATCAGCTTCGCCATCTCGTCGCCCTCCGGATCACGCCCGATCGCACCCCGAAAGCACTCGAGGCCGACCTCGGGGTCGGGGACGCCCTTGCCGGTGTACTCGGGCACGTTCACGTCGACGCCGTGCAGCTCCAGAAAGGCCCGGCGCCAGGCGCGATCGCTGGCGCCCCCGGTCGAGATCAGGGTGCCGTCGATGTCGAGCAGGAGCGCGGCGGGGGGCGCCGAGCCCGAATCAGCCACCGCTGCGGTGGGCTCGGTAGCGCCGGATCAACGCGCTGGTCGAGCTGTCGTGGGCGAGCTCGGGCTCATCCGGGCTCTGCAGCTCGGGCACGATCCGCTTCGCCAGCACCTTGCCGAGCTCGACCCCCCACTGGTCGAAGGAGTTGATGTTCCAGACGGTTCCCTGGGTGAAGACACTGTGCTCGTACAGCGCCACCAGGCTGCCCAGCGTCTCCGGGGTCAGCCGCCGGGCGAGGATCGTGTTCGTCGGCCGGTTGCCCTCGAAGACGCGGTGCGGGACCAGCGCCTCGGGCGTGCCCTCGGCGCGCACCTCGTCGGCGGTCTTGCCGAAGGCGAGCGCCTCGGCCTGAGCGAAGACGTTCGCGAGCAGCAGGTCGTGGTCGTCGCCGAGCGGGTTAAGCGGCTCGCAGAAGCCGATCAGGTCGCACGGGATCAGCTTCGTTCCCTGGTGGATCAGTTGGTAGAAGGAGTGCTGGCCGTTGGTCCCGGGCTCGCCCCAGTACACGGCGCCGGTCTCGTAGTCGACCCGGGTGCCGTCGAGGGTCACGTGCTTGCCGTTCGATTCCATCGTCAGCTGCTGCAGGTAGGCGGGAAAACGCTTCAGGTACTGCTCGTAGGGCAGCACCGCCACCGTCCGGGCGCCGAACAGGTCTCCGTACCAGACCGCCAGCAGCCCCATCAGGGCCGGCAGGTTGCGCTCGGTGGGCGCCTCGCGGAAGTGCTCGTCGATCGCGTGAAACCCGGCCAGCATCTCGGCGAACGCCCCGGGGCCCACGGCGAGCATGGTCGAGAGCCCGATCGCGGAGTCCATCGAGTAGCGCCCGCCGACCCAGTCCCAGAACTCGAACATGTTCTCGGTGTCGATCCCGAACTCCGCCACCCCGGCGTCATTGGTCGAGACGGCGACGAAGTGCTTCGCGATCGCCGCCTTGTCGCCGCCCAGCCCGGCCAGCGCCCACTCGCGCGCCGTGCGGGCGTTGGTCATCGTCTCCAGGGTGGTGAAGGTTTTCGAGCAGACGACGAACAGGGTCACCGCCGGGTCGAGGTCGCGGGTCGCCTCGGCGAAGTCCGTGCCGTCGACGTTGGAGACGAAGCGGAACGTCATCTCGCGATTCGAGTAGTGGCGAAGCGCTTCGTATGCCATCACCGGCCCGAGGTCGGATCCGCCGATGCCGATGTTGATCACGTTGCGGATCGGCTCGCCCGTGTGGCCGCGCCACTCCCCCGAGCGCACCCGCTCGCAGAAGGCGCCCATCCGGTCGAGCACCGCGTGCACCTGCTTGACCACGTCGGTGCCGTCGACCACCAGCGAGCGCTCGCGCGGCATCCGCAGCGCCACGTGCAGCACCGAGCGGTCCTCCGAGACGTTAATCCGCTCGCCACGGAACATCGCCTCGCGGCGCTCGGCCAGCCCGCGTTCCGCGGCCAAGGCGGCGAGCAGGTCGATGGTCTCGTCGCTGATGCGGTTCTTCGAGAAGTCGAGCTGGAGGCCGGCCGCCTCCGCGACGAGCCGCTCGCCGCGCGCGGAATCGGCCGCGAACAGGTCGCGAAGGTGGGTGCTTCCGATCTCGGCATTGTGGGCCTCGAGGCGCTTCCAAGCGTCCAGTGAACGGAGGGTCATCGGGGTGTCGGCGGCCATCGGCGCAAGCGTATTCACCCGCATAGACTGCTGTCGTGGAAGAGCGGGTCAGGGCGATCGGGGCCGCCCTCCACGTGGTGCCGCAGCCCGGTCACCCTCCCCGAGTCGTGGCAACGCGGGCCAGCCCGACGGCCGTCCTCGCCACCGCCTGCGGGATCCTGTTCTTGATCGGGGTCAACACGACGGCGATCAACACGGCTCTGAACGGAATCGCCGCCGACCTCGCGATGGGCACCGGCGAGCTGGCCTGGTCGGTCGGCATCTACCTGCTCGCCGTTGCAGCGTTCGTGCTCTTGGGCGGCCGGCTCGGTGACCTGTTCGGCGAGCGCGCGATGATCCTCGCCGGACTGGCGATCTACGGCCTCGGAGCGCTGCTGGTGGCGATCGCCGGCACGGGCCTGATCATCATCGCGGGGCGCGCGGTCCAGGGCCTCGGTGGCGCGGTCCTGATGCCGGCGACGATGGCGGTCCTGAGAATCGCCTACCCGCCCGAGCGCCAGGGCCTAGCGCTCGGGGTCTGGGGCGCCGTGGGCGGCGCGGCCTTCGCTCTCGGTCCGCTGATCGGCGGCGCGTTCACCGACACGATCGGCTGGCGCTGGATCTGGTGGGCGACGCTGATCGCGGCGGCTTGCCTGGCGCTGACGGCGCTGACGGTGATGCGCGCGATGCCGCGCCCGAGCGAGCGACCGCGGTTCGACTGGCCCGGCATCGCCCTGCTGCCGGTGGCCCTGTTCGGCCTCATCCTCGCGATCCAGCAGGGACCAAGTTGGGGGTGGGGATCGGTGCCGACGATCGCCGCGTTCGCGGTCTCGATCGCCGCCCTCGTCGCGCTGGTGGTGGTCGAGAGGCGGCGCGAGGTTGCCGGCCGTGATCCGATGCTGCACCTGGGGCTGCTGCGGACGCGCGAGCTGCTCGGCGCGAACATCGGAACATTCGCGAACGCGGTCACCCTGATTGGCGTGCTCTTCTTCTTCAACCTCTACGTCCAGTCGGCGTTCACGCTCGACGAGTCGGCGCTCGTCGCCAGCGTCGAGCTCTTGCCCTATGGAGGCGCCATGTTCATCGCCTCTCTGGTGATCGGCCCGGTCTGCGACCGGGTCGGGTTTCGCTGGCCGATCGCGGTCGGGCTGGCGCTGATGGGACTTGGCGGCATTCTGACGGCCGAGATCGACGTTGGCGACGGCTACGGCTCGCTCTGGGGGCCGACGGCGATTCTCGGCGTCGGCGTCGGCGTCACTTTCTCGCAGCCGTCGGCCGCCGGACTTCGCTCGGTGCCCGCCGGAAAGGCGGGCGAGGCATCCGGGATCATCAACGTCGCCCGTTACATCGGCGCCGGGCTCGCGATCTCGATCGGCAGCGTCACGTTCGTCACGGTCGCGAGTGACGACCTCGGCGACGCGCGCGCTGCCGCGGGGCTTCCGGGTGCCGAGCGCACCACCCTGGACCAGACCCTGACCGAGGCTTCGGCCGATGTCGAGAGCATCGAGCGCAGCCTCGACCGACGGGAGCGGGCGGCGCTGCGGGCCAGCGCCCCGACGGCGGTCGTCGACGGCTTCGCCGCGGTCATGCGCGGGCTCGGGATCTTCATGATCGCGTGCGCCGCGGTGTGGATCGGGCTGATGCGACCGCAGCACGCCACGGCGCCCGGCGCCGCCGCTCGCTGACCGGCTGGATCGGGGTTGCATAGGATTGGGTCGCTCGGGTGGGAGCGATCGAAGGGAGCCATCTTGAGCAGCGGGTCGGAGCTCGGAATCGTCGGTCTCGGCAGGATGGGGGCGAACATCGCCCGGCGGCTGATGCGCGACGGGCACCGCTGCGTCGTCTATGACGTGAAGCCCGATCCGGTCGAGGAGCTCGCCGGCGAGGGCGCCGACGGCGCCGCCTCGCTCGCGGAGCTGGCTTCGAAGCTGTCGCCACCCCGCGCCGTCTGGGTCATGGTCCCGGCGGGTGAGATCACCGAGCAGACCGTCAGCGACGTCGCCACCGAGCTCGAGGCGGGCGACGCGATCATCGACGGCGGCAACTCCTACTACCGCGACGACATCCGCCGCGCCGGCGAGGTCGCCGAACACGGGATCGACTACATCGATTGCGGCACGTCGGGCGGGGTCTTCGGCCTCGAGCGGGGCTACTGCATGATGATCGGCGGGCCCGACGACGCTGTGCGACGGCTGGATCCGATCTTCGCCACCCTCGCGCCCGGCGTCGACTCGGCCCCGAGGACCCCCGGCCGAGACGGTGATCCCACGCCGGCCGAGAACGGCTATCTGCATTGCGGGCCGACGGGCGCCGGGCACTTCGTGAAGATGGTCCACAACGGGATCGAATACGGCGTCATGGCCGCCTACGCCGAGGGCCTCAACATCCTCCGCAACGCGAACGCCGGCAAGATCGAACGCGAGGGCGACGCGGAGACGGCGCCACTCGAACACCCCGAGTACTACCAGTACGACCTCGACGTCCCCGAGGTGGCGGAGGTCTGGCGGCGTGGCAGCGTGATCGGCTCCTGGTTGCTCGACCTGACCGCGGCCGCCCTGAAGCAGTCGGCGGACCTGTCCGCCTTCGCCGGTCGCGTCTCCGATTCCGGTGAGGGCCGCTGGACCTCTATCGCGGCGATCGAGGAGGGCGTCCCGGCGCCGGTCCTGAGCACGGCGCTGTACGAGCGATTCTCCTCCCGCGACCTCGATGACTACGCCGACAGGGTGCTCTCGGCGATGCGAAAGCAGTTCGGCGGCCACGAGGAGAAACAGGCCTGAGGTTCGAGGCTCTGGAGGGCGCCGACGCGGCCGCGCGGCGCGGCGCGGCGCTGATCGCCGAGCGCACCCGCGCCGCGGTGGCCGAGCGCGGGCTGTTCACGCTGGCGATCAGCGGCGGTCGCTCGCCCTGGCCGATGTTCGAGCTGCTCGCCGCCGACCCCGAGATGCCGATCGGGGAAATCGAGCTGTTCCAGGTCGACGAGCGGGTCGCACCCGACGGCGATCCGGACCGCAACTGGACCCACGCGGAAGCGGCGCTGCCCCTGGACCGGTTCCGCGCCGCGCACCCGATGCCGGTCACCGAGATCGATCTCGCCGCCGCCGCGGCCGAGTATGAGGCGCTGCTCCCGGATCGCCTCGACCTCGTCCACCTCGGACTCGGCCCGGACGGTCACACCGCATCGCTGGTCCCGGGCGATCCGGTGCTCGATGTCTCCGACCGCCGCGTCGCGGTCACCGGGGGCGAGTATCAGGGCCGACGGCGGATGACGCTCACCTATCCGGCCCTCGCCAAGGCGCGGCAGATCGTCTGGCTGGTGCTGGGCGAGGGCGCGCGCGACGCACTGGCGCTGCTGCGTCGGGGCGACCGGTCGATCCCCGGCGGTCGGGTCGAGCGCGCCAATGCACTGGTGCTCGCCGATCGGGCCGCTGCCGACTGAGCCGCGCTCAGGCGATCGCCTCGTGTTGTCTGGCGATCGTCGCCAGCAGCTCCGCCCAGGACTTGGCGAACGAGTCGGCGCCCTCGTCCTGCAGCCGTGCGGCGAGCGCGTCGACGTCGACGCCGGCGTCGGTGAAGGCGGCAAGCGTCGGCTCTGCGTCGCCGCCGTCGGCGGGCAGCGTGTCTTCGACCTCGCCGTGGTCGGCAAACGCGAGCAAAGTCTTCTCCGGCATCGTGTTGACGGTGAACGGAGCCGCGAGCGCCTCGATGTAGAGCGTCTCGGGGGCGTCGGGGTCCTTGGTCCCGGTGCTCGCCCACAGCAGCCGCTGAGGGCGAGCACCCTCGTTGGCCAGTCGCTGGAAGCGCTCGGAGTCGAGCAGCTCGCGGTAGGCGCGATAGGTGCGCTTGCCGATCGCGATTCCGAGCCGGTTGCGGAGCTCGTCCGGTACCTGGTCGGCGACCGCGACGTCCCAGCGGCTGACGAACAGGGATGCGACCGACGGCACCGACGGGTCCAGCCCGGCCTCGATCCGGCGCTCCACCCCGCACATGAATGCCTCGGCGGCGCCCAGATACTGCTCGCGCGAGAACAGCAGCGTGACGTTGATCGGCACCCCGGCGAAGATCGACTCCTCGATCGCGGTCCGGCCGGCCTCGGTGCCCGGGATCTTGATGAACACGTTGCAGTCGGCCTTCGCGTGCAGGTCGCGAGCCTGCGCGATCGTTGCCTCGGCATCGTCGGCGTAAAGCGGCGAGACCTCGAGCGAGACCCAGCCGTCGACATCGTCGGTGCGCTCATTGATCGGCTCGAACAGCTTCGCGGCCCGGCGCAGGTCGCTGAGCGCGAGCTCGAAGAAGACCTGCTCGCGCTCGAGGCCACGGCCGGCGAGCTCGTCGATCTCCTCGTCGTAGGCCTCTCCGTCGCCGATCGCCTTCTGAAAGATCGTTGGGTTCGAGGTCAGCCCGGTGACCGAGAGCTCCTCGATGTATCCGGCGAGCGTGCCGTCGTCGAGCATCATCCGGGTGATGTTGTCGACCCACAGGCTCTGTCCGAGGTCGTGCAGCTGCTGCGTCGGCTTCATCCGCCACCCCGGTTTCTATCAAGCACCTCGCGCGCCCTCTCGACCACCTTCTCGGGGGTGAAGCCGAACTCGTTGAGAACGTCCTTGAGCGGCGCCGAGGAGCCGAACGTGTGCATGCCGATCGTCGCGCCCCGCGGCCCGACGTAGCGGTCCCAGCCCAGCGTCGACGCCTCCTCGATCGAAACTCTGGCGGTGACCGCCGCCGGGAGCACGCTCTCGCGGTACTCGTCGGGCTGCCGATCGAAGATGTGGAAAGACGGCAGGCTGACCACCCGCGCCCGGACGCCGTCGGCGGCCAACTGCTCGTAGGCCTCGACCGCGAGCGCAACGTCCGATCCGGTGGCGATCAGGATCAGCTCCGGCTCTGAGCCGTCGGCGTCGGCGAGCACGTAGGCTCCCCTGCGCAAGCCCTCGGCCGAGGCATAGCGCGAACGATCGAGCACGGGCACGTTCTGGCGGGTGAGCACCAGCGCTACCGGCCCGTGGGTGCGATCGACCGCCACCCTCCACGCCTCGGCAACCTCGTTCGCGTCGCAGGGGCGGATCACGTCCAGGCCGGGGATCGCGCGCAGCGATGCCAGGTGCTCGACCGGCTGGTGGGTGGGGCCGTCCTCACCGAGCCCGATCGAGTCGTGGGTGAAGATGTGGATCACCGGCAGCTCCATCAGCGCCGAGAGCCGGATCGCGGGACGGGCATAGTCGGAGAAGACGAGATAGGTCGACCACGACGGGCGCAGCTTCGAGAGCGAGAGCCCATTCGAGACCGCGGCCGACTCGTGCTCGCGGATGCCGAGGTGCAGATTGCGTCCGGCGGCGGCCGGGGGCTGGAGTTCCTCGGCGCCTTCGAAGGTGAGGCGGACCGAGGTCGAGTCGGTGAGGTCGGCGGAACCGCTGATCATCCACGGCACCTGCTCGGCGATCGCGTTCTCGACCGCGTTCGAGGCCTTGCGCGTCGCGACCCCCTTCTCGTCGGTGTCGAAGCTGGGGATGTCTCGATCCCAGCCCTCGGGCAGCTCGCGTCGCTGCATCGCGGCGATCTGGCGCTCCAGCGAGCTGTGCTCGCGCCGATAGCCGTCGAGCAGGGCCTCCCACTGCTCGCGCAGCTCGCGCCCCCGAGCGCCGATCCCGGTGTCGAAATGCTCGCGGACGCCGTCGGGGACCAGGAACTGGGCGTCCTCGGGCCAGCCGTAGAAGCGCTTGGTCTCGCGCACCTCCTCGTCGCCCAGCGGCTCGCCGTGGGCGGCGGCGGTGTCCTGCTTGTGCGGCGAGCCGTAGCCGATGTGGCTGTCGACGATGAGCAGCGTCGGACGATCGTCGTTGGCGCGAAAACGGGCGAAGGCGCGCTCGAGCAGGCCGAGGTCGTTGGCGTCGCCGACCCTCATCACGTCCCAGCCGTAGCCCATGAACCGCGCCGCGACGTCGTCCTCGTAGGTGATCTCGGTGCGGCCGTCGATCGTGATGTGGTTGTTGTCGTAGATCCAGCAGAGGTTGTCGAGCCGCTGGTGGCCGGCGAGCGATGCGGCCTCGTGCGAGACCCCCTCCATCATGTCGCCGTCGCCGCAGATCACGTAGACGTCGAAGTCGAAGAGCTTGAACCCGGGGCGGTTGAAGTGCGCCGCCTGCCACTTGCTCGCGATCGCGATCCCGACCGAGGTGGCGACGCCCTGGCCGAGCGGCCCGGTGGTCGTCTCGACGCCGGAGGTCCAGCGGTACTCGGGATGGCCGGCGGCCTTGGAGTCGAGCTGGCGGAACGACTCGATGTCCTCGAGCGTGATCGCCTGGCGGCCCATGATCTCGTAGTCGGGGTCCACCGCCCTGACCCCGGTGAGGTAAAGCAGCGAGTAGAGCAGCATCGAGGCGTGGCCGGCCGAAAGCACGAAGCGGTCGCGGTTGGGCCAGATCGGCTCGGAGGGATCGAAGCGCAGGAAGCGCTGCCAGAGCGCGTAGGCCACCGGGGCCATCGCCATCGGCGTCCCCGGGTGGCCCGAGTTCGCCTTCTGGATCGCGTCGATCGAGAGTGTGCGGATCGTGTTGATCGCGAGCCGGTCGATGTCCTCCATTGGCCGTAGATTGCCGGAAACGTGAACGCGATGATCGAGTCGGAGAAGAAGCTCGCCGCCGAGGCGGCGGCGAGGCTGGCCGCCGACGGGATGCGGATCGGCCTCGGCACCGGCTCCACCGTCGCCCACCTGTTGCCGGCGCTGGCCGCGCGCGGGCTCGACGTTCGCTGCGTCGCCACCTCGCCGGCGACCGAGGCGGCGGCGCGCCAGCTGGGGATCGCGGTCGAGCCATTCGAGGGCATCGATCGACTCGAGCTCGCGATCGACGGCGCCGATCAGGTCGCCCGCGACGGCTGGCTGGTCAAGGGAGGCGGCGGCGCCCACACGCGCGAGAAAATCGTCGCCGCGGCCGCGGAGCGCTTCGTCGTGATCGCCGACTCGAGCAAGCCGGTCGCCGAGATCGAGGCGCCGGTGCCGCTCGAGCTGCACAGCTTCGGCCTCGCGGCGACGCTGCGCGAGCTCGGAGCGGCCGAGCTTCGCGACGCACCGCCGAGCCCCGACGGCGGCGCGATCGCCGACTACCGCGGCGAGGTCAACGAGCCCGAGCGGCTGGCGGCGTGGCTGGCGAGCGTGCCGGGCGTGGTCGAGCACGGGCTGTTCCCGCCGACGCTGGTCAGCGAGGTGCTGATCGGACACGGCTCGGCGGTCGAGCGAATCGAGGTCTAGGCGCTGGATTTTTCCGCGCGCGTCGAGTTGAACGTTCGCGGTCCCTGGGACGGTCAAGGTACGACTCGACGTCGAGCGGGATCACCCGCCCGGGGACGGGTAGCAATAGTGTGCTGCGCCAGCTTGGCGGAGACCACCGACACCCTGGTCGTCTTCGGGATCAGCGGCGATCTGGCGAAGAAGATGACCTTCGAGGCGCTGTACCAGCTCGAGCGCCGTGGCGACCTCGGCTGCCGGATCGTCGGCGTCGCGATCGATGACTGGGACGACGACGCGCTGCGCGACCACGCCCGCAAGGCGATCGCGGCGACCGTCCCCGAGCCGGACACCGAGGTCGTCGAGCGGCTCTGCGCGCGCCTGTCCTACCTCGCCGGCGACTACACCGAGGACGAGACCTTCCAGCATCTCGGCGCCGCGCTCGGCCAAGCTTGTCACAACCCGGTCTTCTACCTCGCGATCCCACCGTCGCTGTTCGCCGAGGTGGTTCGGCGACTCGGCGCCGCAGGGCTGACCGAGGGCGCGCGCGTGATGATCGAGAAGCCGTTCGGCCACGACCTGAAATCGGCCCAGGCGCTCAACCGCGAGCTGCTCGCGGTGCTCGACGAGTCGCAGATCCTGCGCACCGACCACTTCCTGGGCAAGGAGCCGGTGATGGACATCCTCTACCTGCGGTTCGCGAACGTGATCCTGGAGCCGGTCTGGAACTACCGCTACGTCGACTCGATCCAGATCACCCTCGCCGAGGACTTCGGGGTCGAGGACCGCGGCAGCTTCTACGACGCGGTCGGGGCGCTGCGCGACGTGGTCCAGAACCATCTCCTGCAGGTCCTCGCCCTGGTCGCGATGGAGCCGCCGTCGGCGGGACCGATCGACCCGGACGCGATCCGCGACCGCAAGTCCGACCTCTTCCGCGCGATCCCGGCCGCCGATCCGGGGCGCTACGTTCGCGGCCAGTACGCCGGCTACCGCGAGGTCGACGGCGTCGCGGCGGACTCCGAGACCGAGACCTTCGTCGCCCTGCGGCTGATGGTCGAGAACTGGCGCTGGGCCGACGTGCCGATCTTCATCCGCGCCGGGAAGGGTCTACCCGTGGAGGCGACCGAGGTCCGGATCGTCTTTCAGACCCCGCCGCGGCTCGGGATCGGCGGCCGAATGCTCCCCGATCCCGACGAGCTGATCCTGCGAATCAAGCCCGCGCCAGGTGCGGAGCTTTGCCTGATGGCCAAGCGGGCGGGCGAGGACCAGTTGAACCGCGTCCATCTCGACCTGCTGTTCGAGTCCCAGGTCGGCGACCAGCCGGAGCCGTATGAGCGGCTGCTGCGCGACGCGCTCCGCGGCGACCTCGACCTGTTTCCGAACCAGAACGCGATCGAGCAGACCTGGCGCATCGTGCAGCCGCTGCTCGACGAGCCTCCGCCGGTGGAGCCGTACGAGCCCGGAACCTGGGGCCCGGCGTCGGCGAGCCAGCTGCTCACCGGCCGTGGCGGCTGGCGCAAGCCCTGGTTGCCCGAGAGCTAATCGTCGAACAACAGCGAGGCGCCCATCGCGCCGCCGAAGTCGCCGAGCTCGGCCACGTGAACGGCCGGCGGACGCTCGTCGACGAACAGGTGCTTGTGCATCCGCTTTTCGATCCGCTCGGCATAGGGCTCGCCGAGGCGGACGCCGATCCCTCCGCCGATGATCACCGCCTCGACGTCGAGCAGGTTGACCGCGGAGGCGATCCCGGCTCCGAGGGCCTTGACCGCGCGATCGATCAACCGCGTGGCCAAAGCGTCCGACTGGTTGAGTGCCCGTTCCCAGATGCTCGACGTGAGGCGGTCATGGCCGCGCTTCTTCATGATCTTGAACAGGTCCGTCTTCACCCCGTCGGCGTCCTCGCGGCGGGCCTTCGCCTCCATCGCTGCGCGGCCGGCGTAAGCCTCCATGCAGCCGCGGCGACCACAGGGGCAATGCGCGCCGCCGATCACGACCACCATGTGGCCGATCTCGCCCGCCGCCCCGCGCCCGAGCCAGCGCTCCCCGTCGAGGATCACCCCGCCTCCCACACCGGTGCCCCAGAAGACGCCGAGCAGCGATCGATACGGCCTCCCGGCGCCGAGCTTGAATTCGGCGTTGGTGGCCACATCGACGTCGTTGCCGATCCTGACCGGCGCCCCGAGCGCATCCGAGAGCCACGCAGAGAGGGCGAACGAGCCGTCCCAGCCGGGAAGGTTGCGGGCTCCCGACACCTCGCCCGTCGCCTCGTCGACCTCGCCCGGCGAGCCGACGCCGATCCCGGCCAGCGAATCGGTCTTCACTGCGGCCGCATCGGCGGCCTCGGCGAGCGCGGCGGCCATCTCCCGGGCGACGTCCTCCGGGCCGCCGCTGGTGGGGGTCGCGCGGCGCGCGTCCCCGATCACCTCGCCGTTCGGGGTCACGATCGCGGCCTGGACCTTCGTCCCGCCGAGGTCGATACCTCCGCGGGGAGCGGTGTCTGCGGGCGGCATCGGCGGCGAGTCTATCCGGCGTGGAGCTGACCGAAGAGCTCATCCGCGTGGGCGACGATCGCCGCCACGATGATCAGCAGGACCGAGGGTACGAGGACGAGCGCGACGACGAGCTGGATCTTCGGCGCCGCGCGCGCTGCACGCTCCTCGACCCGCCGTCGCGCGTCGCCACGGAGCGTGGTCGCCTGCAGGTGCAGCTGCTCGGCCAGTGGCGAGCCATAAGTCTGCGAGCGCTCGAGCGCCGCCGCGATCGCCCCCACCTCGGCCCCGGCGACGCGCGTACGCAAATCCTCGATCGCACCGCGAACGGGCCGGCCGCACTCGATCTCGGCGACCGCGCCGGCGAGCTCGATCGCGAGCGGGCCGCCGGTGCCCGCCGCGATCTCGCCGAAGACAGTCGCCGCGCTGCGACCGGAGCCCGCGCCGATCGCGAGCATGTCGAGCGCGTCCGGCAGCGCGGCGACGAAGCGGGCCTGTCGGCGCCGCCCGGCCCGCTCGAGCAGCGCATCGGGCGCCAAAAAGCCGGCCAGCACCAGCAGGACGGCGACCGCGACCGCGAGCCGTGCCGGGACCACCGGCGCGGCGACGATCGCCATCATGCCGCCGAGGCCCGCGCCGACGAGCTTCGCCGCGATCACGGCGGAGGGGTCGAAGCGTGGCGCCAGACCGGCGCGAGCCAGCCGCTCGGGCAGCCGCAGTCTGGTCGCGGCCTGCTCGAGCGAGTTCGCACGGCCGCCCGAGAACGCGACCAGCGCCCGGCGCGCCCACCCTCCCAGCTTCCCCTCGATCGCTCCCGCCAGCTCCCAAACCCCTGCGAATGCGAGCAGCACGGACGCCGCCGCCAGCGCCGCCGTCACTCGGCGCCCACCCGGCTCAGCCGCCGGATCGCCACAAACCCGGCCAGTTGCAGCGCCGCGGCAAGCGCGAGCAGCGCCGCCGCCGGGCCGTTCGCGAGTAGGTCACCGACGAACCCGGGCTCGAGCAGCTCCGCGAGCAGCGCCGCCCCGACCGGCATCGCAACGACGAGCAAGCCGGTGAACCGCGCCTGCGCAGTAGCTGAGCGCGCGTCGGCCTCGACGCGATCGCGGTCGGCCGCGGCGGCGGCGAAGCGGCGCAACAGGCTCGCCAGGTCGCCGCCGGCGATCTGCTGCGAGAGCACCGCCGCCGCGAACGAATCCACCCGCGCCGAGCCGACGCGACGGCGCAGACCCGCGAGCGCCGCGCGCGTCGATACCCCCAACGAGAGCTCCGCGCGAACGCGCCCGAGCTCGGTCGCCGGCGGGCCCTCCAGCGAGGCGGCGGCCGCGGCGAGCGCCGCTCTCGCCGAGCGACCGGCGGCGAGGGCGTCGGCGACGGCGACCGCGACGTCCGGCAGCCCGCGGTCCACCGCGCGGCGGTAGCGGGCGCGGCGTCGCGCGATCATCGACGCGGCGGCGGCCGGGCCGGCGGCGGCCAGCAGCGGCGCCGGCCCGGGGCCGAGAACCACTGTGCCGGCCGCCAGCATCGCCACGGTGCCGATCACCGCCAAGCGCCGGCGTTCGAGCTCGGTCGGCGCATATCCCTCGCTGCCGGCGCGTTGCAGCGGCTCTAGCGCGGTGGCGAGCCAGCGACCCGCCACCGGGGTCGCCAGCGCCGCCTCGCGCAGGGCAACCGCCGCGAGGCCACCCGCGACTGCGGCGGCCGCGATCCCCAGCGCTTGTGCGAGGCTCACTCCCGCCTCCACAGCTCGCGCACGCCGACCCCGGCGGCGGCGGCGCGCAGGACCTCGGCCACCTCGGTAACCCGTCTCGCTCCGGCTGGCCCGCGCGCCATGTGCACGACGAGGTCCACCCCGCGCGCCAGCTGCTCGCGAATCGCCTCGTGCGGAAGGCCGACCCCGGCCATCAGCGCCAGAGTCTCGACCCGACGCAGCGCGTCGGCGGGCGAGTTGGCGTGCACGGTCGAAAGCGCCCCGTCGTGACCGGTGTTGAGCGCGGTCAGCAGGTCGAGCGCCTCCGCCCCGCGGACCTCGCCGATCACGATCCGGTCGGGGCGCATTCGGAGCGCGTTTCGCAGCAGCTCGCGGATCGTCAGCTCGCCACGCCCCTCGACCGAGGCCGGGCGGCTCTCGAGCCTGACCACGTGCGGCTGACGCAGGCGGAGCTCGGCCGCATCCTCGATCGTGACCACACGCTCGTCGGGCCCGATCCAGGTCGAGAGCGCGTTCAGGAGCGTGGTCTTGCCCGAGCCGGTTCCCCCGGAGACGAGGATGCTGCGGCGCGCGGCGACGGCCTCGGCCAGCAGGCCGTGCACCTCGACGGTGAAGGTGCCGCCGGCGAGCAGCTCATCGGGGTCGGGCCGAACGGCGGTGAAGCGGCGCAGGGAGAGCGCCGGGCCGTCGACGGCGAGCGGCGGAATGACCACGTTGACCCGCGAGCCGTCGGCGAGTCGCGCGTCGGCCATCGGGCTGAGCTCGTCGACGCGGCGACCGACCGGCGCCAGGATGCGCTCAATCGCGTCGCGGAGCTGTTGCTCGGACTCGAAGCGGACATCGGAGCGCTCGATCCGCCCGCGACGCTCGACGTACACCGCGTCGTGGCCGTTGACCATCACCTCCTCGACCTCGTCGTCGGTGAGCAGCTCCTCGAGCGGGCCGAGGCCGACGGTGTCGCGGAGGACCAGGTCGATGATCCGCTCGCGCCGAGCGTCCGAGAGCACCGCCGCGGCCTCGTCGACCAGCTCGCGCACTGTGTGCTCGAGGTCTACGTCGCCCGAGGCCTCGGCGCGCCGGCGGTCCACCAGCCGCAGCCGCAGCTCGGCGGCGAGCACGCGCGAGTGATCCTCGGGGGTGGCGATGCCGAATTGAGGCGCCGGGAGCGCCGATCTCTCCCCAGCGAGCAGAATGGAGGGCATGAGCGCTCGACCCCGCTTGACGCGCGAGCGCGATCGGGGCTTACCGTGAGCGCCCTCGAGCTGGTCTTAGTCGCGGCGGTGCTGGTCGGCATGTCGGTGCAGAGCGCCATCGGCTTCGGCTTCGCGTTCTTCGTCGCGCCGGCAGCGTTCGCGGCTTTTACGGCGGAGCAGGCGGTGATGCTGGTGCTGCTGCTCGCGATCGCGATCAACTGCTTGGTGCTGTTCGCGGAGCGGCGCCCGACGCGGGTCGCCCGACGCGAGACCGCGACCGTGGTGATCGCCGCGATCCCGGGCATGGTGACGGGCGCCTGGGTCGTCACCGAGGTCGAGCAGAGCACGCTCCAGGTGCTCGTCGGCGTGATCGTCCTCGCCGGGGCGGTGGCGCAGTCGATCGCTCGCGGCGGCGACGAGCACGTACCGGCGCGAGCGGCGGAGCACGTCGCCCCCGTCGAGGTCGGCGGCGGCTTCGCCGCCGGCGTGCTGACGACCTCGGTAAGCGTCAACGGCCCGGCCCTGGTGCTGGTCTTCTCGAGTTTGGGGATGCGGGGCGAGCGGCTGCGCGACTCGCTCGCCGCGACGCTGCTCGGCCTCAGCCTGCCGGCGGCGGCGATCGTCCCCCTGTTCGCCGGCGGTGGCGGGGCGCTGCCCGAGGGCTGGGTGCTTGCCGTATGCGTGCCGGCGGTGCTGGTCGGCCACCGGTTCGGCGCCGCGGTCTTTCGCCGCCTCGACGATGGCTCGCACCACCGCGTGGCGCTCGGCGCGGCGGCGCTCGCCGGGCTGCTGAGCATCGGCGCGGCCGTTCTCTGACCTACTAGCCTGCGCCAATGACCGAGATCGAAGTGTTCGACGGCGACATCACCAGGCTCGAGGTGGAGGCGATCACCAACGCCGCCAACACCGACCTTCGCCACGGCGGCGGCGTTGCCGGCGCGATCTCCCGGGCCGGTGGCCCCTCGATCCAGGCCGAAAGCGGCCGGCTGGCTCCGATCGCGCTCGGCGAGGCGGTCGCCACCGATGCCGGAGACCTGCCGGCGCGCTGGGTGATCCACGCCGCGACCATGCACCTCGGCGGGCCGACCTCCGCCGAGGCGATCCGCTCGGCGACGGCGAGCGCGCTCAGGGTCGCCGACGAACTCGGCGCGCGCTCACTCGGCCTCGTCGCCTTCGGCACCGGCGTCGGCGGTTTCGAGGTTTCCGAGGCGGCCCGGATCGAGGCCGAGGAGGTACGGCGCCACCTCGCAGCCGACAGCGCGCTGCAGCGGATCGTGTTCTGCGTCTTCGGCGAGCCGGCGCGGGCGGCATTCGAACGCGCGCTGAGCAAGACGCTCTAGCCCTAGCGTCCGATCAGCCGCACGCTGCGGGCGAAGCTTTCAGCGTGGATCAGGCGCAGCGCCTGCGCGCGGCTGAGCGCCAGGGTCGCGACCCAGGCGTCGGCCGCCGGGCCGGCGAGGACGTCGTCGGGCGCCGACCGCTCAGCCGGGCGCAGCTCGATCAGCGCGACGCCCCTGGCGGCTACGTAGGTGCGGCCCGCGCCGCCGCCAGGTCCCGGCTCGCTGGTCACCACCACGTCCACCCACCGGCCGGTACCACCCGGTCCGGCGCCCAGCGCGCCGGCGCCCTGGACGCCGATCTCGACCGGGCGCCGCCCTTTCTCGAGACGCTGGGTGCGCTCTCGCTCGGCGCCCCGGCGCTCGAGCTGCGAGCCGAGCAAATAGCCGCCGGCGGGGATCGGCACCGCCGGCGAGCGGCCGAGCGCCTCGGCCGGGCTGCTGAACGCGTCGGGGGGCACGAAGCGTTCGGGGACGCGGCGGCGCTCGAGCGCCCGGCGGATCACCCGGCCGCGCAGGTGTTGGCGCGCCGGTAGGGGCTCGGTCGCGACGACGACGTCGCGCAGTTCACCGATCTGCTCCGTGGGGTCTGTTTCGGGACCGCCCGTGGCCGAAGCGGCCAGCCCGGCGCAGAGCGCCGCGGCGGCGGCGAAGGAGATCGCCCGCGCGCGGCGACTCACGCGGCCGGCGCCGGCTCACGCCCATCGGCGAGCGGCAGCTCGATCACGGCGCACGTCCCGCCGGGGTGGCGGCAGGCTGCGAAGCGGCCGCCGTGAGCCGCAGCGACGTCGGCGACCACGCCGAGGCCGAGGCCCCGGCGCGGATCGGCGCGCCTGCGACGGGCAGCGTCGCCGCGCGGTCGCGGCGCCGCGACCGGGGCAAGTGACGCTGCAACCGCGTCCCCGGGGGGCCCGTCGCTGACCAGCAGCCTGAGGCGACCGGTGCGCAGCAACCCCTCGACCCGGACCGGGCCGGAGCCGTGCTCGAGTGCGTTCGCGATCAGGTTGTCGAGCGCCCGTGCGATCGCCGCCGGATCGCAGAGGACCCGCGAGCCCTCCGCCCGCCAACGTAATTCGATTCTGCGGCCGGCAAGCGCCGCCGCGGTGCGCCAGCGACCGACAGCATCCGCGGCGAGCTCGCCGGCCTCGGCGACCCGTCGGCCGCCACCCGGCGGGTCGCCGTTGACGACGCGGTCGAGATCGGCGAGCGCGGCGAGCGCGAGGTCGAGCTGATCGCGGGGCGGGCCCTGGGCGCGCGACCGGGATCGAACCCGCGTCGTCAACGTCAATGCCTGAAGCGGGCGACGGAGCTCGTGCAGGGCCCGGTTGAGGCGCTCACGCCTGCGACTCGCCCGCACCCGGTCGACGACCACCACCGAGGCCAGGATCAGCGCCAGCGGCCAGGCCAAAACCGCGTTCTCAGCGATCGGGTCCAACATCTTCCTCGGGCCCGTCGATCAGCCGGTATCCGACGCCCCAGCAGTTGACGACGTAACGCCCGGACTCGGGATCGAGCTTGCGTCGCAGGCGGCTCGCGTGGGAGTCGAGCGTGCGGGTCCGGCCCATCGAGCGAAAGCCCCAGACGTCCCGCAGCAGCTCGGACTTCGTGAACACGCGGGTGGGCTCCGCGGCGAGCGCCCGCAGGAGGCTGAACTCCTTGTTTGCGAGGCGCACCGGGCGGCCGCCGACGCTCGCCTCGCGGCGGACCGTGTCGACGAAGATCTCGCCGACGCGCAGAGGTCCGGCGCGCCGCCCGTCGCGCCGGCGCAGGACGGCGCGGATGCGAACGACGACCTCCTGGATCGCGAACGGCTTGACCACGTAGTCGTCGGCGCCGCAGTCGAAGCCGCGCAACCGGTCCGCGTCGGTGCCGCGACCGCTGAGCACGATCACCGGCAGCTCTGGGTCGTAATGACCGGTCAGTCCCTCGCAGGCGCGGATCTCGCGCAGCACGTCGAGCCCGGGCGCGTCGGGAAGGTTGAGATCGAGCAGCAGCACATCGGGCTGCTTGAAGTGACAGAGCCGGAGCGCGTCCGCGGCCGTCGGTGCCGGGAGGGCGCGAAAGCGGTCCGCCTCGAGGTGGTCGCAGAGCAGCTCGAGCGTCGACGCATCGTCGTCGCAGACCACCACCGTCGCCTCCGGCTCGCGGCGGGGGAGCATCACTCGCCCGCGTTCGTCGGGCGCCGGCATGGCAGCTCGACCACCGCCGTCGCCCGCGGCTCGCGCAGGACGCGGTTGGGCGGCACCGAGCCGCGCATCGCGACCGGGGTCAGCCTCGCGTCGACGAAGACGACGTGGATCGGGAAGCGCATCCCGAACGTGTGCACGCTGCGACAGCGGGGGATCAGCAACCCCTCCCCCGCGCGCTCGACCGACAGCAGCGCGAGACCGAGCAGGCGGGAGAGGGCTGTGACCGCCACCGGCACCCGCCTGGAGGAGACGTCCGCGGTGGGGAGCCGGCGGAAGCGAAGCGGGCGAGCGGTGGCGGTCACGCGGCGTACAACCCCGAGCCGCGCGGACGTGCCCCCTGGGCCTGCCGGGGCTCAGCTGGTGCGCGAGCTCGACCTCGAGGATTCCCGGCTCGAGATCTGAGCGAACGGATCTCCTTCGACGCAAGGAGTGCAAATCCTTGCCCACCTCAGGCGTCGCCGAAGCGCGCCGGCCGGCCATCGGCAAAGATGCGCGCACCTGGAAGGACGGCCCGCCGGGAGTAGTTTCCCGGGTGGGGGAAAGTGATCGGAAACCAGACGGTGGAGAAGGCAACTCGCAGAGGCAATTACGAGTCGGGCTCCGACTACGTCCTCGAGTACGGCGAGCTGCGCTTCTCGTTCAACGAGCACGATTTCGCCCAGCGGGTCGAGCAAGCGGCGGTGAAGCTCGACTTCGTCGAGGTCGGCCTCGAGTCCGAGGAGCTCCACGATCTGCTCGAGCTGGCGGTCAACGGCGAGATCCGCGAACCCACCTCGCCGCTCGGCGAGCACATCAACGAGCACTGGACGGAGCTCGTTGGTCCCGCGAACCGCAGCCTGGTGCACTGGATCCGCCGGCTCGTCTTCCGTGGCGCCTGGCTCGACCAGCGGGTCAAGGAGGGCGAGCTCGACATCGTCTTCGATCAGGACACGCACACGTTCGGCTACGTGCAGCCGGACCGCGACGCGGAGCCGATCGAGCTCTCGCGCGAGCCCTCCTGGGCCGGGCTCGCCTACCGCCGCTAGAGCGAGGCGAGCAACTCGGCGTTCGAGAGGATGGTCTCGATTCGCTCGCGCAGCAGGGCGGCGGCGTCGGTGGGCCTGAGGTCGGCGAGCTGGGCGCGCAGGCGGCGCACGGCTTCGAGCTCGGCGGGCTCGCGGAGCTCGTCCTCGTTGGAGATCCGGCACTCGGCGGGCCTGATCGCCGGGTAAACGCCGGCCGCCGCCAGCTCGGGATCGAGGGTGATCAGCGAGTTCTCGGTGGTGAGCACGGCGCGCTCGGCCTCGCCCTCGTCGGTGCCGTCGGCGAGCACCGTTGCGACCACGGTCAGCGAGCCGCCGCCGGCCAAATTGCGCCCGGAGCCGAACAGGCGCTTGACCTCGTCGACGTTGCCAGCGGCGAACGCGAGCCGGGAGAGCGAGTCGCAGGCCAGGACCGCGTCCGTGCCGCTCTCGGCCAGGCGTCGGGCCCGTTCCAGCGCGAGCTCGGCGAGCCGCACCTGCTCGACCGAGGCGAGCTCCGCGGTCGCGATCGCGAACTCGGCGACCGGCACCGCCTCGCGCCAGGCCGTCGCCTCCTCGGGGCGCGCGTCGATCAGCAGCACGATCACTTGGACGTTCTCGTCGGTGGCCGCGGCACGGGTGAGCGAACGCAAGAGCGTGGTTCGCCCCGAGCGCGCGGCGGCCCGGATCAGCGCCCGCTGACCGAAGGCGAAGGGCGAGAACAGGTCGACCGCGCGGGTGAGCACATCGCTGGGATCGGGGTCGAGCGCCAGGCGACGCTCCGGGGCGATCGGCGCCAGGGCGTCGAACTCGGGGCGCTCCCCGGCGAGTGGCTCCTCGCCGTTGACCCGATCGACGTGCACGAGGGCGCGGTGACGCTCGCCGCGCCGTGGCTCGCGCGCCGGTCCAATGACCTCGTCGCCCGGTCGCAGCTCGCAGCGCCGCACCTGCGCGGCCGAGATGTAGACGTCGCCGTCGCTGGGCCCCAGGCCGGCCAGCCGCAAGAAGCCGTGGCGCTGCCCGGTCAGCTCGAGTACGCCCCGGACCTCCTCTGTCGGCAGCGCCTCCCCCTTCGCGTCGCCGCCCTCGGCCCCCTCGGAGCCGAGCTCGACCGGTTCGGGGGCCTTGTCATCGAGCACCGTGGCCTCGACGACGACCTCCTCGGACTCCGGCGCCTCAGCGAGCGCCTCGATCAGCGCGTCACGGTCGAGCTTGCGATAGCCAGACATGCCCGCGGTGGCGGCGCGCTGGTGCAGATCGGCGAGGTGGAGATCCTCGAGCTCGGCGGCCATCGGCCGCCAGGCTACCGACTAGCCCTTTGAGCTCGCCGGGCTGTGCTCGACCAGGCCGCGGAGCCACTCGCCGAACTCTGGGCGCGACTCCCAGTCGGCGCGGAAGCGCTCGGCGCCGGCGGCGGTGAGCGGGTGCTCGAGCATCTGCTTCAGCACCTTGCCGGGTACGGTGGCGATCTCGCAACCGAGGCTGGCGGCGGTGATCACGTGCTCCGGGTGGCGGATCGAGGCGGCGATGATCTCCGAGGTGACCCCGGTCGCCCGGAAGCACTCGACGATCTCGGCGACGACGGCGCCCGAGTCGACCGAGATGTCGTCGAGGCGGCCCATGAAGCAGGAGACGTAGGTGGCGCCGGCACCGGCCGCCAGCATCGCCTGGTTGGCGGAGAAGACGAGCGTCATGTTGACGGCGATGCCTTCCCCGGTGAGCGTGTGGGTGGCCTCGAGCCCCGCCTCGTCGAAGGGGACCTTGACCGTCACGTGCTCGTGCAGCTCTCGTAGGGCCCTGCCCTCGGCGACCATCGCCGCTGGCTCGGTGGAGACGACCTCGGCCGAGACCGGCCCACCGACCAGGTCGCAGATCCGGCGGACGATCTCCCCCGGGTCACCGTGCTCCTTGGCGAGCAGCGAGGGGTTCGTGGTCGCGCCGGCGAGCACACCCCAGCGGGAGATCTCCTCGACCTCGGCGACGCTTCCCGTGTCGATGAACAGCCTCACGGGTCAGGAAGCTACTGCGTTCGCCGGATCGATCCCCTCGGCCGAGGCCTCGTCGAGCCACCGCTCGGCCTCGGTTGCGACCCGCCCCGGGTCCCAGCCGAGCTCGGCGCCGAGCGCCTGCGCCACCGGTATCACCGAGTCGGCGGTGCGAAGCGCGGGCGCCGCCACGATCCCGAGGCGGGTGCGCCGCAAGAGCACGTCGGCGACCGAACGCGCCTGCTCGAGCCGGGCCGCGACGGCCGCCTCGGCGAGCAGATCGGGCTGGCCGGCGACGATCGGCCCCGCCATCTCCCGGTGCTCGCCGGCGAGTCGGAGCACGTTGCGGGCGGCATGGCCATAGCGGAAGCCGAGCAGGCCGCGATAGCCGTCCGGCAGCTCGGCGTCGGTGAGCCCCTCGGGTGGGTCGAGCTCGTGCTCCGACGCGGCCATCCCGAGCGGCAGGTCGTCGGTGCGACACGGCGCCACCCGGCCCTCGCGCTCGACCATCCGGTCGACCACCTGCTTCGCCATCCGCCGCCAGGTGGTCAGCTTGCCGCCGGTGATCGTCAGCATCCCGGACGAGGTCTCATAGAGCTCGGCCTTGCGCGAGATATCGACCGACTTGCGCGGGTCGCCGGTCGTGATCAGCGGTCGCACCCCGGCATAGGCGCCGGTGACGTCGCCGGCGCTCAACTCGAGCCGGAAGAAGGCATTTGCGGCGTCCAGCAGGTAGCTGATGTCGTCGGCGCCGGGCGGCACGTGCGAGATGTCGCCGTCGTAGTCGTTGTCGGTGGTCCCGATCAGCGCCCGGCCGTACCACGGCAGGGCGAAGATCGTGCGACTTTCGCCCGCGGGGACGATGCAGGCGGCGCGCTCGAGCATCAGATCATCGGTCGAGACGGTGATGTGGGTGCCGCGGCTGGGCGCGATCCGGGGCACATCCTCCTCGCGCTCGATCTCCTCCGGCCTGATCCTGTCCGCCCAGACGCCGGTCGCGTTGATGACGTTGTCGGCCTCGATCTCGAACCGCTCGCCCGTCTCGACGTCGACGCACCCGACCCCCGCGGCGCGGCCGTCCTTTTCGAGCAGCCCGATCACCTCGGCGCGGTTCAGGGACACCGCCCCGTAGCGCTCGGCCTCGCCGAGGATGGTGAGCACGAGGCGCACGTCGTCGGTCTGACAGTCGTAGAACAGGTAGGCCTCGCGCGGGTCGCGGGCGGCTAGCGCCGGAATCAGCTCCGCGACCTCCTCGCCGGCGATCGTGCGGTGGCGGTCGGGCGCCCAGTAGTCCTCCCCTGCGAGCCGCTCGGCGCGCTCGCGACGCGAGATCCCGACCCGCGTCGTCGACATCACGTCGTACATGTTGAGCCCGATCCCAATCCTCCGGCTGCGCCGCTCCTCGCCCAGCGTCGGGACCAGGAACGGCGTCGGGTAGACGAGGTGCGGCGCCAGCTGGACCATCAGCTGACGCTCGAGCAGCGCCTCGCGGACGAGGCCGAGGTCGAAGTTCTGCAGGTAGCGGAGCCCGCCGTGGACCATCTTCGACGACCGGCTGGAGGTCCCCACCGCGTAGTCGTCGCGCTCGACCAGGGCCACCGTGTAGCCGCGCGAGGCGGCGTCCAGGGCGACTCCGGCGCCGGTGATCCCGCCGCCGATCACAATCACGTCGAAGCGCTCACCGGTGACTGCCCGCAGGGCGTCCTCGCGACTCAGCATCGGCCGGTCAATCCAGGTATTGGGTGACGTTCTCGGCGGGCTCGCGCTCGGGGGCGGTCCTCTCCTGCACCGGGTGGCCGAGATGGATCAGGGCGACGAAGCGCTCGTCGGGCCCCAGCCCGACCGCCGCGCGGCCCTCCTCGGTGCGCAGCACACCCGGCGTGCGCCAGTAGCCGACCAGGCCGCGGGCGTGGGCGGCGAGCAGGACGATGTAGGCGGCGATCGCGGTCGCGTGCAGGTCCTCCTCGTCCTGGATCTCGTCGCCGCCGAGCACGCACGAGCAGACGACCAGGGTCGGAGCCCGATCGAGCTTCGCCGCCGCCTCCGGCCCGGCGGCCCGCTTCAGTCGCTCGAGCGCCACCGGGCCGATGACGCGAAACCGCCACGGATTGGTCAGGTGGTGGTTGGGCGCCCAGCGGGCGAGGTCGAGGATCTCGCCGAGCGTCTCGCGATCGACGCGCTCGGATCCGTAGGCCTTGTGCGTGCGCCTGCCGCGGATCGCCTGTTCGACCTCCATCCATCAGAAGCTATCGAGAGACTGCGGCCAGGTCGGAGTTTGCCGTTGCCACGATCGCCGTCTCCAATCTGGACGCGATCTCAGAGCAGCCGCCGCCGGTACCAGAAGAAGCCGGCGCCGAGGGCGAGGGCGAGGCCGCCGAGGCCGGCGGCGACGTAGGGGGCGACCGGCTCTGATTCCGTGGCGTCGGCTGTCGCGGACGTCTCGGTCGCGGCGGTGTCCGCGATCACCTCGGCGCCGCTGCGCTCCGAGTCGGGCCCGGCGTCGACGGCCGAACGTTCCGTCTCGGCCCCGCTTCGGCGCCTACCGTCACCGCCGTTCGCCTGCGCGGGCGCGGCCTCGCCCCGGGGCCCTGCGTCACCGCCGGCCGGACCGGCCACCGGCGCGGTCAACCCGCGACTCGACGCGGGCGCGATGGTGCCGGCGCCCTGACCGCCTCCCGAACGGGCCGCCGATTCGCGCTCTGACCGAGGCTTGCGCGCGACCGCCGCAAGCGGGAAGGGACGGCGCTCGACCGCGAGCAGCGCCTGCGAGGTGACCCAGACCGGTGTCTGGTCTGAGGCGCGCGAGTAGCGGTAGTGACCGTCGTCCGCTCGGAGGCCGTCGAGGTGGTCGAGCGCCCTGCGCAGCGCCCTTCCGCCGGCGCCTGCGGCGATCAGGCCCTGTGCAGCCCAAGCCGTCGACTGCGCGTTGACGACTCCATTGGACGCCAACGCGTAGCCGCCGCCGCTGCGCTGCGCCTTGCGCAGCCAGCGAACACCGTCGGCACTCGAGTCGCCGCCCTCGCCGGCGGCGGCAAGCGCCTGCAGCGCCGCCCCGGTGGAATCCGGATCGCTGGGGGCGTCGGGACGAAACCCCCAACCGCCGTCGCGGTTCTGTGCCCGCCGCAGCCAGTGCAGCGGGCGTCCGAGGCCACCGGCGTCGGCACCGGCGCGCATCGCGAGGACGAAGAAGGCGGTCAGGTTGACCTGACCGTCCACGGATCCGTCGCGGTCGCGCTTCGAGCGCAGGGCGGCGACGAGATCGGCGCCGGCGAAGTTTCGCGGATCGAGACCGGCGCCGTCGAGGGCGAGGATCGTCCGCTCGAGATCGCCGGGCGAGCGCAGTCGCCCGATCTGCGCCCGCAGGTAGGCGACCGGCGTCTCACCCCCACTGCGGACGTCGAGCGGGTTGTGGCCGCCCGCTTCGAGGCCGAGCATCACCCAGCCCGTGATCGCGGGGTTCGACGGGTACTCGAGGGTGGCGCCGAAGCCGCCGTCGGAGTTCTGCGAACGGACGAGCCACCGGACGGCCCCCGCGTCCGCGCTCCGTTTCGCCTCCACGGGGGGTGGGTCGCCGAGGTTCGGCGCGGCTCCGAGCACGAGCGCCACGACGGCGACGGGCACCGCGCCGGCGGGCCGCCAGGTGAACTGGAGCCGGTCCCGGTAGCGGGCGATCATCCGCACCAGCGCCGGCCCCGCGACGAGCGCAAGGGCGAAGTTCCCCGCCGCGTGGGCGAGATTGAACGGAATCGCGCGCGCCGAGAGCGCCAGGTAACGGTCGAGCGATTGCTCGCCCCCGTAGGTGACCATCACCGAGAGATCGAGCAGCGCCCCGTAGGCGAGCCCGGCAAGTGCGCAGGCGGCGGCGAGGCCCCAGCGCCCGAGCCGCCCGCCGCTGACCAGGGCGAGCCAGGCCCCGGCGAGGCCGGCGAGTCCCCAGCCGGCCATCTGCCACGCCGTCCACGGACCCTGCCCGAGCCAGATGTTGGAGACGGGTGCGGCGAGGGCGCCGACCGCGAAGCCGGGCGGGCCGCCGAGGGCATAGCCGGTGATCATCGCGATGTCGGTGGTCGCGACGACGTTCGGGATCGGGGCCAGGACCAGCCGACCGGCAACCGCCAGCGCCGCCAGCGCGGCGACCAGGGCCACCACGCGCGCCGGCGGCCGGCTGCGCTCGTACCAGACCACCCCGCCGACGACGACCAGCGCCAGCCCGGCGAAGACGATGAGTTGCCAGGGGATCACGGCGGGGACTTCCTCGGGAATGACTCCGCCGACATCCTCCGCTTCGCGTCCGGTGTCGGCGGGTTGCGCTCTGCTGAGGGGACGCAGGCCGTGGGCGGGTAAACCGCGACTTCGTCGCTATTGCCGGCGTGGGCGTGGCGCAGCACGCGTGCGCCTTGCTCGGGCGTTATCGCGCCGTCGCCGCCGAGGATGCGGGCGACCTCGGTGGCGAAGTACCAGCCTCCGGAGAGGATCTCGTCGACGGGGCCGTCGGCAATCGGCTCCCCGTCGCCGAGCATGATCACACGGGCGGCGAACCGTGAGGCGAACTCGACGTCGTGGGTCGCGACGAGCACCGCCGACCCATCCCGCGCCAGCTCGCCGAGCCACGCGGACAAGCTCGCCTTGCGGGCGCCGTCCATCCCGCGGGTAGGCTCGTCCAGGCAGACGACCCCGGGCATCTCTCCATCGGCGCGCCCCGCCATCACGATCGCCAGCGCCAGCCGCTCGCGCTCGCCGCCCGAGAGGTCTCGCGGGTCGCGGTCGCTCGCCCACTCGAGCCCGACGGCGGCCAGCGCGCGCGCTCCGGCGGCGCCCGGGAGCTCGTCGCGGACGCGCTCGCGCACGAACAGGTCGGTCGGGCTCTGCGGCAGCAGCGCGCATCCCCGCGGAGCCTCGATTCGGCCGCGGGCCGCAACCAGCAGTCCGGCGGCGGCGCGCAGCAGGGTGCTCTTGCCGGCCCCGTTGCGGCCCATCAGGGCGACCCGCTCGCCGGGCTCGATCGCGAGCTCGAGGCGGCGGAGAACGTCGCGCGAGCCGCCGCCGGGGTCGAGCTCTACCCACAGATCGCGGGCGAGCAGGGCGGGGGTCCCGGCGTAGCGGCGTGCTCGGCGCGCCGTTCTCGGTCCCCGGCGCTCGGCCCTCGGCGTTCGGCCCTCGGTGCTCGGTGCTTGGGGCTCGGGGCTCGGTCGGTCGGCGGTCACGAGTCCGCGCTCGCGCAGCGTCCGCTTCGCCTCCTTTGCCGCCACCGGCAGCGGTCGCAGCCCGGCGAGCGAAAACAGCCGGGCGCCGGGCGTCGCCAGCGCCGGGTCCGCCTCGAGCGCCCAGTCCCCGAACGCATGCGGGGAGCCGTCGAATGCCACCCTGCCGTCGTCGACCGCGACCACGCGATCGGCGGCTGCGAGGCAGCGCTCGAGCCGGTGCTCGGCCAGGACCACGGCCATCCCCCACTCCTCGTTCAGCCGGCGCAGCAGCCCGATCAGCTCGTCCCCGGCCACCGGGTCGAGCTGCGAGGTGGGCTCGTCTAACAACACCAACCGAGGCCGCAGCACCAGCGCGGCGGCGAGCGCGACCCGCTGCAGCTCGCCGCCGGAGAGGGCGTCGGTCGGTCGCTCGGCCAGGTGCGGGATCGCGAGCGCGAGAAGCACTTCCTCGAGCGCCCGAGCGCGAGCGCCGGGCGGCTCGCCCCGCAGCTCCAGCGGAAGCTCGAGCTCACCGCGAACGGTCGCCGAGACGACCTGGGTCTCGGGGTCCTGACCGACGAGCCCGACCAGCCCGCCGAGCTCCGCGGGCCCGTGCTCGCGAACGTCGTGGCCGCACACCGAGAGCGAGCCGGCGACCTCGCCGCCGTGATAATGAGGGACGAGGCCGCAGCAGGCCCGCAACAGGGTCGACTTGCCCGAGCCCGAGCGCCCCGCGAGCACCACGAGCTCGCCCTCGCCGAGCTCGAGTTCGACCTCGCGCAGCGCCTGGGCCTCGGCCCCCGGGTAGCGGTAGGAGAACGATCTCATCGCCACCAGTGGCTGGGTCGACGGGCTAGCCATCACGACCCCGGATCCCGAGGTAGGGCAGCGCGGCGAGGACCGGCAGCGCGGCGGCAAGCACGAGCGTCGCCGGCTCGGCGTCGACGGCGAGCGTCGGATAGGCCTCAAAGCCGCCCACGCCGGCGATCCGGCCTCCGACTCCGAGCGCGCCGATCGCCGCCCCCGCGGCGCCGAAGCGCCAGGAATGGCGCGAGCGCCTCGCCTCCGAGGCCCGCCCGGGTGCGCCGCGCGCATAACCGCGCAGCTCGAGCGCCGCGGCGACATCGACCGCGCGGTCGAGCGAACCGGCGACCAGGCGGCGACCGAGCGCCGCGCGGCCGACCGGCGCCGCCCCGGGCCCGCGCAGGGCCGAGGACTCGCGCAGGCGGGCATGGTCGGCGGCCGCCAGTGGCACCAGCCGGGTGATCAGGGTCGCCGTGAGCGCCGAATGGCGGGCCAGCGGCCGCAACAGCCGCAGCACCCGGTCGGGGTCGACGCAGGCGGTGTAGACGGCGAAGGCGGCGATCACGACGGCAATCCTCAGGGCCAGCACCCCGCCCTCGGCGAGCGCCTCGGCGCTGATGTCGATCCGGCCCGCCAGCGGCAGGTCCCAGCCGCGCAGCAGGATCGTGTCGCCGCGCTGGGAGGCGACCCCGTTCACCGCCACGATCAAAACGCTCAGGCTGGCGCCCCAGCGCGCCGCGGCGGCGAGCGCGCCCCCGGCGCGGGCGGCGAGGCCGGCGACCGCAACGGCGGCACCGGCGCCGGCGAGCACGATCGGGTTCGAAAAGGCGAAGGCGACGACAGCGAGCGAGCCGAGGTAGGCGGCGGCCGCGAGGGCGCTCGCTCGGCCCAGCGGGCCGGGGCGCGGCGAATATGCGAGCGCCGGTCTCATCCGTGGCCCTCCGCGGGCAGCGCCAGCTCGACCGTGCCGGCGACGAGTACCGCGTAGCGGTCGGCGAGGTGCTCGGCGTCGAGCAGCCTCGCTGCGCGCTCGACCCCCTGGGCGTCGGTGCCGGTGACCAGCCAGGCCGGCGGCCGCTCGCCCCGACGCAGGCCGGCGACGAGTCCGGCGCCGCGCCCGAAGGCGTCGACCTCGGCGGCGCTGGAGTCGAGGGCGACGAGCTCGTAGCCGCCGGATGCGCGCTCGAAGCGGGCGAAGATGCCGCTCGATTGCGGGTCCCCTTCGAGCAGCCCGGCGAGCGGGTCGGTGCGCAGCGCCGGCCACGGGCCGACCAGCAGCCGCATCGCCGGGCGCTCGCCGGACTGCCCGACCGGCGCCTCCTCGATCGTCGCCTCCACCCCCTCCTCGGCGAGCCGGTCGACGACCAGCTCGCAGGGAGTGCGACGGCGGTGGCACTCGACCCGCACAGGCAGCCGCTCGGCACCGGCCGAGGCCTGGGCGAACGGCTCGGGCCAGGAGCCGACCACGGCAGGGGTGCGCAGGGCGTCGGTCCAGTCGCGGTAGTCCCACCAGATCCGGTCTCCACCGCGGACGATGACCTCGGCAGAGCCCCGCGGCGACTCGATCCCGTTGACGAAGAAGAACCAGTCCAGCTGGCGCGCGTCGCGCACCTCGCCCTCGATTCCTTCGATCGACTGGACGAAGCCGCCACCGTAGCGGGTGGTGATCTCGGCCTCGCGGTCGAGCAGCCGGATCACCGTCTCGGAGGCGGAGGGCTCGGACCTGGTCGCCTCGAGCATCGGCTCGGAGCCGTAGTCGCGGGTCACGGTCAGCCGCGCCTCGCCCTCCGAAGACTCCCCGGACCCGAAGCCGCAGCCCGGGACCACGACGGCGATCAGCGCCACCGCCGCGACCCCCGGAAGGCGGCCCCGGCTCATCGTCTGCGGATCTTCTCGCAATCGTGGGCAAGCTCATCGGCGCCGCGATCGCCGCGCCCGATCAGCACCCTGTCGCGGCCCGGACCGCAGTCGACCTCGTCGGCGTCTCCCCGGCGGACGTCGACCCGGTCGGCGCCCCCACGAGCGCGGATCACGTCCGGTCCCTTGGTGCCCTCGATCCGCTCGCCCTCGCCGCTGCCGATGATGCGCTCGCCGCGCCGCTTCGAGCAGCGGTCGAGCCGTTGCTTGACGCACACCCGCAGCGCCTGCGAGGCGATGTCGGAGCCGCGCGTCGCGACCAGCTTCACGCGGCCGTTCGAGCCCGCGGTCACCTCCGCCTTGCCGGCGCCGTCGGTGGTCACCTCACCCCCGGCGCCGCTGACGATCGCCCCCGCCGCGGGCGCGCTCTCGCAGCTGACCTCGAACGTGTTCGGGTCGGTGACGCAGCCGTGCTCGATCACCGAGACCGTGAACGGCTCGCCGGGCGCCGCCCGGGCCGGGGCGCGCAGCTCCAGCTCGTCGGGGTTCGGCTCGGGGAAGTTGTCCGAGGCCAGATAGACGAGCAGCTCGTCGCCGTCGGACATCGGCTCCTGGTCGGCGCCGACCGTGAGCTCCTCATGGTTGCGTTTCAAGTACCAGAATGTCCCCGGCCGGTCGTCGACGCCGCCGATCGCGCAGATCGCCAGTCCGAAGCCGAACTCATCGCTGATCGAAAGTGGGCGCAGGCCGGCGTCGGCCTCCGCGGCGGCGGCGAGCAGCCCGAGCCCGTTGGGCTCGGGGAACTCGAAGGTCGCGCCGGTGCCGCCGGCACCGCCGAAGTTGCAGTCCGCCCGCGGGTCGGTGCTCACGCTCTCGGCGCCGACGACGTAGGTCGTGCCCGGGTCCAGCACGCGGTTCGGGGTCAGCACCCGCAACTCGGCCTGGACCGTCGCCGCGCTCGCCTGGGCGGGAGCGATCGCGAGCGCGATCAGCGCGGGCAGTGCGGCGAGCGCGCAGCGCGCGAGCGGTCCGGATCTGGTCATAGAAGCCACCCTTTCCTCGAGGGACGTAGTTGGCTGGCCGGGGCAGGTCTCCTGGCTTCCGGGCCGGCCGCCGCGCCTTCCCGAGCTCGCTCGCGCGAGCTCAGTGGCTGACTTCGGTCATGCGACGCCGTCTGGGCCCGGTCACAGTGGCGGGACCGCGCCGGCTTCTCACCGGACTTCCCTTGGCCACCGGCCGTTTGGTTCGCCGCGAGTCTAAACGCTAGGAGGACCGCTCCTCGACCTTGCGCTGCAGCTCGGCGACCACCCCGGGCATCGACTGCTTCATCCGCGCCAGCTCCCAATGCTCGATCTTGATCAGCCGCACGGGAGAGGTCGCGGTCACGGTGGCGGAGCGCTCCTGCTTCTCGAGCAGGCCCTGCTCGCCGAAGACGTCTCCGGGACCGAGGTCGGCCAGGTGTTCGCGCTCGCGCTCGACCTTCACCGTGCCGTCCTCGATCACATAGAAGTCGTTCGAAAAACCTCCCTCGCGGATGATCGTCTTGCCCTCAACCGCGGACTCGAGGGTTGCGAACGTGGCCACCTTGACCAGCGCCTCGTCCGGCACGTCGGCGAATAGTGGGGTGTTCTTCAGAGCGCTTACGTCCACGACTCTCCTCCGCTCGGGTTTGCCGGCGAGAACCTAACCGATCGCCTCCAGCGGCGCGGCGCTCGAGGTGTCGGCGCGCACCGTTGCGAGGGTCAGCGCCGCGAGCGGGCAGAGATGGCCCCCGGCCGAGCCGCCGGTGATGCAGCCACCGAGCCTACACGGGCGTGAAGGGTCTCAGCCGCCGCTGACGACCGCGCTCGCCGACTCGACGAAGAGCTCGCGCGCGCGCCGCAGGGCCGCGGTCTCGCCCCGCTCGAGGCGCTCCAGGGAGAGGCCCTCCAAGCCGGCGACCAGATAGACGACGACGGCGTCGAGCTCGTGCTCGGATGGGCGCTCGTCGAGCCTGCGCAGGAGCTCGCGCAGGATCGTCCGGTGGCCCTCCTTCATCTCCATCATGATCTCGCCGACCCGGGCCTCGACCACCGACTGCGAGGCGAGGTCGAAGTAGACGCGCTGCAGGCCCTCGTCGCGGTCGAGCGCCCGCCGGACGCCGTCGGAGAGCCCGCGGACGAGCTCGCGGGCGGTGCGCGGCTCGCCGAGCCCGCCGAGCACCTCCTCGGTGATCGCCTCCGAGACCCGGCGCCCGACCGCCGCCACCAATCCCTGCTTGGAGCCGAAGTGGTAGGCGATCAGGGCCTTGTTGTGACCCGAGGCGGCGGCGACCTTGGCCATGGTCAGGCCGGCGTAGCCGTCGCGCTTGAGCACCTCGTAGGCGGCGTCGCAGATGCGGTCCGGAGCGTCGGAGGGCGGGCGCCCCGGGCCGCGCGCCGGTTTCGTCGCGCCCACCCGCGCCGCGGCGGTCAAACGGCCACCTGCGCCGCGCTCGGCTCCATCCCCATCGCCGCGAGCTTCTTCGACAGGGACTTCATCGCGTACTCGAACATCTCCGATGAGTGGTAGCCGAACGGCGTCTCGAAGTCGAACCGGTCCTCCACCCACGGCGGCGAGAAGGCGAGCACGCCGACCGGCAGGGTCTCCGAGAGCGTCTCCTGGACCACTCCTTTCATCCGCGGATCCGCCTTGATCGCGTCGGCGAGAAACTTGACCCCGAAGCCGACGTGGCGCGACTCGTCGCGGTTTACGTGCGTGAACCCGTCCCGGAAGCCCGGCAACCGGTCCATCTCCTTGAGGCTGCGGAGGATGAAGCGGGCTCCGGTCAAGGCCAAGGTCCCCTCGATCACGATCATGTAGACGGTCACCCCGCGCACCAACGCCTCGAAGTTGGAGGGGTCGCGGCGCAACTCGTCGGCGCAGTCGTGGAGGATGCCGTCGAAGAGCTGTTTGAACTCGTCGTTGATGTTGGCCCGCTGGACCTCGAGATTCTCGGTGATCGTGTCCGCCTCCGCCCCAAGTACCTCGCGGTAGAAACGATCGAAGAAGACGCAGTGGCGGGCCTCGTCGGCGATCTGGGAGGCGAGGAAGATGCGCTGATCGTCGTCGGGCGCCGCGATCGCGAACGGGAGCAGCTCGGTCGTCACCCGCTCCTCGCCGAGGAAGAACTCCGAGAGGCTGAAGATCATGAAGCGCTTCTGCTCGGCGGTCCAGATCGAGTCGTCGGCCCACTCCTCCGCGTCGCGCGAGAAGTCGAAGCTCTCGGAGTTCCAGCCCTGGTTGTCCCAGCGCGAGATCAGCCTGCGATATGAGGGCGCCGCTTCCACGATCCGGTCGAGGTGCGACATCACCTTGTCGATATCGCCGTCGAGCAACACGTCGAGGGCGCTGAGCTCCTCGTCGCTGATCTCGCCGTCGTGAGCCCGCGCCTTCGTCGCGCTGTAGCTGGTCGTCATCCGGGGCCTCCTCGGGTTCGCCTTCGCGGCAATTATTACCCGATCGTTTAATTAACGTCAAGCGGTGGTCGGGATCGCCGGCTCCAGCGCCGGCTCGGCACGACTCGACGCGGGCGGCCCGGTGGCCCCAAGGGCGTGAAAGCCGCCGTCGACGTGCACGACCTCGCCGCTGATCGCCGACGCCCAATCGGAGAGCAGGAAGCAGACGGCGCGCGCGACCGGGGTCGGGTCGTCCGGGTCCCAGCCGAGCGGAGCGCCCCGCTGCCAGGCTTGGGCGAGCTCACCGAAGCCCGGGATGCCGCCGGCGGCCGCGGTCTCGACCGGCCCGGCGGAGATGAGGTTGACGCGGATCCCGCGCGATCCGAGATCGCGGGCCAGATAGCGAGCGGTCGACTCGAGCGCCGCCTTGGCGACCCCCATCCAGTCGTAGGCGGGCCAGGCGACGGTCGCGTCGAAGTCGAGCCCGACGATGCCGCCGGGCGGATCGCGCTCGAGCAGCGGTGCGAGGTGCCGGGCGAGCGCCTGCAGCGAGTAGGCGCTGGTGCGGAAGGCCTCGATCGCGCTCTCGGCCGGGGTCTGGAGGAAGCCGCCGCCGAGGGCGTCGTCGGGCGCGAAGGCGATCGCATGCAGGACTCCGTCGAGCGATCCCCATCGCGAGTCGAGCTCGCCGGCGACCGCCGCCAGGTCGTGCTCGCTGTTGACGTCCAGCTCGAGCACCTCGGGCGTCTCGGGGAGCCGTTTCGCGGCCCGTTCGGTCAGCCGCCGCGTGCGCCCGAAGCCGGTGAGCACGACCTCGGCCCCCGCGAGCTGGGCCTCGCGGGCAACCGCGTAGGCGATGCTGCGCCGGGTGATCACGCCGGTGATCAGGAGGCGCTTGCCGTCGAGCATCAGAGCAACACCCGCCCCTCGTCGCACGGTGAGAGCTCCGCCTCGGCCGGGGCGCTGCCATTGCCGCTCGCCCGCTCCGCGGTGGCCGGCTCCCGTCGCCAGAGCGCCTCGAGCACCGCGCGCGCGAGTAGCTTGCCCTCGCCGTCGCGCACCCGCAGGCCGAGCTCGACCAGGCCATGACCCGAGTCGAGCGGGCGCAGGGCAGCCACCTCGACCTCGACTGAGATCGTGGTCCCGATCGGAACCGGGCGCTTGAAGACAACGTTACGCAGGCCGCGCAGGGCGACGACACGGTCGGGGTCGATCGGCAGCACGCCGACCGAGTAGGAGAGCACCAGCATCCCGTGCGCGATCCGTTCGCCGAACGGGCTCTCCGCCGCCCACTCGGCGTCGGCGTGCTGGGGATGCCAATCGCCGGTGAGCGCCGAGAACGAGACCAGGTCGGCCTCGGTGATGGTGCGCGCGCGCGAGACGAAGGCGGCGCCGACGTCGAGCCGATCGAAGTCGAGCGAGAGCGGGTCCCGGGTCATGCTTCCTCCTTCACGTTGAGGCCGAGCAGGCGGCCGAAGCCGATCGCGGCCCGCCGGTGGCCGAGCGGCGACGGATGGAGCCCGTCGGCGACGAAGTTCTCGGCCTCGCCGACGCCGGGATGGCCGGCCGCCTCGAGGCAGGGCACGGAGTGCGCGGAGGCGACCGCCCTGGTGGCGGCGTTGAACCGGACGATGCCGCGCTCGAGCCGCTTCCGCATTCGCGGCCGCCGGCCAAGGTCGAGGAAGTCCCAGCGCTCGGGCGCGGTCGCGGTCGCGATCCGCACCGCCGGCAGGGTCTCGGTCAAGCGCCTGAAGATCCCGGCGAGGCGCCGAGCGTAGGCGTGATGGTCGGGGCGGACCGAGAGGAGGACGTCGTTTACGCCGCAGACGACCGTGACCAGGTCGGGCTCGAGCTGAAGCGCGTCGCCGAGCTGGTCGAGCACCTCGGCGCTCGTCGCTCCGTCGACGGCGAGGTTGCGATAGACGAAGTCGGGGTTGCGGTCGGCCAGCCCGGCGGCCAGCCGATCGGCCCAGCTTTCGCCGGGCGCACAGCCCGTGCCAGCCGTGAAGCTGTCGCCGAGCGCCGCGTAAGAACGGATCGCGTTCTCCTCGGAACCGGCGCCGAGCACCCTGGCGATCTCCGCGTAGGGGTCGAGGGAGGTCATCGGCCCTCACCCTCCATCGATTGCAGCGCCCAGGCGAGCCGGTCGTGGGTTTCGCGCGGGTCGATCACCTCGTCCACGAAGCCGTTCGCCGCGGCGGCGTCGGCGGTCAGATGCTCCGCCGCGTACGCGTCGCTCAGCTCCGCCAGCAGGTCGCCCCTGTTGCCGTTGGACTCGGCGAGCCGGCGCCGGTGCACGATCCCCACCGCCTGGCCCGCGGCCATGATCCCGATCTCCGCCTGGGGCCAGGCAAAGACCATGTCGGCGCCCAGGTCCTTGGAGTTCATCGTGATCACCGCGCCGCCGTAGGCCTTGCGCAGGACGACCGTGATCCTGGGCACGCGGGCGCCCGCGAACGCACGCAGCAAGGAGGCGCCGTGACGGATCACCCCGGCGCGCTCCTGGCGCGTGCCGGGCATGAACCCGGGCGTGTCGACGAGCACGACGAGCGGCAGCCGGAAGCGGTCGCAGGCGTCGATGAACAGGGCCGCCTTCTCGGCCGCGGCCGCGTCGATCACGCCGCCGAGCCGCCGCGGCTGGTTGGCGATCACCCCCACCGGCCGGCCCTCGATCCGCGCCAGTGCGGTGACCATGTTGCGCGCCCAGCGGTCGGAGAGCTCGAGCGCGTCGCCGTCGTCGACGAGGGCCGAGATCACCTCGCGAACGTCGTAGACGCGACGCTCGTCGGTGGGAACGGCGGCCGACGGGTCGGCACTCGACGGGGCCGGGCTGGCCAGCGGGGCGCGTTCGCCGAGCGCGTCCGGCAAGTGCGCGATCAGGTCCCGCGCCGTGCGCGCGCCGTCACACTCGTCGCCGGCGACCAGGTGGCAGACGCCGTTGCGCTCGTGCACCTGGGGCCCGCCGAGGTCCTCCATCGAGACCTCCTCGCCGAGCGCCTCGCGCACGACCCGGGGGCCGGTGAGGAACATGCGCGCGCGCTCGGTCATGATCACGAAGTCGGTCAGCGCAGGCGAGTAGGCGCCGCCGCCGGCCGAGACGCCGCAGACGACCGAGATCTGGGGCACGATCCCCGACAGCGCGACGCTCTCGCGGAAGATCCGCCCGTAGCCGGCGAGCGCATCATGGCCCTCCTGCAGGCGCGCGCCACCGGACTCGATGAAGCCCACTACAGGGGCGCGGGCCTGGCCCGCGAGCCGCATCACCCTGATGATCGTCTCGGCGTGCACCGAGCCCAAGGAGCCGCCCATGAAAGCGGGGTCCTGCGAGTAGCAGAACACCGACCGGCCGCCGACCCTGCCCGCGCCGGCGAGGACGCCGTCGCCGGGCAGGGCCTTCTCGCCGGCGCGTGCCGAGACGACGCCGGATCGCAAGGCGCGAAACGACCCCGGGTCGCAGAGCGCCTCGAGCCGCTCGAGCGGCGTCAGACGCTCGACGGCGGCCGCCTGGCGCTCGACCTCGGCGGCCGCCTGGCGTGGCTCGACGGCGGCCGTCATTCCGGCGCCTCCATGCAGAGGACCACGTTGTGGCCGCCGAACCCGAACGAGTTCGAGATCCCTACCGGCGCGCGGCCGTTGCGCTCGATGGGGCGCGACTCGCCGGGGACGTAGTCGAGGTCGAGCCCCTCGTCGGGCTGCTCGTGATTTATCGTCGGCGGGGCGACCGCGTCGCGCAGCGCGAGCACCGTCGCCACCGCCTCGACCGCGCCGGCGGCGCCCAGCAGATGGCCGATCGACGACTTCAGCGACGAGACTGGGATCGAATCCGCGCGGGCGCCGAAGACGCGCTTGATCGCCTCCGTCTCGGACCGGTCGTTGAGCGGCGTCGAGGTGCCGTGGGCGTTGACGTAGGCGACCTCGCCTGGCTCGATCTCGGCATCGCGCAGCGCCGCCTCGACGGCCCGCGCGGCCCCGTCGCCGTCCGGATCGGGGGCGGTCAGGTGATGGGCATCGGCGGTGGCGCCGTAGCCGGTGAGACGACCGAGCACGGTGGCGCCGCGCTCGGCGGCCGACTCGGCATTCTCGAGTATCAGAACCCCGGCGCCTTCGGCGATCACGAAGCCGTCGCGGCGGCGGTCGAAGGGGCGCGAGACGCCGAGCTTCGAGGTCGCGCCCATCTTGTCGAAGGCGGCGACCGCGAGCGGGGTGACGCCGGCCTCGGTGCCGCCGACGACGCAGGCGCGGGCGTCGCCGCGCTCCACCATCCGCATCCCGGCGCCGACCGCCTGGGCGCCCGCTGCGCAGGCCGAGACGGTGCCGTAGCACTCGCCGCGCAGGCCGTGGCGCATCGCCACCGCGCCGGCGGCGGCGTTGGGCATCATCTGCGGCACGCAGAGCGGCGACATCGCCGCTGCGCCCTGCTCGCGCAGAATCTGGTGCTCGTCCTCGATCGTCGCGATCCCGCCGATCCCGGTGCCGATCACGCAGCCGATCTCGGTGTCCGCATAAGGGCCGTCGTCACTCCAGCCGGCGTCCTCGATCGCCTCGTGTGCGGCGACCAGGGCGAGCTGGGTGAAGCGATCGGCACGGCGCGCCTCGCGGCGGCTGATGTGGTCGGTGGGCTCGAAGTCGCGGCAGCGGCCGAGGCCGTCCTCGATCCCCGATTCGCCGGCCGTCCAGCGCTCGATCAGGGTCGGCGCACCGACCCCGAGCGGGGTGACGGCGCCGAGCCCGGTGATGACGACGTCGCGGCTCACGCCGTCCTCGACGCGATCAGCTCGACCACGTCGCCGACGGTCTCCATCTTGTCGAGGTCGGCGTCGGCCAGCTCGACCCCGTATTCGTCCTCGACGATCTGCGCGAGCTCGACGAGGTCGAGGGAATCGACCTCGAGGTCCTCGAAGCGGGCCCCGGGGGTGATGTTCTCGCGTTCCTCGCCGAACTCGACCAGCGCGTCGGTCACCCGCTGCTCGATCTGCTCCTTGTTCTGGGTTGCCTGTGGCACGTCTGGGTTCCTTTCGTTGCTCGTTGCTCGTCAGGCGGTCATCCCGCCGTCGACGGTCAGGGTGGTTCCGGTCACGTAGGAGGCTTCGTCCGAGGCGAGGAAGCCGACGCAGGCGGCGACCTCCTCGGGGGTGCCGGGACGCCTCGCGGGGATCGCGTCGGCGAGCCCGGTGGCGATCCCGTCGGTCATCTCGGTCTCGATCAGGCCCGGGGCGACCGCGTTCACGGTCACTCCCCGGCGCGCGACCTCGACCGCAACCGTGCGCGTGAACGCGATCAGGCCCGCCTTCGACGCGGCGTAGTTGGCCTGGCCCGCGTTGGCGCGCTGGCCGACGACCGAGGCGACGTTGATCACGCGGCCGAAGCGGGCGCGGACCATCGCCGTCAGCGCCCGGCGGGTGAGCCTGAATGCTGCGCTCAGGTTGGTCTCCAGGACGCGGTCCCAGTCGGCGTCGGTGAGCCGGATCGAGAGCCCGTCCGCGGTCAGGCCGGCGTTGTTGACCAGCACCAGGACGCGTCCGAGCTCGCTCTCGGCTTCGGAGTAGAGCGCCTCCGCGGCGCCCGGCTCGGTCACGTCGGCACCGATCGGCAGCGCGGTCGCTCCCGCTTCGCCGAGCGCCGCGGCGATCCCCTCGGCCCCTTCGCGGTCGGAGCGATAGTTGATAGCCACCGACCAGCCGGCGGTCGCGAGCTCACGGGCGATCGCGGCACCGATCCCGCGCGAGGCGCCGGTCACCAGCGCGCAGCCGGCGAGCTCGCGCGGCTCGGAGGGTGCACGCGCGACGCTCGGCACGGCTGCGCGCTCGCGGGTCCCGGTCGCGCTCATCGGTCTCTCCCCCACTCGACGATCCCGGCGCCCCAGGTCAGCCCGGCGCCGAAGGCGGCCACGAGCACGGTCGCCCCATCGCGCAGGCGCCCGTCGCGGAGCGCGGCATCGAGGGCGATCGGGACGCTGGCGGCCGAGGTGTTGCCGTACAGCGCAAGCGAGTCGACGACCCGATCGCTTGGCAGCTCCAGGCGCTCCCCGACCGAGACGAGAATGCGGCTGTTGGCCTGGTGGTAGACGAAGAGGTCGATCTCCGCCAGGGTCAGCCCCGCGTCGGCGGCGACCTCGAGCGTGACCTCGGAGAGACGGGCGACGGCTGCGCGGAACGTCGCGCGGCCGTCCATGCGGAGCTTGCGCTCGGTGTGCGAGGCGGTGACGTTTCGCGAGCCGGAGCCGTCGGCGTGCAGCCTGATCGGTCCGATCGCACCGCGACCGCCCGGGACGACGACGGCGGCTCCGGCGCCGTCGCCGAACAGGCCGGCGGTTCGCTTGTCGTCGTAGTCGATGACCCGGCTCATCAGCTCGGCGCCGATCGTCAGCACGGCCTCGGCGCGACCGGCCTCGACCGCGGCCGCGGCGACGTCGAGCGCGGAGACGAAGCCTGTGCAGGCGGCGCCGATATCGATCGCGCCGGCGCGCGAGGCGCCGATCTCGTCGGCGACCAGCGGTGCCGCGTTGGGGACGATCTCGTCCGGGGTCGAGGTGGCGACGAGGACGAGATCGACCTCCGCGGGTGCGATCCCGGCACGTTCGAGCGCCGGGCCCGCCGCCTCGGCCGCCAGATCGGTGAGCGTCGCATCAGCCGCCGCGACCCGGCGTTCGTGAACGCCGGTCCGCGTCGAGATCCACTCCCCGTCGACCCCGAGGCGCTCGCCGATCGCGTCGTTGGCGACCGCGCGGGGGGGAACGGCGGCGCCGATCGCGGCGATTCCGGCGGCGCGCAGCTCGCGCTCGTCGATTTGGCCTCGTGCCGGCGCCTCGGCGGCGCCGACAGCGACGTCAAGCATGGGCCACCTCCGCCTCGCGGCCGGTCTCGATCTCGACATGGTCGAGCGTGCGGCGCACGAGTCCCGCCAGCACCTTGCCCGGCCCAACGTCGAGGAAGCGCCGCGCGCCATCGTCGTGGAGGCGACGCAGGACGTCGACCCAGCGCACCGGGCTCGTCAGCGCCTCGGCGAGCAGGTCGCGGGGGTCGGGTCCGAACGGAGCGGCGCTGACGCAAGAGATCACCGGCACCGACGGCGGTTGGAAGTCGATCGACTCGAGCTGCTCGCGAAACGGCCCTACAGCATCGGCCATCGCGGGCGAATGAAAGGCGCCCGCGACCGCCAGGCGCTTTGCCCGCAGGTCGAGCGCGCGCGCCTGCGCCAGAGCCGACTCGAGCCCCGCGTCCGGCCCGGTGAGCACGAACTGATTCGGCGAATTGTGGTTCGCGAGCGCGAGGCCGCTGCGCTCGGCCAGCTCCAGCGCCTGCTCGCGGTCGCCGCCGACGGCGAGCATGCCGCCCGCCGGCGCCGCCGCGGCGGCGGCATCCATGAGCCGCCCGCGAACCTCGACGATCCGCAGCCCGTCTAGGTCGTCGACGGCTCCGGCGGCGGCGAGCGCGGCCACCTCGCCGAGCGAATGGCCGGCGTAATGATCGCCGCGGGGGCTCCCGCAGCGCGCGAAGCCGGCAAGCTCGGCGCAGTAGACGGCCGGCTGGGCGAAGCGGGTTCCGTCGCCGATCCGCGCGAAGGGATCCTCGCCGGCGAGCTCGATCGCGAGCGCGAGCAGCTCGGGGCGCTCGTCCGCGACCAGGTCACGGTGGGCGGGGTCGCCCACGCCCTGACCCGGGAAGAGAACGGCGAGATTGTCCGTGGCGTGCGCCATCAGCCACTCCTACCGCGCCCACCGCCCCCGGTGAACCCGATCGGCGCCCCAACCCCCCAACCGGGGGGTGCTCGATCGACGCCTCGGGGGTCGGCGGCGCCGTGGGGCTCAGCGGGTGAGCCCGAGCCGCTCGGCGCGCCGCGCCGCCTCGGCGCGGTTCTTGACCCCGAGCTTGCGGTAGAGCGCGCTCGCGTGTTCTTTGACCGTGTGCGGCGAAAGGTAGAGGCGCTCGGCAATCTCCCGATTGGTCGCCCCCGTGGCGATCAGCGACAGGACCTCGCGCTCGCGCTCGGAGAGCGGCATCGACGGCGCCTCCTCCTGGCGTCCGAAGACGGTCATTCCCTTACCGACCATGCGCACCGCCATCGCCACCTCGTCGGCGCTCCAGTCCTTGGAGACGAAGCCCGAGGCGCCGGCGGCCTTCGCGGCCTGCGGCGAGATCCAGCCGATGCCGGAGATCAGCAGCACCCGCGTGGCGGGCGAGGCGCTGCGGATCGCCTCGCAGAGCTCGGCCCCCGAGCGCTCGCCGAGGAAGAGGTCGACGAGGGCGACGTGCGGCTTCAGGCGCTCGGCGGTGGCGAGCGCCTCCTCGGGCTCGGAGGCGACGACGCAGCGCTCGACCCAGCGCTGGCGGCCGAGCAGGACCTTGAAGCCCCATTGCACCACCGCGTGATCGTCGACGATCAGCACCTTGAGCTGGGGCTCTGCCACGTCAGCTTCCGCCGACGACGCTGGCGACGTCCCCCGCCGGCAACACCAGGCGGACGCGCCAGTCGTCTCCCTCGGGGCCGAACTCGAGCATGCCGCCACGCTGCAGGGACTCATAAGCGGCGAGTCGCAGCCCGAGCCCGGAGGCGGCGGCGGCCGGGGACGAGACGAGGCCGTCGTTTCGCACCTCGAGCGTGAAGGCGCCCTGCTCGCTGGTGATCGCGATGCGCATCTCGGTCGGCCGGGCGTGCTTCTCGGCGTTGCGCAGCGCCTCGCCGAGGACCGAGACGGCGAGCGGCTCGAGCCCCTCGGGGACGTCAGCGCCCTCCTCCCAGCAGACGCTCAGCGGCACCGCCTTGTATTGGCGGCCGAGCCGCTGGAGCTCGGCACGCAGCGTGGTCCGCGAGGGCTCGGCGGTCGGCTCGAGCGAGCGGTCGAGGGCGTCTCGAAGCTCGCCTAGCGCGGCCTCGACCTCGGCGGCGGAGCGCTCGCCGTCCTCGACGCTCAGCTCGCGGCCGGAGCCGAGCACCATCGAGACGCCGAAGAGGCGCTGCATGACGCTCTCGTGGACCTCGCGCGCGAGCTCGATCCGCTCGAGCAGGAGCGCGTCGCGCTCGCGCTGGGCAGCGGCCTCGCGCACGGTGGTCGCCAGGGCCGCGGTTCGTCCGAGCGCGTACATGGTCCGGCGCTCGCTCTCGTCGAGGCGCAGGCGATCGCCGTTTCGCTCGGCGAGGATGACGCCGAGCCAGTGCCCGGTGGCGGCGACCGGGGTGCAGGAGATCCCGGCGACTCCCGGGAGCTCGGCGTAGCGGTCCGGGACCTCGCCGGCGAGCTCGTCGACGACGATCACCGTGTCCTCCGCCAGCGCCCGCTGGGCGATCGGCGTTTCCTCGAGCGTGCCGTAGGTGTGGGCGAGAATCTCGGGCTCGACCCCGTGGCTGCCGGCCGGCAGCACCAGCCTCCGCGCCGGGTCATAGAGAAAGAGCACGGCCCGCTCGAGCGAGGTCAGCCGGCAGACCGCCTCGCAGATCCGATCGTGGAAGGGAGCGGAGTCGGCAGCGGCGTCGCCGAGCCCGAAGAGGAGCCGCACGACGACGTCGAGGGCGTCGCTGCGCAGCGGCTCCGGCTCAGACCTCATCGCACCGGCTAGCCCCGCCACCCGGCGGAGGTTACGTCCCGCGCGCGAGAACCCCCCGATCGGTGGGCAACGAACAGGTGCGATCGACCCCGGCCCTGGCTCGACCGCTCAGCGACGGGGCGGGTCGTTGACGTGCTCGATCGGCTCGGCGATCGTGCGGGCAGGCTCGCGCCGGGAGCGACCCCTTAGGGCTCAGCGCGTTCCTCGCGGCGATCCTGGCGCTCGTCGCGAAGCTCTTCGCGCGCGTCGAGCGCATCCGCGCGAGCATCGAGCTCGGCGGTGCTGGTGGGGCCGAGCTGCGCGGTCACCGCGACGATCACCACCGCGACGATCGCCGCCGCGACCAGCAGCGAGCCGACGAGCTGGGCGAAGTTGATCCGCGAGTCGTCCATCTCAGCGGTCGGCGAGGCCGAGCCCGTGCAGCCAGCGCACCACCGCGACCTTGAATGCCAGGACCACCAGGAGCGCGGTGCCGGCGACGATGTGGAGCGCCTTCTCACCCTCCTCGAAGCCGTAGTAGCTCAGGCACATCACCGCGACGATCACCGTGATCGCGACGATCGCGTCGCCCGCGGAGCGGTGCGCCGTCCCGGCGGTACGACCGCCGAGGAAGGGCAGCGAGAGCTTGCCGTAGGTGACCGCGATCAGGACCAGCTGATAGACGGCGAGCGCCGCGACCACCGAGGCAAGCACCACCTTGACCTCGGTCGGATTGCCCCTGGTCAGGCTCTCGATCAGATCCTGCATGCGCCTCGCAGGATATGCCGCGGCCCCGATCGGGATTCAGCGCTTCTCCAACACCAGCCGGTAGTGATCGAGCAGCTCGCGCTCGAAGCAGACCGAGTTGGCGCTGACCCCGGAGGTGAAGGCGAGCCGGAAGTCGCCGCTCGTGAGCCAGTGTGGGATCAAGCGCAGCTTGAGCAGCGTCTTGCGAAAGCTCGGCTCGGCGAACCGCTTGCGCCACTGGGCGATCGTCTCGATGTAGTCGAGCCGGCCGCTGCTCGAGTCGACCAGCCGGAAGTCGGGCTCCGCCGTGCGGACGATCTGCTGCTCGCCGAAGGGAAGGAAGGAGCCCGGGAACTGGCGCTGCATCAGCGCCAGATACCAGGCGTCGGAGTCGCGCGGCGCCTCGATGTCGGCCTCCTGCGGATCGATCATGTTGCGCCCGAAGACCATCGTCTGCAGGTAGAAGCGCCCGCGCTTGGGCAGCACCCTTGCGACGTGGGCGAAGAGGGCGCGGTAGACGTCCTCCTGGCGGCCGGCGAAGTAGTCGTCGGGAGAGCAGAAGTGCTCGAAGGCGCCGAGGCTGGCGACGGCGTCGAAGCCGCCGAAGGTGTCGCGATCGACGGTTCGGGCGTCCTGCAGGCGGGCGTCGAGCCCGTGACGCCGACAAGCCTCCGCCTGCGCCGAGGACAGGGTGACGCCGAGTCCTTCGCCACCGCGCTCGCGGATGAAGTTGAGCAGTGGCCCCCAGCCGCAGCCGAGGTCGAGTACGCGCCGCCGTGGGCCGATCCCGATCTGCTCGGCGACGTACTCGTGCTTTCGGGCCTGCGCCTGCTCGAGGCTGAGCGAGAAGTCGCCGTCGTACTTGGCGCCGCTGAAGTCGGCGAGTTCCCCGAGGCTGAGCCGGAAGATCCCGTCGATCAGCGAATAGGTGAACTCGAGGTCGCGGCGGTCCGCCATCGGCGGAAGACTACGAGGAGCGGCGGTGAGCTCAGCGCGCAGCGCGTCGGGCGTTCTCCCGCGACATCGCCTACTCCGCCAGTCCAGCGGCTTCGAGCGCAGCCGCCCTCTGCTCGTGATCGTAGATGCGGATCACCTTGTCGCCCTTCACCGTGAAGTGTGCATAGAAGCGAAAGTCGACGTTGATGCCGCTGGCGCGCCCTCGCGCGGTTATGTGGACCAGGACAACGACGTTGTCGCCGTCCTCTACGACCTCCTCCAGGTCGAACCGGTGCTCCTCCCAAATCTCGAGCCACTGATTCCTGTTCCGCATCGCACCTTCGATGCCGTGGGCGGGCGTGAGGTTCTCCTCAAATGGGAACCAAACGAGGTCCGGATGCAGCGTGTCCCGAAATCCGGCGGCGTCGTCCTCGAAGCTCCGAAACCATCTCCGCACGACCTCGTTGCGCACTTCGACGCTTTCCTGCAACATCGCTCGCGCAGTATCCCGCGTGCCAGGCTCGTGCTGCACTGTCCTCGTTGGTGCCCTCGGCCACGTTCCTGCCGCCGACCGGGGATCTTGCCGGCCATCCGGGCGGGTACCAAGCTCGCCCCCATCTCCCCGGTTGAAGGCGTCGATTGCGGCGCGAACGATCTCGACGTTCTCCTGCGACATCCCTTACTTCGCCAGCCCGGCGGCTGCGAAGGCCTCGTCACGGTCCCCATGGACTTTTAAATACACGACCAGGCCATCGCGGATCGTGAACTCGTGGGCGGCATCGATCTCGACTGGGACCCCGCTCCCCGTCCCGATGACCGATACATGAACGAACACGAGCACATGCTCGTCGTCGACGTCGAAGAAGCGCTCGGGCTCGAAGTGAATCGGGGCACCGTGCCAGGGCCCGTCTCTCGAAACTCGCGGATTTCCGCGGCCCCTCGCAGTATTCGCCGGTCCGGGTACGCCGAGGTGAAGTCGAACTGCACATCGGGAGCGAGCCTGCCCGAAGCTGCCCCGGTGATGCCGTCCGGCACCGTGTAGATGCCGCGCACGAACTCCACGCTCTCCTGCGACATCGCCTACTCCTACAGCCCGGCGGCTTCGAGGGCCTGGGCGTGGTCGGGGATCGTCCTCAACTCGATCAGCCTTCCCTCGGCAAATGCGAGGAGCAAGGCCATCGGCTGATCGAACGCCACTCCGCTGGTCCGGCCACGGACGTGCACCGTCCCAAGGGCGAGAAGCCGACCCTCGGACGCATCCCTGAACTCATCGATCGAGACGTTCCAATCGTCGAACTGATGGTCGATCTCGACCATCCACCGCCGCAACCCCTCGTAGCCGTGATACGTCGCGTGGGTCATCGCCGAATGGATCACTAGCTCGGGATCGAGGATGTCCGGGTCAGCCTCCCGCTCCCCGCGATTCCAACGTTCGAACGTCCGCCTCATCAGTTCGACGTTCTCCCGCGACATCGCCTACGCCGACAGCCCGGCGGCTTCGAGGGCCTCCGCCTCGCTCGGGAAGGCGCTGATCCGGATGGCCTTCCTGTCCCGCCACTCGGTGACCTGCCACTGCGTCCCCTGGGCGGGCGCCTCGCTCTTTACGCCTTGGCCTTGAAGGCGTACACGCGCGAACGTCGCGTCACCAAGGTCTCGCACCTCCTCGATCTCCGTGCTGAAGTCGGGGAAGACCCGGAGGATGCTCTCCCACCAGCTTCGGAGACCGTCGTGGCCGCGGTGGGGGCCGCCGCCCTCCAGCTCCACGAGGCCCGAGAAGAACCCCACCTCGGGGTCACAGAGATTGAGGAGCGCATCGATGTCGCGCCGATTGAAGGCGTCGTGCGCTCGGTAGAACAGCTCGATGTTCTCCTGCGACATCGCTCACGCAGTATCTCGCTAGCGGAAGGTCGGTTGGTGAATCGCTGTGACGGCAGACCGCCGTGCGCGGTATCAGCTTGCGGGCTCGGCGTGGACGATCACGGGTCGGCCTGCCTGCTCCTGCCAGGGTCGACGAGACTCTGCCGCAGCGCGTGGGCGGCGTCGGGCTCGCGGCGGTCGCCGCGGCCACCGCGCTCAGCCCTCGACCTGACTGACTACGTGCGCGCGCACCACGGCGTCGATCTGGACGCGCTCGACGTAGCGCGGTGACCGTGCACGGCCCGGAGTGATCGACTCAGGGCATGCGGTTGCCCCGGGACTCAGCCGGACGGGGAAGCCCCGGTGTCTGCGGTGGCTCGGCTCCCGGCGGGCCTTCGCTTCGGTTGGCCTCGTCGCTGACCGCCGAGGGTAGACCAGCGCCCTCCTTGCGCATCTCGGCGAGCGTCGCCTGCACCGCCCAGCGATGCCGGGGCCCGTCGACCTTCTCGGTGGCCTTCGGGTCTCGGTGCGGTTGGAACAGCGCGAACGCGAGGAACGCGATCGCGGCGAGGACGATCGTGGCGACGATGATCACGACCGCGGTATCCATGATCCGGTTTCTACCCGCCGCCGTGAGGCACGAAGCGGCGTTTTTCGATCTAGTCCTCCCCCGACACCGGCGCCCGGCGCGCTCGGCAAAAACGACCTGCCGAAGCGCATTGGCCGACGCCGCCAATTTCGTGCTCGGTCGGTGCTAGCTTCACGGCATGTCCACCTTTACAGCGGCGGTGATCATGGTCTTGATCCTCGTCGCCGTGCCGATCCTGTACTGGCTCCTTCTGGCGCTGACGGGAAGGATCGGGCGCTGAGCGCACACGCGACAGCACCGACGACCGCGCTGACTAGGGTGAGCCAGATCCCGTACTGCAGGGTCACGATATCCGTGATGCCCGCCTGCTCGATGCTGGGGCCGCCGGGGTCTCCGCGCTCGGGCGTGTCGATCATCGCGTAGACGATCAGGACCATCGCGCCGAGGGCCGCACCGCAACTGACTTTGAACCCGGCAAGACAGGCGCCCGTCGATGCAAGCGGAGCAGTCACGCGACGACCACTTTCTCTTGGCGCAAGGCAGCCGCGCGCCCTCGGCTAGAGGCGTCTTGTGCGCCGCGGGAAGGGACCGCGGCGCAGCCTGCGCCAGCGGCAGTCGCGCGGCTCGAACGTCGTCCGAGAACGACCCGGGCGGCTGGACAGGGAAGCCGCCCCCGACGCCGGCGAAACCGACGCGCCCGTCCGGGAGCCGCGCGATCGCGTAGGCGTCTTCTGAAGTCCGGCTTCGGCCTCCCCAGCCGGACCGCTCTTCGACCGGATTAACCGCGCGTATACCGCCCTGTCCGAGCCTCCGGGCCGACAAAACGGCAGCGGAGCCTCGCCTCATCCGACGCCAGGCCCGAAGCCACCACCAGAGGAGGCCCACAATGCGGGCACACATCATCACCACCATCTCCCGGCGCCGGCGAAGCGCCCGGCGGCGTCGCGGGCTGGCGCTCGCGCTCGCCGTCTGCGCGCTGGCGATCCCGGCGAGCGCCGCCGCGCAGCCGTTCGAGACCGCCTACTCGAGCCCCAACGCGATCTCGGGCGGGTCGAGCCAGCCCAGCGGTGGCTCGGACCCGTCGTCCGTGAACTCGATCGCCCCGCCGACGAGTGCGCCGAGCGACCCGAGCGGATCGGCCGACTCCGGCTACTCGTCGGTGAACGCGGTCAGCGGACCGTCCACGGGGGAGCCCACGCTCGTCTCCGGTTCACCGTCGAGCTCCGGCGAGGGATTCGACTGGGGCAGCGCCCTGGTCGGCGCGGGTGCCGCGCTGGCGTTCGCCGCGCTCGGCACCGCCGCGCTGCTCACCATCCGCCGACGTCACCCCGTCTCGCCGGCGGCCTCTACGAGCTGAGCCCTAGCCGCACCGGGGGTCGCAGGCGACGGGCGCGGAGGTGTGAGCGGTCAGCTCCCCTCCGCGCCCGTCCAGCGAATCCTGTTGGTCTGGCGATGCGCGGGGTTGACTCCCCACTAACACGGCGTTACGGTCGCGCCGACCGGTTCGGCATGACCTTCGAGGTACGCCTTCTTGGCTCCGTCGAGGCGCTGGTCGATGGCCACTCCCTGGCCCTGGGGGGAAGCAAGCAGCGCGGCGTCGTCGCGATGCTCGCGCTGCGCGCCAACACCACCCTGAGCGGCGATGAGTTGATCGACGGCCTTTGGGGCGACGACCTCCCAGCGAGCGCCACCAAGAACCTCCACGTCTACGTCTCGCGGCTGCGCAAGGCGCTCGGAGAGAGCGGCGCCGAGGCCGAGATCCTGACCCGCGGGCGCGGTTATGAGCTCCGCCTACCGGCGGACGCGGTCGACGCCCTGCGCTTCGAGCGACTGGTCGAGGAGGCCGCCCGCGAGCCGCCCGGCGCCGGGGCGAACGGTCTGGCCGGCGAGGCGCTCTCACTCTGGCGCGGCGCGCCGCTCGCCGACGTCGCGTCCGAGCCGTTCGCCGGACCCGAGATCGCCCGCCTGGAGGAGCTTTATTTGCGGGCGCTCGAACTCGCGATCGACGCCGAGCTCGCGACCGGGCGCCACGCCGAGGTGATCGCCCGGCTCGAGGCCCTGATTGCCGAGGAGCCGCTGCGAGAGCGTCTGCACGGGCAGCGGATGCTCGCCCTCTATCGCGACGGTCGGCAGTCGGAGGCGCTCGACGCCTACCGCGAGGCCCGCGAGACGCTGATCGAGCAGATCGGGGTCGAGCCGGGGCCCGAGCTCAAGCGCCTGCAAGAGCAGATCCTGGCCCAGGACCCGGCCCTCGACGCGCCGCCGCCGATCGTCGAGCTCCCGGTCCAGCTCGAGGGCGGCTCGCCGCTGCTCGCCGGCCGCGAGCGCGAGCTGGGCTGGCTGCGCAGGCGCTGGGCGCGGGCGCGCGAGGGCCGGATTGTCTGCGTGATGGTCTGGGGGCCGGCGGGGATCGGCAAGACCAGGCTCGTGGCCGAGCTCGCGGCCGAGGTCCAGCGCGAGGGCGCCGCGGTCCTCTATGCCGGCGGTGGCGAGGTCTCCGAGGTCGCCCTGGCGACCGTCGCCGAGGCCGGCAGGGGCCACCGACCGACGCTTCTGGTGCTCGACTACGCCGACGACACCCCCCCGAGCGTGCTCGAGGCGGCCGCGGCGCTCGCCCGCGCGCCCGAGGGTCGGCCGCTCATGGTCTGCGCCCTTCATCACGACGAGCAGGGGCCGCCCGCCTTCGCCCCCCTGCTCGAGAGCGGCGCCGCCCAGCGCCTGCGGCTCGATCCGCTGGGCGAGGTTGCGGCGGCCGAGATCGCCCAGCTATACACCACGGAGGGCGTCACCATTCCCCTACGGACCCTGCTCGCCGAGAGCGAGGGACTGCCGCTTCGCATCCACCGCGCCGCCGGCGAGTGGGCTCGGGCGGAGGCGGCCGAGCGGCTGGCCGCGACGGCAGGCCGGGCGGCCGACGATCAAACCGAGCTCCGCTCGGCACAGGCGGCAGTCGCCGGCGGCGTGATCGACTTTCAGACCGCGACCGAGCGCACCTGCCTTTACGCGGTCGAGGAGCCCCCGGACCCCTCGGAGCCCGAGATCTGCCCCTTCCGCGGCCTGGCGCCCTTCGATGCCGCCCATGCCGAGTACTTCTTCGGCCGCGAGCGCCTGGTCGCCGAGCTCATCGCCCACCTCGTCGGCTCGACTCTCTTGGCCGTGGTCGGCCCCTCCGGCAGCGGCAAGTCCTCGGCGGTGCGCGCCGGTCTCTTGCCGGCCCTCGCCGATGGGGTCGTCCCCGGCTCGGAGGCTTGGCGGCGGGCGGTGATGCGGCCGGGCGCGCGCCCGCTGGCCGAGCTCTCGCGGACCCTCGCCCGCGCGGTGCCCGAGGCGGCGGGCGAGGACCCTGCGCCGTGGATCGCCGACGCGCTCGACCGGCTGCCCGACGGCGAGCCGCTGGTGCTCGTGATCGACCAGTTCGAGGAGGCGTTCGTCGCCTGTCGTGACCCGGCCGAGCGGGAGGCGTTCTTTGACGCGCTGGTCGAGGGCGCGGGCGACCCCGAAAAGCGCATTGTGGTCGTGCTCGCGATACGCGCCGACTTCTACGCGCGCTGCGCCGAGCACCCCGAGCTCTCGACCCTGGTCAGCGCCAACCAGGTCCTGGTCGGGCCGATGCGCCGCGACGAGCTGCGCCGGGCGATCGAGCTGCCCGCCCGGCGGGCGGGCCTCCGGGCCGAGCCGCGGCTCGTCTCGGCGCTGGTCGGCGACGTCGCCTCAGAGCCCGGCGGCCTGCCGCTGCTCTCGGCTGCCCTGCTCGAGCTCTGGCAGCGCCGCGACGGGCGAACGCTCAGGTACGCGGCCTATGAGCACAGCGGCGGGGTCGAAGGGGCGGTCGCGCGACTGGCCGAGGGTGCCTACCAGCGCCTCGCCGAGGCCGAGCAACGCAGAGCGCGACCGATGCTCCTGCGTCTCGCCGGCGCTGACGAGGGGGAAGCGGAGTCGTTCGTTCGCCGCCGGGTCTCGTTCGACGAACTCGAGCTCGAGCGCGACCCCGACGGCGCCCGGGCGCTTTCCGTGCTCACCGAGGCGCGCCTGCTGACCGCCGACGAGGACACGGTCGAGGTCGCTCACGAGGCGCTGCTTCGCGAATGGCCGCGGCTGCGTGGCTGGCTCGAGGCGGACGCCGAGGGCCGGCGCCTTCACCAGCACCTGATCGGTGCCGCCCGCGAGTGGCGCGACTCCGATCGCGACCCGGCCGAGCTCTACCGCGGCGCCCGCCTTGCCGCGGCGCAAGACTGGGCCGCGGAGCACGAGCCCGAGCTCAACGAGCTCGAGCGCGAGTTCCTCGACCAGAGTCAAGCGGCGAGCGAGCGCGAGGCCGAGCGCCAGCGCCGCGCCAACCGCCGCCTGCGGACCCTGCTCGCCGGGGTCGGCGTCATGCTCGCCGCCGCCGTCGTCGCGGGGGTGATCGCGATCTCAGAGCGTGGTAGCGCACGCCGCGCCGCCACCGCAGAGGCCGCGCAACGCCTCGGCGCCCAGGCCGTCAACGAGGACATCCTCGACCGCGCCGTGCGGCTGGCCGGCGCAGGCGTCGCGCTCGACGACTCGATGGCCACCCGCAGCAACCTCCTGACCGTGCTGCTGCGTACCCCACCGGCGCTGCTCGGCGTTCTGAGCGGCACCGGGGATCAGGTGATCTACGCAGTGGCGGCCAGCCCCGACGGACGCCTGCTGGCGCTCGGCGACTCCGCCGGCACGGTCACGATCTTCGACGCATCAACCCGCCGGCGGCTCGGCGAGTACCAGCTCGGCGACCGGCGCTTCGGCGGGCTCGTGCAGACGCTCACCTTCTCCCTCGACGGCAGCACGCTCGCCGTCACCGGCCAGGAAAACACGGACGAGCCTCCCCCAACGCTCTTGCACCTCATCGACCCCCGAACGCAGGAGCGCAGGGCGCGCGTCGTGTTGCCCCCGTTCTCCGATCCGCCTGTCTTCAACTTCGCCAGCGTCGCGTTTCCGCCCACGGGCCATGACCTGGTCGTGATTCAGGCCCCCGACCACGGACCGAGCGTGCTGCAAACGGTGAACGTGAGGACGGGCGAGATCGAGGGGCGGCCGCGGCGAGTCGATCACGCCGGCTTCTTCGGGCTGTTCCCGGCGGCCGACGGTCGGCGGGTCTTTGTCACAAGCGCCCACAACGACGAGACGTGGGAGGTCGATTCGCGGACGCTGCGCGTGGTGCGGCGCCATCCATTCGGTGACGAGGTCGGGGCCCTCAGCCCAGATGGGAGCGTCTTCGCGCTCGGCTCGCCCGACGGGACGGTGCGCCTCGTCGACCGCCGCTCGGGCGCGACTCGGCGGCTCACGGGCCGCCATCCGGGAGGCGTCCTCAGGCTCGCGTTCTCCCCCGACGGCCGGAAGCTCGTGAGCTCCGGCGGCGAGAAGGGCGCCGTGATCGTCTGGGACGTCGCCCGGGGGGAGATCAGTGAGGAGCTGTCCGGCCACCGCGGCGAGGTCTGGGGACTCGCGGTCTCCCCGGACGGGCGCACGCTCTACAGCGGGGCGTACGATGGACAGGCGATCCTCTGGGACCTGTCGGGCGATCGACGGCTCCTCCGGTACTTCCCGGTCGACCCACCCTTCCGCGTCCCCGACACCCCGCGAGGCCTCGCGCCCAGCCCGGATGGCGAAACGCTCGCCCTCACGCACAGCGACGGGGCGGTCGACCTGATCGATACCCGAACGCTGCGCCGCCGGGACAGCCTGCCGGCGCTGGAGGGGTTCGCCGCCGCGGTCGCCTTCAGCCCCGACGGGCCCCTGCTCGCCGTCGCCGGCGAGAGGGGCCAGGTCACTCTCTGGAACGCCCGGACGCTCGCTCCGGCGGGCGAGCTGCGCGGGCTGCGGGCGAACTCCCAGGCGCTCACCTTCTCGCCCGACGGGAAGCTGCTCGCCTCCGCCGAGAACGAGGGCGAGCTGCCACGGCTGCGGATCTGGAACGTGCGCCGGCGCGCGCTCACCGCCTTCCGCAGCCAGACGTTGGCGGTCTCGCTCGCCTTCAGCCCCGACGGCAACCTGATCGCCGCCGCGGCGCTCGACCGCGGCACCGAGATCCGCGATGCGCGCAGCGCCCAGCTCGTCAAGCGGCTGCCGACGCCGGAGCTCTCGCGCTCGGTGGCGTTCTCCCCCGACGGAAGCCTGCTCGCGGTGGGGCAGTACGACGGGACTGGGCGGCTCTACTCGACCGAGAGCTGGGAGCCGGTTGGCCGCCCGCTCCAGGGCCACACGCAGCGGATCACCTACGTCGACTTCTCGGCGGACGGCCGCACGCTGGCGACCGCGAGCGCCGACGGGACGGTCGGGCTCTGGGACGTCGGGACCCAGCACCCAATCGGTTCGCCCCTGACCCTCCAGCCCAACACCTTTGCCTCCGCGGCCCTGAGCCCCGACGGCTCGCGCCTCTTCGCGGTCTCTACCCGCGGTCCCGGTCTCAGCTTCGACACTGCTCCAGAGGCCTGGAAACGCCAGGCCTGCGCGGTCATGGGCGGCGGCCTCACCCCCGAGCAGTGGGAGGAGGTCGTGCCCGAGCAGGACTACATCTCCGTCTGTCCCTCCGGCTGATCGCGGCCCGGATCTCTCGCTCCAGCTCCGGACGAGCACCGGGAGCGAGCGTCACTGCCCTCGCCCATCGCGCAAGCGGCAGTAGTTGGGGAACCCTCGCATTCACGCGTAGCCCCGAACACACCCGCGCGAGGTTCAGATCTCGAGCACCGTTTCGGGATTGAGCATGAACTCGTCGAATTCAGCGAGATTGTGAAACGGCAATGCACGGCCGAGGCTGATGTTCAGTAGCTCCAACCCCTCGATCTGGGCACCCAGGTCGTCGCGGTCTGTCGCCCTGGTGAACGCCTCGAGCGCAGGAAGTATCTCGGTGTCCCGCAGCCGCTCGTCCTGCTCCATGGTGGACTCAATTCGGCCTGTGTAGAGGTCGAGCAGCTCGCACGCGGCCAGGCTTGATGCCTCGATCTGTCCACGGGGGAGCCCACGCTCGTCTCCGGTTCACCGTCGAGCTCCGGCGAGGGATGAGATCGTCACCTGCACTGGCTATACCCCGAACGCTTGGTCGCGAACTGAACCTCCGGTGACGGCTGAGCGGATGTGCGTGTGACCCCGCGGGACGGGAACGCCGCTAATAGCGGCGACGAAGCAAGCGGCGCACAGGCGGGCGCCGGAAACCCGCCTGGCTTAAGGCCGCGTTGACACCGGCGAGCACGATCGCGGAAACCAGGTTTGCGGCGCCTACCGCGTTCAAGAACCGCTTGCTGCGCCTCTCGGCCGTGCTGGCTTCAGCCGCGGGCGTGCTCCCGTCGGCGAGCGGTACGCGACCCTGGGGCTCCATGCGGGCGAACCGCATCCCAGCCGCGCTTGCGGCGAGCCCAGTAATCGCGACGGCGACGACAGCGCCGTCCTTCGCGAGCGCCAGCTTGCGCTCCCGCCTGGAGAGCATCCGCGCGCTTGCCTCGTCGAGCCGCGCGCCGCCCCAGCCCACCAGGACCGCCGCGAGCGCCAGCGCGTTCACGGCTCCATAGCGCCGCCAGGCGGTGTTCGTTGCGCTGCCGCGTTCACGAGCATCGCTCACCTGTCTGAGGGCAGGGTGCATTCCCACCCGAGCGAATAGGTTGCCGCCGATCAGTGCCCCCACGCCGACGTCGTGTGCGGCCCGCCCGATTGCCGAGATGCTGTCGTTGGAGATCAAACCCCGAATGGGTCACAAGTAACCCACGGGCTCCTCGGCAAACCACCCGCGTACTTTCCGAGGACGCAAAGCCTTCGGCCCGACGTTAAAGCCGGGCGCGCGGAATGCCACCGCGTCTCGGAAGCTCGCCGTAACGACATCGCAAGGGGGGGTCTGAGGAGAATAAGGAACGATTCCAAGGACGACTACGCAAGCACTGCGGGTTTGGCCCATCGCCCGGCGCCATCGCCCTTTTGCAGCGATGCCGCGATGGCGTCGGATGCGTACGCGTCCGCCAGTGCGATACCGGCCGATCAGTAGGGCAACAACGATCGCTGGTACGAGTCGATCACTGAGGTGACGGGGCAGGTCAGCGCGTGAGCCTCGCTGCCGAGGACCACGTCATCGGCAACGCAGAAGCTCCCGTTTCCTTTAGAAAACTCCGGGTAACACCGGGAAGTCTTTGCCCTGCGGGCTTGCGCCAAGGAGTTCCGTCGTCCGCAAACACCGACAACAAGGAGACGGCAGTGGAGGCAGCAATGGAACGGAGAAGGTCGGAAGGGAGAACCCCGCTACAGACGGCTGCGCTGGCGGTGGGAGGCGCTTTTCTCGCCATCGGGATCCTCGGGTTCATTCCGGGCATCACGACGGACTACGACACGATGTCGTTCGCCAGCGAGAATTCCGATGCAGAGCTGCTCGGGATCTTTAAGGTGAACGTGCTCCACAACATCGTTCACCTCCTCTTTGGCGTCGCCGGCCTTGCGGCCGCCCGTGCCTTCGATACCTCGCGACTGTTTCTGCTCGGCGGCGGCGCGATCTATGCCGGGCTGTGGATCTACGGGGTGATCGTCGATTTCGACTCTGGGGCGAACTTCGTCGCCCTCAACACGGCCGACAACTGGCTCCACTTCGTGCTCGCGCTCGCCATGATCGGGCTCGGCGTGGTGCTGGGCCGCGGGGCCGGAGTCGAGCGCCGCACCCGCTCCGCTTAACCGGACTCCTCAGCCCGATCCCGGGCACGATCGGCGTCGAGCGCATCAAACCGGCCGGCGATCTCCTGCATCGCGCCGTCGAGCAAGATCCCGTAGTGGCGCTCGATCATCCGCACACTGGTGCCCATGATCCGGGCGAGCGCGTGGAGCCCGACCGCAGCCGCGAGCGCGTCGGAAGCGAAGGTCGAGCGCAGGTCGTAGATGCGCGCCGGGCGTGCGACCCCGGAGGCCTCGATCGCCGGTGCCACTCCCGCAGCCGGAAGTGCTCGAGGTCGAGTACCCCGCCCCGCGGCGCCGGGAAGAGCAGCGGCATGTCCAGCCTCGGCGGGATTGCCTTTAGGGCAGCGTGCGCGTGGGCGCTCAGGGGGACCTGGCGGCGACTGCCAGCGGCCTTAGCCAACTCAACCACCTCGCCGCTGGAAACGGTACGCCTAACGGTCAACAGCCCGGCGGCGCGGTCCACGTCGCGGCGTTCGAGCGCCTGCCACTCCTCCGGGCGCAGTCCAAGTCGCCGCGGCGACCGCGGGCAGCGGCTGGTAGCGCGGGAGAGTTCGGCCGCTCGCCCCGATCTCCTCGTGGGAGAAGGCGCGCACCGCGCGCGGTGAGGGTTGGCGGTTGGGCCCGGCGAGCTTCGCCGGGTTGCGCCGGATGTGATCGCATACCCCACCGTGCGGATGGGCGTCGCGATCTCGTAGGCGACCTCGGTCGCCGCGCCCGACCTGTCGCGGTCGAGTGCTCGCAGCGGCGCAGAGGCTTCTGCCACAGCGGCATCCGCTCGTAGTCGGCATCGTCGCGAACACGTCGGCCGCCCGTGCGGCGACGTCTCCGAGTGTGTGCCTTACCAGGGCACGAGCGCGGCGCGGTCGCGCTCAGCCGGCGGCCTGCCTGCTCTTCCCGCCCTCGGCGAGCTCGCGCAGGCGGTTGAGCGACTCGACGTTGCGCCCGCGAACGAGTAGATGGGTCAGCGGCTGGAAGACGAATGCCGTCAGCGGGTCGCCGGCGTCCTCGATCATCGTCACGTGGCTGCCGGTGCCCTCGGGCTCGATCTCCATCGTCACATTGGCCGTCCCCATCGGCCTCGACTTCGCCCGTAGCTTCAACATGCGCGGCGGCTCGGAGGCGAGCACGGTCGTGTGATCCTTAATCTCGAGGGGGCCGAAGCCAACGGTGTGGTGGAACTTCGTTCCAGGCGCAGGGAAGTCGGGATCCGCGTCGCGGATGTACTTCGAGCCAACCACCCAGTAGCCGTAGTTGTCGGGGTCGGAGAGGACCTCGAAGACGCGCTCGGGAGAAACGTCGATGTGCGTATCGTTGCGGGCCACGGACTGATGTCTACCCGGCGGCCAGCCCCGTAAGCGACGGCCAACCCCGGTAAGCCTCGCTCGTGGGCCCAACGGGCGTGATGCGGATAGGGCCGCGCGTCGCGGGTACGGAAGAACCTGTGTCGGCTCCAGACGACCCCTCCCCGGCCGCGGCGGAACGCCAGCGGGTGCTGATCACCGGTGCCTCAAGCGGGATCGGCATGGCCACGGCGATCGAGTTCGCCGAGCGCGGGGCCTGTGTCGCGCTGGTCGCGCGCTCCGAGCACGGTCTGGACCGCTGCTCCGCAGCGGTTCGCGACGCCGGCGGGGAGCCGATCGTGTGTCCGGCCGACGTCACGGATCGCGCCGCGGTGCAGGCCGCAATCGACCGGGCGACGGCGGCGATGGGCGGCCTCGACGTGGTGGTCGTGAACGCCGGCGCCGCCGCGTTCGGGGCGTTCACGCAAACCGCCGCCGACGACTTCGACCGCACCATCGACGCCACCCTCCGCGGTGCCGTCGACACGATCCGCGAGGCGCTCCCTCACCTCGAGCGGACGCAGGGGTCGTTGGTGGTCGTCGGCTCGGTCGCCGACGCGATCCCGCTCCCGCTGATGAGCGCGTACACCGCCGCGAAGCACGGGCTTCGCGGATTCGTGGACGCGCTCGGGATCGAGATGCGAAGCCAGGATTCTCGCGTCGCGCTGTCCCTCATCAGCCCGGGCCCCGTGGACACACCCTTCTGGGACAACGTCGCGACGCAGGAGGGTCACCTGCCGCCCAGGCTGCCAGGCGCCTACCCGCCGGAGGACGTCGCTAAGGCGATCGTCAGCTGCGTGGACCGCCACCGGTCCGGCGGCATGACGGTGGGCGGTCTGATGGTTTTAGCCGGCACCGTGCACTCGCTCCTCAACCCCCTCAGCGAGCGCCTGCTCGCCCACTTCGCCGGTTGGGCGCGCACGGCGGGCCAGCCGGGCCCGGGGGCCCGGGCGATCCACGAGCCGGCCGGGCGGGGTGAGCTTCGCACCGGGCTGGCGAGCCGGCCGAGCCTGCTCACACGCGGGCTGGCAGTCGCCGGCGGCGCCAGGGCGGCCATCTCGCGCCGATGACCGACGCAGTCGTGATCGGTTCGGGGCCGAACGGTCTCGTGGCGGCCAACATCCTCGCCGAGCGCGGCTGGAAGACGCTCGTGCTCGAGGAGCAGCCGCAGCCGGGGGGTGCCGTGCGGTCCGGCGAGGTGACCGTTCCCGGCTACACCCACGACCTGTTCAGCTCCTTCTATCCGCTCGCAGCCGCCTCGCCGCGACTCCGCGCCCTGGAGCTCGAGCGGTGGGGACCACGCTGGCGCCGGGCGCCTGCCGTGGTGGCCCACCCGACCCGCGATGGGCGGTGCGCAAACCTTTATCAGGATCTCGACCGCACCGCCGAGTCGCTGGACAGCTTCCACCCGGGCGACGGGGACGGCTGGCGGCGGCTGTTCGGCCTCTGGGAGCGGGCCGGCGAAGCGTTCATCGAGGCGCTGCTGACGCCGTTTCCCCCGGTGAAGGGCGGGGCAAAGCTCGCCCGCGCCCTCGGACCGAAGGGCATGTTGGAGTTCGCGCGCCTGGGGACGCTCTCCGCGCGTCGCCTCGGACACGAGACATTCCGAGGCGAGGGCGGCGCGAACCTGCTCGCCGGCAATGCGCTGCATGCCGACCTCACGCCCGACTCCGGCGGCGGAGGCCTGTTCGGATGGGTGCTGTGCTCGCTCGGGCAGACGGTCGGCTTTCCGGTGCCCGAGGGCGGCGCGGGCGAGCTCACCGCGGCGCTAGTGCGCCGCCTGGAGTACCACGGCGGCGAAGTCGTCTGCAACGCTCCCGTCCGCCGCGTCGTCGTCCGTCGCGGGCGCGCCGTCGGAGTGCGGACCGCCGACGGCACCGAGCACCCGGCTTCGCGCGCGGTCCTCGCGGACACCGGCGCGCCCCAGCTCTACTTCGACCTGCTGGAACGCGAGGACGCGCTGCAGTCGGTTCGCGCCGACCTGCGCAACTTCCAGTACGACAACTCCTCGGTCAAGGTCGACTGGGCGCTCTCGGAGCCGATCCCCTGGACGGCGGAGGGCGCGCGCGAGGCCGGGACGCTTCACCTCGCCGAAGGCCTCGACGCGATGACGCAGGCGACGACGGATCTCGAGCGCCGCTTCGTCCCGGCCGAGCCGTTCCTGGTCATGGGCCAGTATGCGCAGACTGACGTGACGCGCCAGCCAGCCGGCGCCGAGACCGCGTGGGCCTACACGCACGTGCCGCACGAGCCCCGCGGCGATGCTGGCGCCGACGGGATCACGGGCTCGTGGGACGAGCGCGAAACGGAGGCCTTCGTCGCCAGGATCGAGGAGCAGGTGCAGCGCCTTGCGCCCGGATTTCGCGACCGGATCGTGGGCAGGCACGTGTTCACGCCACCGCTCCTCGAGGCCGCGAACGCCAACTTGGTCGGCGGCGCCATAAACGGCGGCACAGCGCAGATGCACCAGCAGCTGATCTTCCGTCCCACCCCCGGGCTCGGCCGCTCCGAGACACCCGTGCGGAACCTCTACCTCGCCTCCTCCTCGGCCCACCCCGGCGGCGGCGTCCACGGAGGGCCGGGGTCGAACGCCGCGCGCGCCGCGCTTGCCCGCCACCGCGCGAGCCGCGTTGCGATCGCGGTCGGGGCCACGGGGGCGGCGCTCGCGGCGCGGAGGCTCGCGCGGTGAGCCGCCTCGCCCAGAACGTCCGCTTCGCCTGGCAGCGAGCCACGGGCAGCGAGCGCCCGTGTGACCACGTCGACCAGATTCGGGTCGGGCCGACGGACGCGATGAGCTGTCCGGCGTGCGTCGCCTCCGGCGACAGTTGGCGCGCCCTGCGCGTCTGCGCCATCTGCGGCGAGATCGGCTGCTGCGACTCGTCGAAGAACCGACACGCGCACCGCCACGCGGAGGGCTGCGGCCACCTGCTCGTCCGCTCGGCAGAGGCCGGGGAGGACTGGGTCTGGTGCTACGCCGACGCCAGGATCGTCGCCCGCTCTGAAGGACGTACCAGCGAGTGAGCAAAGGCCCTGGAGAGAGGACTCCGCTTGACGGGTTCGCCGAGGTGACCCTGGAGACTCCCAACCCTGCCGAGCTCGCGCGGTTCTACCGTCGCGCGTTCGGCTGCGGGGTCCTCGCCGAGGAGGACGACCGGATCTGGCTCGCGGTCGGCCGCACGTCTCGACTCGGCCTCTGGACGCCGGGCGAGAAGGAGTTCGGCGATCAGGGCGGGATCCGCGTCCACTTTGCCTTCTGCGTCACGCCGGGCGCGCTCGACGACCTCGTCGCCAGACTAGAAGCCGAGGGTATCGAGACGCGCGAGCCCGTGGATCATGAAGGAGGCGACCGCTCGATCTACATCGAAGACCCAGAGGGCAACGTGGTCGAGGCGTGGGATTTCTTCCAACGAGAGGAGGGCCGGCGCGAGGGCGTCGGGGCGTTGACGGACTGAGCCATCATCCATCCCACAACTCGGCCGCGACCACGCTTCCCATGGCGAATCACGGTTGAACCTCGGCCTGGGCTCGAGGTCCGTCTCTTGCGAGGTTGAGCCTCCCGGCGAAATCGACCGTTCAGGGTGTGGGCCTGGGGCTGTGGGAACGAAGGAGTCGACAGGTCCTTCGTTCCGCTTTCATGCAAAGCGGAACTCCGTCAGGTTGCGCGATTTCGAGGCGCGATCTACCTCCCCCATCGACCTGAACCTCCTTTTCGAGATCCTCCGAGTTTCGGGGGGTGGGGGTCAACTCGCGAGCTAAGCAACTCCCGTAAACGAAGGAACGTTTCTTTATGCCCGTGCCTGGGGTGCCGACCTCGCTCGCGCCGGAAAGTGCTGTTTGCATGGAGACCAGTACTCCCGGTGAACTGATCCTGTAAGCATCCTCGACGGTCTGCTCGGTGGCCTGTCGCGAGCCTGTCGCGAGCAAGCTGTTCGAGTACATCTAGGAGTTCGCCGACGAGGAAGCGCCTGAGCCGGCACACCGCGAGATCTCGTGTCCGAGCTGCTCGTCGCCCTGGTGTTCGAAGGAGCAGTGTTTCGGCTCATTCGCGGTCTCATCGACCGCGGCAGCCGAGTGGCCTTCGTGCGCGCGACCGGGACCGGGCCGGGGACAGATACCCGATCAGAAGTGAGCGCGCTCCGGCAAAGCGCAACCTCTCGAAAACCCGAGCCACGCCTGCCCACGCGATGCGGATCGTGGGCCGCTCAGCCCGAGAAGTGCTCGTCGCTCGGCATCGTGTACGCCATCGCCGCGCCCTGGGCGAAGCCGGCCTCGATCACCGTCCCGCGGGCGCTGGCACGCATCAGGCGCTCTCCGATCGCCGCCGAAGCGTCGGCGTCTGGCGAAACCACGGTGACCTTCACGCCTCGGCGCCGCAGCGCGGTCGCCTCGATCGTCGCCACCGTTCGCGAGAGCGGTCCGAGCCAGCCGAGCCGTTGGCTGCCGCCCGGGCGCATCGAGCCGGTCGGGTTCAGACAGACCACGTGCGAGCCATCTCCGACCTCGGCTGCGTCCATGTTCGTCGGGCTCCAAACACCGCCGTCGACGTACTCGCGGCTGGCGATCTCGACCGGTCTGAAGACACCGGGGATCGCGCATGATGCCTCGACCGCGATGCCGACCGCGGTTTCAGGTGCCTCCGGCGCACCGAAGATGACGCGTTCGCCCCGCTCGAGGTCGACCGCACAGATCCTGAGCCTGCCGTCAAAGCCGACGCCGGTCGCGTCGACAGCGCCCCCGAGTCCCGCAAGCGATCGGCGTCCTCGTGGGACGCGACTGAGCGCCGAGCGCCGCAGCATTCGCCCGCCGGGTGCCGCCGGGTTCAGCACCAGTGCGGCGAGTGGCCCGCCGATGCCCTGCGCGATCGCCCCGATCAGTCCGCCCTGGCCCTCACCGGCTGGCGCCTCGCCGCCAGCCTCGGGTGGCTCCGGCAGGGCGCCAAGCCTGCCCGCAGGGTTGACACGCGCAGCGAGCATCGCCGCGACGATCGAGCCGGCCGAGGTTCCCACGAACATCCCCGCCTGGGCCGCGGCGAAGCCACCGGCACGCTCGAGTCCGACCAGAACCGACGACATCCAGGCCTCGCCTAGAATGCCGCCGCCACCGAGGACGAGGGCATCAGGCGCACGATCGATCCCATCGGGGTCCATCGACCGGCCTTACCCGTAGGGGTCACCGCCAATCTGCGCCCAGGCGCGATCTCCGAGCGGCGCACCCGCCTTGACTTTCCCCGCGGCTGGAGGGCACGAGGCTGGCGACCGAGGTCCCGCCGACCCTTATCTGTGCACTCAAGAAGTGGCGCTTTTCATGGAAGGCGGAAACTTTCAGCGTTCCGCGACGCTCAGCGAATGCGAAAACTGCCCGCGTGGGTGATTCCGGTGACGGTGTCGAGCTCCTGCCGCAGCTCGTGCGCCGCCAGTTGATCTCTTATGCCGCCACTCGATCGTGGCAGTCGATTTGGCGCGCCGCGCGGCGCCGTCCGCCACCCGCGGGCTCGGGCCAACAGCGAGGTCGACCGGCCGTGTCGACCACACCGATCAAGGGCCGCCCGTTTGGTGGCGCGTCTCGTCCGAGGCCACGTAGGCGGCCGCTGGCGCACCGAAGACCTCAGCTCCTTGCTCAGGGCGGCGGCGGTCCCGCCGCTCGTTGACGATCCCCCAGGCGAGTAGGCCGAGGGCCGTTGCCACCAGCGCGGTGACGACCATTCCGTAGATGAAGATGCCGGGCGCGCTCATCGCTCCCGGCCTCCGGCGGGCGAGCGCATCCCGAGCCGCCGCGGCGCTAGGAAGGCGCCCAGTGCGAGTATCGACGGCACCCAAAGGCCGACGAAGATTCCCGCCGTCTCGTCGCCACTGAAGTAGAGGACGACCGAGAGGACGAAGGCCAGGAAGGCCGCGAGCCCGATGAGGGCCCGAGCGATGGGGACGCGTGCTTCGGAGGGATGCATTGGTTCCTCGTGAGTGTTCGGGATTGGCAGACGAGGCTACCCACATCGAATCGTCTGCCGATCTGCTCGACCGATACCGCACCCAACCGGCCGACCCACTGCACGATCTCGCCGTATCAGCCTCAGGGCGTAACAGGCCCGTCCTGCGGGTCCGCGCCCCGGCGGACCTTGTCGAGCAGCGCGACGACGCGAGCCCGCTCCGTCCCGCTGAGGTTGGACCGCTTCCTTTTCGACTGCTTCACGAAGTCAAGGAGCTCGCGGCGTTCGCTCGCAGTCAGGCGGTTCCAGTATTCCCGGCCGACGGTCGCCAGCCAGCGATCGCCGCCATCACGCGCCTCCATGCACCTTCCTTGCTGCCGTCAGCGCCTTGAGCACCCAAGCTGCCAACCTCACTCCATCTCGAAGGTCGTGGTCCGGTGAGCTAACGGACGTGACGCACCTGCCATCAGTCCCAGGCCTTCGTCAGCAGCGCCATCTGCGCAAGTCGCTTCAGCATGGCGGCCGTCAACCCAGAGCCGCGATCAGCTACCGCAGCCACGGCAGGTGGCCCGGGGGCCCGGACGGGCGACATCTCGCTCCAGCTACCTTTGAGGCAGCATGGAAACCGCGCGCCTGATCTCGATGGTTCCCGGGCTTCCGCGGAGCACGCGGGACCCACGCGCCGCCGACGTCGACGGTTTGTTTACCGCCGACTCGATGCTTCGCCGCCTGCACCGCGAGCGAATCGTCGCGTTGTCGGGCATACGAGCGCTGCTGATGCAGGCATGCGACCCGCTGGCGGTTGTCGGGTTTCGGCGCCACTCGGTGGTCTTCGATGAACCTCGAACCAGGCTAATGCGAACCGACGAGTGGATGTCCCGCATCTATTTCGGCACGTCAGAGGAGGCGGAGCGGACGGGCGCCGCCATCCGCGCCATGCACTCGCGAGTGCGGGGTCGAACCGCCGAGGTCTACGGGCCGATTCCAGAGGGCGTGCCGTATGACGCCTCCGATCCCGAACTCGCGCTCTGGGTCCTCGCGACGCTCGCCGATTCCGCGCTTGTCTACTTCGAGCGCGTTTTCGGCAGGCTGTCCCGCGGCGAGCGCGACTCCTACTGGTCCGACTATCGGCGCGTCGGGGAGTTGCTCGGATTGCCCCGGGATTCGATGCCGGCAACCGAAGCCGAGCTTCGCGAGTACGTCGGCGGCCGCCTTCATGACGGAAGCCTCTCGATCTCGGACGAGCAGCGCGACTTAGCCGTCGCGATCGTGCTCGAGCCGCCGTTTACCGGATGGTTGCGTACCGCCGTGACGCCTGTGACTGAGACGGTGAAGCTGATCTCGACTGGACTGCTGCCGGCCGAAGTCCGCACGCTGTTGGGTTTCCCCTGGGACCCCCCGCGCGAGGCGCTGCTCCAGTCGGCAATGCTCCAGCTGCGGGCGGGTATCCGCCTGTGGCCCGATGCCATCCGGCTTCACCCCGCCGCGCGAACAGTCGCGGGCGAGCGCTACGGCGCCCTCGCGGCTTGACGGCTCGAGCGCCTAACCGCGCGGCTCCGAAGTGGGACTGAGGCCGCCGCCGGGGACAACTTGCCTGAGGGGACCGTCCGGGACGAGAGCACCAACGCAACCGCCCGCTGCACCGCGATTCGGACGCTGATGCAGATCGAGGACGACGGGGGCTCGCGGGAGCAAGATGAGGAGTCCCGCAGACGGTTCGCAGAACTCGACGCGTTCGCGCCGCGCCGCGGGCTGACAGATCGGCGGCTCTCGAGCTGATGGCGCTCTACGACGCGGTCGACGAGGCCGCGTCGCTGCCGTCACCCCGGATTGGCCTTGCCCCGTCGTTTGTGGTCGGGCCGGGGCGGGCAGACGAGTGAACTGGGAGCGACCCCCAAAAGTCGCGCCGCCTACTCCGACAGCCCGGCGGCTTCGAGGGTGTGTCAGACCGGTCGGGAAGTGTCCGCTAGCGGCATTTCACGTTTACGCATTGCCGCGCACGGCCGTTTCCGCTGGCCCGATTGCCACCGCCGTCGATGACCCCCTTGACGGCCTCGATGCCGAAACGATCGTTGCGCACGGCACGGTTCTTCATGATCGTGGTCGAGGGGCTGCCGACGATGATGCCGGAGCGCCCAGCGCCGACGACGTGATTGCGCTTGATCAGGGTGCGCTTGGGGACCGGGTCGACCGCGATCCCGCTCGCGCGGGTATCGCGCACCTCGTTGCGACGGATCACGTTGCCGACCGCCCCGTGGTCCGTGATCTTGGTGATCAGGATGCTGCGTCGGGCACTGGCCAGACTGCGGGGACGCAACGTGCCAAGCCATCACTGGTTTCAACCGGCGGGGGGACGTACGACTCGCAGTTGCTCGCTCGTCGCCTCAGCATAGGCTGCAGTGATGTTGGCGGTCGTGTGCGCACCTGAGCTGAGCTTGTTGTCGTTGGTCGCGAGAGTGAAGGTGCCGCTCGACTTTCCCTGGTCGATCGTCACCCGGCTCTGACTCCCGCCGTTGACCCCAGGGAGGGGCGATGGGAAGACGGCGTTGCCGCTGTTGGAGAAGAGTTTGACGGTGACCGGGATCGCCGCCGGCCGCTCCAGGACCACCGTTCCCGTCACCTTCTCGTTCTTTTCCCCATTTGCAGGGTTCGGCGACAGTTTGAGTTCCTTGATCGGGATAACGTTGACCCAGCTCGCGTCGAGCGTGACATCGTCAGGAGAGGGGCCCGAGGCCGCCGTGGCATACTTTGCCATGGCGGGACGAGAGGACCAGCACCAATTGGCAAACTGCGCCTCGCAGTAGGTGTCAATGAGCTGGACCGGAGTCGCCAGGTTGAAGGTGAGCGAACCGTCGCTGGCGCCGAGATGTTGTCTCGTCCGCCAGCGGCCGCTCGCGTTGACCTGCATCTGACCCTTTGAGAGCGCCCTGGGCATGGCTGGGTGGGTACCCGAGGCTTCGGCATCCGTTCCCACGAAACAAGCGCTCGGGTTGCTGGCGGCGACCCGCGTGTCGCAAGGTTGGCGCGCACTAAAAAGCCAGTGGAGCTCGGTGCCGAAGCCCTTGTTCTCGACGCCCCAGTCGTCGATCGTGTAGCTCTGTGATTGAGAGCTGGTCCAATTCAGGTTGAGGCCGACACTGACGTTGGCAACGTTTTGCGGGCTCCCCGCCGTGCCGCTCGCGGTGAACCCAACGCTGAATTCCTCACCCGATGAGTAATTGGTCTGAGCGTTTGTCGAGTCCGGGTGGCTGCCCTGCCAAACGAGCTTACTGCTGGTCGAAGGGGAAGGTGTGACCTTTGGCTCAATTTGGCCGGTCCACCAGGCACGCTCGGGCACGAAGTGGACCGTGCACGTGCAGTTGTCCCAGCCGGTCGTGAAGTAGTCGGTCATCCGAGCGAACTTTTGGCCGGTCGCCGGCGCAAACTGCCCGTTCAGGGCGTAGGACACCGTCTGGAAGTTGCCCGCGGGGTGCACCGGGTCGTTCTCGAGGAACACATCGAAGCGGTGGTTCATCGTCCACGTCGAGGTCTGCTGGCTGGGAGGGCCGAAGGAGTCCATCCACCATTGGTACTTGTCCCGAGTCCAATAACCGTATGGCGCCGGCTTCAGACCGGCGTCCACGTAGCAGAAGCTGACGTGCTGGAGCTCGGGATCGGGCGCCGGGCGGAGGGGCTCGCATGCGAGCGTTTGCACCTTGGCTCTGGTCGCCCGTCCGAGCCTGGGGGAGCCCTCATCCTCTTGAGCCAGTTCGCGATCTACGAGCCGGGCGACTCGGCGCACGTGCTCTTGGTTCAGCTCGTCCTGGCGCCGGTCGCCGAGCTGCGCAGTGCCGCGTTGGGTATATGGCCCTGAGTTGATCATATGGACTGTCGGCGTTCCATCGATCCTCGCAACGCGGAACACGAACAACTCGCTGCGATCGCCGTGCTCGGCGTCGGCGACATCGAATCCGGTGTAGGTGCGCAGCGCCTCGTGGTCGGACGGAAGAACATCGAAGGCCGCAATCCATTTACCCGCCGCCACGAAGTTCTGAAGCGATGCGCGACGCCGCAGCTCGTCCCCCGTCAGATGGTGTCCGTCGACCACGAGCATGTCGTAGCGCTGCGGTCGCAGCCGATCGACCTCAGCAGCGCGGGTGGTGTCGAGCTCGGCGGCGGATCGGAGTGCCTTAAGGGCGGGGCTCGCGGCCCTGCCGAGGACTAGTGCGTCGGCTTCTGGACCGGCGCGTTTCTCAGCAGCGGCTGCCGAAGCGCCCGCGACGCCCACGACACAACCGGCTAGGACCGAAACGAGGACTAGGACGCAGAGCTGACGCATGGAGCTTACCCCTGAGAGTGGTCTTCCGACCCTCTCACACTCGTGTGGCCTACACAAGCCCCGGTACGGCAGTGGCGCTTAGGCCGGCGGGCGTCCTGGACGCCACGATCATGTTGGCGATCGGCTTTACCGAGACATCCTCTCATCGAAACTCTCCCCTTCCCTGGGTGATTGGATTCCTTGCCAGGCCCGACCCTAAGGCAGGGAATTTTCACAGCGCATCCGTAAAGCCCGCAGACCTGCTCCGCGAGCAGATCGGCAGTTAGGTAAGAGACAGCCCGCTCGTAGATGATCCCGGCTCCGGGATCAGCTTCCTATCAGCCTGGGCAATTGTCCTAATCGATGGGCACGGGGGGCCGCTCCTGGAAGAACGTTGCGTCGGGCGCCAGATTGGGGCTGTCCTCCGGCTCGACGAAGAGGTGGAAGGCCCGGTGGCGGAGGTAGCGGCCTCTGAGCTCGTCGGCGGATGTCAGATTCGGAAGCTCCACCTGGACGGGTCGACCCGACCAGGGATTCATCCGAGCGCTCGCTGCCGACTCAAGCTCCCGACAAGCCCGGAGCTGATAGGCGCACTCAGCACGGATTAGGGTGCGCGCTTCTTCGGGCGTCATCGACGCCGCTCCCTCGGCGCGATGAACAGCGAGCTCGGGAGGCGATAAGCGTGGCAAGGAAGTGGCACGTTTTTCCCACAGGTTTTCCCACGAGCCCCTCTGAAGCCCCGCAAACCGCATGAGCAAGCGGAATCAGGAGGCACCGCTACCGGGATTCGAACCCGGGTTTCCGCCGTGAGAGGGCGGCGTCCTAGTCCCCTAGACGATAGCGGCGCGAGGGCGCGATTCTAGCGGCCGCGCCGCGCGTGCCAGAGCGGAAGAACACGAGGAGGGGCGGCGCCCGGGCGCCGGCCCTCATCAGGCGATTGGGTCGATCGCTGATCGGCTGCGGACCCCGGAAGTCGAGCCGATCGGGCCCGCCTCCTCGGCTCCCAGAAGGCGAACCGCAGAAGGTTGCGCATTTCGTGGGCCGCGGTCCCGATTTCGCCGGCCCGCATACAAGATCAAGAAAGATGCGGCTGGAGGGAGTCGAACCCCCACGTCCTTTCGGACACGGCGACCTGAACGCCGCGCGTCTGCCAGTTCCGCCACAGCCGCCTGGGCGGTTGAAATCTAGCGGTTCATCACGCGACCGCGGACTTTGTTTCGGTATGCGGAACGCTCTCCCGGGTCGCGCCGGGGCGTGATCGGCGCGGGACGGGGTAGGGTCGGGACAACGTCGCGGAGAGGAGATGCGATGACGACGACCGAGTCCCGGATCCGCTCCTACGAGCAGGCATGCGCCGAGCACGAATGGCGGGTGCCCGAGCGCTACAACATCGCCGCCGAGAGCTGCGACAAGCATCCGCGCTCGAAGCCGGCGATGGTATGGGAGCGCTTCGACGGCGCCACCCGCGCCCTCAACTGGGGCGAGCTCCAAGACCTCTCCAACCAGGCCGCTCACCTGCTCCGCGAGCGGGGGATCGGCAAGGGCGACCGGGTCGCGGTCGTCCTCCCTCCCACTCCCGAGACCGCCGCCATCTTCTTCGGCACCTGGAAGCTGGGCGGCATTCTGCTGGCGATGTCGGTCCTCTACGGCGACGAGGGCATTCGCCACCGGCTCAGCGACTCGACCCCGAAGGTGCTGGTCACCGACGCGGCCAACGCCGAGCGCTTCGACGCCTCGCTGGTCGACGAGCTGCTGGTCCTCGACCAAGGGCTGCTCGACGGCCACCCCACCGACCACGTCTGCGAGGACACCTCCGCCGACGACCCCGCCCAGCTCTACTACACCTCCGGCACCACCGGCAAGGCGAAGGGCATCGTTCACGCCCACCGCTACATCCTCGGCCACGAGGAGTTCGTCTACTGCCACGACATCCGCGACGGCGAGCGCTTCCACGGCATGGGCGAGTGGGCCTGGGCGGCCGGCATCTCGCCCCTGCTCGGCCCCTGGCGCCTGGGCGCCACCCAGTACGTCTATCAGCGCGAGGGCGGCTTCGACCCGCACCGCCAGCTCGAGTTCCTCTCCCGCCACGAGGTCGCGAACGTGTTCACCACCCCGACTGCGATGCGGGCGATGATGGCGGTCTCAGACGCCGGTGAGCGCTACCCGCAGCGCTTTCGGATCGTCTGCTCAGCCGGCGAGCCGCTCAACCCGGAGGCGATCCGCTGGTTCCGCGACCAGTACGGGGTCACCGTCCTCGACTACTACGGGCTCACCGAGTCCTATCCGCTGTGCGCTAACTACCCGTTCATGGACGTGCGCGAGGGCTCGATGGGACGGCCGATGCCGGGCTGGGACGTGCAGATCCTCGACGAGGACGAGCGGCCGGTGGCGCAGGCGGAGCGAGGGGAGATCTGCCTCCGCGCGCGCTCCAACCCCCACTACCCGCTCGGCTACTGGAACCTGCCCGACGCCAGCGAGGCGACGTTCGGCGGCGAGTGGTTCCATACCAACGACGCCGCCGAGCAGGACGCCGACGGCTACTACTGGTACGCGGGCCGTGCCGACGACGTGATCATCGCCGCGGGCTACCGGATCGGCCCGTTCGAGGTCGAGTCCGCGTGCATCGAACATCCGTCCGTGCGCGAGGCCGCGGCGGTCGCCTCTCCGGACGAGGTCAAGGGCAACGTGGTCAAGGCGTTCATCGTCCTCGCCGAGGGACACGAGCCCTCCGACGAGCTCGCCGAGGAGATCAAGCGCTTCGTCCGCGAGCGGCTCAGCGCCTACGCCTACCCGCGCAGAGTTGAGTTCACCGACGAGCTGCCGAAGACCCTGACCGGAAAGATCCGGCGGATCGAGCTCCGCGAGGCCGAGCGAGAGCGCGCCGCGGGCTGAGCGCGGCGTCCGCGCCCGTTCCTGGGCTTCGGCTGGCGCCGCCGGGCCGGTTAGGCTCGCCTCACTGTGAGGGTCGGTCTCGTCCTCGGAGCGGGAGGCGTCCAGGGCGGCGCTTGGCTCACCGGCGGGCTCGACGCGCTCGCCGCCGCAACCGGCTGGGATCCCGCGGCCGCGGACATCGTCGTCGGCACATCCGCGGGATCGGTGACCGCCTCACTCTGCGTCGCCGGGATTCCGCCCTGGTTCATGGTCGCCCACTCCGCCGGTGAGACCTTCGATGACGTCGTCGACGCCCGCGGCAGGCCCCAGCGCGATGCCGACCGCGCCGGCGGCGCCCGGTTTCACCTCGAACGGGCCTGGCCCCGGATCGGTCCGGGCTCGTGGCCGCTGGCGTTGCGGACGCTGCGCGAGCCGCGGCGCTATACCCCGGCCGCCGCGTTCTCCGGCTGGGCGCCGCGAGGTCTGATCTCGACCGAGCCGATCAAAGAGATCATCCGCAGCGTCGTGCCCGAGGGCTGGACCGAACACCCGGCGCACTGGGTCGTCGCCTGCGACTACGCGACCGGGCGTCGGGTGGCGTTCGGCCGCGACGACGCCCCGCCCGCCGATCTCGCCGACGCCGTGGCAGCCTCGTGCGCGATCCCGGCCTTCTATCACCCGGTTACGATCGGGGATCGCAGCTACGTCGATGGCGGCATCTACTCGACGTCCAACCTGGACCTCGTCCGCGACCACGACCTCGACCTCGTCATCTGCCTCAACCCGACCTCGAGCCTGCACCCGGTCCGGGCCCTCGATCCGCGCGAATGGCCTGGCCTCGCCTTCCGGCGCGCCTCGGGGCGCCGGCTCGGCAGCGAGGCCAAAAGGCTGCGAGCCCGCGGCACCGAGGTGATCCTGATCCAGCCGCTCGGCGAGGACCTCGAGGTGATCAGCCGCAATCTGATGAGCACCCGAAACCGCAACCGGGTGATCCAGACGGCCCGCCGAACCGTCGCCGAGCAGCTGCGCGCCTCCGGGAGCCGCGAGTTGCTCGCCGAGTTGCCGCAGGGCGACCCGCGCCGCGTCCGCCGCCCGTCGGGCCCGCCATCGACCTGGCCGCGCCTTGACGAGATCCGGGCGCTGGTCAGGGCCCAGTTCGCGGGCTCACCGGACTGAGCTCTCTCATCGTCGTCTAATCAGCCCCCCGTAAGAAGGCGATTAGCAACTACCCTTCCAGGAGGCAGCAATGACCAGTCGAAAGAAGTTCCTGATCACCGGCGCCTGCATCGCCGCGCTTGCCGCCGGCGGTGCCGGCGTCGCCGCAGCCACCGGCGGCGACGACGACAGCGAGCAGCCGATCACCGGCTCGGCGCTCGACAAGGCCGAGGCCGCCGCGCTCGCCGAGACCGGTGACGGCACGGTCACCGAGACCGAGACCGGCGACGAGGAGAGCCTCTACGAGGTCGAGGTCACCCTCGACGACGGCAGCCAGGTCGACGTGCAGCTCGACCGCAACTTCGACGTGGTCGGCTCCGAGGCCGACGACGAGGGCGAGGACGAGTCCGGCGACGAGTGACCGGCCTACGCGGGTGAGGCGCGGGTCGGGACAGGTCGCGGCCCACGCCCCCGCGCTGCTCGTTCCGCCCCACGCTTGATCTCGCGCTGAGCGTCACGCATCCACTCGTCGAAGTCGACCTCCATCGTGTGGCGCGCCGAGCGATAGAAGCGCTTCGCGTGCGCCTCGCGGGACCGGGCGATGTCCGCGCGCATCTCGGCGGCCGGAGGCAGCACGTACTCTCCCCGCAATAGGGCCGCGACCCACTTCGCCTGCTGCTCGGCCATCGGCATGATCGCCCCCAGCGGCTGCGCGAGGCCGAGGAAGTAGACGCCCTCGATCTCGGGGTGGAAGGTGCGCAGGTACAGCGGCAGGTCGTTGTCGGGCGCCGCGATGAAGCCGGGATCGAAGAACGGGAAGCTGACCCGGTAGCCGGTGCAGTAAAGGATCACGTCGGCGGCGACCTCGGAGCCGTCCTCGAACAGCACCCGGTCGCCGCGCAGCTCGCGAATGTTCGGCTTCGCGATCACGGCGCCGACCTGCAGCCGGTCGTGGATCTCGTCGGAGACCGTCGGGTGCGCGTGGCCGACCTTGTGGTCGGGCTGGGGAAAGCCGTACTCGCTGATCGAGCCGGAGCGCCAGCGGATCACCTCGAATCCGCGCTGCTTGATCGCCCACGGGATCCACGGCGGGGGCAGCGTCTGATCGATCGGCTTGCGCCGTCGCCCGAGGCGCTTGCGAAGCACGTGCACCCCCCGGCGAAGCGACAGGTAGGCAGCATCGGCGAAGTCGGCCGCGTCGCGCGCGATGTCCATGCCGCTGTTGCCGCCGCCGACGACGATCACCCGCTTGCCGGCGAGCTGCTCGGGCCGACGGTAGTCGTGCGCGTGCATCTCGGTACCGGCGAACTCGCCGGGGAACGGGGGTTCGGGCCAGCGGGGCTCCCAGTGGTGACCGTTGCAGACCAAGACCGCGTCGTATCCGCGGGTTTCCCCGGTGGAGAGGTCGACCTCCCAATCTCCGTCGTCGGTGAGTTCGATGTGGTCGACCTTGGTCTCGAAGGTGATCGTGTCGCGGAATCCGAAGTGATCGACGTAGCGGTCGAAGTAGTCACCGACCGCCGCATGGGAGGGGTAGTCCTCGTCGCCGATCGGAAAGTCCGAGAACGACATCCGCGGCCCGGACGTGTTCATCTCCAGGGTCGAATAGGCGCCCGAGAGCCCGTTCGGGTTCTCGAACCGCCACAGCCCGCCGACCACCGGCCCCGCCTCGAAGCAGTCGAACGGCACCCTGGCCTCATAGAGCGCCTTCGCGGCGGCGATCCCGCACGAGCCGGCGCCGATCACGCAAGCGCGCGGCAGGGTGGGGTCGGGCCCGATCGCTCCCTCGGGGCGCTCGGGCGCCGCCTTGCCTCGAATCAGATACGCCACCGGCCCACCCTATCCGGCCGTGTCACCGCTAATCGGCGATCCAGAGCACCGGGAACAGCGGGTGATCCATCGGCGCGCCCGCCTCCAGGTCCCGCTCGAGCCCTTCGAACGGCGGGCTGGTGCGGTGCGGGCGGGGCGCGAAGGTGACGTCGTCGCCGATCAGCCGGACCGAGAACGCGCGCCGGCGTTCGCGGGAGCCGGCGGCGGCGTGCAGGGTGAGCATGTGGAAGGCGACCGCGTCGCCGGGCTCGAGCGCCCAGCCGAGGATCTCGTGCGCATCGCGGTCGGCCTCGATGTCGGGCACGTCGGCGAGCGTGCCGGGCTCGAACACCATCGGCGTCTCCTCGACGAAGGTGCGGGGCATGAACCAGGTGTCAGCGGCGTGCGAGCCGGCGACGAACTCGAGCGTCGATTCGCGCGGCACCGGATCGAGCGGGATCCAAAACGAGACCGTGCGGCTGCCGTCGATCGAGTAGTAGGGCTGGTCCTAGTGCCATGGGGTCGGGGCCGTCGTCCCCGCCTCCTTGACCAGCACGTGGTCGTGGAAGAGCCGGACCTCGGAAGAGCCGGTGAGCGCACCGGCGATCGCGGCCAGGGGCAACTCGCGGATCAGGCGCTCGAACTCGCCGATCCGCTGCCAGTTGCAGAAGTCCTCGAAGAAGGCGCCAGGGCCATCCCGGTCCTCGGTGCGAATCGCGAGCTCGCTCGGCTGCGCCAGGTTGCGTTCGATTCCGGCGGCGAGCAGCTCGACCTGCTCGCAATCGAGCAGGTCGCGCAACACGATCGCTCCGTGGTCGCGAAAGCGCTCGACCTGATCGGCCGAGACCGTGAGGCTCTCGGTGCTCACGGAACCTCGCGTCCGAGCCAGCCGCGGTAGAAGCCCTCGATGTCCGGGAGAAAATCGTGGACCACCGGGTAGCCGGGCGTCACCGCCTCGGTCTCCAGCAGCCGGCCGGAGCGCGGGCAGTAGAACTCGCGCAGCTCCATCCACGCGACATCGCAGTGGGCCATCCGCGGGTAGATCTCCTGCATCAACTCATCGCTGTCGCGAACGAACACCGGCGCGTGCACCTTCCAGTTCTGATCGAAGCGGCAGAAGTCATGGCCGGCGTCGCTGCGGATGATCAGCTCGCCGTCCGCCCGTCGCCGGACTACGTTCAACCCCTCACCGAGCGGGAGCACGATCGGATCGTCCCACTCGAGCCGGCTCTGTAGCAGAGCCACCCACTTGAAGAACCGGTCGGGGTCCTTGTAGCCGGACTGGATCTCCTTCACCTCGCGCCTCGACAGCCGCTCGTCATAGAGCGCCGCGAGGGTCTCCGGCTTCAGCGGCCTGCCGGCGAGCACCGGCGGATCGACCCGCTCCACCTGCGATGCCGCGAGGAACGCCGCGGCCGACTCCGCCGGGGTCGTCTTTCCCGGCCTGGCGGCCAGGTCCGGCGGCAGGGTCGGGGTGGCGACCCCGAAGGCGAAGTCCTCGGGGAGATCCCAGAAGCCGCGGAACTCCGTAGCCCAGCGCTCGGAGAGCTTCATAGACTCCGCGTAGCCGACCTTGACCGGCTCGATCAGGTCCTCGGCCAGCACCCGCTGGCGCTGCTCGCCCCACCACGCCTCGAACGGGCGCGCCCGCTCGAGGCGCCTGCGACGGGCGCCCTCGCGATCGTCGATGGCGTACGCGCCGCGCGCGTACGCGGGCAGGATGTGGCCCTCGGCGACGTCGCGCTCGACCGCCTCGACCGGGCGCTCGAGCGGGTCCCCGAGCCCGGCGGCGCCCTTCATCACCGAGTGGTAGAGGTCGCCCTCGGCGAACGGCGCGAGCAGGGTGAAGTTGTCGAGCTTGAACTCGCGCTCGCCCGAGATGGCCATCAGCGCCGGATCATCGAAGGGCCCGTCGGCGACCGGATAGGCCTCCCCGGCCTCGGCCAGCTCGCGCAGGTTGTTGTCGCGGATGTTGTGGATGTAGGCGACCGACCCCGGATATCCGCCGAAGATCCCCTGGGACGTGAACAGGCGCGAGGTGCCGAGGTTCTGCAGCTCCCAGAACGGCGTGTTCCAGATCAGCTGCAGCGACTCGAAGCTAGAGCCGCCGCGGTGGCGGCCCGGGCCACCGGTGTTCGGCTTGATCCGCCGCGAGAGGTAGACCATCGGGCAGATCAGCTCCCACATCTCGATGTCGCCGGCGTCGCCCTCCGGGTTGAACATCGCCGCGCAGGTATCGGTGCCGTCGAGCACGTACTTGGCCCCCATCCCCTGGGCCGCGATCTCGAAGTTCATGATCGCCGAGGAGTTGCCGTACTGGTCGACACCGCCGCCCTGGATCACGTTGCCCGATACCGAATAGGCGCCGATCACCTCCTCGATGAAGCCGCGCGCCTGCAGCGCCCGCGACAGCGTCCGCGGATAGCCGGTGAACGCGGGCTGTAGGAACGCCCAGGCGATCCCGGTCGAGCCCTCGGCGTCGCCGAGGTTGGCGATCGAGCCCTCGGGGAAGTTGGTCTCGACCGCGAAGTAGGCGCCGTCATTGACCTTGTCGTTGCAGATCAGGGTCTGGGTGAACATCACCCAGATCGCGCCCTGCATTGCCGACGGGGTGCAGTTCATCGAGTGCCAGCCCCAGGCCGAGGAGCCGTCGAGGTCGAGCGCGTAGTCGCCGTCGCCGCCGATCCGGACCTCGAACGGGGCGTGCATGACGAAGTCGCGCCGCGCCCGCGCCGGGAGCTGCACCTTGTCGGCGTAGGTGTTGTCCATGAACGAGGCGGCGCGGTAGCGTCCGGGTACGGTCATCTCCCGGATCCGGCTCTTGAACGAGCGCCGGCCCTCCTCGATCACCTCGCGGCTGAACTGCTTGAAGCGGTCGATGCCCTCCTCGAGGATCACCCGCTCGACCGCTTCGCGGATCATGTGGCAGCCCGCCAGGCGGGTGCGCTCGTCGAGCAGGTAGTACATCGGCGCTCGGGTCTGCTTCGCGCAGCGCTCGAGGTGCCAGCGGGCGAGCTCGTCGACCTCGCCGACCTTCACGCAGGGAAGATCGATGCCGTCGTCGAGCCGATGCGTGGGGCCGACAGGGACGCCCCCGGGGGTCGAAGCGCCGATGTCGAGCACGTGCGTGACGCCCCCGGCCCAGGCCGCCAGCTCGCCCTCCCAAAAGATCGGCACGAACGTCTGCACGTCGGCGTTGTGGACGTCGCCGATCGTCGGGTCGTTATTGGCGAAGATGTCGCCCGGGCGGATCTGAGGGTTGTCCTCGTAGCCCTGGCGCAGCATCCACTTGATCGCGTCCGACATCGTGTGGACGTGGACGATGATCCCGGTCGAGAGCGCGACCGAGTCTCCCTCGGGGGTGTAAAGCGCGAAGCAGAGCTCGCCCAGCTCGCGCACGATCGGCGAGGCGGAGATGTTGAGCGCCGTCTCCCGCGCCGAGACCAGGCCTCCGCGCACCCGGCTGAAGAGCTTCTCGTAGCCGATCGGGTCGGAGTCCTTGAGCGCGAGCTCGCCCGCGAGCCCGGCGTAGGCGCCGGTCTCGGCGAACAGCCGCTCGGAGGTGGCGAGCATCTCGTCGAGGCGGGCGCCGTCCCAGCCGATCGGCGCCCGCTCGCGCGGCTCGAGCTCCCTTGTGGCATCGACGATCGCCACGTGCGCCTCCTTTGCCCGCTCGCTTTCGCTGCGACCGCTGCGACCGCTGCGCACAATACGTCGTCCAGCGGGCAAGCACATCGGCGGATGATCGGACGCTCGCGATACGCTGCCAAGCGGGAGGGGATTGCAGAGACCCGCGGCCGATCGAATCAGGGCGCCGTTCGCCGGCTTGGTGCTGCTTGCCTGCCTGCTCGCCGGCCTCGGATCCGCCGACTCCGGGCTTGCCGACCGTTCGCGGATGCAAGACCCGGCGGACGCCGCCGGACCGCTCGATCTGGCGAGCGCGAAGCTGCGGCAGGCGAACCGCTCGCTGATCCTCGACCTGCACACTCGTGGCCCGATCAAGCTCCGCGCGCTTCGCGGGCACCCGCCGCGCGCGCAGGACCCCGTCGGGCCGGCGCTCTGCCTGCGAATCGATGCGCGCGGCGACGGCCGCTGGATCTTGTGCGGCTCCGGCTCACGCGACAAGCTCGGCGTCTCCAAGGTCAGTCGCGCGGGCGCGATCCGCACGGCCGGTGCGATCCCGGCGAGGATCAAGCGCCGCGGCGAAAGTCGGCTCGCGGTCGAGTTCCGACCGGGTTCGATCGGGCTGCGACCCGGGAAGCTTCGCTGGAGCGTGTTCAGCGATTGGCGCAGCGCCGAATGCCGCCCTCCCCCGTCCGGCCGGACGTCCGGCCGGCGGGATCGCAATCAGCGCCGGCGGCAGGCCGAATCGGCGTGCTTCGACCGAATGCCCGACGATCGCGTCGGGGCGAGGTTCCGCCTGCTCGAGGTGCGAGTCGTCGGCTGCTCGATGGGGCCGGACAGCTTCGCGAGGAGCGGTCGCAGCGCCGGCAAGCGGGTCGCGCTGACGTTCGACGACGGTCCCGGTCCGTACACCGAAACTCTGCTTCGCACGCTGCGCGCGCTGAACGTCCGGGCGACCTTCTTCGTCGTCGGCCGGCAGGCGACCGGCCGCGGCTCCCTGCTGCGCGCAATCCATCGCCAGGGGAGCGAGCTTGCGAACCACTCGCTCAATCACGAGTTCGACGCGAGCTCGGCGAGCCTCGCGCGGACGAGCCAAATCATCCGCGGTGCTACCGGCTTTCTGCCCTGCCGATTCCGCGCCCCGGGGGGCTCGCTCAACTCGGCGCTGGTCGGCCGGGCGCGGGCCGCCGGGATGACGACGGTGGGCTGGGACGTCGATCCCCAGGACTGGCGCACTCCCGGTGTCGGCGCGATCCGCAGCCGGGTGGTGAGCGCGGTCCAGCCGGGATCGATCGTCCTGCTCCACGACGGCGGCGGGAACAGATCACAGACGGTCGCCGCAGTCCCGGGAATCGTCCGTGAGCTGCGCTCGCGCGGATACACGTTCGCGACCGTGACCGAGATCCTCGGCGAGCACCGGATCACCGCCCTGGCACGGTGAGCTCCTGAAGATGAGTCAACGCCGAGCCCCGTCGCCGGCTGGGGGACGCGCGCGAACTGGCTCGCGTCGAAATCCCTCGGCGCTGGACCCTCCGGGTCAGCCGGCGCTCGAGAGATGGAAGATCTGGCTGCGGTCGAGCCGCGCCGTGCGCCCCGGCGGGATCGCGAAGGTGGTCGCCGAATGCTCGACGATCGCGGGGCCCGGGATCTCGTGCCCGGCCTGCACCTGCTCGAGGCGGATGATCGAGGTGTCCGCGTCTCCGTCGCCCCACCGGACGGTCCTTGTCGCGACGACCGGGGGCTCGCCCGATACCTCCTCGAGCTCGGGTAGGGCCGGCTTCTCCACCTCGACCGAACCGTGGACGATCGCCTGGGTGACGAGGTAGCCAAGCTCCGGTGAGCGGGCCGAGCGCGCGTAGACCTTGGCGTAGGCCTGTTCGAAGGCGTCGACCAGCGCGTCCAAGTGCGCGCCCTCCTCCATCTCCGCGTGCGGCGAAACGATCTCGATGTCATTGAGCTGGCCGTAGTACTGCATCCGCGCCGAGTGGGCGAAGCGGATCGCCTCCCGCCCGAAGCCAGACTTCGCGAACTCGGCTGCGACCCGCCCCTCAAGCGCCTGCCAGGCGCCGGTGATCATGAGGCCGATCCCGGCCTTCTCCATCTCGTCGGCGCTCGGCGGAATCGGCATGTCGACGGTCAGGTCGTAGCGATACTCGAAGTCGGCGCAGGCACAGCCATAGGCCGAGAACCCCGCCGCCCAGGCCGGGACGAGGACGTCGCGGTAGGCGACGCCCTCGGTGTAGCCGGCAACGTGCAGGGGGCCGCCGCCGCCGTAGCAGAGCAGGGCATAGTCGGCGGGTGAGTACCCCTTGCCCAGAATCCGCCCGATCGCCTCGTTGCGGAGCGTCTGCTCGAACAATTCGATCACCCCGGCTGCCGCGTCCTCGACTCCGAGGCCGAGCGGTTGGGCGACCTGACGCCGGACCTCGGCCCGGGCGCGCTCGGGGTCGAGGATGATCTCGCCGCCGAGGAAGTAATCGGGGTTGACGCGGCCGAGGACGACGTCGAGGTCGGTGATCGAGACCGTCTCCAGGCCGCCCTCGGGCCAGCTCACGCCGATCCGCGACCCGGCCGAGTCGGGGCCGAGCTCGGGACGCCCGGAGTTCGGGTTGACGCGCACGAACGATCCGGTCCCGGCTCCGATCGAGTCGATCCGGACCAGTGGCATGTTGAGCATGAAGCGGGCGATGTCGGGGGTCGGCGTGATCTCGAAGCGCCCGTCGGTGATCAGCGCGATGTCGAAGCTGGTCCCGCCGATGTCGGTGCAGAGCAGGTTCGACAGCCCCAGCCGTTCGGCCAGCGCCTGGCCGCCGACGACTCCGCCGATCGGACCGGAAACCAGGGTCGTCGCCAGCTCCCTCGCCTCGATCGAGATCGTGCCGCCGTGCGAGGCCATCACCCGCAGCTCGAAGGCGGCGTTCGCCGCCTTGGTTTCGTCACGCACCTTCTGCATCGTGCCCCGCGAGGGCTCCGCCGCGTAGGCCTCGATCAGGGTCGAGTTCAGCCGCGGCAGGTCGCGGCGCAGCGGGTAGAGCTCGGAGGAGAGGTACACAGGCACCTCGCCCCTCCGGCCTTCGCCCTCCGGACGGCCATCCTGGCCTAGCCCGCGCGCCGCCTTCACCTCCTCGATGATCTCCCCGGCGCGGATCTCGTGCTCGGCGTTGCGGTAGCTGAACAGGAGGCTGACGCAGATCCCCTCGACGCCCGCGTCGAGCAGCGCCTCGGCGGCCTCGCGGACGTCCTCCTCGCGCAGCGGCAGCACCTCCGCTCCCATGACATCGATCCGCCCGCGCACCCCGTGCATCCGCTCCCGGGGCACGATCGGCTCGTTGTGGTGGTGGGTAGCCAGGTGCAGCCGATCGGAATAGGAGAAGCCGAGGTAGGTCTGGATCCCGCGCTCGATCCGCAGATAGTCCTCCTGGCCCGCGGTTACGATGGCGCCGATCTCACGCCCCGAGCGCGAGAGCAACCGGTTGAGCATCGCGGTGCCCGAGTAGATCCCCGAGGCGATGCTGGCGAAGGCGCGCTCGGGTGTCGATCCCCACTGCTCGAGCGCGTCGCGCGCCGATTCCATGAATCCGGCCGACTCGTCCTCGGGCGTCGTCTGTGCCTTGCCGACGACGAACGATCCCGCGTCGTCGACGATGAAGGTGTCGGTCATCGTGCCGCCGGCATCGATCGCCAGCACGCGCGGCTCGTGCTGGCTCATCCGCATCCTTCCGAACCGATCACCGCCCCAGCCTAATCGTGCCGGAATAGGATCGCCCGATCGAGGCGCCCCCGACCTCCGACCCGCCGCGATTTCCGACTGTGCTCGCCCAAATCTGGGCGATCTTGCGCGTCCGGTGGCGAATCCTGGTCGCAGCCGCGGTGATGATCTCCATCCCGGTCGGCCTGCTGGAGGCGATCGACTTGGAGCTCCAGGACCCCGAGGTCGACCCGGTCCGCCTGCTCGAGGTCCTCGTCGCCGCCTTTCTGCTCGGAGCCGGTGTGCTGCTCGGCGACGTCCTCTACGCCGGGGTTGCCGCGGCCGTGGTCGTTGCCGAGCGCGAGCGCAGCGATGCGCCGCTGCGGGAGGTGCTCGCCCACCTGCCGGTCCTGCGGCTGATCGCCGCCGACCTGCTGCTCGGCCTCGCCGTCGTGCTCGGCCTGCTGCTTTTGGTTGTGCCCGCGCTCGTGGTACTCACCTGGTTCGCGCTCGTCGCGCCGGTGGTGAAGGTCGAAACGCCGCCGCTCCGGGCGGCATTCAGGCGCAGCCGCGAGCTCGTCCGCGGCCATTTCTGGCTCGTGTTCGGAATCGTGATTCCGATCGTGGTCGGCTCCGCGGTGCTCTCGAGCTCGATCGAATCCGGCGCCGATGCCGTGATCGGCGAGAGCTTCTTCGGCGCCTGGGCCGGCGGGGTGATCGCCAACGTGCTCACGGCGCCGCCGTTCGCACTCGCGGTCGTGGTCCTCTACTTCGAGCTGCGTCAGTCCAGCGGCGCGCAAACGGCGGGGCGGGTAGGCCCTTGAGCGGCGCGAAGTTCTCCTAACCGCGCCGCTCCGCCTTGGCGGTTTCGCGACGCTCGACCTTGGCCAGGTACTCCTCCTCGGGCGCGCCGCCGATCGCGTCGCGCACTCCCTCCTTGAACCGGTCGGTGCGACGATCGGGGCGAAAGCGCTTCTCGGCCTTTGCCTGCTTGCCGGGGTTGCGCTCGGCGTAGAAGCGGTGCGCCCAGGGCGAGTCCGGCTTGCCGATCCGGCTGGCGCCGTAGATCGCCAGGGGAAAGAAGAAGAAACCGACCATCGCGTGTACGAGGCGATGCTTGAGGACGCAGATCGCGACGCAGCCGAACAGGATCAGCGCCGCCACGATGCTCACGACCAGGTCGCCGGCGCTGTCGTCGTCGATGTCGAACGGGCGCACCCCGAGCAGCACCAGGCCCAACGCCGCGACCGCGATCACGGTCGCGTCGACCGAGGCGCGGCCCTGCTTGGCCCAATAAACGTCGTCGAGGTAGAGCCAGAGCGCGAACTCGTCGATCGTCAGTCCGATCCCGACCCCGAACAGAAAGGCGCAGATCTCGTAGATCGGGCTGACCGCGAAGCCGGCGAAGCTGATCGTCCCGGCGGCGATCATCAGCACGATCCCGAAGACGAGGTGATGGACGTGCACGCCGCTGTCGCTGACCACGCTTCCCGGCCACCAGGTCACCCGGGGGCTGCGCATCATCCGGGTCGAGAAGCGGATGAAGGCAAACGAGACCACGAGCCCGGCCAGGACCAGGAACAGCCACTGGCGATCGTGCTCGGTGAGCTGGTGGGTCCAGAAGTCCGAGAAGATCGAGGCGTTGGAGAGTGCGCCGGCGATCACTGCGCCACCAGCTCGGGCACGGTGACGAAGCGATAGCCGTCGGCGCTGAGCTTGCGCAACGCGTCCTCGGTCGCGGCCACCGAGTTCGAGCGATCGATCGCGGGCCCGGTGTGCGAGCCGTCGTGCAGGAGGATCACGTCGCCCTCGATCGCCCGCTGGGCCCGGCGCGCGATCTTGCCCTCGGTGGCCGTGCGGCGCCAGTCGTAGCAGGTCACCGACCAGGTCACCGGGACGTAGCCGGCGGCGCGCATCGCCCGCAGGGTGCCGGGGCGGCGGCGCCCGTACGGGGGGCGCATCATCGCCTGGCCGTCCACCGGCGTGAACTCGACCCCAGAGGCCTCGACCGCCGCCCGGCAGCGCGCGAGCTCCTCGGTGACCCCCGCCGTGGAGAGCAGCGGCATCGTCGGGTGGGTGTGGGTGTGGTTGCCGATCGCGTGCCCGGCCGCGTGGAGCTCGCGGATCAGCTCGGGCTCGCGCTCGGCCCAGCGGCCGATGAGAAAGAAGGTCGCCTTGGCGTCGTAGCGCTCGAGTACCTGCATCAGCTTCGGCGTGTGCGCCGGGTTCGGGCCGTCGTCGTAGGTGAACGCGATCTTGCGCTCGCCGCTGCGCGAACGGCAGATCGTCGCGCCGTACAGCTGCGAGGTCGGCCACTGGCCGTGAAAGACACAGAACCCGGCCGCCCCGAGCACCGCAGCGCCCGCTCCAACTCGCTTCATCTCGCTCTCCTCCTTGCCGTTCGGCGCTCGCGCCGAAGCTCCCGCGGCTGGGCGGCGACCGCCGCGCCGGCGCGCTCCTCAACCGTCTGCAACGTGACCGCATTGCCATCCTGCCGGTAGCCGGCAAGAGCCTGCTCGAACTCCTCCAGCCGGCCGAGGAAGCCGTCGAGCACCTCCGGCGTCACGTCGGGTGCGCAGACCCCGTAGCCGTCGCGCTCGAGGTAGCGAGCGTTCATCAGCTGCTCGAACTGACCGTGCAGGGGCATCGCCAGCACCGGCTTGCGAAGGTAGACCGCCTCGCTGAGCAGCGAGAAGCCGCCACCGGCGACCACCCCCCGCGCCGTTCGGAGGTCCTCGACGAAGCCCTCGTTCGACCGCGGCCGGAACTCGAGGTTCCCGTCCACCTCGCCCTCCTGGGGCCCGCCGCGCATCCCGTACACCCGACATGGCATCCCGCTCGCCCGCAGCGCCTCGTTCAGGGCGGGGTCGCCGCCGGAGTAGACGACCAGATGGTCGCCGCGCTCGGGGGTAGCCGACTCGATCTCCGGGCGAATGATCGGCGGCACCAGGGTGGTGCCGCGGCGCGCGATCGGCGGGCGGAAGAAGGTGGTGACCAGGTACTCGACCGCGCCCGGGACCATCGAGCGGGTCACGGCACGGGCGAGCAGGAAGTCCTCGCGCTCGCTGCCGATGATCTCCTCGTCGTGGTGGCAGCGGTCGAGCATGTTGATGTTGTCGACCGCGATCATCGGGGTGCGGGTGGTGCGGGCATAGACGCCCGAGAGCGGCTCGAAGTCGGTGATCACGGCCTCCGGGCGCCAGGTCTTGTCGACCACCTGCACCCAGTTGTGGACCGTGTCCGGCACCCCGCGGCGCGCGTTGCGCACGTTCTGGACCACGGTCGCCCAGCGGTGGATCTCGCCCTCCTCCATCGCGAACGTCGGCCCGAACACCTCGTCGACCCGAGGCAGGCGATCGGAGAGATAGGCGAAGGCGGCGCCGGAGGCAACCACGCGGACATCATGCTCTGAGAGCAGCGAATCGATCACCACCCTCGAGCGGGTCGCGTGCCCCATGCCCTCTCCGTTGACGCCGTACAGGATCCGCATCGCCCTCACTCCGTCGTTCGCCTGCGCGCGGCCTTGATCCTCTCACGATTGAGCTGCTCGACCGAGTCGACGAGGTCGGCGAGGTCGTAGTGGTCGACCGCGATCAGGCTCACCGGAAGCCCCCGCTCGCGCGCGCAGCGGCGCGCCCGATCGAGGATCTCCTTGCGAGTCTGGAAGTCGACGTTGGCGCCGCGCCGCGGCGGGAAGACGTCGGCCCAATGGTTGAGCATCAGCATCGGGCTGCCGCGGTCGCCGCGGTTGAGGTCGCAGCTGAGCTCGTCAGGCTCGGTGGCGCCGAGCGGGGTGTCCTGGACGAAGGAGAACCCGTCCAGATACCAGGGGACGCTCCCGTCGGCGTCGCGCTCGGTGAATACGATCACGCGGCGGTCGTCGCGCACGAGCTCGCCCAGGGTCGGCAGCGGAGCGCCGCGCTCGATCGTCGCGACCTGATCGATCAGGCCGGCCTCCTCGAACACGCTCTCGATCTCGGCGGGCTCGACGTAGGGCTCGATGAACAGGATCACCACCTCGCCCGGGTTCGCGTCGAGGAAGTCGCGGATCACCTCGAGCTCGTCGACCATCCGCACCGCGCCCAGCTCGCAGACCGAGTGGCAGAGGAAGACCTCCGCTTCCCCGCCCCCCTGCCCCCGCAGCCCGAGGCTGCCCGCGAGTCGCTCGGCCGCAGCGAGGATCTTCGGCGGCAACGAGCTGGCGACCCGGTTTCGGTCGCGTTGCTCGGCCTCGAAGTCGGTCCGCACCCTCCCCTGCGCACCCGCTACCCCCCAATGCGGGTCGATCAGGAACAGCCTGATCCCGTCCTCGAGCTGGCGCTCGATCGTGTGGCGCTGGTTGGAGATGAACCAGCCCGGGCTGTCGGCGGCGGAGAACGAGTTGTGGGTGCCGGCGAACACCGCCTCGTTGAGGCGCAGGTCGCAGGCGGCGACCGACCCGTTGCAGCCCCCGGGCGGGGACGCGGCCGCGCGTCGCTCGCCCGCGTCGCCAGAGGTGAAGGCGATGACCGCGACCGCGGCGGCGACCACAACCGCACCCGCGATCAGGCCCGCGCGGGCGAGCTCGCGCTTGCGCCGGACGCGGCCCTCCCCCGGGACCGTCTCCGGCGGCTGCAGCAGGAGCAGCAGCTCGCCGGCGCCGAAGTAGACGAGGTAGGCGCCGGCCAGCAGCCCGATGATCGCCACCGCCTGGTCGGCGTCGAGGGCGAGCAGGAACCCGGCGGCGATCGCGGCGACCCCTCGCAACACCCTCCCCGCGGTCGTTCGGGGGCGCTCGGTTAGCCGCCGGCGCACCCGCATGACGGGGTCCTCGGTGCGTTCGGGATCGAGCGCCGCCGCCGCTCCGGCGACGACGAGGCCGCCGAGGGCGAGCAGCAGCGCCCAGCCGAGCAGGTCGCCCAAGAAGGCGTCGATGATCCCGCCGACCGCGCCCTGCACCTGCTCGTCGGTGAGCTCGTCCTCCCCTCTCGAGCCGGCCACCACCCGCGCCCGCAGCACGATCAGGGCGATCGCCAGCACCGTCCCGGCGACCGCGATCGCGAGCGCCGCCCGGAGCACGCCGGCTCGCCGGTCGGGTGATGCGACGACCGACGCGATCAGCGCCAGCACCGCGAGCAGGGGCGCGACGATCCCGAGCAGCCGGATCTCGTCGGCGACCACCAGTGACTGCTTGGCGAAGTCCTGGCGCCCGAGCTTCGCCAGCTCGACGTCGACGCCCTCGGGGATCTGGTCGGCGAGCTTCGGCTGCACGGACTGGAGCGCGAAGCGAACGATCTCGATGCTGTCGGCGAGGTCGACCGCGACGTTGCGCTTGTCGCGCACGAACAGCAGCCGGTTTGCCTCCTCGGCAGCGGTGCGGAAGACCTCGCGAAACTGCCGCGTGTCGACGACGGTGTCGACCACCGACTCGAGCAGCGGCCGCGCCGCGACCAGGTCCGCCGATCCGCGCTCGGCCAGCTGAACGACGATCTCGGTCGCGACCACCTCACGGACCTCGTCGTCGGCGAGCGCCTCCGCGGCGTGATCGGCGAAGCCCTGCTGGTCGATGATCTCGGCGCGCGCGTAGAGCAGAATCGCGCCCAGCAGCACGAACACACCGCCGAGGACGGCGAGGACGATGCTCGCCGTCGATCTCCCGCGAATCGGCCAGCGACTCGCCGCCTGATCCGAACCCGCTTCCATCCGGCTCCAGCCCCTTCCCACGCTCGCTGGACCAGACCCTACCTCCCTCTCCGTGATCAGAGGACCGGGCGGGTTGGGATCGACCCTGATCCTGACCGTGGCAAGCTCTCTGTATGCGTCGCTGGGGGATCCTCGTCGCGGGAGTCGCCGTCTTCGTCGTGGTCGCGAGTCAGATCCTCGTGCCGAGCCTCGGCGAGCGACGGGTCGAGGACCGGCTCACCGAGCGCGGCGGGTCGGCGGAGGTGACCCTGGGCGCGTTCCCGGCCGTCCGGCTGCTGTTCTCCGACGGCGAGCGCTTCGAGGTCGAGGCGCGCGATCTCGATCTCGCCCTCGACCAGGAGGCCCGGGTCTTCGATCGGCTCGACGGCTTCTCGCTGGTCGAGGTCTCGATCGAGGACTCGGTCGCGGGCCCGTTCGAGCTCGACAGCTTCCGGCTCAGCCGCGAGGGCGGGGGTCCCTACCGCCTCGTCTCCAGCGGCGTCACTACGGTGAGCGGGCTCGTCGACGCGGGGTTCGAGACCGTCGAGCTGCCCGGCGAGTCGCTGGCCGACCTGATCCTCAACCAGCTTTTCGGCGAGGCCGACGACGCCGAGGTTCCGGTCGAGCTCGACGCGGAGCTGACCAGCGAGGACGGCCGGGTACGGGTCGTCTCCGGCGGCGGCACCGTCGCCGGGTTCGAGACCGGGCCGCTGGCGGAGCTGATCAGCTCGGCGATCGTCGTCCAGCTGTGAGCGCCCGGAGGTCGACGGGCTCGTCTACGAGGTCCCCGGCTCGGGACCGGCGGTGCTGCTCATCCACGAGGGGATCGGCGACCGCGCGATGTGGGACGCGCAATGGGAACGCTGGCACTCGAGGCGCGTTAGCACAATCGCCATCCGACCGGTCACTGTCAGGACCCATAAGAGGCGACGCGCATCCGCAAATGAGACGCGCGTCACCATCGCCTCACCGTACTCGGCTACTTCTGCCTTTCGGCTACTCCTCGTCGTCCTCGACGAACTGGCAGGTGCCCTTATCCCGAAAGACCTCGTCGCCGTTTGGCTTTCTGCGCTCGATGGACTTCACCTTGCCGAACAGACCACCGGGTCCGACGACGTTGATGTTGACGGGGATCGTGAAGTTGTGACGAATCCCGCCGACCAGGCGGTAGACGGTTCCCTCCCCATCCATCGCTCTCACGTCGCGGTTCACGAAATTGCCGATGTCCCGAACGCGCCCGGAGGGGAGCTCATGCTCGTGGATGCGGCCCACAACCAGCCCGCTCGAGACCGTGAGCACCGTGCCGTCGCAGGCGATCTGGTCACCAACCGGCGACAACACCTCCAGCTCCGGCCGGTCGGCGATGGCGATACCGGGAAGGCTCGCGCCGACGACGCAGGCAATCAGCGCAAGCGACAGACGCGCCTTCATGCTGAATCTCCTTTCGTCCCCGCTGTTTCGCGAGCGATGATCCCGCGATCCCGAGGCGATTTCAAGGTAGGGCGCGGAGATCGAGCCCGCCGAGCTCCAGCCGCCGGCGGTCGGGCAGCTCGCCGACGTGCGGGCGCCGACGCTCGTGGTCATCGGCGAGCTGGATCAGCCGAGCGTCACCGCGGGGGCCGAGGCGATCGCCGCCGGCCGGTCCGAAGCCGAGCGCTCGGGCGATCGCGCTCTCGGCCTCGCCCGGCCCAGCCCTTTGCAGCGGCTCACTCGCTGGTCTCTGAGACGTGGGCCCCCTCGATGTCGACGTGGGGGAGCCACCGGTCCGCCCACTCCGGCACCCACCAGCTCCCGCGGCCGGCGAGCACGAGGATGGCGGGCGCGAGCGCGAGCACCGACAGCGCTGCGAGCGCGACGCCGACGGAGAGCCCGACGCCGAACTGCTTGACGGTGGGATCGCCGTTGAGGATGAAGCTGGCGAAGACGGAGATCATGATCAACGCCGCCGCCGCGATCACCTTGCCGCCGGCGGCAAGGCCGGCGCCGATCGCTTCGCGTTCGTCGCTCGCGCCTGCTCGGTGCTGCTCGATCTGACTCATGAGGAACACCTGGTAGTCCATCGAGAGGCCGAAGAGGACGGCGAACATGATCAGCGGCACGAAGCTCGCGATCGGATCCGTGCCGCTCGCGGTGTCGAGACCGACGAGGCCGATGCCCCAGCCCTCCTGGAAGCAGAGGGTGACGACCCCGAACGCGGCCGTGACCGAGAGCACGTTCGCGATCGCCGCCTGCGTGGAGACGACCACGGAGCGGAAGGCCGTCGTCAGGACGACGAAGCCGAGCCCGACGACGGCCGCGATCACCAGCATCAGCCGGTCGGAGATCCCGGCGGCAAGATCGACGTAGCTCGCCGTGGTACCACCGACGTGGGCCTCGACGTCGGTTCCCGCGGTCGACTGCGCGATCACGTACTCGCGGACCGTTGTAACCAGATCGGCCGTCTCGGTCGCCGCCGGGGCCGTGGTCGGGATCACGGTGAATACGGCCGCGTCGCCCGCTCTATTGAGCTGCGGGGGTGACACCAGGTCGACACCGCTTGTCCGGCTGAGCCCTTTCTGGACCTTCACCAGTCGCGGGTCGGTGGCCTTCTTGTCGCCGCCGGCCCTCGTCAGCTCCTTGGTCAGCTCGTCCTGGAGCTGTTCGGCCTTCTTCTGCTGGCTCTTGGCCTTCTGCTGCTCGGTCTCGAGCTCCGCCTGCTGCGTCTGCAGGTTCGCCGCCTGAACCTGGGCCTCGGCCGCAGCCTGATCGAGCTCCTGCTTGCTCTGCCCGAGCGTGAAGGCCTCGAGCGCGGCGGCGCCGGCCGCGCTCGCCAGCGCCTTCCCCTGCTTGCCGAGGGCCGTCGCCTGCTCGCGCAGCCGGGTCGCCTGCTGCGCGACCTTCCTCGCGCGAAGCTCGTTCGCGTTGCGTGCCTCGCGGACCTGGGAGAGCTCGGTTCGGAGCGCCGCCTGGCGCGACTGAACCGCGGCGAGCCGGCGCTCGAGACGGTCGCGTTCTCGAGGCCTGTCTGCTTGCGCGAGGCGGTTCCGGATCCGATCCTCGATCTCGCGGAGGGCACCGAGCCGCGCGTGAAGCTCCGCCTCCTCGGTGGCGAGTTTTGCGCCGCGGCGGGCGATCGGCTTCGCGTCGGCGACCAGCTCGTCGAGCTGGCGCCTCAGTGTTCGGCGGGTCGCGAGCTCGTCTCGCTGTCGCTCGAGCTTGGCGCGCTGGGCACCCAGCGCGGCGCCCTGCGCCTCGAGCGCCGCCTGCTGGTCCTCGAGCGAGGCCTGTTCAGCCTCGAGCGCATCAGCCTGGTTGCTGAGCTGCGCCGCCTCGGCCTCGCCCTGCTGCTGCTCGGACTCGAGCTTTGCCTGCAGGCTCTTCGCCCGCTTTAACTGTTGCACCACCTCGGGGTCGGGCTTCGCGGGCGTTCCGAGCTCGACGCCGACGATCAGAGGGCCGTTGTAGCCGACGCCGAATCCGGTCGCCATCAGGTCGTAGGCCGTGCGCTCGGTGGTCGACTTCGGCGTCGCCCCGACGTCCTCCTGGCCGAGCTCGAGAGAGAAGACCGGCACGATCAGCGGCAGCAGAATCGTCATCGTGATCGCGATGCACCGCCACGGATGTCTGGTGACAAACCTGCCCCAAGCGGCCCAGGCACCCGCGCCGGGCGGCTTGGCCGCCGGCCGCAGGAAGGCGGGCACCCGGAGCGAGTCGATGTGCCGGCCGGCGATCGAGAGCAGTGCCGGCAGCCACGTGATCGAGGCGAGGACGGCGGTGACGACCGCGATCGCCGCCGAGTAACCGAGCGTCGTGACGAGCGGGATCCCGGCGATGAACAGGGTCACGAGGGCGATCACGACGGTGCTGCCCGCGAACACGATCGCAGTTCCCGAGGTCGCCACCGCGGTCGCGACCGCCTCGTCGATCGGCCGTCCTTCGGCGCGTTCCGACCGGTAGCGGGAGACGAGGAAAAGCGCGTAGTCGATCCCGACGCCGAGGCCGATCATCGTCGCCAGCGTCGGCCCGATCGACGGCACCGGTGCGACATTGGCGAGCAACCCGATCAGCGAGAGCCCGGCGAGGAGTCCGAAGATCGCGGAGAGGATCGGCATCCCCATGGCCACCAACGTGCCGAAGGTGAAGGCGAGGATGATCATCGCGGCGGTCAGGCCGACCACCTCGCTGCTCTCCGTCTCGGGCTCCGAGAGCTCGCTGCCGATCGAGCCTCCGGCGGCCACCTGCATGCCGGCCTTGCGGGCGGGTGCCGCAGCGTCGAGAACGGATGACGCGATGTGCTCGGTCAGGTCGGCGCTGCCGACGTCGAGCAGGACGGGTATGAACGCGGTCCGCTTGTCCTTACTGATTTGCGAGGCGTGCTTCTTGCCGTATGGGCTCGGTGCGCTGTAGACGTGCTTCAGCGCCTTGATCGCCTGGTGCGAGCTCTTGATCGCTTCCTCGTTCGCGGCGTCCGTGACCCTCCCGTCGCGGGTGTGGAAGACGATCGGGTTGCTGCCGTACTGCTGCGGGGGAAAGCGCTCGCTGAGCAGATCGGTCGCTGCCTGGCTGTCGGTGCCCGGAAGCTCGAGGTTGTTGGAGGTGTTGCCGCCGAAGGCGCGGAACGAGGCCACGAGGGCGATCACGGCGACGATCCAGGCAGCGGTGACGATCCACCTGTGACGAGCGGTGAAAAGCCCGAGTCGAAAGAGCTTCCGTGCCATAAGATTCGCTCCGCGGCCCGAGTCTAAATCTGCTCACACGGTCAGAGTTGGACCCACTCCGCGATCCGCCCTCCGATCATCCCCCTGGAGGAGGTGCGAGGCGTTGCCGATGATCTCAGGTGGATCGGCGTCGCCGCTCTAGGCGGATGCCGGCACCGGCGCCGGCCGTGCTCGGCGGGCGTTGGCGACGATCTCGCGGCAAATCAGCGGCCAGAGCTGGCGCGGCAGGTCGTGGCCCATCCCCGGGACCATCACCAGCCGGGAGTCGGGGATCGCGGCGGCGACCGAGCGCCCGGCGCCGGGGCGGACCAGCGGGTCGCGAGTACCGTGGATGACGACCGTAGGGGCGCGGATGCCGCGCAGCCGTCGCGAGCGGTCGCCCGAGGCGGTGATCGCGTGCAGCTGGCGGGCCGCGCCGGCGGGATTGTGCCCGCGGTCGAAGCCGCTCGCAACCAGCTCGCGCAGGCGATCCTCGTCGGGCGGATACGCCGGCGAGCCGATCACCTCGAACGTCCTCACGACGGCGTCGACGTAGCGCTCGCGGTCGCGGGGCGGGCGCGACATGAGCACCCCGAGGGCCCGTAGGCGGGGCACCGAGGCGGCCCGCTTGCCGCTCCCGGTCATGATCAGCCCGAGCGAGCGCACGCGCTCGGGACGCCTGTAGCCGAGCACCTGGGCGATCATCCCGCCCTGCGAGACGCCGACCACGTGCGCCGACTCGAGCCCGAGGTGCTCGATCAGCCCGGCCAGATCGTCGGCCATGTCCTCGAGTGTGTAGGCGAGACCGCGCCGCAGGCCGAGCAACATCGCGGTCGGGCTCGGCACCCCGCGATCGATGTAGGTCGAGTGGCCGATATCGCGGTTGTCGAAGCGGACGACGCGAAATCCCTGGCCGGCGAGCAGCTCGCAGAAGCCGAGGTCCCAGTGGATCATTTGCGTCGCCAGCCCCATCACGAGCACGATCGGCTCGCCGTCGGGCTCGCCGAGCTCCTGGTAGGCGAGCTCGATCCCGTTCACGGGGGCGCGCTGTTCGTCGCCGACTCGGATCACCGGGCGCGAACGCTACGCGAGCCGCTCAGCCCGCGGCGATCGCGTGCGCGGTGCGCCGCGCCAGCGCCATGATCGTCAGCATCGGGTTGGTCCCCGAGGGCGACGGGAATGCGCTCGCATCGCCGATCCAGATCCCGGGCGTGTCGTGCAGCTCGCCCCGGGGGTCGGCGACCGAGGTCGCGGAATCGGTCCCCATGCGGCAGGATCCCATCTGGTGGGCGGAAAAGAGCGCGAACTCGCGCGGGGCGATCGGCCGGCCGGTTACCTCGGCGATGAAGGCATCGAGATCGTCGCCGCGGCGCCAGTCGGGCGCCTTGCGAGCGCTGCCGACGATCTCCGAGGCCCCGGCGGCATCGTGCATGCGGATCAGGGCCTCGACCCCGGCGCGGATGTTGCGGATGTCGACCTCGTCGGTGAGCGGATAATGGGTGATCGCGCTGCCCGCCTCGTCGATCGTCACCCGGCCGTGTCCCTGTTCCCGGGTCAGGTTGATCAGCGGCGCCGCATGCGCCCATTCCTTCATCCGCCGCTTGTGGTCGCGGCCCGACCGCCACGGCACCGCGGCCGCGAACAGGCCGGTGGTCGATTGCGCCGACTCGAGCAGGAACCCGTGCCGGTCGCCGAGGTCGGCGAACTCGTGCGAGAGTGCCGCTTGCGGCGGCCCCCAGCACCAGTCCTGGGGCTCGGGGTAATACGCGGTCACGGCCGCGGTCGGGTGCAGGCGGAGGAAGTCGCCGGTCGCCGGGCCGCCGATCTGAGAGCGCAGCAGCAAGGCCGGCGATTCGATCGCCCCGCAGGCGACGACGACGATCGGCGCGCGAACGGTGACCCTGCTCGCCGCGCCGTCGCCGGCCGGGGCCTCGGGGTCGGCGTAAGCCGCCTCGACCCCGGCCGCCCGTCCCTCGGCGACCAGGATCCGCTCGGCGCGGCAGCCGGCGATGATCTCCGCGCCCTCGGCCCGGGCGTCGAGCAGATAGGTCTTCGCGGTCGAGAGCTTCGATCCCGACTGGTCGCCGAAACCCATGTAAGCGGCGCTCGCCGGGTCGTATAGGTCGCGGTCGGCGTTGCGGACGATCCCGCGGAAGTCGTAGCCGAACCGCTCGCAGGCCTCCTGCATCCGCTGATGGGGGCCGTTGAGGTCGCTGCACTCGCCGTTGACCTGGATCCGCTCGGAGACCGCGTCCAGGTGGGCGTCGAACTCCGGCCCGTCGAGGCCCTCGAGGCCGTGCTCGCGTGCCCATTCGTCGCGCACCCAGTCGTGGGTTCGCAGGCAGTTCGTCCAGTTGACCACCGTGCCGCCGCCGACGCACGATCCGGCGACCACCGAGACCTGGCCTTCGGCGGTCGGAAACGGGCCGCCGTTGAGGTAGAGACGCTGGTAGGCGGAGAGCTCGAGCTGGTCGAAGTCGCGATCGTCGTAATAGCCGCCCATCTCGAGCACGACCACCGACTTCCCCGCCGCCGCAAGCTCGCCGGCGATCACCCCGCCGCCGGCACCGGAGCCAACCACGCAGACGTCGGCGTCGATCGTCTCCGCGCGGCCCTCGGGCCGCCGCAACCGCAGCGGGGGCTCGCGGTCGGGCGGTGGCCCCTGCGGGCCCGGGTAGCCGATCGCGGCCCAGTTCGGGTTGCGCCCCGTGCCGAGGTCGGGCAGCGCGTAGAAGAGCGCCTTGGCTACCCCCCTGATGCTTTCGATGCCTGCCAGCGCATCGGGGCTCTGGTCGCAGAAGGCGTGCACGATCCGCTCGCGTGTCTGTTGGGGGGTGCCGGGCGCGATCCCGTTCTCCGCCAGCGAGTCGAGCAGCGCCCGCAGACCATCGACCTGCTCCTCAGGCAACTCGGCTTGAAGCAGCGCCACTTCGACCCCCTCCGGGACCGCCGCGTGCGAGGCCGAGCGCCCCCAGAATCCGTGCGGGTCGCCCTCGCCCTCGGGAGCCTCGAGCGCGGGGATGAAGGTGTCGCACAGCGCCGCCAAGGTCATCCGTTGCGCGTCGTCGAACAAATCGCTGGTCGCGAGCAGGGCGAAGGTCTCGCCGATCGCCGCGCTGACCCCGGCGCTGTAGGGGAGGTGGTGCGCGTCGCGCGAGGGCGCGTGACCCGGGGTGATCATCAGCGACTGGCGCTTGGTGTACTTGCGGATCCCGTCCGGACCGTGGCGCGAGCCGAGCCCGGAGGCCTTCCAGCCCCCCATCGGCAGCTCCAGCGCCGCGTAGTTGAGCTGCGCGTCGTTGACCATCGCCGTGCCGGCATCGACCCGGCGCGCGATCCGCTCGCCGCGCTCGTGGTCGCGGGTCCAGACCGATGCCTGCAGGCCGTATGGCCCGTCGTTGGCGAGCTCGATCGCCTGCTCGGCGTCTCGCACACGCATCACCGGCAGGGTCGGGCCGAAGGTCTCCTCGACCATGCAACGCATCGAGTGATCGACCTCCGCGAGCACCGTCGGCCGGTAGAAACGTCCCGGGCCGTCGCCACGCTCGCCGCCGGTGACCACCCGGGCCCCCTTGGCGACCGCGTCGCGCACGTGCGCCTCGATCAGCTCCAGCTGCGGCGGGAAGATGATCGCCCCCACGTCGACCGTGCCGGGCTCGCCGGGAGGCCCCTGGCGCAGCGCCTCGGCCTTCGCGGCGACCCGCTCGAGGAACTCGTCGTGGACCGCGTCCTCGACGTAGATCCGCTCGACCGAGATGCATACCTGTCCGGAGTTGTTGAGCCCATAGGAGACGGCGGCGTTGGCGGCACGCTCGAGATCCGCGTCGGCGAGCACGATCATCGGGTCCTTGCCACCGAGCTCGAGGCTGACCGGCGTCAACGTCTCCGCCGCCCTGGCCATCACCTTCTTGCCGGTCTCGACCGAGCCCGTGAACATGACGAAGTCGACCTCGTCGACGAGCGCGGCGCCGGTCTCGCCCCGTCCGGTGGCGATCTGGAACACCCCCGCCGGAAGCCCGCACTCGGACATCATCGCGGCGAGCAGCAGCGAGGTCATCGGGGTCACCTCCGAAGGCTTGAGCACCACCGCGTTGCCCGCCGCGAGCGCCGGGATGCAGTCGCCAAAGGAGTTGTTGAGCGGGTAGTTCCAGGGGCCGATCACGCCGACGACGCCCAGCGGCGCATAGCGGACGACGAGCCGCCGGCCGCGCACGAACGGCGACGCCGACTCGATCTCGGAGTCGGCGAGGTAGACGGGAGCCTGGCGGGCCCAGAACTCGAGCGCCGAGAGCCCGTAGGAGAGCTCGGCGAACTGGGTCTCGTCGACCGGGCGGCCGGTCTCGGCGACGATCGTGCCGACGACGCGCTCGGAGTTGGCGACCATCCAGCGGCGGGCGTCGAGCAGCACTCGGGCGCGGGCGTCGAAGCCGGCCCCGGCCCAGTCGGGCTGGGCGGCCCGAGCGGCGGCGACCAGCTCCCGGACCCGCTGGGGGCCGAGCTCGGGCACGGTCGCGATCGTCCCCCCGGTCGCCGGGTTTTCGACCGCAATTCCGTTGCCTGTGGCCGCTGCCTCAGCGCCTTCGGGCATCGGCGCGAGTCTAAGGCCTCAGGTGCTGTGCGGCGCGACCATCGGGCGGTGGTCCTCGATCACCTCGGTGCCCGCCATCCGGTCGGCGAGCGAGCGTCGGCGGTCGTCGAAGAGGACCATCAGGAAGCCGATCCCGAGGCTGAGAATCGATAACCCGGTGCCGATCAGGCGCCGCACCGCCCGGCGGGTGCCGATGTGCCGCCTCCCCTCGACGTCGAGCCGGATCGAGAGGAAGCGCATCCCGGGGGTCTGTCCCGAGAGCGCCCAGAAGAAGCCGAGATAGGTCGCCCCGGCGGCGATCCAGAGCCCGGCGCCGACCGCGATCTGCCACCCCGTGGTGCCCTCGTCGTCGCCGAGCACGCCGCCGATCGTGATTCCGAACAGCGCCGAGACGCCGAGGAAGAGCAGGTTCAGGACCCCGCCGTCGACGACGGCCGCGACCGTACGGGTGGCGAGGCCGACCCGCTCGCGGGCCTGCTCGGGGGCAGCGGTGCGCCCGCGCAGCCGGCCTGCGAGATGCTCGAGCGCGTCATCGACGCGGTCCGAGATCTCACGGATCTGCCGGCCGACATCCTGGATCAGGCCGACGCCCTGCTGGGCGATCGCCGCCCTCACCTCTGGCGCCTCGGCGATCCGCTCGACCAGCTTCTGCGCCTCGTCGGAGGCAAGCAGCCGGTCCCAGACATGGTCGACGAGCTCCGAGTCGAGCACCCTGACCGCGGCGCGCTCGACCGCCGGGCTGGAGAGGGTACGCTCGAGCGCCGCCTGGGCCTCGTCGCTCTCCAGCACCCGGATGATCGCGCGCTCCACCGCCGGGCTCTCGAGCGCGCGCACGATCGCCTCCTCCGTGCTGCGCTCGACCGCATCGTCGATGCCGGTCGCCGCCGCCATCCGCCCGGCGCCGCGGGCGCCGATGCCCAGGAGCCGGCTGGGAAGCTGGGACCGTCGAGCGGGCGGTTGCGGATCCGGCGTCATCTGTTGCAGTGATGGTCCCGTCCGCGACGGTCGGAACGATGACGGGATGCGCACGGCGGTGATCTCCGACCTGCACCTCGGGCTTGGCAGCGGCGCTGATCTGCTGCGAAGCGCCCGCTTTCGCGAGCCGCTGCTCGCCGAGCTCGAGGGCGTCGATCGCCTGGTCCTGCTCGGCGACGTGCTCGAGCTGCGCGATCGCCCGCTGGCCGAGGTGTTGGCAACGGCGGCCCCGACGCTCGCCGCGCTCGGTGAGGCGCTCGCCGAGCGCGAGCTCGTGATCGTGCCCGGAAACCACGACCACCACCTGATCGAGGCCTGGCTCGAACGGCGCACGCTCGCCGCCGCGCCGGCGTTGTCGCTCGAACAGCTCGGTGAGCCGGCGGGGACCGCGTTCGAGGTGCTCGCCGCGTCGGCGGCCGCGGCGCGAGTGCGGTTCGCATATCCCGGCCTCTGGCTGCGCGACGACATCTACGCGACCCACGGCCACTATCTGGACCGGCACCTGACCGTGCCGACAATCGAGCGCCTCGGGGTGGCGCTGGTCGAGCGGGTACTCGGTGTCCCGGCGGCCGGCCCCGACCCGCTCGCGCCCCCGGACTCGGGGCCCGACGAGGTCGAGGAGTACGAGCGCATCCAGGCCCCCGTCTACGCCTTCCTCTTCAGCCTCGCCCAAGCGACGGTCGGCGAGCGGCGCAGCGGCGCCAATCCCTCGGCGCGGATCTGGCAGATGCTCGGCGGCGGCGAGACCCGCTCCGCGCGGATCCGCAGCTGGGTGCTCGGCGCGGTGGCGGTCCCGGGCGCGGTCGGGGTCGCGAACCGGCTCGGGCTCGGACCGGTGCGCGCCGACCTCTCGGCGGGAGCGATCGCGCGTGCCGGCTTCGAGGCGATGGCGGAGGTGGTCGAGCGGCTCGGCATCCGCGCCGAGCACGTCGTCTTCGGTCACACCCACCGTCGCGGCCATCCGGCCGAGCAGGCGGGCGCCGCGCTCTGGAACACCGGCAGCTGGGTGCACGCACCGGGCCTGCTCGGGGACAGCGCGTCGGTGAGCCCGTACTGGCCGGGCACAATGGCGGTGATCGACGACGACGGACCGCCGCGGCTGCGCCACCTGCTCGACGACCTCGGCCGCGAGGACCTCGCCGCGGCGGACTAGCCGCAATGTCACATCCGGCGATGGCACATGGGTGCCCGTAGAATCGCTGCCGTGAGCGAGACCACGGACGAGCTGACCATCGACGAACTCGCGCGCCGCACCGGGATGACGGTGCGCAACATTCGCGCGCACCAGTCGCGAGGCCTGCTCCCCGCCCCCCAGGTGCGTGGCCGAACCGGCTTCTACGGCACCGAGCACGAGGCGCGGATCAATCTGATCCGCGAACTGCAGGCCGACGGCTTCAAGCTCGAGGCGATCGCGCGGCTGCTCGACAGCGCGGGCGGTTCGAGCGAGGAGGTGCTGCGCTTCACCCGGGCGGTCAAGGCACCGTTCGAGGATGAGCAGCCGCAGATCGTCACCGCCGCCGAGCTCGCCGAGCGCTGGGACGCGGGCGACGCCGCCCCGGCGCTGCGGCGCAAGGCCGAGAAGCTCGGCATCCTGCGGCCCCTGCCCGATGGCAACTTCGAGGAGTTGAGCCCGACCCTCGGACGGGCGAGCGCCGAGCTGGCCGCGCTCGGGATCCCTCCGGAGGCGGCACTCGACGTCGCCGGCGAGATCCACAAGCACGCGAGCGCGGTCGCCAAGACCTTCGTCGAGCTGTTCATCAAGCAGATCTGGAAGCCGTTCGAGGACCAGGGCCGCCCCGAGCACGACCTGCCCGCCGTCCGCGAGGCGCTCGAGCGGCTGCGACCGCTCGCCTCGGATGCGCTGCTGGCGATGTTCCAGCTGGTGATGACCGAGGCGGTCGAAAACCGGATGGGCCGCGAGGTCGACCGCATCCAAAGGCGCGACGGCTCACGAAAGCGCCGTTGACTTCCCGCGTCGCGCGCGCCTGCGGCGTCGCGGCGGAGCTCGACCGTAGCTAGGCGACTCCCGCGAGCAGGCGGTCGCGGATCGACGCCGTGTCGAGCTCGGCCGCCTCGGTGTCGGCGACGAACTCCGCCAGCAGCCGGGCGAACTCGAACGGGCGCTCGAGCTGCGGGAAGTGGCCGACCCCGTCGAGGATCTCCAGCCGGCTGTGGGGCATCAGCTTCTGCGCGGCACGGCCATGCTCGACCGGGATGATCGGGTCGCAAGCGCCCCAGACGATCAGCGTCGGCAGCGCCTCGGCGAGGTAGAGGCGGTCGAGGGCGCTGACGCGCTGGCCGCCGGGCTCGAGCACCGCGCGCATCGTGTGGATGAAGGCGGCGCGGGCCTCGGAGTCTCCGAGCGAAGCGAAGCCCCGTGCGATCTCGGCCATATCGGTGCCGGCCTGCAAACCGAGCCGGCCGAGCGCGCGGCCCAACGCCTCGCCGCGGGCGAGCAGGACCGCGTGCGTGAGCAGCGGGAGCACGAGCTCGGAGCCCGGCAGGGTGGCGGCACGGAGCATCAGGTGTACCTCGCGGCCCAGACCGCCGCTGGAGACGAGGACGAGCCGCTCGCAGCGCTCGGGGAACTGGTAGGCGAACTGCATCGCGATCCCGCCCCCGAGCGAGTGGCCGACGATTGTCGCCCGTTCGTGGCCGAGCGCGACCATCGTGTCGCGTACCGCGCTCGCGTAGGCGCCGAGCGAGTAGTCGCCGCGCGGCTTCGCCGACTCCCCGTGGCCGAGCAGGTCGGGCGCCAGCACGCGGTGCTCGGCGGCGAGGTGCTCGATCGCCGGTCCCCACTGCTCGGAGCGGCCGGTGATCCCGTGGACGAGCACGACCAGCGGCCCCTCGCCGCTCTCGCGGAAGCAGACTGTGTGCCCGTGCAGCTCGATCTCCGTCAGGGTTGACATCATCTCAAGTAACTCTTACCCTCGCCGATGTTACATCAGTAAATGTCGGATTCGAGGGAGCGCCCGAACTTGAACGCAACCCCCGCCGAGCACCTCGTAGAGCAGGCGACGGAGGAGTCCGACGGGGATCCGACCCCGGCCTTCTCGCTCGAGCTGACCCAGGACCAAAAGGACATCCGCGACTGGGTCCACGGCTTCGCCGCCGACGTCGTACGCCCCGCCGCCGCCGAGTGGGACGAGCGCGAGGAGACGCCGTGGCCGGTGATCCAGGAAGCCGCCAAGATCGGGCTCTACGGCTACGAGGGCCTGGCCCAGTTCTGGTTCGACCGGTCCGGGCTGACGCTGCCGATCGTCAACGAGGAGCTGTTCTGGGGCGATGCCGGGATCGGGATGTCGATCATGGGGACGTCGCTGGCCGTCGCCGCGATCTTCGGCCAGGGCACGCCCGAGCAGATGGCCGAGTGGATCCGGCAGTGCTTCGGCACCGCCGACGAGCCCAAGGTCGCCGCCTTCTGCTCATCGGAGCCCGACGCCGGCTCCGATGTCTCGGCGATCCGCACCAACGCAAGGTACGACCAGGCAAGAGACGAGTGGGTGATCAACGGCCAGAAGGCGTGGGCTACCAACGGCGGGATCGCCGATGTGCACGTGGTGATCGCCTCGGTCGATCGTGAGCTCGGCTCGCGCGGCCACGCCGCCTTCATCATCCCGCCCGGCACCGATGGGTGCCAGCAGGGGGCGAAGGCGCGCAAGCACGGCCTGCGCGCCTCGCACACCGCTGACGTCCATCTCGACGATTGCCGCGTGCCGGGCTCATGTCTGCTTGGCGGCAAGGAGAAGCTCGACGAGCGCCTCGCCCGCATCCGTGAGGGTGAGCACGGCCAGTCGCAGGCGGCGATGCAGACCTTCGAGGCGAGCCGGCCGACCGTCGGCTCGCAGGCGATCGGGATCGCCCGCGCCGCCTACGAGTACGCGCTCGACTACGCCAAGCAACGCCGCCAGTTCGGCAGGGCGATCGTCGAGAACCAGGCGATCGCGTTCACGCTCGCCGACATGAAGACCGAGATCGACGCCGCGCGGCTGCTGGTCTGGCGCGCCGCGTGGATGGGGCGCAACCAGATCCCGTTCACCAACGCCGAGGGCTCGATGTCGAAGGTGAAGGCGGGCGAGGTCGCGGTCTGGGTCACCGAGCGCGCAATCCAGATCCTCGGCGGCAACGGCTACACGCGCGAGTTCCCGGTCGAGCGCATGCACCGCGACGCGAAGATCTACGACATCTTCGAGGGCACGGCCGAGATCCAGCGCCTGGTGATCTCGCGGGCGCTCTCAGGCGTCCAGATCAAGTAGCGGTACTCGTTCACCGGTTTGCGGATTTCCCTGACCTGTCGTTCGATCGGCAATCAGGTGAGAAGAATGATCAAGAGAATGATCAAGATGATCAGCACGACGCCACCGCCGATGTACATACCGCCTCCAGTCTAGGACCTTCCCCCGGTTGTCTACCCGGCACGTAAAGTCCTCGTTGCTGCTTGTTCCAGGACCAAGCGCTCGAAGCGACAGGGCTTTCGTAAGCCACTAATCGCCCCCGCTTGTTTCGCCAACACCGAGCAGCTCGGTGCCAGCTGGC